>CAWBCX010000073.1:0-40676 GCA_963787265.1 uncultured Alphaproteobacteria bacterium | reverse complement strand
TGTAATCGACTTCGCCGATTTCCTGAAACAGGACTTTCAAATGCGCGACAGCCAGTTTGAGCAGGTGTTGTAAAGCCAGAAACACTTTCCACTGATCGTAGGTATAACGCGTCTCCGGCAGATCACCAATCTGGGCCAGCGCATCCACAAAATCCGGATAGTCGTGCAACTTCGAAGGAGCGCTTCGGCACGCAGTTTCATTCTTGCGCAGTGCTTTGTCTTCGATGAACCTGGTGGAAGACGGTGCCGGGAAACCCTGGTTGACGGTCACCGTTTTACGCAGCAGTCCATTGTTTTTCAGCAATAACAATTCGCGTATCCCAAGCCACTGCGGTAACTGCTGTTCGCTGGCCTTTGGCAGGGCATCGATATTGCGGCAGTGACGAATATCGGAGTCGGACGGTAACTCATGTCTGGCCGCGTAGGCGACCACATCAATGAGTTCGTCGGCCAGCATATTTGGCAAAGAATGATCGAGCTTGCGCAACCAGGAATTAACCGAGTAGGACAACGCCTCTTCCAGCGCCGAGCGCGAAATTTCGGTCGGCCCGCCATCGGTAACATCAGGTAACCAGCGATCCCGGCCCGCCAGCATTCTGGACAACAGGTTTTCAGCCAGTTCCGAATTGTTGTCAAGATGTGACAGCAGTATCTGCACATAGACCGACTCTTCGCCACCGTCATAGAGACTTTGCAAGGTGTGCCTGGAGGCCAGGATATACAGTCGCTCCGGAAAGTTGGCAATGCTGGGCACGGTACCAAACCCCGAGAGTATCGGCATCTGGCGCACCAGCTTGGAACACACGCTGTCGATGGTAAAAATCTGCAGGCGGTTTGGGTTATAGCTGAGTTCCCAGCCAAGCTTCTGATCACGCTCCACCACGGCAACGGCAAGTTCCCAGGTGCGAAGCTTATGTGGTGCTTGCGGTGCCGGACCCATGGCATCTTCAAGTGCAGCATAGACCCGACGACGCATTTCAGCAGCAGCCTTGCGGGTAAAGGTTATGGCCCAAACCTCTTCCGGGTGTTCTACCAGTGCGAGCAACCCGATCAGCGGCCAGGCACTGGCGGCGATCAAGACCAACGAAACACGGCTGGAGTACCTGGGCATCTCGGCCAAGCGGGTGTTCTGGGGCGGCTATGTGCTGTCGGCCACCTTGTGCGGCCTGGGCGGCAGCGTGTTTGCGCTGACCCAGGGCCTGGTGACACCGGAGATGGGCTACTGGGTGCGCTGGGCGAGATCGTGTTCATCGCCATCCTGGGCGGTTCGGGCCATGCGCTGGGGGCCTTCATCGGCGCGTTTGTGTTCGAGTTCGTCAAGCTCTACGCCGCGGCGTTGCTCACCGGTGCCTGGCAGCTGGTGCTGGGCCTGGTGCTGATCGTGATGGTGTTCGTGGCGCCCACGGGCATCTTCGGGCTGTTCGAGAAACGGCTGCGTGGAGTCCGGCCATGACGGCGGCTGCTCAGCACCCGCGGCCTGTCGCTGGCCTTCGGCGGCGTGGTCGCGGCCGATGCCATCGACTTCGACCTCGCCCCAGGTGAACGCCTGGCGGTGGTCGGCCAGAACGGTGCCGGCAAGACCACCTTCATCAACATCTGCACCGGTTACCTGAAGGCCGACGCCGGCCAGGTGTTTTTTGCCGGGCAGGACGTCACCGGCCAGAGCCCGCGGGCCATCACGCGGCTGGGGTCAAGCGCCCTCGGCTCCTGGGTCGAAAAGAGCATGTACGGCAAGAAGTACCTGGGAACGGACCGCTCGACCTTTTTGGTGGATGGCGATGGCGTCATCCGGAAGGTCTGGCGAAAAGTCAAAGTTCCCGGCCATGTCGAGGAGGTGCTCGACGCCGTGAAAGCCATGAGCTAGTGGAATGTCCACCGCATGTGATGCACCAGCGGAAAAATAATCGTTAAAACAAAGCGGTTGAATTTGTCTCGAAAGCAGCCTTGCGTTGTGCTCGCACCACTAGGCCGGCGCATCCGGGGCAAACAAGGCTGAAGCTGCCCCTCGAAAATCCGTTGGTTCGGGCTCTCCCTTTTTTCGGGCCTTTTCCTTTGCTTTTCGGTGGTCCATGTCGACCTGGATGAACGTGATGTCCTTGCCCCAGCGCCTTGCCGCCAGGAGTTCGTCACGGGCGGCCCTGCCGCCGCCGATGGCGACCATGACATCGCTTACGGTCACCACGGCCGTCGAGGTCGGCGACAGCTGTTCGCTGCCTTCCAAAAAGCCTCCCCATGTCGCATCCCCGACAAAGAACACATGATCAACGAAGGGCGAGAGCGGTACTCGATGCCTGATCGCCTCGCTCGAGATGATGCCGGTGGTCATGAAGCCCCGGTCCTTGGCGAGTTCGTAGAGGCAACCGATGCCGTCCGGCGTCGCCCCGCTATTGACGATCGTCGTCCTTGAATCGAAACGATCCAGCTCTCTGGACGCTACCGCCAGCATCCTGTCGGGCTCTTCATAGCCGGAGCCGGAAAATCCGAGAAACGTCAGAACGGTCTTTCCCTGCGCCTTGAAGAATGCCTGGATATCAGAAGGGCTGGTCACTTTTTCCGAGAGGTCGCCTTCAGATGTCATCTCACGCGCACCCCCAATGCATGACCCAAAGAGATCGCGCATCGTCAACTGACCTTTCTGCACGTGTTGGTGCCCTAGGCCAACTCGGCGGCAGCAACCTTCTCGATCACATACAAGAAAACCTCGCCTTCCTTGCCCCGGCGCAGCAACTTATGGCCGGTCGCATCGACGAACATGTCGAAATCACGCTCCGACGTTGGATCAGTAGCGAGAACACAGATCGTGGCGCCAGGCTCAACCACCATCAGCGCCTGCCTGGTCTTGATCAGCGGCATCGGGCAGGCAAGCCCGCGCGCATCGATGAAAACGTCATAGGTCTGGTCAGTCAACGGAAGCGTTCCTGGTCGCTTGTGATTTACCAAGGCTCGGGCCTGGCTTAGAGTTTGTCCTAGTCCTCTGAAGCTGTCTAGCGCTCCGCCCTTTCTCTCACCGGCATGAGATCATCATGAGACCAATGAACAAATCCGACCAAGGCTGGCCCCGGCCATGAGCAAATCTGAACCGATCATCGTGCTTGACAAGGTCACCAAGCGATTTGGCGATTTCTCGGCCCTGAAACAGGTCGACTTCAGCGTCGAGCTTGGCGAGCGCGTGGTGGTTTGCGGTCCGTCGGGCTCGGGCAAATCCACCCTCATTCGCTGCGTCAATCAACTGGAACGCCATGACGAGGGCCGGGTCGTGGTCGACGGCATGGAGCTGAACGACGATGTCAAGAACATCACCGCCGTCAGGCGCGAGGTCGGCATGGTCTTTCAGCAATTCAATCTGTTCCCGCATCTGACCGTGCTCGACAACCTCATGCTTGCCCCGATCCGCGCCCGCAAGCTGCCGAGAGCGGAGGCCGAAGCCACCGCCAGAAAATATCTGGAACGGGTGCGTATTCCCGAGCAGGCGGACAAGTATCCGGCCCAGCTTTCCGGCGGGCAGCAGCAGAGGGTCGCCATTGCCCGGTCCCTCTGCATGCAGCCCAAAATCATGCTGTTCGACGAGCCGACCTCCGCGCTTGATCCGGAAATGATCAAGGAAGTCCTGGATGTGATGATCGAGCTTGCCGAGGAAGGCATGACCATGGTCTGCGTTACCCACGAGATGGGCTTCGCCAAGAAGGTCGCCGACAAGATGGTGTTCATGGACCAGGGCGAAATCGTCGAAGTCGGGACGCCGAGCGCATTTTTTTCGAACCCGAGCAATGAGAGGACCAAGCGTTTTCTCAGCCAGATTCTGGCTCACTGAGCGAAGGAAGCCGGACAGTCATGTTACCGATCGAAACGCTCCTGACCTTTATCGCCGCCTGCATCGCCATCGTCATCGTGCCAGGCCCGAATGTCACCGTGATCATCGCCAACAGCCTTCGGCACGGCACCAAGGCAGGGCTCTTGAGCGTCGCGGGTACACAGGCTGGCCTCCTGGTGATGACCGTGGTTCTGGCAGCGGGGCTCTCCACCATCATCGATCATCTAGGAGTGGTCTTTGATTGGGTGCGCTTGCTCGGTGCTGCCTATCTGATCTGGCTTGGCATCAAGCTCTGGCGCTCGGATGGAAAGCTCGGCACCGCTCAAACCAACAGTCCAAGCCGAAAAAACTTCTTCTGGCAGGGGCTCTTGGTAATCTGGTCGAACCCGAAGGCGCTTTTGTTCTTCGGCGCGTTCATCCCGCAATTCATCGACCCGACGGGCGATGCGCTTGGTCAGACCCTGTTCCTCGGCTCAGTTTTCATGATTACCGCGACGGTGCTGGATAGCGGCTATGCCTTCGCCGCCGGCCGCGCCGGCAACTGGCTGACCGGGAACAAGTTACGTTATCTTGAGCGCATCAGCGGCAGCTTTTTGATCGGCGGCGGTCTCTGGCTTGCCTTCAGCCGCCGCGCTTAGAGGACTTACGAACCGGTCGCGCCGGTCCAGTCCTTCCGCTTCGGATCGAAATGGTTCTTCAGCCCCTTCCAGACATCGGGATATCTCACCTGCAGGGTCGGCAACTGCGCAGCATAGCGCGTAAGTTGCTGCGGAAAGCGTGTTTCGAACATGAAGGCAAGGGTGTTGTCCAGCTTTTCCGGCTCGAGCTTCTTTAGCGATGCCCGGTAAAACGCTTCGGTGTCGGGCCCATGGGGCAGCATCGAGTTATGCAGGCTCATGCCGCCGGGAACGAAGCCTTCGGGTTTGGCATCATAAACCCCTTCGATCAGTCCCATGAATTCGGACATGATGTTCATGTGATACCAAGGCGGCCTGAAGCTTTCTTCGGCCACCAGCCAGCGCGGCGGGAAAATCACGAAGTCGATATTGGCGGTCCCTGGCTCGCTGAGCGGTGCGGTTAGCACCGTGAAGATCGAAGGATCGGCGTGATCGTTCAGCACCGGACCCACCGGCGAGAAATGGCGGAGATTGTACTTGTAGGGCGCATAATTGCCATGCCAGGCCACCACATCCAGGGGCGAATGATCGATCTCGGTGGTCTGAAACGCGCCGCACCACTTCACGATCATCTGACAGGTCACACCCTCCTTTTGTTCATAGGCGGCAACCGGCGTTAGAAAATCCCGCCGATTGGCAAGGCAATTGGCACCGATCGGGCCCCGTTCCGGGCAGGTGAACTTGGCCCCGTAATTCTCGCAGATATAGCCGCGGGCAGCATTGGCGCTGGTAAGCTCCACGGTGAATTTCACCCCGCGCGGCAAGACCGCAATCTCGCCGGGAGCAATGTCGATGACGCCGAATTCGGTAAAGAAGCGCAGCGAGCCGATTTCCGGCACCACCAGCATTTCGCCGTCGGCATTGTAGAAGTAGGCATCCTCCATGCTCGAGGTGATGGTGTAGACGTGGATCGCAAATCCGATCTGGGTGAACACGTCACCGCCGGTCGAGATGGTGCGCATGCCCGTCAGAAAATCTAGCTTTTCATCCGTGATCGGCGTCGGGCCCCAGCGTAGCGGGGCAAGCGGCAGCCGGCTTTCATCGATGGTTGGCGCTGATCGGAAATGAGGCAGATCAAGGGCCGAGAAATCGCCGATATGCTGCACGGTCGGGCGCATGCGGTAGAGCCAGGAACGCTGATTCGAGACCCTGGGTGCCGTGAACGGCGAACCGGAGAGCTGTTCGGCATAGAGTCCGTAAGGACAGCGCTGCGGCGAATTCTGGCCAATGGGCAAAGCGCCTTCGAGGGCTTCGGTCTCGAAGTCGTTGCCGAAGCCGGGCATGTAGCCCTCATTGTACTTGGCCCGGCTTTTCGCGATGACGGGGCCGGTCTCGGGGCGATCGTTCATCGGTGGCTCCTCTCAAGACGGATCAGCCGATCAACAATAGTCCTTTTTTGGCGGGGCCGGAACACACCCCTCATCCGGTGGCAACGCTGCCGTCAAACCTGGCTGAAAGCGATCCCGACCAGGATGGCGCCGCCGATGCCGAACACGACATAGGCGGCAAAGACCGGCGCCTTGACCAGAGACCAGACCGCCGCCATCGCCGGGATGCAGCTGACAGCGCCCGCCATCATGAACGCCATGCCGGCACCGGCCGTCATGCCCTGTTCCATCAGCCCGGCCACCAGAGGCGGCGCGGCGTAGCTGTTGAGATAAGCGGGTGCGCCGACCAGAGCGCCGACGATGATCGGCATCAGCCCTTCGCCACCGACCGCGGCCCCGATGAGGTCCGCTGGAACATAGGTGACCAGGAGGCCTTGCAGCAGATAGGCGAAGGTCAGCCATTTCAAGAGAAAAAAACCATTCAAAAGCGCCTGCTCCTTGAACCTCTGAACTCGCACTTCCTCGTTCCAAAAAGGCCAGACCGGCTGACCCTCGAACGGCGAAGCCTTTGAGCAACAGGAACCTCCCGCCTCGCGCACCTTGAGCGGATCGGCAAACAGGCCCTGGCTGATCAGAACACGGATCAGGAACCCGCCCATCAGCCCGACGGCGACAGCGCCGACCATCTTGCCGATAGCGAAATCCCAGCCAAGCGCCGAGGCGGTGATAAAGAAAGTCGGCGGATCGATCAGAGGAGAGGAGAGCCAAAACGCCATGACCGCGGAAAGCGGCGCACCCAGCGCCAGCAAGCCTGCGATGAAAGGGATGACTTCGCACGAGCAGAACGGGGCAAGCCCGCCGAACAGGGCAGCCAGGAAGATCATCCGGGTCTCCCGCCCTTCGAACACGCGGGCGATCATCGTCTCCGCCCCGCTGGCTTTCAGCCAGGCGAGCAGGAGGACGGCGACGAGTATGTAGGGCGCGGTGCCAAGTAGCGCGGTGACGGCAATGGTGACGATGTCTCGAACATTGCCAGGATCGACCACCAAGAGACCAGCCACAATAAGCCCGATCAGCCCCCAGACTGATCGCACCCCGTCAAGGCTGCGGCGCCAGAAGGCAGGTGCTGTTAACCCGATATCGGTCATGAGAGGCTCCCGGCAGGTCGATGATGATGCCCTTCGCCCATCTGGTGGGGAACAGCCGCCTCGCTGCAGCATTCTTTCAACAGGAATGTGGCAAGCGCCTCGATCCGATGGAAAGCCGCTCGATTACGCACCACGCGGCCCCGCTTTTCCTGCTCGATCAGCCCGGCAGCGGCGAGAAAGCGCAGATGGTGCGCAAGCGTGGAGGCGGGCAGATCAAGTTTTTCTTGAACATCGCCAACAGACAGGCCTTCTGGACCTGCGCGGACCAAGGAAAGCAGAACGTCGAGCCTGGGCTCCGACCCGACGGCGGCAAACCCTTGCGCAGCTTCCTCGAGTTCGATCATCATCGGCTCCAGCATATCACCACGATATAACTAGAATAATAGTTCTTTTTGAACATGCAAGGTTTTTTATAGGACGCCAAGCCGATGATGCGCTGCAGAGCGCTTCCCAGCCTCGTCCCCAAGAGACGACCAGAGATGACGCGCGCCGCGTTCCGCTGCGTTCAGTCGGCGGCGTCCTGGTAGGCTTCGAGCGGGGGGCAGCTGCAGACGAGATTGCGGTCGCCCTGGACGTTGTCGACGCGGTTGACCGGCGGCCAGTATTTGTCGGTCAGGCTGCTTTTCCCTGGAAAGAACGCCTGGTCTTTCGGGTAGGGGTGCGGCCAATCATCAAGAAGCTGATCGGCAGTGTGGGGAGCGTTTTTCAAAGGATTGTCGTCTTTGTCGAGTTTGCCGTTTGCGATGGCCCGGATCTCATCGCGGATCGCGATCATCGCCTCGCAGAAACGATCGATCTCGTCTTTCGCTTCGCTTTCGGTCGGCTCGATCATCATCGTTTCCGGTACCGGCCAGGACATGGTGGGAGCATGGATGCCAAAATCGACCAGACGTTTCGCGACATCCTCAACGCCGATGCCGACCTCATGCTTGATATCGCGCAAATCGATGATGCATTCATGGGCGACCAGGCCGTTTTGGCCGGTATAGACGATCGGGAAATGATGGCTTAAGCGCTTGGCGATGTAGTTAGCGTTCAAGATCGCGACTTGGGTGGCTTTACGCAGCCCATCCGGCCCCATCATCGCAATATAGGCATAGGAGATCGGCAGGATCGAAGGCGATCCCCACGGCCCCGCCGACACCTGCCCGATCGTTCCGCCGCCTGCGGCGCGCGGATTGACGTCGCCTATCACCGCGTGCTCCGGGAGATAAGGCGCCAGATGCGCTTTCACACCGATCGGGCCCATGCCTGGACCGCCGCCGCCATGGGGAATGCAAAACGTCTTGTGCAGGTTCAGATGGCAGACATCGGCGCCAAGCTCGCCTGGCCGGCTGATACCGACCATGGCGTTCAGATTGGCACCATCGAGATAGACCTGCCCGCCATGGTCATGGATGATCTCACAGATCTCGCGGATCGAGCTTTCGAACACGCCATGAGTCGAGGGATAGGTGATCATCAGCGCAGCGAGGTTTTCTTCATGTGCGGCAACCTTGGCCCGAAGGTCGTCAAGGTCGACGTTGCCGGCCTCATCGCAGCCGACCACCACCACGCGCATGCCCGCCATTTGAGCGCTCGCAGGGTTGGTGCCATGGGCGGAGGACGGGATTAGGCAAACATGGCGTTCGCCTTCGCCGCGAGCCCGGTGAAAAGCGCGGATGGTCAATAGCCCGGCATATTCACCCTGGCTGCCGGCATTGGGCTGCAGCGACACTGCATCGAAGCCGGTGATCTCGGCGAGCTGACGCTCAAGCTCGCCGAAGAGCTTCTTGTAACCCAAAGCCTGGTTGGCCGGACAGAAGGGGTGCAGGTCCGAAAAACCGGGCCAAGTGATCGGTATCATCTCGGCAGTGGCGTTGAGCTTCATGGTGCACGAGCCGAGCGGGATCATGGTGCGATCCAGCGCCAGATCCTTCAACTGCAGCTTTCGAAGATAACGCAGCATCTCGGTTTCACTGCGATAGAGGCTGAAGACCGGGTGATCGAGGAAGCTGGTGGTGCGGTGCTGCTCGAACTCGGAGCGGGTCGGACGCGTCCCGGTCGATCGCATGCACCAGGTCCAAGGTAGCATTGGCGCTACCGAAAACCTGCCAAAGTGTGGCCAGATGGCCTCGGGTCGTCGTCTCGTCCAAAGAAATACCAAGGCGGTCATGATCGATGAGGCGAAGATTGAGACCAGCGGCCTCGGCGTTGGTAAGAAGGTTTTTGGCCTGGCCTGGGACGTGCACCGTGATCGTATCGAAAAAGGCGCTGGTTTCGACATCGACGCCCTGACGGCGGAGACCCTCGGCAAGGATCGCCGTCAGACGATGGACCCGGCCTGCGATCCGCCTGATGCCGTCGGCACCGTGATAAACCGCGTAGAACGAGGCGATGATGGCAAGGAGCACCTGCGCCGTGCAGATATTGCTGGTCGCTTTCTCGCGGCGGATATGCTGCTCGCGGGTCTGCAGCGCCATGCGAAAGGCGGTGCGGCCACGGACGTCGACCGACACACCGATGATGCGTCCGGGAATGGCGCGCTTGTAGGTGTCATGGGTGGCAAAAAACGCGGCGTGAGGTCCGCCATAGCCCATGGGCACGCCGAAACGCTGGGCGCTGCCGATGGCGACATCGGCGCCAAGTTCACCTGGGGTCTTGAGCAAGGCAAGGCTCAACAGATCGGTCGCCATGATCGAAAGAGCACCCGCTGCCTTCAGCTTTTCGATCACGCCGCCGAAGTCCCGGACCTCCCCGCTGGACCCGGGATAATGCAGCAGAGCGCCGAAGACAGCCTCGGGCGCCAAATCGTCAACCGGATCACCGGTGGCGACCTCGAAGCCGAAGGCATCAGCCCTGGTTTTCAAGACGGCAAGCGTCTGCGGGTGGCAGTCGGCATCGACGAAAAAGATGTTCGCCTTGGATTTGGCAACCCTTTTCGCCATCGCCATGGCTTCGGCCGCCGCCGTCGCCTCGTCCAGAAGTGACGCGTTGGCGAGTTCGAGACCCGTGAGGTCGGCGATCATCTGCTGAAAGTTCAAAAGCGCTTCCAGGCGTCCTTGACTGACCTCGGCCTGGTAAGGCGTATAAGCTGTGTACCAGCCCGGGTTTTCCAGAACATTGCGCAAGATCACCCCCGGCGTGATCGTGCCGTAATAGCCCATGCCGATCATCGACGTATTGACGGTATTGTCCTCAGCCATCGCGTTGAGCGCATCGAGGGCTTCATGTTCGGCCATGGCAGGCTTCAGATCGAGCGGCCTTTCGCTTCTGATCGTCTCCGGCGTCGCCTTGATGATCAAATCATCGAGCGAGGTCGCACCCACCACGTCCAGCATCGCCTGGATTTCGTCTTGATCGGGGCCGATATGGCGCCGCGCGAAGGCATCGTTCAGCTCAAACTCAGCCAGCTTGTTGGCGATATCGGCCATGGTCCGCTCTCCGTTTTTTTCCATCATCATCCCAGGGGGCGAAGCGTTTCATCTCGTTGGGTACTCGTGGCACCACGCACCGTGATCGCACCACCCGTTGCAATCGCACCAACCGCACCACTAGCTTATGGTTTCGAGGAAGTTCTTATAGGCATCGACGTCCATGAGGTCGTCGAGTTCGTTGGGATTGGCGATCTTCAGCCTGCAGAACCAGCCCTTGTCTTCCGGGCTGTCGTTCACCTGCGCCGGCTGGTCCGCGAGCGTGTCATTCACCTCGACCACCTCGCCGCTGATCGGCGCAAACACGTCGCTCGCCGCCTTCACGCTTTCGACCACCGCCATGTCGTCATTTTGACTCACCTGCTTGCCGATTTCCGGCAGGTCGACAAAGACGATCTCGCCCAACTGCTCTTGCGCGTGGTCGCTGATGCCGACCGTGGCGACGCTGTCGTCGATGCGCAGCCATTCATGCTCTTTGGTGTACAACATGGTGGTCATGATGGGGTCTCCTGGAGGATCAACGGTGATAACGATGGGGGACGAAGGGCAGCGCAGCCACCTCGGCATCATGAGGCTTGCCGCGGATCATGAGTTTCACCGTCATGCCTGGCTTGGCGTGATCACTTCGAACGTAGCCCATCGATATGGGCGCGTTCACGCTCGGCCCGAAGCCGCCGCTGGTGACATAGCCAATCAGTTCACCGGCCATGTCCTGAATGTCGGTGTTTTCGCGGGCGGGTGCCCGGCCGACGGGACGAAGGCCGACGAGTTTCCTTTGAGGACCGGCTTCGAGCTGCTCGAGGATGATCTCGGCACCCGGAAAGCCCCCGGTTTCGCGCCGGCGCTTGCCGATGGCAAAGCCCAACCCGGCTTCAACCGGTGTCGTCTCCGGCGAAAGCTCATGACCGTAAAGGCAAAGCCCGGCTTCGAGGCGGAGCGAATCCCGTGCTCCCAGGCCAATGGGCGCGACATCTTTGTGGGCCAAAAGCAGCCGCGCCAAGCGCTCTGCGTCGGCTGCTGCGACCGAGATCTCGAACCCGTCCTCGCCGGTATAGCCAAGCCTGGAGATCCGGCAGCTCATGCCGTCGATCACAGCTTCCATCGTCTGCATGAACTGAAGGTCGGACGCCGAGGGCGCGTGACCGTCCAGGACACCAACGGCAGCCGGACCTTGAAGAGCCATGAGGGCCTGCTCGGCAAGCTCCTCAACCTTGTGCCCGGGTTCGAGGGCTGCGCGCATATGCGCGATATCGGCGTCCCTGCAGCCTGCATTCACCACCACGAAAAGCCCGCCCTCGATCCGGCTCACGATCAGATCGTCGAGAACGCCGCCCTCATCATTGGTGAAGACGGTGTAGCGCGCATGGCCGGCCTTCAGGCCCTCGATATTGCCGGGAACCAGACGTTCGAAGGCGGTGGCCGCCCTCTCGCCATGGATGATGACCTGACCCATATGGGACACGTCGAACAGCCCGGCTTTCTCGCGGCAATGCCGATGCTCGGCCATGATGCCGGCAAACTGCACGGGCAGGGACCAGCCGGCAAAATCGACGATCTTGCCGTGCAGCTCGACATGGAGATCGAGGAGCGGGGTGGATTTGGGAACGGCTTTGCTCGGCAAGGCAGTCGGATTGGTCACAGATTCGGTTCTCCACCAAGGAGGCTCCGGACGTCTCGATGTCCGCTCAAAAGCCCCCTCTGTCCCGAACCTGAGAGATTAACCGGCGCTCCGGGCATGTTGATCGACCCGCCAGTCTTCCCCTTCGGTGGAAATACCAGGCCGGCGAGCCGGCATGGATCTCACTCTCCAGAGTGCCATCTTCCCACGGTCCCGATGCCTGAGAGTTTCCGGGGCGGTTGCTCCTTCGGCGCCGTCTTCGGCGACATCGTCACCGACTGCGATCTCTCCCGTGAGGATCGTCTGGCTATAATGTCGCACATTACGCCGGAATGAGGTGCGGTCAAGCCTCTTTACGCCGTCGGGCACGGCCATGTGAGCCTGGCAGGATATGCGCTGCCGGTGAGAGGGCCAGCCCGGGGCACGGACAAATTCGTCGATGATGAGGATTGTCATCCATAAGTTGAATAACTAGCTTGTCATCACGCACATCCAGCAAAATCGGGTTTTGGATGCTGGGGTGCAGAGGACGAGGAGTTGCCATGCATAGACGTGTTTCGGCATTGACCGCCTTGCTCTTGATCGTTGGTGGATCGGCCCTGGCCGATGACATCATCGATCAGATCGACGTCGGCAAAAAGAATTACGTTGAAGGCGATTATGCTGCCGCCATCACCGAGTTCGAATTCGCCATCAATGCGGTGCGCAACAAGCTCTCGGCGCTTTTCATGGCCACCATGCCCGACCCCCCCGTCCTTTGGACGGCGGAACAGGCTCAGCTTAGCGGCGGCACGGCGCTGTTCGGCGGCGGCATGATGATCATCCGCGAATACCGGGAACGAAAAGGCCGAGGCAAGGTCAAGGCCGAACTGGTGGTCGACAGCCCGATGGTTCAGGCCTTCTCGGCGGTCTTGGCCAACCCGATCATGGTGGCGAACGAACCGCAGGCCGAGCGGGTCCGCCTTGGTGAGATGAGCGCGCTCCTGAACTGGAATCCCGAAAACAGCTCCGGCGACATCTCCTTGTCGATCGGCGGCCGTGTTCTGGCCAAAGTCGAGGGCAACGACCTCAGCGACAAGGACGTTCTGATCGACCTGATGAAGACCTGGGATATGGACGCCGTCAAAGACGTTGCCGGGTTTTGACGATAACAAGGCGCGGCCAAGGCCCTGCTTTCGCACCTGCGCCTGACACAAGACTTGTACCCTCGAACAACTCGAAGAAAAACCCTAAGATCTTCGTTCCGGCTGGAAGCCAAGATAGAGGTTGTAATTGGCACCGGAGGCGTCATCTGAGATCGGAAGACGCAGTGTCAATTCCTCGCGAACGACGCTTTCCGTCTGCGCCGGCGCCAAGGTCAATTCGACGCCGAGCACTTGCTTGTCGACGATTTCTCGCCTCGGATCGACCGTCGCGACATAGTAATCCAGCTTCATCGGCCGATCGTCGAAGACCGGACCACGTTCCGCCTTCAGATCGAAGGCAAGATCGACGTCGACATGGCCATCAACGATCTGGCAGCTGGTGATCAACCGCTCCATCGTGACGACATAGCGTATTCTGCCTTGGTCGTCGCTATGGCCGATGCGATCCGATGGCACGGCAATTTTTGTCGTTGGGCACGCTGTCGCGACGTCACTGCCTGGGGTCGTGGCACAACCACCGAGTACCATCATCGAAACCACGACGGTACCGGCCTGCCACCGTGAGACCAGCCGGTTCATAGACCTTTATGGGTGCCGTCACAGAACGGCTGCTTTGCGGTGGCCTTGCAGCCGCAAAGATAAGCCTTGCCGTCCTTTTCAGCCTTGAACATGATCGGTTTCATCGATGTCTCCTTATGGGAACCATCGCAATAAGGCTGATTGGCGCTTCGGCCGCAACTGCACCAGGCATAGGATTTTCCGGCTTCCAGTTCGACGGCAAAGGGCTCCTTTTGCGCTACAACGGCGTCGCTCATGATCGCACCTCATTCGTTCTAAATTGTCGTGATGGGGTTCCCTGCTACCCCGATTATCCAACATTCCGCAAGCAAGAACTCTCTTCGAGGCTGTCCTTCGGGGTGAATTCGCTTTAACATTCGTCATGCCAATGCCTAAAACCAGACTACATTCCCCTTCCGACAGCGCTTCGTCGGCCGAGCCAGTTTTGGCTGCCCTTGATCTTGGGACCAACAACTGCCGGCTCCTCATCGCACGTCCGGACCTTGTCAGCGAAAGCTTCGTGATCGTCGATAGCTTTTCGCGCATCGTCCGCCTCGGCGAAGGTGTCGCCAAATCCGGCTTGCTCAGCGAACGCGCGATGGGGCGAACCATCAGCGCCCTGCGCGTCTGCGCGCGTCTCATGGAAAGACATCAGGTCACCGACATCCGATGCGTGGCCACCGAAGCCTGTCGCCGGGCCAACAACGGCATCGATTTTCTTGAACGGGTGCAAAAAAACACCGGCATCGAGCTCGACGTGCTCGGTCCGGAAGATGAAGTGGCGCTTGCTCTCCTTGGCTGCATGCCCCTGATCGATCCGGTCGCGGATCATGTTCTGCTGATCGATATCGGCGGCGGCAGCACCGAGCTTGCCTGGCTGGATCGTGGAGAGGCCGATCCGGCAAATTCGCTGCGCTGCGCCGCCTCGTTGCCGATCGGTGTCGTCTCGCTCACCGAGATGTTCTCGCCGGAACCGGATGCGGCGACCTTCGAGACGATGGTCCGGCATGTGCAAACCTACCTTGCCCCGATCGAGGCGAACCATCATTTTCGTAATCTGATCGACGGCAAGCAGCTGCAGATGCTCGGCACGTCGGGCACGGTCACCACCCTGGCCGCCGTGTTGCTCGATCTCCCACGCTATGATCGCCGCGAGATCGACGGTCTCGTGCTCGATCCCGATAGGATACAGGCGGTCGCCGACAGCCTCCGCGGCATGACCAACGTCTCGCGCATGGCCCATCCTTGCATCGGCCCCGGCCGTGCCGATCTGGTGGTGGCCGGCTGCGCCATTCTCGACGCGATTTTGCAATATTGGCCGGCGGACACCCTACGGGTGGCGGATCGAGGTTTGCGCGAAGGGATCTTGCACAGCCTGATGGGCCGCACCCTGGAAGAAGCGCTTGCCGCCACCGGCAGCCTTGACCCGGCCCCGGATATCTGCAGCAATCCGCCTCACTGATGACATGCCTCCTCTGACGATTTGGCAATCCTGACCTTATGGCTCATCGCACCACCAAAGTCCGCGTTCGCCCGACGAACCAACGTAGCACCGGCTCCACAAGATGGCTGCAGCGCCAGCTGAACGACCCTTATGTGCAGCGCGCCAAGAAAGACGGCTACCGATCGAGGGCCGCCTACAAGCTTCTCGAAATCGACAAGAAACACCGGATCTTGAAGCCGAAATGTTCGGTCATCGACCTTGGCAGCGCGCCCGGCGGCTGGGTGCAGGTCGCCTTGGAGCGGGGCTGCAGCGTTGTCGGCGTCGATCTCCTGGCGATACCCGCGATCGATGGTGCGACCTTGCTTCAAGCCGATATCGAAGACGAAAAAACACTTTCCATGATCCTCGAGGCCGCCGGCGGACCGGCGGATCTTCTCCTCAGTGACCTTGCCCCCTCATCGACGGGACAGCGCGCCGTCGACCGGCTGCGCTCCGAGGCCATGGGCGAGATCGTCCTGGACATCGCGCCCGATCTGCTCAGACCGGGCGGTCATCTCCTGATGAAGCTGCTGCGCGGCGCGGATGCGGTACTGAGCACCAAGGCTCGCCATTTTTTCAAGACCATCAAGATGGTCCGCCCCGACGCCACCCGCAGCGAGTCCTCGGAGATGTACCTGCTGGCGCTGGAGTACCGCCCCGCTCCTTAGGTTGGATGCAGGTGCCGCCTGAACCAAAAGCAGCCCGGCCCGGGCTTAGTCCGACTGAGCCGTCTGATCGGTCAGGGTCCAGATACAAAGCTTGGCGACTCGCCCGCGAATAGCCTGGGGTTCGCCCTCCACCAGGCCCGACAGATCGGGGTCGACCACCTCCTTCGATAGCTGATCGACCATATCCTGGCTGATGGCAAGCGGCGTTTCCAGCCGTCTGGTCATGGTTTCGAGACGGGAAGCGACATTCACCGTATCACCGAGAACGGTAAACTCCAGACGCCTGCCGCCTCCAATGTCGCCTTGAACCACCATGCCGTAGTGAATGCCGATGCTGAGCTTCAACGGCGGCTCGCCACGAGCAGCCCGCTCCCGGTTCAGCATCGAAAGTTCGCTGAGCATTCGCCTTGCCGCCAAAAGCGCATTGGTGGCATCGCGCCCGCCCGGCATGGGCGTGCCGAAGGTCGCCATCAGACCGTCGCCGATATATTTGTCGAGGGTGCCTTCATGCGCGAAAATGGCGGTTTCCATGCGCTCGTAGAAGCCGCGCAGCAGAGCGACCACATCCTCGGGCTCCATGGTCTCGCTCAAGCTGGTGAAACCCTGAATATCCGCGAACAGCACCGCGACCGACTGTTTTCGAACGGCACCCAGCGGCTGGTCCTGACCGGCCAGCTGATCGACCAGGTTCGGCGAAAAGTAGCGCGCAAGATTGGTTCTCGCCCGCTCGATCGAGACCTGGCTCTGCACCAGCCGCCGCGCCCTGCTGACCACCAATGCCAGGAGCGCCGTCACCAGGAGGACGACGAAGACCTTCTTGTCCTGCATGGCCAGATGGATGAAGTCGGGATCCAAGAAAATCCGAACGGTCTCGTCCATGCTGTCGGCGTTGAGCCAGGCTTCGTTGTCCGAGGTGATCGCGCCGTCACGCGAAGCCAGGAGGAAGACGCCGAAGCGCCAGACGGCCATGGTGCTGAGCCCCGTGCACAGAACCAGGCCGGGATTGTAGCTGAGCGCCGCCCCTGCGAGCAGCACGAAGACGAAGATGATGTTGGCGTAACGAAGGATCATTGCCGGCGGCGGCGGATCAGCGAGAAACGGGTTGGGCAGGAGAAGAACCGTGCCTAAGAGGATGCCGTCGATGATGGCAAACACATAAGCCTGCCAACGCGCACCATACCGGCTTTTCAAAAGCAGTAGCTGGACGACGCCGACCAAGAGGAAAACGAAAAGAGATCCGTGGTAGAACAAGGTGTAGGTCTTCGGCACGGCGATCGCCAGCCAGACCTGTATGGTAACGATGGTGCCGAGCCTTGCCCAAAGGGCCGTCGTCAGACCCTCGCGCTCGACCTCGGCGAAGGCCGCCTTGACCCGCCTTGTCGTCTTGTCGGTTGTCGGCACCAGGATGGTATCCTCTTCATTCCAGATCGCCGGCAACAATAAGCCTTCCGCCGGATCTTGCACGCGCAAACGAACTCACCGATAAACCGCTCTCCACGATCATACTGAACGCCCGCCGGAGCTGATGCCGCCATGACCGAATGGATCGAAGAAACCCTGCACGCCAATTTTCGTTTCAAGATGAAGGTCGATCGGGTGCTGTTCGAAGGCCATTCGGAAAACCAGCATGTTGCCGTGGTCGAAAACGGCACCTTCGGCCGCGCGCTTTATCTCGACGGCGTGCTCCAGACCACCGAGCGCGACGAATTCATCTACCACGAGATGCTGGCCCACCTGCCGATTTTCGCCCACGGCCGCGCCAGCAACGTCCTGATCATCGGCGGCGGTGATGGCGGCATGCTGGAGGAGGTGTTGAAGCACCGCTCGATCGAAAGCGTCACCATGGTGGAAATCGACCCCTCGGTGGTCACGATGTGCCGGCAGCACCTGCCCTCCATCTCGGGCAAGGCCTTCGACGACCCAAGGCTGGATCTGGTATTCGCCGACGGCGTCGATTATGTCCGCAGCACAGAAAAGCGCTTCGATATCGCGATCATCGACAGCACCGACCCCATCGGCCCGGGCGAGGTCCTGTTTACCGAAACCTTCTATCAAGGCGGCAGACGGGTTCTGAAAGACGGCGGGATCCTGGTCACGCAGAACGGCGTCCCGTTCGTCCAGGGCGGCGAACTCACCCAATCCGTACGCCTGCTGCGCTCACTCTATTCCGATGCCAGCTGCTACATGGCGACCGTGCCCGGTTATGTCGGTGGTCCCATGGCGTTCGGCTGGGGAACCGACAACGCCGATCTTCGGCGCACACCACTTGAAGTCCTGAAGAACCGCTTCGCCGAGGCCGGAATCGACACCAACTACTATACGCCCGAGGTGCACCAGGCGGCCTTCGCCTTGCCGGGCTATATCCTGGATCTGATCAAGGCTTAGTTTTTTCAACGTTGCCAAGGCAACTGGGCTTCCAACGCCAAAGACGGCGTTTGGCTCCATCAGGCTTTTGTTTCGCATGGTCCAGTTCGGCATTTCCCAAAGATCGCCTGTCGCGGAAATCTATCGCCTAATGTTAGAAATCGCCTAATGTTAGAACAAGGCACCAGAAGCAACGAGGGGGGGGAATGAGATGATCGGCGATCCGGCAAAGCTCGTGATCAGGAAACCGGGAAAACCGATCAGTTCCACAATGATCGAAGCCTTCGCTGCCCGCTCGACCTCCTTCGTGGTGGATGCCATGCAGGGCAGGGGTGCCCTCGATTGCCGAATTAAACCGATCGATCCGAAAAGCCGGTTTACCGGGACCGCCCTGACCGCACGGGCTGGGGCGAGGGACAATCTGGCTGCCATCGCGGCCCTCGATCTGATCCGGCCGGGCGACGTGCTGGTGATTGCCGCCCAGGGCTTCACCGGGACCGCCGTTATGGGCGACAACATGGCGAGGATCGCCCGGCAGCGAGGCGCCGTTGCCGTCGTCACCGACGGGGCGGTGCGCGATGTCGACGAGATCCGGGAAATAGGCCTTCCGGTGTTCGCGACCGCGATCACGCCGAATTCAGCCTTCCCCAGCGGACCGGGCGAGGTCGGTCTGCCGCTGTCGCTGGGCGACGTTGCGATCGAGACCGGTGATCTCGTTCTGGGCGATGCCGACGGCGTGGTGATCGTGCCCGGCGCCGATGTGGAAAAGATAGCCGAAAGCCTTGCCGAGGTTGCCGCCCTCGAAGCCAAACTCCAGGCCAGGATCAACAGCGGGACCTTCGAAACCCTTTTGAAGCCCGAGATGCGGCAATCGATCCGCTATGTCGATTGAGCGAGGCGACGTCGCCAGCAAGCTGGATCACCGTCTTTTCAGGTGCTGCTGCTGACGAAGGGCGCCGCCCAGCGCTTCCAGGGCCTGACGGAGATCGTCATGGGCCACGGCCTCGACGGTCTTGCTGATCGCCGCCTTCTCGTCCGATGACAAGGGAGGGGGCGGCGGCGGCCCTCGCTCGACCATGGCTTTTCGCGTGCGCGGTGCCTGGCGAAGGCGAAGCCGGCTGACCGTTGGCCTGCCGAAAAATATATTGATCCGCTCCACCACCTGCAGCTCGCTATGCTGCAGCTCCAAGGCGGCGCTGCCGCTGACGTCAAGATGAAGGAGGCCGTCTTTGGTGAGGCGAACCGGCTGGCAGCGCGCCGCGATCTCCGGTCCGATGATCTGCGCCCAGTCGGTCAGGAGCCGCGCTTCGGCGAGCCCGCGCCGCTTGGCTTCGGGATCGAGCAGAAGGCCTAAAAGATCTGGCATGCGGCGAAGGCCGCCCTGGCGTCGTGCCCCTGTCCTCTGGGCACCAGCCTTGCCGCCAGTTTTGGTTGCCGGCCCTTGCAGAATGAGCCTCCTCAAAATGATGGGAGAAACCGGCGTTCATTCTAGACACGCCCGCCTGTTTTGGCCAAGTCTTTGGCGCCGCATGCCAAGCTCAACCCGGATCGTCTCGTTTCATGGCCAGAACCACCTCGAAAAAAACGCGCAACAGGCCAGAACCGGGCGCGCTGATCGAAATGCTCCTCGCCTGGTACGACGTTCACCGACGCACGCTTCCCTGGCGAGCACCCCCCGGCACGACGCCCGATCCCTACCACGTCCTGGTCAGCGAGTTGATGCTGCAGCAAACCACGGTCGCCACGGTTCGCCACCGTTTCGATCCGTTCATCGACCGTTTTCCAAGCCTTATCGCTTTGGCCCTGGCGAGCGAAGCCGAGGTGCTGCATGCCTGGCAGGGTCTCGGCTATTACCGCCGTGCCCGTGCCCTTCATGCGGCGGCAAGGACCGTGGTGGACGAACATGGCGCAACCTTGCCGAGCGATGTCGATCGGCTGATGAGCCTGCCGGGCATCGGCGCCTATACCGCCAAAGCCATCGCCGCCATCGCGTTCGATCAGCCGGTGGTCCCGGTCGACGGCAACGTGATGCGCGTGCTGTCCAGAGTGTTCAAGATCGAAACCCCCTTGCCGCAAGCGGTGAGAGAGCTTGAAGATCTGGCAGGGACATTCGAGCCGTGCTTTTCGCCCCGCCGATACCGCCCAGGCCTTGATGGATCTGGGCGCCACGGTGTGCCGTCCGAAGGATCCGCATTGTGCCAACTGCCCCTGGTCGGGTGGTTGCGCCGCGCGTGCGGCGGGCATGGCGGCAACGCTGCCGAGGCGCGTACCGAAGCGTGAACGTCCCCTGCGGCAAGGAGTCGCATTTCTGCTGACCCGGCCGGATGGCGCCGTCTTGTTCCAACGGCGTCCGTCCGAGGGGCTTTTGGGCGGTCTCCACGAACTGCCTTCCAGTCAATGGCGGCTCGCCCCGATCGATCGGGAAGCGGCGCTGATGGAAGCGCCGGCGGCGGCTCGCTGGCGTTTCCATGAGAGCAAGGTGCGTCACGTCTTCACCCATTTCACGCTCGAGCTCGACCTCGCCGAAGCCTCACTCGACCACCCGCCGGATGGTCTCTGGCAGCCCGCGGGAACCTTCGGCGACCTGGCGCTTCCCACCGTCATGAAGAAGTTGCTCCGCCAGGCCGGACGTCTCTAACTTTGTGGGAACATTTGATTGATACCGTTCGAATAGACGATAAACCATCAAGCAAAGGTTGCGTTTTCCGGTCTCGCGGTTCACGTTCTCGGCCGAGGGTGGATAACTCAACCAATCGATCATTGAGATATCTGCTGAAATATCGATTTCGATCTTCTAGGTCTGGAGGTTTCAGTGATGGTTCGAAACATGGGGCTGCTCTTGCTCGGCTCTCTTCTCCTGGGTCTAGGTGCTTGCACCACGGCCTTGCCCCCGGAAAAAACCGAGGCTTTGGGCATGCCATTCAATGAAGAATTGAAAGGGCGCTATCTTCAGCTCGCGGCGAGCCGTCGGGAAAGCCTGGACTGGGACTATTTTCACTACCGCGAGAAGGCCGAGGCCTCTCTCTTGGGTGACGTCGTTCGCCCCGATTCGGTGGCCGACCACGACATCTGCCTCCCCTGGCAGCCCCAGGCGCTGGCCACCCGCGAGCGCCTGGTGAGCCTTCTGGAAAATGGCGGCCGCTTTCAAGCGCCCGAGGCGGCGGCAGAGGCGCAGGTGGATTATGATTGCTGGCTTGATGAGCTCGAGGAACAAACGCAATCGTCGAAAAACTGCACCGATGTCGGCAATCAAAGCCCGTCCAGCCAATGCAAAGACCGTCTCATGGCGAGGCTCGATGACCTTGAAACCGCCGTCGTCGATGTGGCAGCGCCCTACAACGTCTATTTCGACAGCGGCAGCACGGCTGTCGATCCGGACGGCATGGATGTTGTTGCCAGGGTCAAGCGCAATGCCGAGCTCCTGCAACCAACCCGCATTCTGGTGACCGGCTATGCCGACCGCCACGGCTTGGCGGATCAGAACAAGGAGCTGGCCTACAAACGCGCGCGTGAGGTCGCCAAGGCCTTGATCCAGCAAGGGGTGCCCGCCGCATCGATCAGCATCGATGCCTGGGGCGAAACGGTCAAAGGCGAAAATCTCGACGAAAACCGCCGCGTCGAGATTTCGTTCGAAAGCTAGTGGGTGGTTCGACGACAATATTGGCTTCCGGTGACGCTTGCGCGTTTGGCAATCTTCTGTTGTGGCTACATCACGATTGTTGAACCTTCTGTTCTGAGCTGTCTGGCCTGTTTGCCGCCCGTCAGGTCTTCACATGCGATGATCTGACGGGGGCAAGGATTACGTCTTGATGGATCGTCAAACCATGTTCCTAATGCGATGGCTCAACGCCCGTCTGATCCTCTGTTTCGCCCTTCTTGCCTCCCTTGCCGGCTGCGCCGAGGGGAACGACAATGGAGCCTGGACCGGCGCTGCCGGTCAGGTTCTGCAGGGGGTCTTGGCCGGTAACGGTACAACGCTCGGCAGCGGCGAGATCGCCGCCGGGCTCAAAGAAGCCTTGAAGGTCGGCACCGATCGGGTCGTGGCAAATCTTGGCATCGAAGACGGTTTCAATGCCGATCCGAAGGTCCATATCCCGCTGCCGAAGGTTCTGGCCCAGGCGCAATCGTCCCTTCGGCTGATCGGCGCATCGGGTCTGATCGATGATCTCGAGCTTCGCATCAATCGCGCGGCCGAGCAGGCGACTCCCGTTGCCAAGGACATTTTCTGGCAGGCAATCACCAACCTCACCTTCGAGGACGTGAACGCGATCTATAGGGGCGAGAACGACGCGGCGACGCAATATCTGGACCGCACCACCCGGGGATCGTTGAACGAGGCGATGCGGCCGATCATCGACACAGCGCTTGCCGAAGCAGGCGCCGTCAATGCCTATGATCAGATCATCGACCGGGCCAAAGCGGCACCGTTCCTTCCCGATCTCAAGACCAACCTCACCAACCATGTGCTGGACGGAGCCATGAATGGCCTCTTCACCTATCTTGCAGCAGAGGAAGCAGCGATCCGCGAAGACCCGTTGAAACGGAGCACGGCGCTCTTGAAACGCGTCTTCGGCAAGCCCAGTTGACCCACCATCACGATCGTTCGAGATCCGACCGCAGAGGTTCCCTCCCTTCACAACCAAGCTAGGTTCACACCGGCAATGGGCCCAGCTTTCAGCCGGCGAGACTGATCATGAAAAAGTTTTCTCTCATTCTCGGCATCCTGGTGATTCTGGTTGTCGGCGCGGTGCTTGCCGCTCCCTACCTTATCCCGACCGAGACCATCAAATCGCAGCTCACCGCTCAGGTCGAGCGTGCCACCGGCCGGAAGCTCACCGTCGATGGCGATCTCAATCTTTCGGTGATCCCCAATGTCGCCGTTGAATTGCGCGATGTTCATTTCGCCAACAAGCCCGGCAGCGACTTGCCCGACATGGTCTCGCTCGACGCGTTGAACGTGGCCCTGAAGGTGATGCCGCTCTTTTCCGGAACCGTCGAGGTCAGCCAGTTCGTTCTGGTCGAACCGAAGATCCATCTGGAGGTGGATAAGGACGGTCAACCCAATTGGGAAATGGCGGGCACGGGCGAGAGCACCGAAACGGTGGAGACCACCGGCGAGGAAGGCGGCAGCAGCGTGCCGATCAGCGAACTGAGGCTCGGCGATGTGCGCATCGAAAACGGCAGTCTGACCTTCGTCGACCATGCCGCCGGCACGGAAGAGAAGGTTGAAGCGATCAACATGACGCTTGGCCTCGATGACGTTCAAAGCCCGCTCAAAATGCTGGGATCGCTCGACTACAAAGGCGAGACCATCGAGATCGACCTCGGGCTGAACAACCCGAAGGCTATCCTTGATGGAGCCCAGTCGCCGTTCAAGCTCGGGGTCAAGTCCGACCTGCTGCAGCTTGCTTTTTCCGGCGATCTCAAGAACCAGGGCTTGCCCAGCACGTCCGGCAGTATCGATCTTTCCGTGCCCTCGATCAAGAAACTGGTGGCCTGGCTCGCCGAGCCGATCGCGTTCGAGGGCGAAGGGCTGGAGCAGCTCACCATCGCCGGCAAGCTCAACGGCTCGGCCGAGCGGGTAGCGTTCACCGATGCCACCATCAGCCTCGATCAGATCCAGGGCCAAGGTGAGGTCACCGCCGATCTCGCCGGCGCCGTGCCGAATATCGCCGGTCGTCTGGACCTGGAGGCCGTGGATCTGAACCCTTATTTGTCCCCGGCTGGCGAAGAGACCGGTGCCGGCGAGGGAACGGCGGTCCCTGCCGGCAATGGCGAAGCTGCGGCCGTCAACACCGATTGGTCCGACGAGCCGATCGAGCTGCCGCCGCTGAATGCGGCGGATGTTGCCTTCGAGCTCACGCTCGATGAACTCAAAGTCCAGGACCTGAAGCTCAACCGCACCGTCCTGGCGTTGACGATGGCCAACAACGTCATCACCGCCGAGCTCAAGGAGTTTGGCCTCTATGAGGGCAGCGGCAAAGGTGTGTTGACCCTGAAGGCTCTCAACGGGCGGCCGACCATCGAGCAGAATTTCACGCTGACCGGGTTGCAGGCCTTGCCGTTTCTCACCGATGCCGCCGAGTTCGACCGGCTGGAAGGAACCGCTAATGCCGAATTCGCCCTCACCACCACCGGCGGCACCGAGCGCGAGCTGGTGCAGAACTTGAACGGCAACGGCAAGGTCGCTTTCGTCGATGGTGCGATCTCCGGCATCAACATCGCCGCCATGGTCAGAAACGCCAGCAGCGCCTTTCTCAGCGCCGAGGCCAACGAGACCCGGAAAACCGACTTTGCCGAGCTTTCCGGCAGTTTCGTCATTGAAGACGGCATTTTGCGCAATCAGGATCTGAGCCTACAGGCACCTGCTCTGCGCATCGCCGGTTCCGGCACGGTCGATCTTCCGGCCAAAGAGGTCGATTATCGGATCGATCCCAAAGCCGCCGCCACCTTGGAGGGTCAGGGGAGCGAGGCCGACGTCGCGGGCCTTCTGGTCCCTGTGGTCGTCACCGGTCCCTTTAACGATTTGAGCTACAAGCCCGATCTCAGCGGCGTGATCGACCAGGCCATCAAGGACCCCAAGGCGTTGAAAAAGCAGGTCAAGCAGCAGGTGGAGAACATCGGGAAGTCCGGCAAGGACCTGAAAGAACAGCTAAAATCGATCGACAAGGACGATGCCAAAGGGCTCCTGGAAGGCCTTGCCACCGGCGACGAGGATGCCAAAGGCTCGCCGGCGGGCAAGCTCCTGGAAGGCCTCCTCAAGAAGTAGTTTTTGTCGCACGGGGATTTTGCCAAGCCCCGCCGATGAGGGAACAGTCAGCCTGTCTGCCGGGCGACGGCGTCGATCGCTTTTGCAATCAGGGCCTTAGGGCTCTCGGTCACATCGAAGGTGATCGATGTTTCATCCGCCTCCGGCCGTTCGAGAATGGCCAATTGGCTCGAAAGCAAGGTCGGCGGCATGTAGTGATCGGGACGCGCCTTCATGCGCGCCTCGAGCAGCGCGCGATCGCCATCGAGCATGATGAAGAGAATGTCGCCGCCTGCGGCCAGGCGAAGCCGGTCCCGGTAAACCCGTTTCAGTGCCGAACAAGCCGCCACCACCTGCCTCGCCCGTCCCGCCTCGTCGCCGATCGCGCGGCCGAGCCGTTCCAGCCAGGGCCAGCGGTCGTCGTCATCAAGGGGAACACCGGCCCGCATCTTCTCGACATTCGCTTCAGTGTGAAAGCTGTCCCCTTCGAGAAACGTGCAGTGCAAGCGTTCGGCGATCCCCTGACCGACCGTGGTCTTGCCGGTCCCGCAGACGCCCATGAGTACAATCGCGTTCATCGAAGGGCGTCGCTTTTTTCGACGATGCTCATGGTGCCTGCACGCCGTTTCGGTTCAGGAACACGGCATAGAGCGAGGTTGTTCCGGTCATGAACAGGCGCGCTTTGGCCCGCCCGCCGAAACAGACATTGGAGACCGTCTCCGGGATCAGGATCTTGCCCAGCAGATCGCCTTCAGGGGAAAGGCAATGAACGCCGTCGCCGGCGCTGGTCCAGAGATTGCCATCGCTGTCACAGCGAAAACCATCGGCACAGCCGACGTCCACCCGATAAAAAAGATCGCCGGCCCCGAGCGACTTTCCATCGTCCGCAACCGCAAACCTTCGGATATGGCGATCGGCCGCCGCATCGAACATCGAGGCGGTTTCGGCGACATAGAGAAAACTTTCGTCGGGCGAAAAGCAAAGGCCGTTCGGGCAGGCAAAATCGTCGGTGACCACCTCCAGGCCGCCGTTCATCGGGTCAAGCCGGTAGACATGGCAAGCAAGCTCCTGCTCTGCCCGATGGCCCTCGTAGTCGGTCATGATGCCGTAATGGGGATCGGTGAACCAGATGCTGCCGTCGGATTTGACCACCACGTCATTTGGAGAATTCAAGCGCTTGCCCTGATAATGATCGACCAGCACCGTGATCCTGCCGTCATGCTCCGTCCGGGTCACGCGCCTGCTGCCATGCTCGCAGGAAATCAGCCGCCCGTCATGGTCCCTGGTATGGCCGTTCGAGAAGTTGGAAGGCTCCCGATAGACGCTTGTCCCCGCCCCGTCGATCCAGCGCATGATCCGGTTGTTGGGGATATCGCTGAACAACAGGCAGCCGGCATCGCCGAACCAGACCGGGCCTTCGACCCAGCGAAAGCCCGAGGCGATTTTTTCGACGGGCGCATTGCCCATGACAAAGCGCGCGAAACGCGGGTCGATGATCTCGAAGTCAGTCAAACCGTGTGGTCCCTTGCTCGATCGTTCATGGGCGGTGACGGGTGGATTGGCGCTCGATCAGCTCGAAGCCGAGATCGATGTTCTCATGGCTTGTCGAGACATCGGGATTTGGCATGTCCAGCACATCAAGCAGGAGCTGGCCTGCCTGCTCGCCGATACCGATGCAGTCCACCCTGACCGTGGTCAATGACGGCACGGTCTGCGCTCCGATCTCGAAGTCGCCAAAACCTGCAATCGCCAGATCGTCGGGGACCCTGATCCCGCGTCGCTGGCACTCCATCAGCGCCCCGACCGCGGAAAGATCGCTCACCGCAAAGACGGCATCGACATCCCCATGCTCGGCCAGCAACGCACCCAGGCTTTGCGCACCATGGGTGAAGGAGACCGGACCACGGCCATGGCGGATCACCAGATCCTCTGCCCTGCCGGCTTGCCTGATGGCATGGAGATAGCCGGCAAGACGTTCATCGCCGCGGAAATCCTTGAAACCCGTCTCGTCTTCGGGCGGGCCCAAAAAAGCGATGCGCTGATAGCCCCGCTCGATCAACAGCGTCGTCATGGCACGCCCCGCCTCGAAATTGGAAAAGCCGACGACGTGACCGATCGGCTCTTCCGGCAGGTCCCAGATCTGCACCACCGGGATGGCGGCTGCGTGCAGGAGCTGGCGGGTCGTTTGCGTGTGGTGACCGCCGGAGAGCACGATACCTTCCGGCCGCCTCGCCAGCATCGTCCGCACCAGCACTTCTTCCTCATTCAGGCGGTAATTGGTATAGCCGATCAGGAGCTGAAACGCAGCAACCCGCAACACGTCGGTCAGCCCGCCTGCGGTCTCGGCGAAATTCACGTTGTTCAAGGTCGGCAAAATGGCGGCGATGAAACCGCTTTTCTTGCTGGAAAGGCTGCTGGCGATAAGATCGGGAACGTATCCCAGCGATTCGATCGCGTCTTCGACCCGCTCCCGCGTGATCTCGGCCACCAGGTCGGGCTGCGCCAGGACCCTGGAGACGGTCATGGTCGATACGCCGGCGATCTTGGCCACGTCCCGCATGGTTGGTTTTGATGCCATCAGTCGTCAGCCTCGAACAGACCAGGCGCGTTCAACGCTTCACGGTCTCATCACACCATACCATATGAATCCCAAGCGCTTGAAAAAACAACCGCCCTAAGACAGGAGACCGTGGCCGATCAACAACAGTTGCCTGCTATCCCGTCGCACCAGATCATCGACGGTGGCCCATGAGCGACAAGGTCAGGTCGCCAACGCGAACAAATGCCGTGGCCATGCCACCCACGCCACTAGAACCTGAGCTGAACCTTGATGCCGCGCTCGCGATCGGCCGCTGTTGCGAAGGCTTCATCGGCATCGGCAAGGTCGAATTCGCCCGTGATCAGAGGGGCTACGTCGATCTTGTCCATGGCCAGGAATTGAACGGCCATGGCGTACTCCTCATGAAACCTGAACGAGCCGAGATAGTCGATTTCCTGCGCCATCAGGAGATTGGCGGCAACCGAAACCTCGCCTGGCGGCAGCATGCCGATCTGGACCACCCGACCGCCGGGTCGCGTCACGCGCAAGAGGGAGGCCAATGCCGGCAAGGCGCCGGTTGCCTCGAAGGCGATGTCGAACACGCCCTTATTGGCTTCGAACGGTTTCAGAGGATCGTCGGCGTCGGTGCCGCCGACCCGATAGATATGATCGACGCCGATTTCCAGCGCCTTTTCGAGCGGCGGTCGGGCAAGATCGAAGATTGAGACCTTGCCGGCACCCGCTTGCCTTGCGGCCAGAGCCACCAGAAGACCGATCGGCCCGGCCCCTGCGATCACCACGTTCCGCCCGAGCAGATCGCCCGCGCGCTTGACCGCATGGAGAGCGACCGCAAGGGGCTCGGCCATCGCTGCGATCGCCGTGCTCATGGACTTGGGAATGGGGTGGCACTGATCGGCACGGGCGATCGCAAGGTCGCTGAAAGCGCCCTGCACGTGGGGCATGCGCGCGGCACTGCCGTAAAACAGCACGTCGCGGCAAAGATTGCTTCGGCCGCGGAAGCAATCCGGACAGGCAAGGCAGGGCCGGGTCGGGTTCACCGCGACCATCGTGCCGATCGTGAGGTCCTTGACGGCGCTGCCGACCTCGACGATCTCGCCCGCTACCTCATGGCCCAGGATCATCGGCTCCTGGAGGGCGAAATCACCAACCCGGCCCTTGAAATAATAAGCAAGATCGGAGCCGCAAATGCCGCCCGATTTCACCGCAAACCGCACCTCATCGGCAGCGATCGGCGGTGGGGCGATGTCGGCCAGACGAAGATCCTTGGCGGCGTGAATTTGCAGCGCCCTCATCATGGCTCCCCCTGCTCAGCGCTTGGATGACGGGTCAATAACAAGCTTGATTTGTTACCGATAACATGCATCTTGACAGCACAATTCGCAAGAATCAATCCAGGGGAGGCGGGTAAGGATGTCGGTAAAGCTGTTTGATCTCTCCGGCAAGCGGGCCTTGATCACCGGATCATCACAGGGGATCGGCTTGAGCCTGGCGAAAGGGATGGCGGCTGCCGGCGCCAAGGTCGTCCTCAACGGACGCACCAAGGAGAAACTCGATCAGGCTGTCGCCACGATCGAGGGCGCCAGAGGCTACGCCTTCGACATCGCCGAGCAGCACGCGGTCGAGGCCGCCATCGATACCATCGAGCAGGATCAGGGACCGATCGACATCCTGGTCAACAATGCCGGCATTCAACGGCGAAAGCCGCTTGAGGAATTCCCGCTCGAGACCTGGCGCGAACTGATGCGCACCAATGTCGATGGCGTGTTCATCGTGAGCCAGACCGTCGCAAAAAAGATGATCCCGCGCGGCAAGGGCAAGATCATCAACATTGCCAGCCTGCAAAGCGAAGCGGCGCGCTATTCGATCGCGCCCTATACCGCATCCAAAGGGGCGGTCAAGAACCTGACCAAAGGCATGTGCACCGATTGGGCGCGTCACGGGCTGCAGATCAACGGCATCGGCCCCGGCTATTTCGAAACGCCGCTGAACCAGGCGCTGATCGACAATCCGGAGTTCGATGCCTGGCTCAGGAATCGCACCCCAGCCGCCCGTTGGGGCAAGGTTGAAGAGTTGCAGGGCGCTTGCATTTTTCTTGCCTCCGAGGCATCGAGCTTTATCAACGGTCAGATCATTTATGTCGACGGCGGCGTCCTGGCGACGCTCTAGTGGTATGATCACAGCATTGAATGGCCTGGTGAAAGAACAATGATCATTCGGATTCACGCCGTTGAGATTCTGCCGAAGGGAGTGTTCCCCTGTGGTCGCTTCGTGAGTGTATCGACCCAAACAGATCGATCATGCCATAGCGATTGGATCTGCTGGCCAGCGCTGATCCATCAACAACGAACGGTCCTGCCGGCCTGGGCATGAAACCAGCAAGTCTGTGTCCTGAACGAAAGAAAGAACGGAGAAAAAAACCATGTCGATCCCAGTCCTGCTGCGTTGCCCCCTCATGCCGGAAATCCAGACAAGGCTCGAAGCCGACTACCAGGTTCATCCCTTTTTCGACATGGCCGATCCCGGCCTCAATGCCATCGCTGCCGATATTCGGGCCGTGGTCACCGGCGGCCATTTGGGTGCCCCTGCCGATGTGATCGGCCGCTTGCCCAATCTCGAAATGATCGCGATCAACGGCGTCGGCTTCGACAAGGTCGATCTGGAGATGGCCAAAGCGCGCAACATTCGTGTCGCCAACACCCCGGATGTCCTGACCGCGGATGTCGCCGACCTGGCCATAGGCCTTACTCTCGCCCTTACCAGGAAGATCACCGAAGGCGATCAGTTCGTGCGTTCGGGTGCCTGGCTCAAGGACAATCTCGGCCTCGGCCGAAAGTTCTCCGCTCTTCGCTTCGGCATTCTCGGCCTTGGCCGGATCGGCAAGGCGATCGCCCGGCGTCTGGAAGGTTTCGATGTGGCGATCGCCTATCGCGACATCGTCGACCAAGAGGTCGACTACACCAACCATGCCTCCGTTCAGGATCTCGCTGCCGCGGTGGACGTGCTGATCATCTCGGCGGCGGCCAGCAGCAGCACGGCCAAGCTGGTCGATGCCAGCGTGTTTCAGGCCCTCGGCAGGGACGGCATGCTGGTGAACATTGCCCGCGGCTCGATCGTAGACGAGCCTGCCCTGGTCAACGCGATTGAAGCCGGCGTCATTGCCGGTGCCGCCCTCGATGTCTTTGCCGACGAGCCCAACGTTCCCGCCACCTTGATCAAGAGCGACCGCGTCGTCCTCACCCCGCATATCGCCAGCGGCACCGTCGACACGAGAAAAGCGATGGGCACGCTGATGCTGGACAATCTCGACGCCTATGCCGCCGGGAAAGATCTTCTCACGCCGGTCATCTGAGCGCCCGTTGCCTGCCCTGGCGTTACCCCGCGGTCTCTCCAGGGCAGTCCTACCAGGACAGGGTTAACGAAAGATGAAGCCGCGTGATCGGATGCGCATTTTTTGACGTTGGCTGCCTGTCGGCCCCGTCCAAGGCGCGCAACGCTCTTTGCTTCGCGCGTTAACATGCCTAACAATGTAAAAAGTGGATCAGGCCTTCTCAGGCTCTGTGCCGGACCGATCATCCCGAAAGACCGGGACCATGATCGCGTTGGGCCGCAGGCCGCGATAAGTATCAAAGGATGAACCGATGCCGATGACGATTGGTGTGCCCAAAGAGGTGCTGAAGGATGAAAAACGGGTGGCGCTGACGCCGGAGACGGCGGGACGCATCCAAAAGCTCGGCTATCAGCTGAAAATCCAAAAGGGCGCCGGACTGGATGCCAGCTTCACCGATGAGGCTTATCGGGACGCGGGCGTCGAGGTGGTCGACAGGGTCGCCAACGTCTGGACCGGTACCGACATCGTGATGAAAGTTCGCCCGCCGACCGACGGCGAAGTGAAGAAGCTGGGCAAGGACCAGACGCTGATCAGTTTCTTGTACCCAGGCCAGAACGATGAACTCCTGAAAAAGCTGAACGAACGGAAACCCAGGGCAGTGATGGCGATGGACATGGTGCCGAGGATCAGCCGGGCACAAAAGCTGGACGCGCTCTCCTCGATGGCCAATATTGCCGGCTACCGCGCCGTGGTCGAAGCAGCCAATAATTTCGGGCGGTTCTTTACCGGCCAAGTGACCGCAGCCGGCAAGGTGCCGCCCGCCAAGGTGCTGGTGATCGGCGCCGGCGTCGCCGGTTTGGCGGCGATCGGGGCGGCACGCAGCATGGGGGCCATCGTGCTTGCCTTCGACATCCGCCCGGAAGTGGCCGAGCAGATCGAGAGCATGGGCGCCCAATTTTTGTTTCTTGACTTTGCGGGCGAAGAAGGGGGAACCGAAGGCGGCTATGCCAAGCCTTCTTCGCCGGAATTTCGGGAAAAGCAGCTTGAACTGTTCAGAGCTCAAGCCCCCGAGGTCGACATCGTGATCACCACCGCCCTGATCCCCGGCCGGCCCGCGCCGAAGCTCTGGCTGAAGGACATGGTCGAAGCGATGAAACCCGGCTCGGTGATCGTCGACCTCGCCGCCGAGCAAGGCGGCAATTGCGACCTGACCGTGTCAGGCGACAAGATCACCACCGACAGCGGTGTCACCATCATCGGCTATACCGACCTGGTCAGCCGCATGGCGGCACAGAGTAGTCAGCTCTACGGCACCAACCTTCGCCACCTGCTCGACGACCTGACGCCGGAGAAGGACGGCCAGATGGTGATCGACATGGAGGACACCGTCGTCCGGGGGGTGACCGTCAGCCGCGACGGCGAGATCACCTACCCACCGCCGCCGGTTGCAACTTCGGTCGCGCCTAAACCGAAGCCTGCGCCCAAGGTCGATCCCGAAGAAGAAGCGCGAAAAACCGAGGCACTGGCAGCGGCCAGATCGCGCACCACCGGCCTGGTCTTCGGAGGAGCAGCCCTGCTCCTTGCTCTCATCGGTCTGACCGCACCGCCTGCTTTTCTCTCCTATTTCATGGTGTTCGTGCTTGCCGTGATCGTCGGCTATTACGTGATCTGGAATGTCACGCCGTCACTGCACACCCCGCTGATGGCGGTCACCAACGCTATCTCCGGGATCATCGTGATCGGGGCGCTCTTGCAGATATCGAGCTCCAGTGTCCTCGTCCTTCTGCTGGCGGCGTTCGGGGTGCTGATCGCCACCATCAATATCTCGGGCGGGTTCCTGGTGACCCGCCGCATGCTCGCCATGTTCCAGAAAAGCTAAGTTGGGGACGTCGATGTTTTCACAAGGTTTCGTGAACGCTGCCTATATCGCGGCCAGCGTCCTCTTCATCCTCAGCCTCTCGGGTCTGAGCAACCAGGAAGCCGCCAAGCGCGGCATCGTCTACGGTGTGGTCGGTATGGGGATCGCGATTTTTGCCACGATCCTCGGCCCACGCGTCACCAATTACCTCCTCTTGATCCCGATCATGGCGGCGGGTGCCGTTGCCGGCTGGTTTGTCGCAAAAAGGGTCGAGATGACCCAGATGCCGCAGCTGGTGGCGATCCTGCACAGCTTCGTCGGGCTGGCCGCCGTTCTGGTCGGCTTCAACAGCCATTTCGAGCATGGCGACTACACCGGCGCCGAGGCGGTGATCCACGATATCGAGATCTTCATCGGCGTGTTCGTCGGCGCCGTGACCTTCACCGGCTCGGTGATCGCCTTCGGCAAGCTGGAGGGCTCGATCGACGGCAAGCCGCTCGCCTTGCCCGGGCGCCATATGATGAACCTCGCCGGCGTGATCGTCTCGCTGCTGCTCGGTGTCCTGTTCGTCGCCTATGGCTGGACCTGGCCGCTGATCATCATGACATTGATCGCCCTTGCCTTCGGCGCCCATCTGGTGATGGCGATCGGCGGCGCCGACATGCCGGTGGTGGTCTCGATGCTGAACTCCTACTCCGGCTGGGCCGCTGCTGCCGTCGGCTTCATGCTCGGCAATTATCTCCTGATCGTGACGGGCGCCCTTGTGGGCTCATCCGGCGCGATTCTGTCCTACATCATGTGCCGCGCGATGAACCGGAGCTTCATCTCCGTCATCCTCGGTGGCTGGGGCGGGGAAGCGGTGGGCGATGCCATGGAGATCGAGGGTGAAATGGTGCCGACCGACAGCGACCATGTCGCCCAACTGCTCGAGGATGCCGACAGTGTGGTGTTCGTGCCCGGCTACGGTATGGCGGTCGCCCAGGCCCAGGGCTCGATCTCGGAACTAACCAAGCGACTTCGGGCTAAAGGCAAGGAGGTCCGCTTCGCCATTCACCCCGTGGCGGGACGCCTGCCCGGCCACATGAACGTGCTCCTTGCCGAGGCGAAAGTGCCCTATGACATCGTCTTGGAAATGGACGAGATCAACGAGGATTTCCCCAACACCGACTTCGTCATGATTGTCGGCGCCAACGACATCGTGAACCCGGCCGCCCAAGATGACCCGAACTCGCCGATCGCTGGCATGCCGGTGCTGGAAGTGTGGAAAGCGAAAAACGTGATCATCTCGAAACGCGGCCAGGGCAGGGGTTATTCCGGAGTCGAGAATCCATTGTTCTTCAAGGAGAACTCAAGGATGCTCTATGGCGATGCCAAGACCTCCTTGGACGCATTGCTGCAACAGATCAGCTAGATGTACGGTTCCAGAGCACCGGTTTTGCCGAAGCACCTGCTCGGCCGCGGCAGCCAGGACCTGAATTCCCTTTCTGTGATGTGCAGCTGCATATCATTCCTGAAATTGAGGGGCCTGGTCGCGACAAACACGCCCCGCCATCATGCGGAGGAACAAACGCCTTCCGCGGCGAGAACCATGAAACCGGCAAGGACAAAGGAAGAGAGCTCGACAACAACGCCCGAAGTTAGAGTGCCGGTTCACACCTTGAACCGCTGCTCTGCTCCTCACCTTGTCCCATCAGGGGACGGCGAGCCGGAGCCGGCGTCGTTTGGCCAGCAAAAGCTCCAGAACCGTCTGGGGTGCAGCGGATAACCGACGCCTTCGCGCATATCACCGAATTCATTCACGGGTTGCGATTTCAAGATGTACCGCCGGACGCGGCCCATATGGACCGCTGGTGTCTGGTAGATCTGATGACGACCTTGGCTTCCGGAATTGCGACCAAACCAAGCCAGATAGCTCGCAATCACGCGGTACGCCGCTATAGCGGTGGTCCGGGTTGTGCGCCCATGCCGGTGCCGCTCTATTGCCGACGCTCATGGCCGAGCTTGGGGCCGTTCCGGCCTGCGATCTGGGCGAGCTTCACTTGGTCGATGAGCGGATCGTGGGGTGGAAACCGACGAGCCTGTCCCATGGCGAGGCGGCCGCCCTGCCGCTGACGGCGATCACGGCCTGGGAGCTTCTGTTCGATCGCTTTGGCATCGAGGAAGGCGACGGCGAGGGCAACGTGCTGCTGGTTATCGGCGGCGTAGGTGGCGTCGGCTCGATCCTGATCCAGTTTGCACGGCAGCTCACGGGCCTGACCGTGATCGCGACCGCGTCCAGGGAGGACAAAGCGGCTGTCCCGCAAATATGTGGGGCGGGTTCGCCGCTTCGCCCGCTTCCTCGCCGATCGGAAGATCATCGCCGTACCACCGCCGATCGTCGTCACGATCGATCCGACCATCGCACTTTTCCAGGACTGGCTGCGCCGCCACCGGGGCCTTTCCGAGCGCACGATCAGCAGGCATTCCCGAATGATCTCACGGCTGCTGCCGGCCCTGGGCGCCGATCCTGGCGTTTATGACGCCGAGCGGATTCGGCGGGTCATTCTTGACGAGGCCGAGCGCTGTTCAACAGCCTATGTCAAGACGATGTCGATGGCGCTGCGTGGCTATCTCCGGTTCCTGGCCGCCCGCGGTGTCTGTCGTCCCGGTCTCGATTATGCCGTGCCGCCAGCGCCTTGCTGGCGATTGTCTGCGCTGCCGCGCTATCTGTCAGCGGCCGATGTCGAACGCGTGATCGACGCCTCTGACCAGTTCTCGCCTTGCGAGATCAGGGACAGAGCTATCCTCCTCCTACTCGCCCGCCTTGGTCTGCGCGCGCATGACGTCATGGCGATGGAACTTGGCGACATCGGCTGGACCGAGGGCATGCTGCGTGTGCAGGGCAAGAGCCGGCGCGAGGTCCGTCTTCCTCTGCCGCAAGAGGTCGGCGACGCGCTTCTCGTCTATATCGAGCAGGTTCGTCCCCGGATCGACGAGGCCAAAGTCTTCCTGCGATCCATGGCGCCATACCGCCCATTCGGGACGTCTTCCGTGATCTCGGGCATTGTCCGCCGCGGCCTCGAACGGGCAGATATCACCCATGCCCCTTCGTATGGCGCTCATCTTCTGCGCCATTCCGCGGCCACGTCGATGCTGCGTGCCGGCGCAACCCTGGAAGCGATCGGTGCGGTGCTACGGCATCGACGTGGCCGCGGAATGGCGCAAAGAGTCGGCAATTAGAAGGGGCATGGGTAATATGTTCCCGTTCGAGGCCGCGGAGCAATCCCCGGAGGGATCCACGGGAAACATGCCGAATGGGCGGTATGGCGCCATGGATCACAGGAACTCCTATCATAATCCAGGTAGAGTTGTGATCCGACGACGCATCGAACCAACCTGTGGGCGGGGAGACTAGGACCTCCGCCTGCCGCAGCATGCCCTCGGTCCAGCCGATGTCGCCAAGTTCCATCGCCATGACGTCATGCGCGCGCAGCCAAGGCGGGTGTAGCTCTGTCCCTGATCTCGCAAGGCGGAACCTGATTTCGCAGCATCGATCGCGCGTTTTCGACATCGGCCGCTGACAGATAGCGCGGCAGCGCAGACAATCGCCAGCAAGGCATAATCGAGACCGGGACGACAGACACCGCGGGCGGCCAGGAACCAGAGAGACGCCATGTGGGCACTCGGTTGGACGTCACTGTGAACAGCGCTCGGCCTCGTCAAGAATGACCCCGCCAAGATCCTCGGCGTCATAAACGCCAGGATGGCCGGCAGCAGCCGTGAGTCATTCGGGAATGCCTGCTGATCGTGCGCGGAAAGGCCCCGGTGGCGGCGCAGCCAGTCCTGGAAAAGTGCGATGGTCGGATCGATCGTGACGACGATGGGCGGTGGTACGGCGATGATCTTCCGATCGGCGAGGAAGCGGAGAAGCGGCGAACCCCGCCCCCCACATATTTGCGGGACAGCCGCTTTGTCCTCCCTGGACGCGGTGGCGATCGCCGCCGTGAGCTGCCGTGCAACTGAGAAGTTGGGCCGAGGCCGACACCACCCCTGCGCCGCCGATAACCAGCAGCATTGTCCTCGCCGTCGCCTTCCTCGATGCCAAAGCGATCGAACAGAAGCTCCCAGGCCGTGATCGCCGTCAGCGGCGGGCGGCCGCCTCGCCATGGGACAGGCTCGTGGCTCACCCCCACGATGCCTTCATCGACCGAGTGAAGCTCGGCCATCGCAGGCCGGACGGCCCCGAGCTGGCCATGAGCGTCGGCAATAGAGCGGCACCGGCATGAGGCACACAACCCCGACCACCGCTATAGCGGCGTACCACGTGATTGCGAGCTCCTGTCACTTCGTTTGGTCGCAATTCCGGAAGCCAAGGTCGTCATCGGATCTTACCAGACACCAGCAGTCCATATGGGCCGCGTCCGGCCTAGTCTTGAAATCGCAACCCGTGAATGAATTGGGTGATATGCGCGAAGGCATGCGTTATCCGCTGCACTCGAGCTTTTTGCTGGCCACGACGCCGGCTCGCTCGCCGTCCTGATGGACAAGGTGAGGAGCAGAGCAGCGGTTCAAGGTGTGAACCGGCACTCTAACTTCGGGGCATTGTACTGGAAGCCTCTTCCTTTGTCCTTGCCGGTTTCATGGTTCTCGCCGCGGAAGGCGTTTGTTCCTCCGCACGGTGGGCGTGTTTGTCGCGAGACCGGCCCCTCAATTTCAGGAATGATATGCAGCTGCACATCACAGAAAGGGAATTCAGGTCCTGGCTGCGGCCGACAGGTTCGGCAAAACCGGTGCTCTGGAACCCGTACATCTAGCTGATCTGTTGCAGCAATGCGTCCAAGGAGGTCTTGGCATCGCCATAGAGCATCCTTGATCCTTGAAGAACAATGGAACCTCAAACTCCCGGAATAACCCCTGCCCTCGCCGCGTTTTCGAGATGATCACATTTTCGCTTTCCACACTTCCAGCACCGGCATGCCGGCGGTGGAGTTGCCGGGTCATCTTGGGCGGCCGGGTTGGCGATGTCGTTGGCGCCGAGCAATCATGACGAAGTCGGTGTTGGGAGATCCTCGTTGATCTCGCTCATTTCCAAGACGATGTCATAGGGCACTTTCGCCTGGGCGGAGCACGTTCATGTGGCCGGGCAGCGAGGCGGGGTGAATGGCGAACAGGAGGCCTCCTTGTCCTTTTAGCCCGAAGTCGCTTTGGTATTTCCGAGGATGGGCCTGGGCGACCGCCTGCGTAGCCGGGCGCGAACACCACACTGTCGGCCGTACTCGACGGTCGCGACATGGTCGCTGTCGGTCCGCACCATTTCACCCTCGATCTCCATGGCATCGCCCACACCTTCCGCCGCCGCCGAGGATGACGGAGATGAAGCTCCCCCGGTTCATCGCGCGGCACATGATGTAGGGGCCGGAGTCGCCCAGCAAGGGCGCCCGTCACGATCAGGAGATAATTGCCGAGCATGAAGCCGACAGCAGCGGCCCAGCCGGAGCGTCCAGGCTCAGCATCGAGACCACCACCGGCATGTCGGCATAGCCGATCGCCATCAGCCAGATGGGCGCCGAAGGCAAGGGCAGTCGATGTCATGATGATCAGCGGCCAGGTCCAGCCATAGGCGACGAACAGGACACCGAGCAGCAGCGAGACGATCACGCCGGCGAGGTTCATCATATGGCGCAAGGCGGAAAGCGGCTTGCCGTCGATCGAGGCCCTTCAGCTTGCCGAAGGCGATCACCGAGCCGGTGAAGGTCACGGCGCCGACGAACACGCGATGAAGATCTCGAAGATATCGTGGATCACCGCCTCGGCGCCGGTGTAGTCGCCATGCTCGAAATGGCTGTTGAAGCCGACCAGAACGGCGGCCACCCGACGAAGCTGTGCAGGATCGCCACCAGCTGCGGCATCTGGGTCATCTCGACCCTTTTTGCGACAAACCAGCCGGCAAGAACGGCACCCGCCGCCATGATCAGGAGGTAATTGGTGACACGTGGGCCGAGGATCGTGGCAAAAATCGCGATCCATCGACTCCACACCGTAGACGATGCCGCGCTTGGCGGCTTCCTGGTTGCTCAGACCGAGAGGCTGAGGATAAACATAGGCAGCGTTAGCAAAACCTTGTGAAAACATCGACGTCCCCAACTTAGCTTTTCTGGAACATGGCGAGCATGCGGCGGGTCACCAGGAACCCGCCGGAGTATTGATGGTGGCGATCAGCACCCCGAACGCCGCCAGGACGAGGACACTGGAGCTCGATATCTGCAAGAGCGCCCCGATCACGATGATCCCGGAGATAGCGTTGGTGACCGCCATCAGCGGGGTGTAGTCGCGCGTGACATTCCAGATCACGTAATAGCCGACGATCACGGCAAGCACGAACGCCATGAGATGGAGAGAAAAGCAGGCGGTCAGAGACCAAATAGAGCGAGGACGGGCTGCTCCTCCAAAGACCAGCCGGTGGTGCGCCGATGTACGCACTGCCGGATTTCAGCGCTTCTTCTTCGGGATCGACCTTGGGCGCAGGCTTCAGGCGCGACCGAACAGCGGCGCTGATGTCGCCGTCGCCGCTGACGGTCACCACCCGGACGACGGTGTCCTCCATGTCGATCACCCGTGTCAAGTCCTTCTCCGGCGTCAGGTCGTCGAGCAGGTGGCGAAGGCATGCAAGCTGACTACTCTGTGCCGCCATGCCGCTGACCAGGTCGTTGTAGCCGATGATGGTGACAGCGCCGCTGTCGTGTGGTGATCTTGTCGCCTGACACGGTCAGGTCGCAATTGCCTGCTCGGCGGCGAGGTCGACGATCACCGACCCGGGTTTCATCGCTTCGACCATGTCCTTCAGCCAGAGCTTCGCAGCAGGGCCGGCCGGAGATGGCGGTGGTGACCTCGACCTCGGGGGCTTGAGCTCTGGAACAGTACAAGCTGCTTTCCCGAAATTCCGGGAGGAAGAAGCTTGGCATAGCCGCCTTCGGTTGCCCCTTCTTCGCCCGCAAAGTCAAGAAACAAAAATTGGGCGCCCATGCTCTCGATCTGCTCGGCCACTTTCAGGGCGGTGCTCGAAGGCAAGCACGATGGCCCCCATGCTGCGTCCGCCCGAATGGCCCGCCAAACCGGCGTAAGGCGGTCGCCGTGGCGGGCGGCACCTTGCCGGCTGCGGTCACTTGGCCGGTAAAGAACCGCCCAAAATATTGGCTGCTTCGACCACGGCGCGGTAGCCGGCAATATTGGCCATCGAGGAGAGCGCGTCCAGCTTTTGTGCCCGGCTGATCCTCGGCACCATGTCCATCGCCATCACTGCCCTGGGTTTCCGTTCGTTCAGCTTTTTCAGGAGTTCATCGTTCTGGCCTGGGTACAAGAAACTGATCAGCGTCTGGTCCTTGCCCAGCTTCTTCACTTCGCCGTCGGTCGGCGGGCGAACTTCATCACGATGTCGGTACCGGTCCAGACGTTGGCGACCCTGTCGAGCCACCTCGACACCCGCGTCCGAAGCCTCATCGGTGAACTTGGCGTCCAGTCCGGCGCCCTTTTGGATTTTCAGCTGATAGCCGAGCTTTTTGCACATTCCGCCGTCTCCAGTTTCATCCTTCAGCACCTATTTGGGCACACCAATCGTCATCGGCATCGGTTCATCCTTTGATACTTACAGTGGCCTGCGGCCCAACGCGATCATGGTCCCGGTCTTTCGGGATGATCGGTCCGGCACAGACCTGAGAAGGCCTGATCCACTTTTTTACATTGTTAGGCATGTTAACGCGCGAAGCAAAGAGCGTTGCGCGCCTTCGACGGGCCGACAGGCAGCCAACGTCAAAAAATGGCCGTCCCATCACGCGGCTTCATCTTTGGTTGAGCCCTCTCCTGGTAGGATTGCCCTGGGAAAAGGCCACCGCAGTGGGCGGGGCGGGCGGGACCGGCGCTCAGATGACCGGCGTGAGAAGATCTTTCCCGGCGGCATAGGCGTCGAGATTGTCCACGTAGCTAGCGATACATT
>CAWBCX010000072.1:0-27202 GCA_963787265.1 uncultured Alphaproteobacteria bacterium | reverse complement strand
TGCATGCAGACGCCTCCCCTTTACCTCGATGCCATCATAACCTAATCGACCAGCGATCCGTCACCCTCCTGATCGGGCGTCACATCAAGAATGCGTGCCTTGCCGATGATTTCGACGGCGACGGGGCAATCCTGCATGCAGGGCTCGCCATCCGGCGTGTCCGGCCTTGGATCAGGCATCAGAAAGCCGTCCCGATTGGGCATTTCGATCTTGGCGAAGCTGTCTTGATCATAGGTCGCATCGAGCTCGACCAGATCGTTCAGATAAAGGACATAAAGCGACACCGCATAGACCTCGTCGTCGGTCAGGCTCTGTGCCTCGCCGAAGGGCATGGCCCGATGGATGTAGTCCCAAAGCGTGCTGGTATAGGGCCAATAGGAGCCCACGGTTTTTTCCGGGCGGTCTTCGGTGAGCGTATCGAAACCGCCCATCAGCACCGGCCAGCGATCGATGCCCTCGCCGAACTCGCCGTGACAAAGCGCGCAGCGCTCATAGAAGAGCTCTTCGCCATCTGCAGCCGAGGCCGTCCCCTGCGGCAGCCCGGCGCCGTCGGGACGGATATCGATATCCCAAGCGGCGATTTCCTCGGACGTCGCCGCCCGCCCGAAGGCCAATCCATTCTCGTCCGCCAGCGCCGAGGTCGACAACAAGCCGAGCGCGACGCCAGCCGCGACCGTCCGGGAACCGAGGATGCGCATCGCATCAGCCGAGGCGAACATTTTCGACCTCCCCGCTTGGGTTCACCAGCCAGTTTTGCATGGCGTTGTTGTGGTAGATCGAATTGACGCCGCGCACGCTTTGCAGCTCCTGCATGCTCGGCTGGACATAGCCGGTCTCATCCATCGCCCGGCTGACCAGAAGCGCATCGCCGCCGCTATGGTCCCAGGGGATCTCGAAGCGGGTCATGCATTTGGGCAGGACCGGGTCATGCAGCCGTGCGGTCTGCCAGTTCTTGCCGCCATCGAAGGAAACATCGACCCGCTTGATCCGCCCGTGACCGCTCCAGGCAAGCCCTTCGATCTTGTACATGCCGGGACCGTTCACCGGCCGTTCCGGGCAGGGATTGGTGATAACCGACTTGGCTTCCTGCACCCAGGTGAACATCCGGGCGCGGCCGTCTTCAAGGAGATCCGTGTATTTCGAGGTTTCCTCGCGGGTCATCCAAGGCGCATCGCCAAGCTCGATCCGACGCAGCCATTTGATCGACATATTGCCCTCGAAGCCCGGCACCACGAGGCGAAGCGGATAACCCTGTTCGGGGCGAATCGCCTCGCCATTCTGGGCAAAGGCGAGCAGCACGTCGTCGCGCGCCTTTTCGATCGGGATGGTCCTGGTCATCCCAGCGGCATCCGCGCCTTCGGCCAGGATCCACGTCGCCCCATCCTTGACGCCGACATAATCGAGCAGCCATTTGAGCGGCACGCCGGTCCATTGCGCCGTCGACACCATGCCATAGGTGAACTGGCAGGAATTGAGCTGGGCGCCGCGCCATTCCATCCCGCTGTTGGCGGCGCATTCGGTGAAATAGAAGTGGCTCTCGGACGGCATGCGCTTCAGCTCGTCCATGGTGAGCACCAAGGCCTTCTCGACCATGCCGTGGATCATCAGCCGATGCTCGGCAGGGTCGATCTCGGCGACACCGCCATGGTGGCGCTCGAAGTGGAGACCATTGGGCGTGACAAAGCCGGTCAGATCATAAAGCGGCGAGAAATTGACGGAACTCTCAGGGGAAGCAGTCAGCCAAGGCACCCAGCGGCGGATGGTCTTGTCTTCAAAGCTCGAAGGCAGCCCATAGCCGGCAACGTCGACGCCGGCGCCAAGATATTGATTCCAATCCTTAAGCTCGGTGATAGCGGCATCGCCGGACACTGCCAGCGCGGACTTCGTACCGGCAACCGCCGCAGCACCGCCGGCCATTGCGCCCGCTGACCAGAGAAAACCACGACGAGCCAACGTCCTGCCGACCTCTCGCTTGTCCGTCATCGCCACCCTTTCGACCATGATGGGCCCCAACGCACGCGGCCCATTCTTCCGTTAGTGCCTTCAAAGCATTTTATTCGATAAAAACATTATATCAATATTGAATGTTTATCCTGCAGGCTTGCCGGCAAGAAAGTCGCGAAAAGTCTGACGTTCGTAAGCCTTCTCTTTGACAAAGCGGAACATGGCGATGAAATGATCCGGCTTGAAATAACCGGGCATGCGTGCGGTTTCCGCTGCTTGTCCGGTCTCGCCACCGATCTCCTCGCTGCTTTCGGGAAAGAACTGAAAGCTCGGGGTAAAGCGAATGCCGTATTTTTCGCGAAGCTCCCGCTCCTCCAGTTCTTCACCATCGAAGTCGGTTACCAGCCGGGAGCCCAGATAATTGAGCTGCAGGATCTCGAAATTGTTCCGGATATAGGCATTGATCTCGGGATCGGCGAAATTGACGAAGTGGGTTTCCTTGCAATAGGGGCAGCCCTTCAACTCCCACATGATCGCAAAACGCTTGCCGCTCGCCCGCGCCTCTTCCAGATCCTCGCCCAGGTCCAAAAAGCTCTCGAGAAACCACTCTTGGGTATAGAGACCATCGTCGGTCAGGATTGGCTCGACAAGTTCCCCGCTCCGTGCAGGGGTTTGCGCCAAGGCCGTGCCGACCAGCAGCAGGAGTGGCAAGAAAAATTTCATCCTACGAAGCCTCCCAACGCATTCTTCCATTACAATATATTTTTTTGTAATCTGTGTCGAGCCATGCAACAACAACCGGCAATGTGGAGGGGAAGCCGTCATGCATCTCGGCAAAAGACCGGGCCTCGGGGCCTTGGTATCAGGCCTCCTGCTGTGCGCTGCCGGGTCCATGGCATCGGCGGGCGAACTTCGATCATTCAACCAGCAGGTGACCGACGCCTATGCCCCCTACCGAAGCGCCATGTTCTATCTGCACACCGGCAATCCAGGTGTTGCCTATCTGGACCTGGAAGCGGCTTCCGAGCAATGGCAAGCGGTCGTCGATCGCTTCCAGGCGGCTCCGCCCGATGCCTTCGTCGACGATCCGGATTTCAAGACGACCCTGAACGCGATCGACAGCGCCCTCGAGGCCGGGAGAATGGCCCTCGAGGCCGATGACCAGGAGGCGGCAACCCAAGTTCTCGCCACGGTTCGAACCGACCTCGCCGCTCTCCGCCGGCGCAACGGCCTCAGAGCCTATGGCGATTGCATCGACGACATGAACGCCGCCATGGACCGTCTTTGGGTCTATCGTCAGGACCCACCGGATTTCGCCAAAACCGATCAGATCAACCAGGTCAAGCGCGAAGCGTCGGTCACCGAGTTTCTCTATCGCCGATGTTACCAGACCGCGCCGCCAGAGCTTCAGGCGCGTGACAGTTTCAAGCGTCTGTTCGAAGGAAGCCTCGTTTCCCTGCCGCTGATCTTCGACGCGCTCGACCAGGGCAATGAAGCCCAGTTGATCAACATCCTGCGCGAACTTCGCTCATTCGATCGGATGATCTGGCTCGAATTCGGCTAGGTGGCGTGGCTACCTCATTGACTTCTCGACCGCCTTCGATGGACGCGTCTTTGAGGACGGGGGTACGAGACCAAGTCAAAAAAACCTTCCGTCAGCCGATGCGGCCGAGCGTGGGGAACGTCTCCAGCAGCCAAAAACCGATCTCGTTCATCGAACCGGTGATGAACAGGACCCCGGTCAGCACCAAGAGCCCGCCCATGACCTGCTCGATGCGGCCGAGATAGCGGCGAAAGCGCTGCATGAAGCGCATGAACGGACCGATCGCAAGCGCTGCCAGAATAAAGGGGATGCCGATCCCGAGCGCGTAGACCAGAAGCAGCGAGGCGCCGTAAAATACCTGGTCCTCGCTGCCGGCAACGAACAGGATGGCGGCAAGCGCCGGGCCGACACAAGGCGTCCAGCCAAAGGCAAAGGCCACCCCGATCAGAAAAGCGCCAAGCAATCCCGTGGGCTTTTGCTCCGGATGAAAGCGAGCTTCGCGCTGCAGGATGCCAAGCTTGAACAGGCCGAGAAAATGCAGGCCCAGGACGATAATGACGCCGCCTGCGATCTTGGCGAGCAGATCCGTATGCCTGGCGATCAGCTTCCCGACGACCGAGGCGGTCGCGCCGAACGCGACGAAGACCACGGCGAAACCCAGGACAAACGCCACCGCCGCCAACAACACCCGCCTCTTCACCTCAGCGTCCGCCGCCTGGCGGTCGGCTGCCTGACTGGTCAGCTGCTCGAAGGTGACGCCGCCGATGAAGCAGAGATAAGGCGGCACCAGGGGGAGAACGCAGGGGCTGAGAAAGCTCAAGAGACCGGCCAGCAAAGCACCTGCATAGGAGACCTCGAGGCCCGACATCAATCAGAGCCCAACGATCTCGACCTTGCCGGAAGCTTTCCCGCTCAACGTTCCCTGGCTTTGGATATGGTCGCTGACCAGCTCGTAGATCGGCGGGCCTTCCGTTCCCTCATTGACCGAGGCCCAGCCGGCGACCGCATAGGTCTTCCCGGCCTCGATTTTTTCGCCGCTTGCCGTCAGCGTCATCTCGGTCACACGCTTGCCCATGACGGCATTGGGATCGATCCGATAAGCCATGCCGCCGACACGGACCATATCACCGCCCTGCTGCAAATAGGGATCGGGATTGAAGAGATTGTCGGCAACGTCCTCGAAAATCAGCTTCAGCTGCTCTCCCGTCATCTCCTGGCGATAGACCGAGGGGTAGGTCATGGCCGTGTGGCTATAGACGAACTCTGCGGTGACGTCCTCGCCCGCCGGCAAGGATGGCCCCCAACGAAAGCCCGGTGACAGCGCAATCTCGGCATCCCTGCCGGCCAGCAACGCCGCGCAGATCACATCGTCGAAGGTTCCGTTGAAATTGCCGCGCCGATAGAGATCGCCATCGGTCGTCCCCAGGACCTTGGCAAGATCGGCTTCGAAAGGGGCGCGGAGTTCGTCGACCAAGGCGGTCATCTCGGCATCGGGGGTAATCGCATCCGAGAGCACCGGGATTATCCTGTAGGAAAAATCCTTGACGCCATCGCTGCCGACATCGAGGTCCAGGCGGGAGAGGAACTTGCCGTTGGCCCCAGAGGTAATCAGCAATGTCTTGCCGACGACGGTGGGCTCGGGCACGGCGTCATGGGTATGTGCCGTCAAGATAACATCGATGCCGTCGACGCGGGACGCGAGCTTGCGGTCAACATCGAAACCGTTGTGGCTGAGCAGAACCACCAGTTCCGCACCGTCGTCCCGAACCTCGCTCACCAGGGCCGCCAGATCCTCCTCGCGAATGCCGAAGGACCAGGCTGGAAACATCCAGCGCGGGTTGGCGATCGGGGTGTAAGGAAAGGCCTGACCGATCACCGCGATATCGACACCGCCGCGCTCGAAGCGCACGACCTGATCGAAGACGGGCTCCTCCCATTCGGTATCGCGGACATTGGCGCCGAGAAAAGGAAAGCCGAGCTGATCGACCAGTTCCATCACCCGCTCTTCGCCGAGGGTGAATTCCCAATGGCCGGTCATGGCATCCGGCTGCAGCAGCGCCATCGCGCGCACGACATCCTCGCCCCTCGTCTGCAGCGCCGTCCACGACCCTTGCCAGCTGTCACCGCCGTCGAGGAGGAGCGTGTTGTCGGGGCGTTCGGCACGAACCCCTTTCACCAGGGTTGCGATCCGGTCGAGGCCGCCGACCTTGCCGTAGTTCCTGGCAAGGTCGGCAAAGTCTTCGCTGGAAAACATATAAGCATCAAGCGAGCCCGCCTCGATGCCGAAATGGTCGAGAAGCTCGACACCTGTTAGATGAGGCGGGAGGCCGGCCACCGGCCCGACGCCGAGATTGATCGAGGGCTCGCGGAAATAAAGCGGCTTCAATTGCGCATGAAGATCGGTCAGATGAAGCAACGTCACCTGGCCTTTCGGTTCGAACGCCAAGAGCTGATCCTGGGTGATGGCCTGCTCGGCCGCAAGCTTGCCGAGACCGCCAGCACCTGCGGTCAGCGCTGCGGTCGCCAGCGCAACTTCCAAAAACTCCCGACGCGTCACCATGGGATCCGTCCTCTATGATGATGCCCTCAACGACAAGACAAGGGCAGAATCTGGTCAAAAAAAGGGCGGCAGCATGGACGCCGCCGCCCACAAGCTTCAGGGAGGCTACTGCCTTACGGCAGGCGTCTCGACGGGGAGACCCTGTCCCCGCCAAGCGAGATAGAGCTCGAGATTGACATATTCATCCGAACCGCGCTCGAAGGGTTCGGCGCGCACCTCGTCATTGCACCCTTTGAAGCGGCGATGAAGCGAGCCGAGCTTTTGCCATTTCAAGCGGTAGGTCGGAAAGCCATTGGACTGACCCTGGCTCAGCATGTCGGCACGGATCCTGGTGCCGGCATAATTCTCATGACAACTCGCGCAGGAAAGGTCCAGCTGGCCGCGGCGCTCATAGTAGAAGTCCCTGCCCTTCTCGAAGAACGGTGCGGCTTCACCGTCGATGGCGACATCGACCGGCTCGCCGCGGGCTTGAAGGCGGATGAGCGCCGTCATGCCGAGCATTTCATCGCTCTCATACTTCCAGGGCTCGGCCTTCATGTTCTCGCTGCGGCAAAGATTGATGCGCTGCTCCAGATTGATCAGCTTGCCGACGGGCTCGTAGTAAATCGGGTAGGTCGTGCCGACCGTCTTCAGGCTTTCGACATCCTCGTGACAGCTGGCGCAGGCTTTCCCTTCCTCGCCGTCGACCTCGTCCCAAAGGAGCTCCGCCTGCTCGACCCAGAGAAAGGCCGGATTCTCGAAGTCTTCATCCTGCACGGCTTGGGTTTCCGGGTTGCGGAAATAATAGCCGGAGATGATCTTCTCCAGCGGATGATCCTTAGGCGGTTCGACAAACGGCGGGTCTTCTGCGGAACTTGCAGCGATATTGAGAGCGCCCAAAGCCAGCAGCATTGCCGCTGCCCCTGTCGCCAAGCCCCTGATGTGCATTGTTATTTCCTCTTCGATCGAAATCCGATCTTCAGCTTACCTCGATGTTGGCCGTCGCCCGGTATTCGGAGCCGTCATCGTCGGTCCAGATGAATTCGAGCTCGCCGCTTTCCGTGGCGATGGTGCGAAAGGCCATATAGGGGTTGGCCGAGACGGCACCGTGCCAATCGGCCTCGAACACCACCTCGCCATTATATTTGCAAACGAAATGGTTGATGATCTGGCGCGGGATCTTGTTGCCGTCATCATCCTTGCGCTGGCCCGATTCCATCTTGTGCGAAATCAGCGTCTTGATCTCGATGACCTCGCCCTTTGCAGCTGTCTTCGGCACCTTGACGCGCGGCTTGACCTTGTCTGCCATCGTCCTCTTCCTCTCCCCTGAAAAATCAGCCGCCGCAACCGCCGATCGTGACCTTGACCTCGCGCACAGCCGAGAAGACCGAACCGTCGCTCATCTCGGCGATCGCATGGATCTTTTGCGTCTGGGCAAGACGGATTCTGGTCGACGCCACGGCCTCGCCGCTGCGCGGGGTGAAACTGACCTTCGCCACCTCGGGCTGCGGGTTGCCTTCCGCAAAAATATGGACCGACTTGACGTAATCATCCTCGGTCATCGGGCTCTCGACCTCGACCGTCAGCGGCACGGTATTGCCGTTCTCGGCAATCTCCGGCAGATCGAGCGTGATCCGCCCTTCCTCTGCCGTCCTGTCACCAAGAACGGCAGCGATCGCCGCTTCGGTCTCGGGCAGGGCCGCCTTCGCAGCGGACCCGAGCAAGACCGTCGTCGTGATCAGCGCCGTGCTTCGCGCGACAAAGCCGCGGCGATCGAGCCAAGCCTTCGTCATGTCCTTCATTGCCTCTGTCTCCTCGCTCGGCGCGCTTGACATCCTCATCAAGCAGCGCGCTCAGCTTTTCTTGAGCGTCATCAGATAAGCGACCAGATCCTCGACCTGCTCTGCCGTCAGGATGGTCTTGCCCTGAAACTTCTCGGCAACGCGATGCAACCCCTCACTCACATAGAAACCCGGCATGACCGTCTCGGGGTTGACCATCTTGGCGTTGACCACGCGCAGGCGAAGCTCGCCCTCCTCATAGATATCGCCCACCTCATCCAGAAGCGGACCCACCTCGCCGTGAAAAGGTTCGTTCGCCAACGACGTCACCGCGTGACATGCAAGGCAATTGCCAAGCTTGCGCTCGATGAAGACCTCACGGCCCTTGGCCGGGTCGCCGACAGCACCGGTCAGCGATTTGGGAATGCTGGCGTCATCGACGATATCGAAGGATACCGGCTCCTCGGCCTGGCCAGGAAGGGCAATATTGGCCGCGAACGCGGTCGCTACGAGCAGACCGGCTAGCTTGACGCTTCTGACAATAGTCACCCAGGCCTCCATCCTGCTTTGTGATAAGCTTGTCGTTTCTAAGACGAGCATAACAGCAAGAACGCGATATATTCAAGACATGTATTTTGTAAGAAGTGAATATGTTGTGCCCGCACCTCGATCCTCTCGGCGCCTGCCGAGGTCAAGGTCGGCCCAGGCAGACCTTGACCGCCGCCATCACGCTTCTTTCCTCGAGATAACGCAGGCCGAAGGCAGCACCGACGAAGATCGCGACAAAGGCCAAGGGTGCTGACAAGGATAATGTCGACATGCCGCTGATCCCTTGCCCGATCGTGCAGCCAAGCGCGAGCACGCCGCCGCTTCCCATCATCGCGGCACCGGCAAAATGGCGGACCATTTCACGATCGCCATCGTAGCCTTCAAGGCGCCATTCGCCCTTCGAGCGGGCAGCGAGATAAGCACCCGTCAGGACGCCGGCAACCGACACGATGCCGAAATTCAGGCTCATGCCGCTCATCAGCATCAAGTAGAGAAGACTGTCGCCTACCGGCCGAACGAAGGTGAACGACGCCGGCGGCTTCGGGTCGAACGCGTCATGGCCGATCATGCCCGTGGTCAGCCAGGCCGCCACGACCGCAAGACCGATGATGACGGCGACCACGATCTGCTGATAGCCAGCTCTGAACGATCGGTCGCGAAAGCAGTAAATCGCAAGCGCGGCGAGAAGGGCCAGGACGATCAGTGGCCTGATGGTGCCATCAGCCAAGCCCGAAACATGCGTCACCAGCTCGGGAAAACCGAAGCTCGCCAGCCCCGGCAAGGTCAGATCGGTCGGCTCGATCAGGAACGTCCGAACGTAGGCCAAGGGGCCGCTCAACGTTAGAAAGGCGAAGAAGCCGAGGGTCCCAAGATCCACCAGCGCCCGCAGATCACCGCCGCCGAGCCGGATCAGCATGCCATAACCGCAGGTGCCGGCCAGCGCCATGCCGAGACCGAACATCGAACCACCGAGAATGGCGCCAAGCCAGCCGAAGCTGCCGCCAAGATAGATCGACTGGCCGATATCGACGGCACCGGTCATATGGAGCGCCTGCGTGCCCAGGATCGCAACGGCAATGGCGAGCCCCCAGGCGCGGAGACGGCGCTGATCCCCCAAGATCACCGCATCGGCTATTGCGCCAAGCGTGCAAAATTGCCCGAAGCGCGCTGCTGCCCCCATGGCGATACCCAACAGGAGGCCCAGGCAAAGAACAGGTGCCGGCCATGCCATTGAAATGCCCCCCCTTCGCAAACCGCCGATCAGCGCCGCGTCGCCCGACATCAAGCGACAACGCCGTCGAAAGCGTCTTCGAAAGACTACCGGCAAAAGGCCCGGACAGCAAAAAGGTTCATCCGGGGCAAAACCTGCAGGTCAGGCGGAGACCGGCCAAATCACGACCGGCATCGCCTGCAGCGCGCGAAACGTTGATCGCCCCCGCATCAGCAGCCCTTGAACGTCGGTTTTCGCTTGTCGACAAAAGCTTTCACGCCCTCCTGACCGTCCCGGCTCATCGCCATCTCGTAAATGATCCGGGTTTCCCGTTCCATCTGGGATTCCAGGCTGTCATTAGGCGCCGTTTGCAGAAGCTTCTTGATGCCGCCATAAGCAAGCGTCGGCCCCTTGGCAAGGCTGGCAGCCAGTTTTGCGGTCTCTTCCTTGAGATCGGAAGCCGGCACGACACGATTGACCAGCCCCCAACCCAGCGCCTCCTCGGCGCTCAGGACCCTGTTGGTCAGATAAAGCTCTGCCGTTCGCCGCGTGCCCAGAATGCGGGTCAGGAAATAACTGGAGCTGCCATCCGGGGTCAGGCCGATATGGGTGTAGGCGCTGGTGAAGGTAGCGTGATCGGCGGCGATCGCGAGATCGCAAAATGCCATCACGCTCAAGCCTGCACCGGCCGCCACCCCATTGACCGAGGCGATCAAAGGCGCCTTCATCCAGGCGAACCGGGAAACCGCCATATGGAGATATGTGGTCATTTCCTTCAGGAAGATGCCGATATCGTCCTGATGCTCGACAAAGGACGCGACATCGCCCCCGGCGCAAAAGGCCTTGTCGCCAGCGCCCGTCAGCACCGCACAGCGGACCTTGTCATCGCTGCCGATCCGATTGGCCACATCCAGCAGTTCCTTCACCGCATGGAGATCGATCGCATTGTAGCTCTTCGGCCGGTTGATCGTGATCCAGGCGATGCCTTCATGGCGATCGAAATCGAGAGATTGATAGCTCATCATCGACGATGTCCCTTCTTGTCCTGCCAGGACCTGGCTTGTCCTGCCAGGACCTGGTTAACACAAGCTCGAGGATGTGTCGGCTGACACGATCACGCAGACCGCCGCCTCGAGAAAGTTTGTTCCAGAACGACCGTGCCCCATTGATCGCCCGGTTGCTCGTCAGTCAGAAAAAAGCCGTTTCGCTCGTAAAGCCGTCTTGCGGCATCCAGGCCCCTGAAGGTCGAGAGGTGGATCGCCTCGAAGCCGTGCTGGTCGCAAAAGGCAAGCGCTTTTTCCATGAGGGCCTGGCCAAAGCCGGTACCGCGGGCCTGGTCATCGATGATGAACCACCGGAGATGCGCCCTCCCCTCGCCCAGATCTTCGCCGTCGATCGCCAGGCTGCCGACGATTTTTCCGCCCATGTCGAGATGCCAGATGGCATTGCCCGGTCGCTCGATCCTGGAAACGAACGCGGCGAGCCCGCCCGCCACCTTGCTCTCGAAGGCGGCGCCGAAACCAACCAGGTCACTGTAATAAAGCGCATGCATCTCGACGATGCGGCCGATCAGCGAGGGCACATAGCCGTCCCGGATCACGATCTTTTCCCGGCCATCACTCGCCATGCCCGCTCCACCGCTGACCGTTATCACCGTCGCGTCCACACCTCGTCGACGCTGAAGCTCGACAGATCAAGATCACCGCTCCAGCGCCGGGCCCCGGAAACGGCTGGTTCAACGTGGGTGGCTGCAGTGCTGACATGAGACCCCTCCAGCATTCGATCCGCGGCAGCGTCAACATTCAATCAGACCGGCCAGGCTTCGGGAAGAAGCCCTCAACCGGACGGAGGCAAGTCACCCCTGCAGACGGCGCCTGTACATGCCCTGGATGATGCGGTCGATGACCATGGCGCAAAAGAGGATCGCGAGGCCGGCGAGCATGCCCTGACCCTTGGCGGCGTATTGCAGAGCTTCGAGAATGTTGGCCCCTAGCCCGCCCGCCCCGATCAGGGAGGCGATCACCACCATCGAGAGGCACATCAGGATGGTCTGGTTGATCCCGGTCATGATCGAAGGCATGGCGAGCGGGATTTCGACATTGCGCAGGAGCTGCCATCTGGTGCAGCCGAACGCGATTGCCGCTTCCTTGGTGCCCTCCGGCACCTGGCGCATACCAAGGGCGGTCAGACGGATGACCGGCGGCATGGCAAAGATGATGGTCGCCAGAACGCCCGGAGGTTTGCCCGTTCCAAAAAAAGCAATAATGGGGATCAAATAGACGAAGGCCGGCATGGTCTGCATGAAGTCGAGCACCGGCAAGGCGGCCGCATAGGCGCGGGAACTCTTGCCGAACCAGATGCCGAGCGGGATGCCGAAAAGCAGGCACAGAAAAGCGGCCGCACCCAAAAGTGCCACCGTCACCATCGAGACGTCCCAAAGGCCGAAGGTGGCGAGATAGGCGAGTGCGGCTGCAGTGAAGACCGCAACCCGCGGGCCGGCAAGCCGCCAGGCGGTGACCACGATCACCAGCATGATCACCGGCCAAGGTGTTTGCACCAGCACCACTTCCAGCCCATCGAGCACGGCCTTGATCGCTGCGGTCACACCCTTGAAGACGTCGCCGAACTCGATCGCCAGCCAGTCGAACCAGCCCTCCAGCCAATTGGCGGTCGGCGTGAACCATTCCTTGTTCATCGGGAACTTGGTGATGAACTCCAAGGGCTTGGCCACAGTGAAGCGATAGATGGTCAATGGCCAGACCCCCAGCAGCAAAAAGCCGCCGAAGGCCGCATTGGCCCAGCTCACGCCCGACGGTGTTTCAGGCTTGGCACGCCAGCGAAGATATTGCTGCTCATAAGCGACATTGCCGTAGAACCCTTCGATGATCTTGATCACGAGCAGGAGGCCAAGGCCCACCATCAGGATCGTCATCGCTTCGCCCGCGGCGGCTTCCGCCTGCTCTCTTGCCCGCTCGGCCGCAACGTTGAGATTGCCCGCGATCTTCAAGGCCGCATCGGCACCGGCCTGATCGCCCGAGGCCACCATATCGGCGGCCTGCTGCTCGCGCCTGGCGATGTTGACGGCCAGTTTTTCATAACGCGCCATCAGATCGGCGCCGAGATCCCCCCAAAGACCACGCCCGATCTGCACCAGCGCGAACAGCTCCAGCACCAAAAAGATCCAGAAAAACCCCCAAAGTCCGCGAAGCGCCCCCCAAAGCGGCCCGAAGACGGCGGCTGCGGTATTCCAGGACCAGGCAAATCCCGTGGTGCCCTGGATCCTGGCGAATTGCTCGCCGTAATAGGTCTCCTTGCCCTCGACGAAATCGCCGATCGAGCTTGCAAGCGACTTGGGGCCGAGTTCAAGGCCGGTGTCCGTCATGCCTTGCCTCCCTGGATACCCTTCAGCAGCGTCGTTTTGTCGATCACACCGATATCCTGGTGCTCGTCGCTCTGAATGACCAACGGGAGATCGGTGGTCGTGGTGATGTCGATCAGATGATCGAGATCCGTGCCGTGGGGCACCCTGGGCGCCGCCGAGAGGTCGGCGTGCCTCGACGCGCGGTAATCGTTGATCGGCACCATGATCGAATGGGCGAACACCAGCTTGAGCTTGGAAATCCCCTCGACGAAATCGCGCACATAGTCGTCGGCCGGTTCGGTCACGATATCCTCGGGCGTGCCGATCTGGACGATGCGGCCGTCCTTCATGATGGCGATCCTATTGCCGATGCGGATCGCCTCGTCGAGGTCATGGGTGATGAAAACCGTGGTCTTGTTGAGCTCTGCGGACAGCCCCATGAACTGATCCTGGAGTTGGCGCCTGATCAGAGGATCGAGAGCCGAGAACGGCTCGTCCATCAACAGCACTTCCGGATCCGAGGCGAGCGCCCGCGCCAACCCGACCCGCTGCTGCATGCCGCCCGAAAGCTCGCGCGGAAAACGGTCCTCGTAACCATCGAGATTGACCAGGTTCAGACAGTGCTGCGAAACCTCCCAGCGCTTCGATTTCGGCTCGCCGCGCACCTGCAGCGGAAAGCCGACATTGTCGCGCACCGTGCGATGGGGAAGCAGCGCCATATGCTGGAACACCATGCCGATATGCACGGCGCGCATGGTGCGAAGCTCTTCGCTACCGAGTGCCATCATGTCCTGACCCAGCACCGAGATCCGGCCTGCGGTCGGCTCGATCAGCCGATTGAGATGGCGGACCATGGTCGACTTGCCCGAGCCGGAAAGCCCCATGACGCAAAAGATCTCGCCCCTCGGCACGTGGAACGAACAATCGGCGATGCCGACAACGCAGCCGAACTTCTCCAGCACCTCGGGCTTGCCAAGACCTTCGGCTTGGATCGCCTCCATGGCTTCCTCGGCACGTTCGCCGAAGATTTTCCACACACCATCGAGCTCAATAACATGATCGGACATGCAAGGCAGCCTCCAAAAAGGGGGGCCGCGCGCCGCCCGCAGACATCAACATCATCAAGAAGCCGCCGAAACACGAAACAGCGTGAACAGCGCCTTCTCCATCGGCAAGGCGCTGTCCCTTCGGACAAAAATTACTGAAGCCAGCTATCCACCGCGGCGCTGTTGTCAGCGACCCACTTCCTGGCGAATTCTGCCGGATCCTGCTTTTCGACCACAAGCGCATAGGTCATCGCCGACACCGTGTCGGTATCGAGTTTGACATTGGCCAGCATGGCGGCCGCGGCCGGCTGCATCTCTTCAAGCGCCGTGGCATAATGAATATGCAGATAAGCGGTATTCCAGGCGACGGGAGCACTGGACTTTTCCAGCCACTCCGGATCGTCGGTCGGCTGCAGAACGTTCCATTTGGCCTCGTCGTAAGCCGGCTCCTTAAGTTGCACCAGTTCATGCAGCGCGAACATATGATGGGGCGTGTAACAGAAAAACACGATGTTCTCGTCCTGGGCAACCGCATTGTCGACCTCGGCGAGCGCCAGGGTCTCGTCGATCTCCTTTAAGGTCATGGTGGCATCGTAGCCATAAGACTTGGCGCGGACCTTCTCGACATTGGTGGACGCCCAGCCGGCAGCTCCGATCCAGATCTCGCCCATGCCGTCGCTGTCGGTGTCGAAGTTCGCCGCCATGTCCGGATCGGTCAGATCGGACAGGTTCTCGATACCGGTGCGCTCGGCTGTTCCCTTCGTCACGCACATGCCCTGATCACCGGCAACCCCGTTGGGGTTCTGCTTGACCGTTTCTTTTTCCTCGACAAACGTCGCAACGAGGTTCGCCTGGTTCGGCAGCCAGACTTCCGGATGCACATGCATGGCACCACTGTCCATCGCCTCGAACACCACGGGATTGGTGCCGTTCTGCAGCTCGACCTCAAGGCCGAGATTTTCCTCGAGCGCCACCTTCAACACATGGGCGGTTGCATTGACGGATGGCCAGTTCGGCACGCCGATGACGACATCCGCCGCCATCACGGGGAACGCAATGGCGCTGGTCATCGTGGCCAAAACCAGGCGTCTGAGTGCAGTCTCCATGAGAACTTCCTTCGTTGTGATGTCAGTAGCGTTTCATAGATGGACAAGCCTGCAACCAACGTTAGCTGTCTCATGATGGGCCGTCTACAATTGATCTCCTTAATAACATTGAGCAGCGCATTGGGCTCTTTAGGATAAGGTCTTATAATGAATCTCTATGACATTGATTTTTCGCATCGAAATTCATCGGATGTCCGAATAAAATCAAACAATCTCTTTTTTATATTTTGCTTATATTCTGTTGATGAATTTGCATTTCGTCTTTCTTTTCATTTTTATTTGGCAACCACTGTCGCCCAGGCACCGCAGCGAGCAATTCTCTGGTGTACTCGTTCTTCGGTGCCTTGAAGATATCGGCCGTCGGGCCGGTTTCGACCACCTTGCCCTGACGCATCACGGCGATGCGATCGCAAACTTGAGCGGCGACGCGCAGATCATGAGTGATGAAAATCATCGAGAGCGCCAGGCGCTCCCGGATCTCATCGAGCAGGCGGAGAATTTGCGCCTGGATCGACACGTCCAGCGCCGAGACCGGCTCATCGGCGATCAGCACTTCCGGGTTGTTGGCCAGCGCCCGGGCCACGCCGATCCGCTGGCGCTGGCCGCCGGAGAATTCGTGCGGATAACGGTCAAACGCACGCTCATCCAGGCCAACGATCTCCAGCAGCTCCCTGGCCCTGGCCTCCGCGTCCCGTGGCGGGACACCCTGGATCAAAGGGCCTTGGGCAATGATCTTGCCGACTTTGGTGCGCGGGTTGAGCGAGGCGAAGGGGTCCTGAAAGACCATCTGGATCTTGGCGCGAAAAGGCCGCATCGCTGCCCGGTTCAAAGGCCTGAGATCAGTGCCGTGGAGGAGGATCATGCCCTGGTCGGCGTCGTTCAGACGGACGATGCAGCGCGCCAGGGTCGATTTGCCGGAACCGCTCTCACCGACCACGCCAAGAGTTTCGCCACGCCTGAGCTCGAGATTGACATCATCGGCCGCGACGACCTTGCGCTCCTTGCCGCCAAACCCGAAGACGCCGCCGCCGCTTCGATAGATTTTCGTCAGCCGCCGGACCTCAAGCACCGGCTCGGACGCCTGTTCGCGGGACGCGCGCGGCGTCAGGCTTGGGACCGCCGCGATCAGCGCCTTGGTGTAGGGATGCTCCGGCGCATTCAGCAAGCGCTCGGCGCTCCCGATTTCGACCACACGTCCCTGCTGCATCACCGCGACCCGATCCGCGATATCTGCGACCACGCCGAAATCATGGGTGATGAACAGCACGCCGGTATCGTGGGACGCCTGCAGTTCCTTGATCAGCTTCAGGATCTGCGCTTGCGTGGTGACATCGAGGGCGGTGGTCGGCTCATCGGCGATCAGGATCTTGGGATCGAGACCCAGCGCCATCGCGATCATCGCCCGCTGGCGCTGCCCGCCCGAAAGCTCATGGGGGTAGGCGTCGAAAATATGGCGGGGGTCCGGCAGATGGACATCGTCGAAGAGGGCGAGCGCCCGTTCCCGCCGTTCTTTCCGTCCAAGCCTGCGATGAAATCGGAACACCTCGTCGGTCTGGGCACCGATCGTCATGACGGGGTTGAGCGCGGTCATCGGTTCCTGAAAGATCATCGAGATCTCATCGCCCCTGATCGCGCGCAGCCTGGTCTCGCTGACCCTGGCGAGATCCTCAGCACCGAAGCGGATACTTCCCCGCTCGATATGGACATGGGGCCGCGGCAGAAGACCCATCACGGCACGAGCGGTGAGCGACTTGCCGGAACCGCTCTCGCCAACCACGCAAAGAATTTCATTGGGCGCCAATTCGAGATTGACCGCCTCCACGGCAAAGCGCCGTTCCGAACCCTCTGGCAGCGCCACATGCAGATTTTCGATCCTGAGAAGCGGCACCGTCATCGTCGTTCCCGAAGGCGTGGATTGAGGGCATCGTTCAGGCCCTCGCCCACCAGATTGATCGCGAGGACGGTCAGAAGGATCGCAATCCCCGGAAAGGTACAGACCCACCAGGCGCTGCGCAGCACCGTGCGCCCGGCCCCCACCAGAAAACCCCAGCTCATGATGTTGGGATCACCGAGGCCGAGGAAGGAAAGCCCCGATTCGATCAGGATAGCGGTGGCCACCATCAAGGAGCCGGTGACGATGATCGGCGACAGGCAGTTGGGCAGGATCTCCCCCAGCATGATCCTGAGATCACTCATCCCAAGCGTATGGCACGCTTGAACGAACTCGCGATTCCGAAGAGACAGAAATTCGCCGCGCACCAGTCTCGCGATGGCCGGCCACGAGACCACGGCGATCGCGATCACGATGCTCTCGATCGAGGGTTTCATGATCGCCACCAGAAGAATCGCGAACACGAAGGACGGAATGGTCTGGAACATCTCGGTGACGCGCATCAATAGATCGTCGATCCAGCCGCCGTAATAGCCGGCAAGCCCACCCATCACAGCGCCGAAGCCAACCGCAACCGTGGTCGCCAGGAGTCCGATCAGGAGCGAGGTCTTGGCGCCATGGGCGATGCCGCCGGCGACATCGCGGCCGAGGCGAGTCGCTGCCCAGCAGAAAGCCTTCAGCGCCCGGCGGCGACATCGGCTTGCCGGCCAGCTTGAACGGATCATCCGGAAAGAAAAGATGCGCGGTTGCCGCCAGCAGGATCACCGCGCCGAGAATCACCAGGCCGACCACGGCGGAGCGATTGCGCCGATAGAGCCGCCAGAACGCCGCCATCGCTCAGGCCACCTCGATGCGCGGATCGAGCATCGAGTAGATGATGTCGACCACCAGATTGACCGCCACCACCAAGAGGGCCGAGAGCAGGAAAATTCCGAGCAGCAGATTGAGATCGCGGGCAAACAGGGCTTCGAAGGCGAGCATGCCGAGGCCAGGCCAGGCGAACACCGATTCCACGATGACGGAACCGCCGATCAACGCGCCCGACCTGCACGCCCGCCATGGTCACCACCGGCAAGCAGCGCATTCCTCAGCACGTGCACGAACATGATGCGCCGTTCGGTCAGGCCTTTGGCACGGGCGGTGGTCACATAGTCCATGCCCGCCTGCTCCAGCATCGAGGCACGCATCAGCCGCGTGTAAAGCGCCAGATAGAACAGAGAGAGCGTGATGGTTGGCAGCACCAGATGATGGGCGATGTCCCACACTCGATCCCAGCCCGAGTGAAAGGCCGCAATATTCTCCATACCACTGGTTGGAAACCAGCCGAGATTGAGGGCAAACACCACGATCATCATCAGCCCGACCCAGAAAAGCGGGGTCGCATAGGTGATCAGCGCAAAGATCGAAATCAGCGTGTCCCGCCAGGTGTTCAGGCCCGAGGCTGCAAGCAGCCCCAGGAGAATCCCGACACCGACCGCCAGCACGATGGTGCTGACCATCAACAGAAGTGTCGGAACGAAGCGGTCGAGCACCAGTTCCGAGACTGGCATTTCATGACGAAAGGAATAGCCGAGATCCAAGGCGAACACGTTCTTCAGATAGATCGCGAGCTGTACCGGCAGTGGCTTGTCGAGACCAAACTTCGCCCGAAGCTCCGCCATGTATTCAGGGGTCGCCGAGCCTGCCTCGCCGGCCAGCACGTCGACCGCATCGCCTTCCGCCATGTGCAGCAGGAAAAAATTGACGACAACGATCGCCAGCACGATCGGCAGTGCCTGCAGCAGCCGCTTCAGAACATAGCGCAGGCGCTTGACCGAATGGTTCATTGGATCATGGACCCATCAGGGCCGGGAAGCATGCAGAGCCTTGCTCCTGGCGACATCGTCACCAGATCAAGATCCTTCCGGATCAACGCTTTCTCAATTCTTCTTCTCCATCATGCCGACCAGATCCCTTGGACCCTGGAAATCCAGGCCCTGCGCATTTATTGCGGGGGGGCGGACTCCCAGGATCCCATGGACCTAGATCACCTTATGAGGGCGCGGTAAACAAGAGGTCAAACCCGGCCGATCGCATGGCGCGCAGCAAGTGATCGACCGGCTCAGTCAACGCCACCCGATGTTGGGGTTATTCCTCGAGCCAGGCGTTGGCGAAGGGGCCATAGGCGCCGAGCGCGGACGTGTCGTGATCCTTCAGTTTCTGGTTGAAGACGGTGAGAAACTGCATCTCGAACAGGTTCACCACGGGCAGGTCTTCGGCGAGAATTTCCTGGATATCTTGGTAAATGCCGGCGCGTTTGTCGGCGTCCGCCTCGACCGTGCCGGCCGCCAGGAGCGCATCCAGCTCGGGATTGCTGTAGCGGGACGAATTCACGAAATGGGTGCCCTGGCGGATCTGATCGGTGCCGTAGTGACGATGCACGCCCAATACCGGGTCCGGCAGCTGGTAGAAGTAATTGACGTTCATCGCGAAGTCGTAGTCGGCATAGATCCGCTTCAGCCAGGTCGGCACGTCCTCATAGCGAAGCTCGAGCTCGATGCCGATCTCGCCCAGCGCCTGCTTCATGTACTCGCCCGCCCGGCGCCAATCCTCGCCGTAGGGAATGAGATCGAGCACCGCTTTCGCCCGCACGCCATCGCCATCCGCCTCGATCCCAGCCTCGTCGAGCAGTGCCTTGGCCGCTTCGACATCGGCATTCGCCGGATAGTTCGGCATGCCTTCGGCATAGAGTCCGGTCGCCGCGAAGTTCGAAGACAACGCGCTGGTTGCAGGCTTGCCGTAGCCGAACCAGATATTGTCGATCAGGAACTGACGATCGAGCGCGAGCGAGATCGCTTGCCTGATCGCAGCCTGATCGAAAGGGGGTTCTGTCACATCGAACTCGATCAACGCCATCGGATTGATCATCGCGTAGCCGTCGGTGGTCACACCGATCTGGTCCATTTCGCGCAGGCGGACCACGTCGACATTGGGGATAGCACCGTAGGCGCCGTAATGAACCTCACCATTTTCCATGGCGGCCGTACGCGTCGAAGCATCCGGAATGAAGCGAGCGACCGCCTTGTCGAGAAGCGGCAAACCCTCCTGCCAATAGTTTTCATTCTTGTCGAGGCGAATATACTGGCCTTTCTTCCACTCGACGAACTTGAACGCCCCGGTACCGACCGGGTTGTTGGCGAGATCGGCGCTCTGCAGATCCTGCCCTTCCAGAAGATGTTTCGGCACCATCGGCGACTCGTAGCCGGAAAGTGCCCGGGTCATGTAGGGGGCGGGGTTGGCGAGCTTGAAGATCGCGGTGTGCTCGTCCGGCGTGGCGATTTCGGTCACTTCCTTGAACGAGTTCGGGCCGCGCGGATGGACCTTCTTCAGGACCTCCATCACCGAGAACTGGACGTCCGCAGAGGTGAACGGCTCGCCGTCATGCCAGGTCACGCCCTTCCTGAGATTGAACGTGACGGTCTTGCCGTCCTCGCTGACCTCGAAGCTCTCGGCCAGCGCCGGCACCGCATTCAGGTCGTTGTCGTAATCCAAAAGGCCGTCATAGATCTTCGGTGCAACCAGCCCGATCGGCCCCGATGTCGAAAGATAAGACGCCAGCGACGGCGGCTCCGGCTGCGCAATGAAAACCAAAGTGCCGCCTGCCTTTTGCGCCTGGACAGCAACACTGCCCGTCATCGTCGCTGCGGCAACCGCGGCGGCACCGAGCCAGCTTTTGACGTTCATCGAGAATACCTCCCTGTTGGTGACCCGGATCAGCTTCTTGATCGATGGATCAGCTTCTTATGTGCAAAGATGATGCCAGCCAGCTTCACCGACCGGCCCAGCTGGTTGCGAAGCCAGCCGCTTTCCTTGAGCTTGCCCGTGATTCGATTACAGCTCAAGCGCTGTTCGCCATTGAGGCATGGTCTGCACAGACCTTGATCAGCCGTCTCTCCGGGAATTGACGGGTGACAACGGGTTTGGGGAATCCAAGAACTTCATCCTTTTTAACCATGTGCTGATGGCGATGCTGAGCGTTAGAGATGAAAAACACGTTAAAAAGCCGGACCTGGATCTGGCGTGCGATCCATGCTGGTCGAAAAATGCCGGCTCATCGCCTATGCTCCGATCAGCGCCGAACGCTCGATCCTGTCCTCGAGCGTCAAACAACAGGACGCCCATGTCGATGGCCCGCAACAAGAACCGCTTCACCAAGCCATTTACCCAGCAGGAACCGATCCCCGAGGCTGCAATCGAGCGCGCGGTCGAGATCATGCGGCAAGGGCGCCTGCACCGCTACAATGTCGCAGACGGTGAAACTTCCGAAGCAGCCCTGCTGGAGCGGGATTTCGCCGCCTTTCAAGGCAGCCGTTACTGCATCGCCTGCACGTCCGGCGGCTACGCCCTTCACGTCGCCCTGCGCGCCGCAGGCCTGAAACCGGGCGACAAGGTTCTGGCCAACGCCTACACGCTCGCCCCGGTTCCAGGCGCCATCCACAATGCCGGCGGCGTTCCGGTGTTCGTCGAGATCGATCGCGACTACCACATCGACCTCGCCGACCTGGAAACCAAAGCCGGCGCCAGCGGCGCGCGCTTTTTGATGCTGTCGCATATGCGGGGCCATATCGCGGAGATGGAGGCGATCACCGAACTTTGCCAGCGCCACGGCATCACCATGATCGAGGACTGCGCCCACACCATGGGTGCGCGCTGGAACGGCAAACGCTCCGGCAACTTCGGGAACGTCGCCTGCTTCAGCACCCAGACGTACAAGCACATCAACTCCGGCGAAGGCGGGCTGATCACCACCGACGACGCCGGGCTTGCCGCCAGCGCCATCATCCATTCCGGCTCTTACATGCTGTACGGACGGCATGGCGCCGCCCCCGACGAAGAAGCTTTCGCCGAACTGCGTCTGGAGACCCCCAACTACAGCGGCCGCATGGACAATCTTCGAGCATCCCTGATCCGCATCCAGCTCAAGGATCTCGACCGGCAGATCGCCCGCTGGAACGAGCGCTACCGGGTGCTCGAAACCGGCCTTCGGGCGATCGACGGCGTTGATTTGCCCAGGCGCCCGCAGCATGAGCATTATGTCGGCAGCTCGATCCAGTTCCGGGCCGAAACCGTCTCGAAAGATGCCCTCCCTGATTTCATCCGGCGCTGCGCCGAGCGCGGCGTCGAGCTCAAATGGTTCGGCGAAGACCAGCCTAGAGCGTTCACCAGCCGCTATGACAGCTGGCGCTATCTCGACGATCTCCCGGTCCTCCCGAACACGCTGGACGCGCTTGCCAAAACGCTGGACATGCGCGTGCCGCTGACCTTTACCGAGGATGATTGCCGGGAAATCGTCGACATCATCGCTGATGAGATCAGCGCTGGACAAGGGCAGTCGTCCCCATGACCGTGCGCCCTCGTTTCGATCCCGAACGCATGATGGACAGCCTCTACTGGTGGGGTGTGCCGACCCTGTTCGGCTATGAGGTCATCACCATGGCTCGTTACCACGAACTCGGACTTCCGGCCTGCCTCAGGCTCATCCAGGAAACCATCGGCGACGGGCCGGTCTACATCACCTTCGATCTGGGCAGCCTCGACCCGACCGTCGCCCCCGCCGTCTCCAACCTCGAGCCCGGCGAGGAAGGCTTTCGCATCAACGAAGCGATGGCGCTGATCCGCAGCCTGCGCGGCAAGAACATCATCGGCGGCGACGTGGTCTGCCTGATGCCGACCAAGGACCAGCCCAACAACATCACCTCGATGATCGCCGCCTCGGTGATGTTCGAGATCATCAGCCCGATCGTCGATCGTCATCAGCGATGATCGCTGGTTCATGAACCAGGCGGGCACGCAGCCAAAATCCACGTAATCAACTTGCGTTTCCAGACGTTTTGCAGGACCTTGGGACATGGCTATAGCGGTGGAGGAATCTGGCGATGACAGCTGGTGACACCTTGCTCAATGCGATGCATGCGGCGATGCCGGTCAGGCTTGGAAGCTATGCGCCGTTCGCCCAGCCGACCGGCCTGGTGATCGTCGATGAGGTGAACGGCTTTTGCACCGTCGGCGGCGGCAATCTGGCGCCACCGGCGCCGGATGACCAGGTGGCGAGGATGGTGGTGGAGACCGATCGGCTGGCCAGGCGCTTTGCCGCGGAAAAAGCGCCCATCCTTGCCTTTCTCGACACCCATGAGCCCGGCAAGCCAGAGCCGCCTTATCCCCCTCATTGCGAGCGCGGCACCGGCGAAGAAAATCTCGTGCCGGAGCTCGATTGGCTCGAAGGCTGCGGGCACGCCACGTTGATGCGAAAAGACTGCATCAACGGTTTCGTCGGCGGCATCGAGGCAACCCATGGCGGCAGCTGCCAGGGCCAAAGCCACAACAAGACCGTCGACTGGATCAATAGCCACCGGCTATCGGCGATACTCACCGTTGGCATCTGTACCGATATTTGTGTGATGGATTTCGTGCTGACCTTGCTGTCCGCAAGAAATCACGGGCTGATGCCGACGCTGAAGGACATCGTGGTCTTTGAGCCGGCAACCGCCACCTACGACCTGCCGCTGGCCGCCACCAAGGAGCTCGGCCTCCCCGAAACCGCCGCCCACCCCAAGGCCGAGACCCACCATATGGGGCTCTATTTCATGGCATCCCGCGGCGCCATCCTCGCCTCCGAACTCACCTGAGGCAACGAGGCGTTGCATCCCTTGGTTTTCGACCGTTCCGCGCTGAAACAGCGCCGCGACCGCGCGGCGGGCCGGTTCGAGAAATACGACTTCCTCGTCAACGAGATGGCGGATCGTCTGGTTGAACGCCTCGCCGACGTCCGCCGCCGTTTCGGGACGACCCTGGTCCTCGGTTGTCATACCGGACAAGTCGCGAAGAAACTGCCGGCCGATCAAGTCGGCGAGGTCATCCAGGCCGATCTCTCCGAAGCGATGGCCAGCAACGTCAACGGTGCACGCGTCGTGCTCGACGAGGAAAAATTGCCGTTCGGGTTCGACCGGTTCGACTTGATCATCGCTGCCGGCAATCTGCATCTGGTGAACGACCTGCCGGGTGCCCTGGTGCAGATCCGCTATGCGCTGAAGCCGGACGGGCTTTTTCTCGCAGCCCTGCCGGGCGGCAGGACGCTGCACGAGTTAAGAGCGTCTCTCGCGGAAGCCGAGGTCCAGGTCACCCCGGGGGCGGCGCCCCCGCAGCGGGTCGCGCCGTTCATCGACGTGCCCGACGCCGGCGCCCTGTTGCAGCGCACCGGCTACACGCTGCCGGTCGTCGACATCGACACGGTCACGGTGACCTACGCCGACCCGATGCGCCTGCTGCGCGATCTCCAGGGCATGGCCGAGAGCAACGTGCTTGCCAAGCGTGCGCCGTTGCGGCGCGGCACGTTGATGGAGGCCTGCCGTCTATACCGACAGAAATACGCCGACGAGCGTGGTCGGGTGCCGGCAACGTTCCAGCTATTGATGCTCGCCGGCTGGAGCCCCGGCCCCAACCAGCCGCAGCCGCTCAAACGTGGGAGTGGCAAGACGAGCTTGGCTGAGGCTTTGGCCAAGGCAAACGACTGCTAGCCCCTACATTCCTGCCATAACCAGCAGTTCCGGTGTGTGCCACTGCACGAAATCGCTACGCGCTAGCTGGATTTGCAGCTTGAGCTGAGTGTTTTTCTCCACACTTAAGTCTCGTAATGAAGGTTTTTGGCGACTTCCCGACGATTGGGGTGTGCACCTCAATTAGGGAGTTGTTTCGATGACCGATAAGATCAGCCGCCTTCGCTTGCGCATGATCGAGGATATGACGGCACGCCAGCTTTCGGCGGACTCGCAGCGTGCGCATATCCGGAGTTGCAAGCGGTTTGCTGCTTTTCTGGGGCGTTCGCCCGAGACGGCCACGCGCGAAGATATTCGGCAGTTTCAGCTGCATCTGGCCGAGGAAGCGGTGAGTATTGGCACCCGCAATGCCGTGATGTCGGGCGTCAAGTTTCTGTTTCGGGTGACGCTCCGGCGCCTCGATCTCGCGGAAGAGATTTATCACCTCAATGAGCCACGGAAAGCGCCGGTGGTGATGAGCGTCAACGAGGTCAAGCGCCTCTTGGCGGTTGCCCGGCCGCTCAAGGCCAAGGTGATGTTGAGCATTGCTTACGGCACCGGCATGCGCGCCGGAGAGGTGTGCCGGCTTAAGGTCGGCGATATCGACATCGACCAGGTGATCATCCGGGTTGTCCAGGGCAAAGGCAGGAAAGATCGCCAGGTCAAGCTGCCCAACGACCTGCCTGGCTTGCTCAAGGCCTGGTGGCCGGTCCGATCCAAGCGTCTCGACGCCGGCACGCCGCTTCAGGAACGCTGGCTGTTCCCGGGTGGCAAGGATGAGGGGCCGACCACGCCCCGCCAGCTCAGCCGCCTGTTCCGCGAGACCGTGAGAATGGCCGGGATCACCAGGCGGGTGACCTTGCATTCGCTTCGTCACAGTTTCGCCACCCATCTGCTAGAGAGCGGTGTCGATATCCGTGTAATTCAGGCGATGCTCGGACACAGCAAATTGGATGTGACCGCGCGCTATACACAAGTCGCCACCGGCATGATTGCCAAGGTCGAAAGCCCACTTGATCGTTTGTCCAAGCCAAAAGGCCATGTCAAAACGAAGAAGAGGAAACTCGAGCCGGCGTAGCCCGCCGCAACGGTGTCCCGTCCAAAGCTGGAGGTCGCGGATATTTTCCGCGACCACGGGGCCGCTTGGCGAGCTGCCAATGCCGGTCATGTCAGCCTCGGTCAGCTCAAGGTGATGAGTGCTATCGAGCGCTGCCGCACAGCGGCGCTCGGTGGCCATGTGGCACGCTGCGATGACTGCGATCATACGGTGATCGCCTTCAACAGTTGTCGCGATAGGCACTGCCCGAAGTGCCAAGCCGCGGCCGCAAGAAAATGGCTTGCCGATCGCGAAGCCGAGCTGTTGCCGGTCGGCTATTTTCATCTGGTCTTCACCCTGCCGAAGCTGATCGCCGACATCGCCTATCAAAACAAGCGGGTGATCTACGATCTGCTGTTCAAAGCCAGCGCCGAGACCATGCTCACCATCGCCGCCGATCCCAAACATCTCGGCGCCAAAGTCGGCTTCACTTCGGTTCTCCATAGCTGGGGATCGGCAATGACGCATCATCCTCACCTGCACCTAATCGTTCCCGGCGGCGGGATCTCGATGGATGGATCCAGATGGGTTTCTTGCCGGCCCAACTTCTTCTTGCCAGTGCGCGTCCTCTCGCGTCTGTTTAGAGGCTTGATCCTAAAAGGGCTCAAGAAAGCTCATGCCGACGGGCGCCTGAAATTCTTCAACGATCACCAGGCGCTTGCCGGCAAAACCGCCTTCAACACCTATCTCGAACCGCTCTATAAGACCAACTGGGCGGTCTATGCCAAAGAGCCGTTCGCCGGGCCAAAAGCCGTATTAGCCTATCTCTCTCGCTACACCCATCGGGTCGCCATCGCCAACAGCCGGCTGATCAGCATCGACGATAAGACCGTCACTTTCACCTGGAAGGACTATCGAGCCGAAGGCGCCAAGCGCTACAAAGCCATGAACCTGCCGATCCATGAATTCATTCGGCGCTTTCTGATCCACGTCTTCCCCAAACGCTTCCACCATATCCGGCATTACGGCCTGCTCGCTAATGGCAACCGTGCCGAGAATGTCGAACGAGCGCGGCAGCTCCTCAGCCTGTCGGACAATGGTCTCTCACCCCAGATCGACAACGGAAAAACCGAGGATGAAACCAACGCGTCCGAGCCGTCATGCCCAGCTTGCGGCGGACGCATGAGGACCATTGAGATCTTCGAACCGGGAACGACCCCGACACATCAAAACCAACGAGCCCCGCCTGAACATCGGACCTCGCCATCATGAGCATCCCGATCAGACCACAACATCTGCCCAAGCCCGACGATCGCCGGTCAATGACCGGCTATGGCCAAATACGCCTCAGCAGCGCCATCCGCCAACCAAACCCACCACACAGGGCGGCCAGCAACCAACACCATCCCCATCCAAACCCGATCGTGAGCAAGGTGACCACCCTCATTCAGGCGTCAAATCCGCAGCAAGCGACAGCAACAAATCCCACCGAAAGCATCCATTCCCCATAGACCTCGGCAAGCTGCACCGCAGCTCAACCCCGCGATTTCCTACCTTGGCGCTTCTCCGACGCTTGGGTCCCAGAAAGCTCGTCTGCTCGTGTATGATCGGCGTCCGAGAAACCT
>CAWBCX010000071.1:0-24406 GCA_963787265.1 uncultured Alphaproteobacteria bacterium | reverse complement strand
TGCTTCATGCGGCCAAATCCGACGATCCCGAAATCAGCCGCTTCTATCAGACCGTGCGCGAGCGGATTAACGACATCAGCACCAAATTGCTGTTCGTGACGCTTGAGATCAACCGGATCGAAGATGATGATCTGGAGGCTAAGGTCGCGACCAATGCCGGCCTCGCCCACTATCGTCCCTGGCTGCGTGACGTGCGCAGCTTTCGCCCCCACCAGCTCGATGACGACATCGAGCGCGTGCTGCATGAAAAGTCGATCACAGGCCGTGCCGCCTGGAACCGGCTGTTCGACGAGACCATGGCGCGGATGCGCTTCTCGCTGGATGGCAAGGAGCTGACCAGCGCCGAAATTTTCGACGTTCTCTCCGACAAAGACCGCTCAAAACGCGAGAACGCCGCGCGTTCCATCGCGGCAACGCTGGATGATAATGTCAGCCTTTTCGCCCTGATCACCAACACGCTGGCCAAAGACAAGCAGATCGAGGATGAGTGGCGGAAATTCGAGCGACCGATCTCGTCGCGCAACCTCGCCAATCAGGTCGAGGACGAGGTGGTCGACGCACTGATCAGCGCCACCAAGGAGGCGTACCCGCGCCTAGCTCACAGATACTACCGGTACAAGGCCAAGTGGATGGGCCTGAAAACGCTCGAATACTGGGACCGCAATGCGCCGCTGCCCGAAGACAGCGACAAGCGCATTCCCTGGGATGACGCCAAGGTGATCGTGCTCGATGCGTATCGCGGTTTTTCGCCGAAGCTCGCCGATATCGTCGACCGTTTCTTCACCGATCGCTGGATCGATGCGCCGCCGAGACCCGGCAAGGACGCCGGCGCCTTTTGTCACCCGACCGTGCCGAGCGCTCACCCTTACGTATTGATGAACTATCAAGGCCGACCGCGCGACGTCATGACCCTGGCGCACGAACTCGGTCATGGCGTCCACCAGGTCCTGGCGGGTCAGCAGGGTCCGTTGATGGCTGGGACTCCGTTGACGTTGGCCGAGACGGCCTCGGTCTTCGGGGAGCAGCTGACGTTTCAATCCGTGCTCAAAGCCGAGAGCGATCCGGTGCAGCGGCGTCTGCTGCTGGCCAGCAAGGTCGAGGACGCGCTCAATACCGTGGTGCGCCAGATCGCCTTCGTCGATTTCGAGCGGCGGGTGCATGATGCCCGGCAAAAGGCCGAATTAACCCCGGATGAGCTGTCCGCCATCTGGATGGAGATCCAGACTGAAAGCTTAGGGCCCGCTTTCCATTTCGAAGATGGCTATAAGGTCTTTTGGAGCTATATCCCGCACTTCATCCACGTGCCGTTCTACGTTTATGCCTATGCGTTCGGCGACTGCCTGGTGAATTCGCTCTACGCCGTTTACCAGGCCGAGCCCGAGGGCTTCCAGGAGCGCTATCACGACCTGCTGGCAGCAGGTGGCACACGTCGCCATCAGGAGCTTTTGGCGCCGTTCGGCTTGAATGCCTCCGATCCTGATTTTTGGAGCAAAGGTCTGTCGATCGTCGAAGGGCTGATCGATCGGCTCGAGCAGGAAGCTGGAGCATAGGCATGAGCGACAGCTCGTCCAATCGGGGAGAAAACACGCTTACCGGTCGGGTCCGGCGCTATGCGCAGGTCTCCGGGACGATGGGCGGCCTCGCCGCCCGACTAGCTGGTCAGCAATTTCTCGGCATGAAAATCGATAAGGGCCAGCATGCCGAGGAGTTGAAGCGAGCCCTTGGCGGCCTTAAGGGCCCGTTGATGAAGGTCGCCCAGCTGCTCGCGACCATTCCCGACGCCCTGCCCAAGGAATATGCGGCCGAGCTTGCCCAGCTTCAATCGCAAGCGCCGCCCATGGGGCGTCCCTTCGTCCGTCGGCGCATGGCCGCCGAACTAGGTGCTGACTGGAAGGACAAGTTCGGAAAATTCGATCTGGAGGCGACCAACGCCGCCTCCCTCGGCCAGGTGCATAAAGCAATGTCCCTGGACGGCGAGAGCCTTGCTTGCAAGCTGCAATATCCAGGCATCGAGAGCGCCGTTGAGGCGGATCTTAACCAATTGCGGCTGATTTTCTCGATTTATCGCCGCTATGACCCGTCGATCAATCCAGAGCGCATTTATGAGGAATTGGCCGAGCGCTTGAGGGAGGAGTTGGATTACCGCCGCGAAGCCCGGCATATGGCGCTCTATCAGGCCATGCTGAAAAAAGAAAAATCGATCCATATACCCAAGGTTTTCAACGACCTTTCGACCAGGCGTCTGCTTTCGATGTCATGGCTGGAGGGCAAAAGGCTGATGGCATTCACCGATGCCCCTCAGGACGTTCGCGACCAGCTCGCTTATAATATGTTCCGCGCTTGGTATGTGCCGTTCTACGATTATGCCGTCATCCATGGGGATCCTCATCTCGGCAACTATACGGGCCGCGACGACCTTGGCATCAATCTCCTCGATTTCGGCTGTATCCGCGTGTTCAAGCCCTCCTTGGTGAAAGGCGTGATCGATCTTTATCATGCGCTCAAAGATGGTAATCGGGACTTAGCCGTTCACGCTTACGAGACATGGGGATTTTCTGATCTTCGCAACGACGTGATCGATACGTTGAATCTTTGGGCGGCGTTCGTCTATGCGCCCTTGATGGAAGACCGGCCACGCTTGATCGAAGAAACCAACTCGGGCGCCTACGGACGCGAGGTCGCCGAGAACGTCCACGGCCGCCTTCGAGATTTGGGTGGGGTGACGCCGCCACGCGAGTTCGTATTTATGGATCGCGCCGCGATCGGCCTCGGCTCGGTCTTTATGCATCTTGGCGCCAAGATCAACTGGCATCAGCTGTTCATGGAGCTGATCGACGGCTTCGACGTCGAGAAGCTGGAAAAGCGCCAGACCAAAGCACTAAAGGCGCAGGACTTAACGCTGCCGACTTAGCCTCCCTTCGATGGAGATCAACATAGGCATCACTGCATTGCCGCAAAGCATGTTGTCGCCTAATTCACCAAAGAAATCACTCGGCGATGATCGATGGATTGGCAATCTCATGATCACCGACGGCCACGCTTTCCTCCATCCGCGTACAATATTCCAAGCGTTCGATGACGCGATCCATGACATCTTCAATAGCCTCATCGGTCATCGCCGCCAGAAGATCGGAAGTGGCCGGATCCAGAGACGTGCCGTCTCTTGGTGCCGTAGTTGGCAACTCGTCGAACATGTCCTTCACGCCATATGCCGCCTCGAGCGGGTGTGCTTCCTGCAGGAAACGATAGACAAACAGGGTCACCATCAGCTCTCGATGGGCGCTCAATTGCGCCAAGATGGTGAGTTCGAACTGATTCATGTCAACATCCTCCAAGCAGAAAGCGAGGCATCAAAACGCCGCCTCGCACCACTATCGCTGGAGGATATTTCAAAATGATTAATTCAAACTCTATGGTTGCAAATCGATGGCCTTGATGAGCTCATTGGATGAGACCACCGATGCGATTCACCCGCCGCAATCAGCTTTTTTCTCAAGCATTTTCACCGTCGGCCAAGCTTTCGTCCTGAACCTCGCCAACGAACTTTCTGGCAGCCATGCCCATGGTGGCACCTTGCACCACAACCGAAAAAATCACGACCACATAGGTCACTGTCAGGATCAGATTGGTCGTCGGGCCGTCAGGCAAGGAGAGGGCGAGTGCGATCGATATGCCGCCGCGCAGCCCGCCCCAGACCAGGACCGGCACTGCTCCTTTGGTAAAGGGCGTGAACCGGCGCAGCATGACGAAAGGCGTGCCGACCGCGAGCAGACGGGCGAACAGCACCAGCGGAATTGCCACTAGCCCGGCCAGCATGTAGCTCTCGTCCAGGACGATCGCCGCGATCTCCATGCCGATCAGGAGAAACAGCACCGAATTCAGGATCTCGTCGACCAGGGACCAAAAACTGGTGAGATGCTCGCGGGTGCGGTCGCTCATTGCAAAGCGCGTGCCGTAATTACCGATCAAGAGCCCGGCGACCGCCATGGCCAGGGGCCCCGCCACATGCAGGCGAAGGGCGAGTGCGTAGCCGCCCATGACCACTGCCAACGAAATCAGGATTTCAAGATTGTACTCGTCGATCGCCTTCATCGTCCTGAAGCCGATCCAGCCGATCACCAAGCCTAGCAGGACGCCGCCCAGCGCTTCAACGGCGAACAACTCCAGTGCATGGCCGACCGTGAATTCCTCAGCGCCGAGTGCTGCCGCCAGGCAGATGGAGAACACCACCACGCCGACCCCATCATTGAACAGACTCTCGCCGCCAATCTTGGCCTCCAGCGTCGGCGGCACCCGCGCCGATTTCAGGATGCCGAGCACCGCCACCGGATCGGTCGGACTGATCAGGGAGCCGAACACCAGACACCAGGTCATTGGCACATCCAGGCCGAACATCAGGCTGATCGCCTTGAAGCCGAATCCGACGACAAAGGTCGAGATCAATACCCCGAACACCGCCATGCTGAGCACCGCCCAGCGTTGCCTCAGCAGGACCTCCAGGTTGATGTGCAAAGCGCCGGCGAACAGCAGGAACGACAGCATGCCTTGCAACAGCACGTCGGCGAAACCGATCCCGCGCAGAAAGGAGCGCACCGCGTCGCCAATGCCGAGGCCCGGCAAAGCAGCATCGAGCGCGATCATCACGATCGAGGCGACAGCGCCCATGACCGTGAGACCGATGGTGTGAGGCATGCGGAAATAAACATAGTTCACATAGCCGAGGATGGCGGCGAACACCACCAGAACGGCGGCGGCTTCGAAGGGAGTGAAGGTAAGCTGCATCATTTCGTCCGTTTAACGTCGCGTGCCAGTCTCACGATTAGGGGCTCCACGCAAGAGATTTGTTGTTTTCGGCAATCCGCGAGAGGGTAGACTGGGGCTTGAGCTTCACGGCTCGAGTTGGTCTTCGATCAGGAATCTTCACTTCGTGCGACTTTTTCGCTAAAGTTTAACGATCGTTATTGATGATTGATTTCAGCCTCCGCCGGATTATCCGATGAACTGTGTCGCTTGCGGCGAGCATTATGAGGATAAGGGCCGATTCTGCTCTTTTTGCGGCATTGTCCTGCACGTGGCCTGTACCCATTGCGGCCACTTGAACGATCGCTCGCAAAAGGTTTGCAGCCGCTGCTCGAGATCGCTTGCAGGAACTCAAGACCTTCCCGAAAAGACGCCGGCAGCTCTTGCCGCCGGCCGGCCTCTGGAGCGGCGGCAGCTGACGATCATGTTTACCGATTTGGTGAACTCGACTACCCTTTCGGACAGCATGGACCCCGAGGATTTTCGGATTCTGATCGAAGCGCATCGAACCGCTGCCGCTGCCCCGATCAAGCGTTATGACGGTGTTGTCGCCCGCTATCTCGGCGATGGCATGCTGATCTATTTTGGCTATCCCGAAGCCCATGAGGATGACCCGGACCGGGCTGTTCGCGCAGGGCTTGAGATTGTGGACGCGACCAAGGCGATGAACGAGCGCTGGGTCGGCGAGGGACAGGGCAAGATCGCGGTGCGCATCGGTATCCACACCGGCATCGTGGTGGTCGGCGACGTGATCAAGCAAGACGTGCAGGAGCCGATGGCGGTATTCGGCAACCCGCCAAGCATGGCCGCAAGGCTGCAAGCGCTGGCCGAACCCAACTCCGTCGTGCTCAGCCATGCGACAAAGGCGTTGCTCCGCCCGACGGTGCGTTGCCTTCCGTGTGGCCAGACGACCTTGAAGGGCATTACCAAGCCGGTGGAAATCTACACGGCAAGCGAGAGCAAGGGACGCTCGATCAGTGACCCCGCTACCGACCGTAGAAGAAACGTGCTGCCCTTCGTCAATCGTCAAAAAGAGCTTGCAGCTCTACGCTTGGGCTGGGCGTCCGCCAAAAAAAGCAAGGGCAAAGCGTTCCTGCTGGCAGGTGATCCAGGCATCGGCAAGTCCCGGCTGATCCGAGCTCTTGAGGAACGGGTGGTTTCCAAACCCTTCCGCTGGCTAGTGGCGCGCACCTCGCCCTATGCCACCAACAGTGATTTCTTCGCGTTTTCCGAGCTGTTTCACGGGCTGCTGCAGCCCTCTGCCCCTGAAAACACCGAAGCAAAAGGCTACGCCCTCCTCAAAAGCGTGCTGGCTGAGCAGGGGATCACCGATCCCAACCATGGGCTCGGCTTTGCCCATCTGTTCGGAATCGGTATTCCAGAGGACACCGCACCGTACAGTCTCCGGCCCGAACGCCTTCGCGATCTGACGCTTGGCGCGATCACCGCTTGGTTCGAACAAACATCGGCCGACGAGCCCCTCGTCCTGGTGATCGAAGATCTGCATTGGGCCGATGCCTCCACGCTCGAGACCATCAAGCTCTTGCTGACGAAGCTGGCCTCATGCCGGATTTTGCTGGTGATGAGCAGCCGCGATCATGGGGTGCTCGCTGATCGGAAGGCACAGGTTCAGATCATTCCGATCGAGCGCCTGCCGCCGGACTACGCCAAGATCTTGCTCGACCATGTGGTCCATGAAGCAGGCCTCTCGGACGCTTCCGTCGAAACGCTGCTGGAGCGCGCTGCCGGCGTGCCCCTGTATCTCGAGGAACTGCCAAAGCCCGTTCTGGAAGGCGGCGACGGGGGCGGAAGACCCGCCGGCGGCCTAAGTAGGGGCGGCGATCCCATCGCCCTGCCGGCAACGCTTCGGGACTCGCTGATGGCTCAGCTTGACCGGATGGGTGTCGGTAAATCCGTCGCCCAGACCGGGGCGGTGCTTGGTCACAGCTTCGAGGAAGCGCTGCTGCGCCGCGTCTGGGGCGGCGGTACGCAGCATCTGCAGGAGGGGTTGGATGCGTTGACCGAAGCCGGCCTCCTGACCCGACATGGCACGTCGCCCGAGGCCACCTACGCCTTCAAGCACGCGCTGCTGGCCGAGATCGCCTATGACAGCCTGCTTCGCCAGGAATGCCGCCAGATCCACCGCCGCACCGCGGACGCCCTGGTCGCCCATTTCCCCGCTCTCACCGACACCCGCCCCGAACTCATCGCGCGCCACTACGCTGCTGCTCGGGATGCCATCGTGGCATTCGATTACTGGATGAAGGCAGGCAAGGCGGCGGCGCGGCGCTCGGCGAATACCGAGGCGATCGGGCATTTGCGCAGTGCCGAGGCGGAGTTGGAGACGCTGAAGACAGCGGGCGCCAAGGATTTGGATGAGCGGTGGTTGGCGCTCTATATGGCTCGGGCACCTGTTTTGGTCGCACTTTTCGGCTGGGCGACGCCTGACGTCGAACAAACATATCGAGATGCTTGGCGGCTCTCACGTTCGTCGCCCGTGGAGCTTCATGACAAGTTCGCCGCTCTCGGTGGCCTTTACAACGTTTATCTTTTGCGAGGCGAACTCGAAAAAGCGCGCGAGATCAACGAACAAGAGCATCAGATGGCATCCGAGTTAGGCTACGAGGACGTTCTTCCTAAATGGCATAGCGGTGCTGGTTATTGCGATTTTCTCGGCGCGCGTTTCGAGAGTGCCAGAGCGCATATGGACGACGTCGTTCGGCTCTATAACTCAAGTTTACAAACGCGTCATACCGTCATTTATGGAATTCATCCCGCCGTCATCGCGAATTCGGCCAAGGCGTTGTCGGAATGGTTCTTAGGTCGTGCTACGGATGCTGAGAAAAGTATCTCAGCGGCTATGGCAACTGCAAAAGAGGCTGCCCATCCCTTCAGTGTTTGTTACGCTCTATCCTTTGCAGCGTCGTTGGCGCAATTGAGAGACCAGAAGACGAAGACTTTGGCATTGGCCGATCAAGCCTTCACACTGTCGGTCGAGCATGCGTTCTCCTATTGGATTGGATGGTCCAGTGTCCTGAAGGGATGGGCTCTTTCTCAATTGGGAGAGAGAGAAAACGGCCTATCGATACTGCGCGACGGCCTCGAACGCTATCTGGCGACCGGTGCCGCACAGATGCAGGGCTACATGCTCTGCCTTTTAGCAGACATTTATCATTCGGTTAGTCGTTACCATGATGCTGCCAAAGCGAGTGCGGGCGCCCTAAGTGAGATGGAACGCACTGGCATCGTCTTCTATCAGCCTGAAGCTTACCGGCTGTTCGGCAAGAGCATTGGGCATGTCGATCACGATCAAACCCGTTCGTTAGGCGCAATGATCAAGGCATTCCGTGTTGCCGAGCAACAGAGATCTCTCCCGCTGCAACAAAAGGCGCTTGGTACTCTGTTGCCGGTCGTTGATCGGCGGAGGTTGAGAGATTTGATCATGAAACGGGCGAGGCGCAATCTTCGAACACTGGATCAGGAATTTCAACAGTGCGATCTCGATCAATTTGTAGATTTGGGAGTAGCAAAACAAAACAGGTGACAGTTGATTTACAGTTATTTTTTCAACTTGACTATTAGGAAAGACTGTTAAATTATATGATCGATTTTTATACCATATCAATTAAGGAAATTTATTATGCATGACAGCGTGGACAGAGAACAATTCACAAAAGGACTTTGTACACCCCGTGACTTGGTTATCGAGGGCCTTCGATCTCAGGATCTTTTTTCAGCCGCAAACGCGCTTGTCGCAAACGATCCTTGTAGCGGAGTACGCACCTCAGAGGACATTTTCCAGGACTTGTTAAAGTCTCTGCGAGACGAAGACCTGAAAATCAACTGTGATAGAGCGCTGTTGAAGTCATCTTGCATCAAATCTCGTAACGACCAACCATTATCCAGCCTTCCTGCAAGTCTTAGCGGTATTTCCGGCTTCAATACTCTACTCTATGCGGAGGAGCATTTGATCAGAACAGGTGAAATTTCACCTCACGAGGTAAATCTTCCTTGCCTGGCAACCCAGAGGTTTGAATATCGAGCGAAGCTCTGCGGCAAAATCCGTGACTATGTCTATCTTCATGAGACGAAAAGCGGCCACTTGGTCGTCGAACTCATTCATGAGCAATTCACGACGCGCCAGGCATTTCTGGATTGCAAGCCGGATCGAGTGACCCTCTACCATTGGGACATCGACATCGATGGTTGCTTTCAAGTTCATGAAAGATGTGATGGAGGCTTCCCCGACAATCCCTTCCCGACACTTGAGGGGGTAGACTTTCCAGCCCATTCGCTTGACCCGAACGATGAGCGCAGCATCTGGTTTCGCTGCCTGGATCATAAATTATATGCCAAAGGCGAATGTATTAAAGTTCGCCATATCTATCGGCAAATCAATGATGGAAAGTTTCTCCGTCTCGACGAAACAGCGTTTGCGCATTTGTATCGATCAACTGAAATGAGCTGTGTTGATCTTATGTTCAAGGGCTTTCCGCCTGCGGCGCAACTTCCTACGCAGGCTGATTATTGCTTGGGTCGTTGTGCCCATCCTCCGATCATCAACAGCGGCGGTAAGTAGCGGCCTATTCTGACCATCAACCCTGCCTCAAGGAAACCACCGGGTCCATCCCTCCTCGTAATATTCGAGAAGCGGATGGGCCTGGAGCGTGTTCACCTCGACGTCTAGCGACGCGATGTCGGGCGGGAATTCCGTCAAGCCTGGCAGCGCTGCCGCCTTCAGGAATCGCAAAGTCTCCGGCAGGCGGATGCCTGCCCAGTCCAGTTTGCGCGGGCTGGCCATGACGAAGCCCCAATCGCCGAAGCTTGGGATATAGGCGTGGTAAGGTTGCGTGGTGAGCGTCTCGCCCTGTCGGAATGGATCGGGTGTCGCGCCGAGCGTCTCGGCGATGCTCCAGAACGCTTTTCTGGCGTAGACCGGGGAGGTAGCCTGGGTGGTAAGGATGCCATCCCGTGTGAGATGGCGAGCGGCTTCGGTGTAGAAAGCCAGGCTGTAGAGCTTGGAGAGGCTGGGGTTTTTCGGGTCGGGCAGGTCGATCAGGATGACGTTGTAGAGGTTGCCGTCCGACTTCAGGAACTCGAAGGCGTCCTCGTTGATGATCTCGACGCGCGGGTCGTTCAGGGCATCGCCGTTGAGCGCGGTCAGGCGTGGGTTTTTTCGGAACAGCCTGGTCATCGCCGGATCGAGGTCCACCAGTTTGATGGTACGGACATCATCGTGACGAAGAATTTCTCGTACCGCCATGCCATCACCGCCTCCAAGAATGAGCACCGTATCGGTCCGGCCGGCGAGGCCCATGGCCGGGTGGACCAGGCTTTCGTGGTAGCGATGCTCGTCGATGCTGTCGAACTGCAGCGCGCCGTCCAAGAACAGCCGGACATGTCCCCGTCCATGGGTCACCACGATCCGCTGATAGGGCGTTGTCTCCGCATAAGTAATCTCATCCTGATAAAGCTCGGTTTCAAAAAAGCCCACCAGCCGCTGGCTGGAGAGTAGACTTGCCAAGAGTATGGCCGTGGCGGCGGTGGCCGTGACAGGAAATTTCCAATCCAGCACGGGCCAGAAGATGCGGCAGGCGAGGGCGGCGACCGCGAGGTTGAGGAGTCCGAAAAGCAAGCTGGTGGTGATCAGGCCGAGTTGAGGGACCAGGACCAGCGGGAACAGGAGGGCAGCGACCAGGGCGCCGATATAGTCGGCGGTGAGGATATTGGAGATGTTGATCTCCAGCGTTTTCTCCTGCTGCAGGATTCTTGTGACCAGCGGGATTTCCAAACCCACCAGCGTGCCGATAGTGACGCAAATGAGAAAGAGAAAAGCCTCGTAGTTGTCGACGAAGGCAAACGCAAAAAACAGGAAAGGGGCTGCCAGCCCTCCTATCAGACCGAGGGCGATCTGGGTGGTGACGAAGGCCTGTTCCAGGCGACCCTCGATGAACCGTGACAAAAAAGCGCCGAGGCCCATGGCGGTCATGAACAGGCCGATAACGATCGAGAACTGAAAGACGCTGTCGCCCAGCAGATAACTGGAGATGGTACCGGCGATCAGCTCGTAGACCAGCCCGCAGACCGCGATGACGAAGGTGCCGAGCAACAGCGGCAAATAGGCGGTGCGGGTGCGGGGCGTCCCGGCCGTTACTTCAGAAGAGAGCTTAGCCAAAGCGGGCTCGGCTTTACTGGATGATGCTGGCGATGAGGAGGGCGAGGGAAATCATGACCGAGCCGATGACGATGGCGACCGCGATATTCCCTTTTTCCGCCATTTCCTGATGGAGATCGATCGGGGTCAGCCAGTCGATGATGATGTAGGAAAGGATGAAGAGGCCGAGGCCGAGAAAGGTATAGAAAACGGTAGCGACGACTTCGGCGGTCTGGATGTTGACGAAAGCTTCCATGGTGGTCTCCTGGGTTAATCATTTGCCGCCGCGGATGAACACGTGGCCGGCACTGCCCTCGCGGACGCTGCGCTCGACGCTTAGGTCCTGGGCGCCGATGCCGTAGACGGTCATGTAGCCGGCAGCGATGGTGAGCAGGGTGAAGACGAGAAAGACGATCTTAGTCATCATCGTCATCCTCGAGCACGTCCGCCCAGCGTTTTTTCTCGAAATGCCGCCGGTAGAGCGTGAGGCCTAGGCTTGCGATGACCGAGAGGATAAGCAGCATGACGAGGTAGCGTTTGACGAAGACATTGTCGTACAGACGGATTTCAAAAGGCGGGACGGCGCCGCCGGCTTCTGCAGGCGAGATCTCGATCTCGTAATCGCCAATTGCCGGCACCTTGAATAGAGCCGTCTCGCGTCTGGACCCCTCGCTCCAGTAGCCTTCACTGTCCCGTCCTTCGTAAAACGAGACCTCCTTGCCGAGAAACAGGACGTCCTCGTCGGTCTCGGCATCGCTGATGGTGACGTCGTAATAGACCCAGTTGTTGCTGAGCGGCGCGCGCAACTCCAGTTTCATCAGGCGCTCGGCATGGCTTGCGCTGAAGGGAATGACCAGCGGCGTCGCTTGGGAGCCGGTGTCTGCGCGGACGATCTCCCGGCCATCGCCGGCAATGAGGGCAGCAATCAGGCCAAGCACAGAAAAACCGGCGAAGATCGGCCCGACCTTGGCAAGCGCCGGCCAAAAGCGCCCACCGTCAAAGGGCTGGGCCGGGTGAATGCCCTCCGGCTTGGGGGGCGGTTCCAGGCCGAAGGCGGCATGCACCTCGCCCGCATCCATGTATTCGCCGATCGAATACTCGCATTCGGCATCAGTCATCTCGTAGCTGAACATCGAGGGCGGATCGATTGCTTCGATGACGTGGACCCTGTCGCCTGTTTTGGCGATCCAAGTGAGCTCACCCTCGACATAGGCAATTTCCGCCTGGTAGCTCTCGAAAACGTCGAAGGTCCGATCGCCAAGGCGGACGAGCGTCTTTTGCAGAAGAGCCCGGCCCCGCCTCGGCACCACCGGATCCGGGAGTTCCCGGGTTCGGTAGCTGAAAAAGTAGTGGCCCTTATTCCAGGTGAGCCAACAATAACCGTGGGTCGGCGAATAGAGCTGAAAGCTGACCCAGCGGTAGCTCTCCGCCCAGCCCGGCCCCGACTGATGGCTGACATTTTCAATCATGCCGATGATCGTGAAGGAGACATCCTTCAACGTCGCCTGCATGCCGATCGAGAGCGGGGTGACCGGGCGATCCGGGCGGTTGCGGTGCTGCTGGATGGTCTGGAAGCCGGCATGGCGGTCCATTACCGAGCCGCAATAGCCGCAGGTCAGGCTTTTCACCCGATGGCCGCCCAGAACATCAAGGGTCGCCCCGCAGGACGTGCAGTTGATCGCCTTGATCGCGGGCTTCATGACACCTTGATGCCAAACGGATCGATCCAGCGCCCGCGATGACAGGCGGCCCGGCCGCGGTCGATCTCCAATGTGTAAAGAAGGCCGCCGGTGCCGCTCAGGTGGAAATAGTTGTAGCTGTCGCCGACGCTGAGCGCTTCGGGCAGCTCCCCTTTGATGGCGATACAGGTGGCGCGGCCTTTTTCAGTAACGTACAGATCCTGGCCGTCGAGCTTAATCGCCCTGCCCGGCACCAGCTCGAAAGCGGATGGGGTCTTTTCGATCTCCAGCGGCTCTTCGAGCGCGAAATCCCCCTCATCAACGCTGATCCATCGCCCCTCGCCATTGCCGCCCGTCACCCACCATTCGTCCCAGAAGCCCTGGCCGTAGTCGAAGCGTGCGACACCGATCGGCATGAAATCCCAGCCGCGATAGGAAAAGGAATGGAGTAGCTTGAGGAGGGATGGATACTCGGCCATGACTCCCTGTTTGCCGGCAAGGCGCACCGCGTCGTCTTCGAGAAAAATATTGCTGTCGCAATAATCGCAGGCGACCAGTTTGGTCGAGGGCAGGCGCGCCGATAATTCGGCACCGCAGTTGGGACAAGCGAACGTCTTCGGCAGGGCGATCATGACGTCGGTATAGTGGGCGGATCGGGACAAGGCTAGACTGGTGTTGAGATCGAATGAAACCAAGCTGATTGAACGCCTTAAGCATGCGAAAAATCATTCATATCGATATGGACGCGTTTTTCGCCTCGGTCGAGCAGCGCGATAATCCTGACCTTCGCGGCAAGCCTGTCGCCGTCGGCGGGACAAGTGCCCGTGGTGTTGTGGCGGCCGCCAGCTATGAAGCCAGGACGTTCGGCGTGCGCTCGGCCATGCCATCGTTCAAGGCGAAACGCCTTTGTCCCGATCTGATTTTCGTAAAGTCGCGTTTCGATGCCTACAAGGCAGCAAGCCGTATGATCCGGAACGTCTTTCAGCGCTACACCGATCTGATCGAGCCGCTTTCCCTGGATGAAGCCTATCTGGATGTGACCGCGGCCAAGCAAGGCGGCCCATCCGCGACTGAGATTGCCAAGTCGATCAAGGCCGAGATCAAAGAAAAAACCGAGCTGACCGCGTCGGCCGGCGTTTCCTTCAACAAGTTCCTGGCCAAAATCGCCTCCGATCTGGACAAGCCCGATGGCCTCTCGGTGATCCGGCCGGAACAGGCGGATGGCTTCATTGCCAGCCTGCCGATCGATCAGTTTTTCGGCATCGGACCGGTGACGGCGCAAAAATTGAGGCATCATGGGATCGAGACGGGTCTCGATCTTCGCGAGCGCACCGAGGATGAGTTGGTCCGCCTGTTCGGCAAGGTCGGACGTCATTATTACCGTATTTCCCGCGGCCAGGACGAGCGCGAGGTGAAGCCGGATCGTCCAAGCAAATCGATCGGCGCCGAGACGACCTTCGATGCCGACCTCACCGACCCGCAGCTGATGCTTGCGCGCCTGGAACCGCTGGCCGAACGGGTGGCCGAGCGCATGGCAAGCTCGGAGAATTTCGGCCGCACCGTCACCCTCAAGATCAAGCACCGGGACTTCACCATCACAACCCGGCAGCGGACTTTAGACGGGCAAGTTCAAGATGCGGCCGAGCTGATGGCACTTGCGGGCTGGCTTCTGCACAATCCCTCCCCGCCTCAATGGCCGGTAAGGCTGCTAGGCCTTTCGGTTTCGACCTTCCAGCCGATCAGTGGCGGTAAACAGCTAAGTTTCGATCTCTAGGCCGGCGGCACGGCCGCGCGTCGACAAAGTGGCGTGGGAACACTTATCGGACCGAATAGTTTACGCTATCATTTTTGGGCACTGTTAAATCAAACACCGATCGAAGGCCGGCGATCAACCAGCCGGATCTTCAAATCAAGGGGAGGCTTCTTGCATGCGTCGTGTTCAGGAACAAGGTTTCATTGATCTCGCCAAGCCGGCTGTGGCGAGGGATGACAGCGGGGTCAACCGCCGCGGCTTTCTTGCGGCCGCCTCGGCGATCGCCGCGACCACCGCGATGGCGCCGGAAGCGTTTGCGCGCAATTTCGGCACCGGCGAGGTCACCCGCTACCCCGATCCCGACATCGTAGTGCTCGATCCACGCTTCAAGTACAAGCTCGGCAACACGCCGATCGAGCGGCTCTATACCGGCACCTATTGGGCCGAGGGCTGCGCCTGGAGCGGAGTTGGTAAATACGTCGTCTGGAGCGACATCCCAAGGAGCGAGAACCTCCGCTACCTGGAGGAAGACGGCCATGTCGCGCGCCAGCACCGTTTTCCCTCGAACCACTCCAATGGCAACACCTTCGACTATCAGGGCCGGCAGATCAGCTTTTGCCACGAGCCCGCTCAGGTAATCCGTTACGAGGCCGATGGCAACGTCACAGTGCTCGCCGACAGCTTCGACGGCGAGCGCTTCAACGCCTGCAATGACGGCATGGTCCATCCCGACGACGGCTCAATCTGGTTTACCGACCCCGGTTACGGTGCGCTGATGAATTACGAGGGTAAGCGCTACAATGCCGATCCGCGCCCGTTCCGCAAGGAAGCGGTCTACCGGATCGACGGTCAAAGCGGCGAACTTACCATGGTGACCGACGAGCCGTTCAAGCCGAACGGCATGTGCTTCAGCCATGACTACAAAAAGGTTTACATCGCCGACACTGGAGCCTCGCACTACGCCGATCAGGGGGCCATCCAGAGGATCTGGGTCTACGATCTTGACGGCAAAAACCTGAAGAACGGCAAGGAGCTCTGCAACACCGAGCTCGACGGCAAAGCCGGCGGATATGACGGCATCCGAACCGATGAGGACGGTAATATCTGGGCAGCGGCCGGCTGGGTCGGCGACGGCTATGACGGCGTCCATATCATCGCACCGGAGGACGGCGCAAAGATCGGCCAGATCCGTCTGCCTGAAATCTGCGGCAATGTCTGCTTCGGCGGCACCAAGAGGAACCGCCTGTTCATGGCGGCCAGCCAGTCCCTCTACGCCGTCTACGTCGAAACCACCGGCTCCCACATCACCTAGGGTGTGACTGCACCTGCCTGACTTGGGCCGGTGGATGAAAGGAAACCCACGTTTCTCCAGGGAAACGTGGGCTCTTCGCTTTGAGAACTACCTGAGCCTTCTCCACCGATCGCGAGGGCGCGAGGTTAGACGCGGCGTTAGAAGGCACCAAGGGTTTTATGCATGCGACATGATCTGGTCCGATCCCGGTTGCCAACCCAGGCAGCCTGATGGATTGCGGCATGGCTTGGATCATTCTGATTGTCGCCGGCCTTGTCGGACTCAAACTGATGACCAATCCGTAAGCAGCAATGCACGGGCTGATCGACGCGTCAAACCTCGACCATGCCCTGTTCGGCAAGGTCCTGCAGCATAGCATCGACATCGGCGGCCACTTGATCGGAACTGGCGGAAAAGGCTTGAGCAAGTTCGTCGACGATCGCCGCGACCGAGGTTCGGCCGTCACATCGTTTCAGGATCTCGATCGCAATATCGTCAGGCACGACCACCCGGGCCGGCACGGACACGGTCCATGCTTTCTCTGCGGGATCGAAACGCAACTCGACACCGCGTGGCAGGCTTGGGGTAGCGTTTTCGGCAAGTTCCGAGCGCGTCAACATGCTGTCTCCGGTGGAAAATCATTCATTTTCACCGGGCAATATACGCGAAAGATCACCAACAAATCTAGACCAAGACATACCTTAAGTTGAATTTTCTCCAGTGATACTGTTCGCCTCCTTCTGATCATGCTCGCAGCCGGGGTCATGATCAGGCCGATAGGTTTTTGCGTTAAACCAGGAACCTCAGGCTCCGGGAGGCCCCCCGATTGGCCAGCTTTTCGCAAAAATGGCGCCATCGGTGTCTTTGGCCTGAACTTCGATCCTACCGGGTTGATCCGGAACAAATGAGAACCGGATAGAAGGATTTTCGCTCAACGATATGTCGCCTTCGACCGACATGATGGTCCGGTCGCCATAGCGAACGTCGATCTGTTCGACAAAATGCGGAGGAACCCAGTTGCGGCTGACCTGGTCCATCTGCAGGCCAGAATAATTTGGATGGCTGATCATCAGCTGCACCTCATTGGGCTCACCCAGCATGAAGGGACTGATGGTCTTGAGCTTCATCTGGCCAAGCCGCGCCATGGCGACTTCATGATCCTTCAAGGCAGGTGCAGAACAGCCACCGGACGCCTTGACGAAGCGCGTGGTCATGAATAGCTTGCCATCGTTGGTCTCGGCAATGGCGCGAATATTGGTGTATTCATTCACCCTTACCCGCGTTGCAATGCTGGCGATACCGCTATCGAGCGTCATATGGAAAACACCGGCAATTGGGGCGGGATTCTTGTCGATCAGTAGATGGATCTTTTCGATATAGCGATCTTCGGTCTGGGGGATGTCGGCGCTGATTTTGATCGGTACGACCGCAGCGTCCTCCGCCCGTTCGGGCGCATCAAGCCGGATAACGCCGGCACCATCAAGAATTTCATGATCCTCGAACAGATACGTCCGAATGTCGGGCCAAGGATCGTCCGCATCCGCCGCACTAGCCGAGAATGCCAGAAAGACCATCATGGAAAAGATCACCGCAAACCCGATATGCAGTGGATCCCGTAGATCAATAGACCGTGCAGCCATCAACACGCCCCTTCGATTATTGCCGTCTTGAGCACTACCAAAATAGCATCATTTGAACAAAAAGCGAGCAAATCTGCCGTTATTCCCACTCGAGCTCAGCATAGGCAGCGCTGACGTTCCGGCCGTGATAGTGCTCAAAAAGCTTCCACTGACCGCGCTCTTCCTCGAAACGAAGGGCTTCCACAGCGTCTTCCAGCAATCCACCATTGGCCAGAAAGGCGCGAACCTCATCCCGAAGGCGGACTAGATAACGCCTCTCGGACGCAAGCGCATCAGGCCAGGTGGCACTGACAGGCCCATGTCCCGGCACAACCGCCTTCGCATCAACCTGCTGCCATCCTTCAAGAAGTTCAAGCCAACCCAAGAGCCGTCCATCCAGCACCGGACAACGCTCCATGAACAGCAGATCGCCAGCCCATAGCAAGCCACTGCGTTGATCGAACACGGTCAAGTCGTTATCCGTGTGGGCCGTGGGATGGGCCTTGAGTGCAAGTGCTCGGTTGCCGAGATCAAGCGTCATCTCGTTTTCGATCAGGAGATCCGGCATGATCACCTGGGTGCCTGCCGCGCGTTCGCCCAACTCATCTTTCAGATTGTCGAGATAGAACGCACCCCGCGCCTGAAGAGCACCCGGCAGCTTTTCGTGGCCGACGAAAGTGGGATCGTCTTCGAGAAAAGCTGCATGCCCGAAGACATGATCCGGGTGAACATGGGTCGCAATGACATAGCGAATGGGCCGCTCCGTGATCGCCCGGATGCCTTGTCGAAGCTGCTGGCCATGCATGGCGGAGCCGCCGCTGTCGATCACGGCAACGGCAGCATCACCGATGACGCAGCCAACATTGGCAATATGGCCTAAATTTTCCGGCAGCATCACCTCATGAACGCCTTGATGAACAAAGGCGCCGGAAGCGACTTCCTTGAGCGCCACGCGCTCTGTCCCAGCGGCTGACCGCTGATTAAAGGAGAGCATAGCCAAGGCCAACCCGCTTGTGCCGAGCAGCATATCACGACGAGTGAATCGCCCTCCTTGATCCCTAAAAAAGCGCGTCGACTTCATGATCGATGCCTCCTTAAAGAGTGCTTAATTGTTGAATGGTAACACTGAAGGAGGTGTTCCACCATTTGGATGGCTGTCCATGGACTACATCGTTGAACAAGATCAGCTTGAGCGAGTCAATGCGCTCAATCGTTACGAGGTATTGGACAGCGAACCGGAAGTCGGTTTCGAGCGGATCACCAGGCTGGCCTCCGAGTTCTTCGACGTTCCCGTGTCGGCCATCTCGTTCCCGATCGAGGATCGCCTCTGGTTTAAGTCGATCGTTGGCCTCGAAATTACCGAATGTCCACGCGTCGCCGGGATCTGTTCCCATGTCATCGAGAAAAAAACGCCCTTGGTGCTCCGGAATGCCGAGAACAACGATCGTTTTCACGATCATCCGATGGTCGCGGCTGATCCCCATATACGGTTTTATGCGGGCGCGCCGTTGATCACCCCGGGCGGGCAGCGAATTGGATCGCTTTGCATTGCCGACGTGAAGTCAAGACCGGGTTTTTCGGAGGCCGAAGCGGGCAGGTTGCAAGAGCTCGCGTCGCTGGTGATCGACCAATTGGAGCTTCGCCTGGAGCGCACGAAGGCACAGCGGGCCAATGAGGCGAAATCCGCCTTCCTGGCCGCGATAAGCCATGAAATTCGTACCCCGATGAACGGTGTGCTTGGCATGGCCGATCTCTTGCTGACCGCCAACGATCTTAACCCGCGTAACCGGAGAAGGATCGAAGTCATCCAAAATTCCGGGGAGACACTCCTCACCTTGCTCGATCAAATCCTCGATCTTTCGAAGATTGAGGCTGAAAAATTGGAGCTTAATCCGTCACCCTTCGATCTTCGCCAGCTTGTCAACGACATTCATGCTTTGTTCGAACCAAAGGCGCAAAGCAAAGCTCTTTGGTTCGATATGGCGGATCGCCTAGGTGACAAGCACCTGGTGATTGGTGATCCGCTGCGTATCCGTCAAATCCTCTCGAACTTTCTGAGTAACGCGATCAAATTCACAGAGCAAGGCGGGGTTTCCCTGCTGGCCGCCCTTGAGCCGGGACCATCGAAAACAGCAAAGGTGCGCTTCGAGATCAAGGACACAGGTGTCGGCATCGAGTCCAGCGCCATCGAGCCGGTTTTTTCGCCGTTCGAGCAGGTCGACCGTCTCACCTGGAGCAAATTCGGAGGTACTGGCCTTGGCCTTGCCATCTGCAAGAAGCTGGCACGGATGATGGGGGGCGATGTCGGTGTCGAAAGCGCATCAGGTGAAGGCGCAACCTTCTGGCTGCAAATCGATCTCCTTTTTCAAGACAACGATCAAGCGCAGCAGGATAATGTCCAGTTATCACCGCTTCACACAGCACCATCAAACAGTCAAATACCATGCCGAGACATCCTCGTGGCCGAAGATGACCCGGATATGGCCATCCTCATCGAGGATATGCTGGAGGAAGCCGGCCATCACGTCACGATTGCTCCCGATGGAGCTTCCGTGTTGGCATCGCTCAACGAGCGGCGTTTCGATCTGATTTTGATGGATGGTCGGATGCCGGATATGAGCGGTGTCGAAGCGACGGAGCGTGTCCGCCGCCTCCCGGACGGCCGAGCAAGAATTCCAATCATCGCCCTCACCGCAGAAGCCATGACAGGAGATCGCGAACGCTTTTTGTCAGCCGGCATGGACGACTATGTTTCAAAGCCGGTGGACTACGATCAGCTCATTCAGGCTATCGACCGCTGCTGTTCGAAATCCCTCGATCCACAACCTGCTTCAGCCAATGCCTAGCTGACGTGATCGGGCTCTGGTTGTCAGCGATGTTTTGACATCCGCAGTTCCCGCCTCTTAGGATCATTAGCCTCTCTGGCCTTAAGAAAGTCGGCCGCCTAAGTTGTCATCGTTGTCGACCGATGCCTCTTCCGAAAGAACGGGCATGATGTCTAGCAATTGAGGACAACGGCATGATTACACCTGCATCCGCTATCCCGGCTGGATAATGCTGGATTTGACGGAGCGCTTCCAGTTTGATGGTCAGGGATCCATCAAACATCGGTCACGACTTGGACCGAGGCCCCTTGCACTTCATATAGCGCAAGCCCACGCAGCCTGGCGAACCCAGGACCCAAAACGACTTGCCGATTTTTTTCGCGGCGTCAAAGCATATCGCGATCATCCCTATCGACGCTTGGCACCGTCACAGCCCTCGGTTTGGCAGTCCGGTGCCACCGAACTTAAGGATTATGGCCCGAGCGACGGCTGGCCGCTTCTGGTCGTGCCCTCCATGATCAATCGTGCCTACGTGCTCGATCTGATGCCGGGCTCGAGCCTGCTTTCTTTCCTTCAGGACGGTGGCATTCGTCCCTTTCTGCTGGATTGGGGCCAGCCGGACGCAAAGGATCGGCAGCTCTCCCTCGATGATTACATTCTCGGGCGGCTGGAACCTGCGTTCGATTGGCTGTTCAGGGAAACCGGGCGGCGTCCTTTGGTCCTCGGCTATTGCATGGGCGGAACCTTGGCGGCAGCACTTGCCTGCAGACGATCGTCTGATTGCGCAGGGCTCGCCCTTCTAGCCTCGCCCTGGGACTTTCAAGTAGATCAATCCGCCATCAACCATCTCACGATGGGCAGCCATGCCCTTGCCCATTACTCAGGCCAGATCGGCAGCGCGTCGATTGACCTCCTGCAAACCCTGTTTGCCATGATCGATCCCATGGCCGTTCCGCAGAAGTTTGCTGGCTTTGCCGGGGCGGATCCGACGTCCGAGGCCGCTTTGCGTTTCGTGGCGATCGAAGATTGGCTGAACGACGGCGTGCCGCTCGGTGCTGACCTCGCCGCCCGATGTTTTGTCGACTGGTACGGCAAGAATACGCCGGCACGCGGTCAATGGATGATTGCTGGAAATAAGGTGCAACCGGAAAGGCTCGACATGCCGACCTTTTTGGCTGTCCCCCACCGTGATCGTATCGTCCCTGCGGGATCCGCCCTGGCACTTGCCACGGCCTTGCCACATGCCGAGATTATCCGGCCAATGAGCGGCCATATCGGCATGGTGGCCGGCCGGCAAGCAAAAGCCCAGCTTTGGACGCCGCTCCTGGCCTGGCTTCGGAAAATTGCTGCAATGCAAAAAAATGATGGTTAAAGCGGCATCCAGTTATTATTCTTCTTCTTGTTCTACGCGGCCAGACAAGCTGAGCCGTCACCGATCGTCGCGATGTGATATCGACCTATTTGTTCGGGTTCCGGTTGGTATCGAGTGCGGATAGGACTGATCAAGGTTAGCTCATGTTGGGGAGAGAGAGATGTCAGAAATCGTCATTGCGAGCGCGGCCAGGACGCCGATTGGCGCCTTTAATGGTGGGCTTTCGACGATGCCTGCCCACGATCTTGGCAAGATCGCCATTGGTGCAGCCCTGGAGCGATCGGGGGTCGAGGCTGGTGACGTGTCCGAGGTGATCATGGGACAGATCCTGAGCGCCGGCCAGGGACAGAACCCGGCACGTCAGGCGTCGATCAATGCCGGCATTCCCGTCGAAGTACCGGCCTGGGGTGTCAATCAACTCTGCGGATCAGGACTTAGAACCGTCGCCTTGGGCTATCAAGCCCTTAAGAACGGTGACAGCGAGATCATCGTTGCCGGCGGCCAGGAGAGTATGAGCCAGGCGCCTCACTGCACTTATCTGCGTGCCGGCGTCAAAATGGGGTCCAATGAACTTGTCGATACCATGATCAAGGATGGCCTTTTGGATGCGTTCAACGGTTATCACATGGGCAATACGGCAGAGAATGTCGCCGAAAAATGGCAGATCACGCGAGACGAGCAAGATAGTTTCGCAACCAAGTCGCAAAACAAAGCGGAAGCGGCAATTACATCGGGTCGGTTCAAGGACGAGATCGCGCCGGTGACGGTAAAAAGCCGTCGGGAGGAAAAGGTAGTCGACACCGACGAATTCCCACGATTCGGTGTAACACTCGAAGGCTTGGCCAAGTTGCGACCCGCTTTCGCCAAAGATGGTACGGTGACCGCTGGCAACGCTTCCGGCATCAATGACGGCGCTGCAGCCGTCGTCATGATGAAGGCGGATGAGGCCAAGAGGAGAGGCATTGAACCGCTGGCACGCGTGGTGTCATGGGCCCAGGCGGGGGTTGATCCCGCAATTATGGGAAGTGGCCCCATTCCTGCATCCAGACGAGCCCTTGAACTCGCCGGTTGGAAGGCTGACGATCTCGATCTGATCGAAGCCAATGAAGCCTTTGCAGCACAAGCTTGCGCCGTCAATAAAGACCTTGGCTGGGATACCGACAAGGTTAATGTCAACGGAGGTGCGATTGCGCTCGGTCACCCGGTGGGGGCTTCGGGAACGCGGGTGTTCGTCACCCTGCTCCATGAAATGATCAAACGTGATGCCAAAAAAGGACTGGCGACGCTTTGTATCGGCGGTGGTATGGGTATAGCCATGTGTGTAGCCCGAGACTAGAGAGCAACTACAATGCTTTCCTTTGAAAGAGACCTGACCATCTGACATTTAACGACCCTTCTGCTTTTACTCGCAAACTAAGTGTTGTGGTCAGGAGAAATGGGGGCTCTCTTATGTTTGCCGTGTCAAGGACAGGTCGAGATGAAGACTGACCTGTTATTTGTAGGTCATGATTATTCGCGGTGTGCATGGCAGGCGGTGGGCGGCTTGAACGACGGTTGATCCTGCTCTTATCCGCGGATCGGAACCGCATTGCCAAGGTTCGTCGTGGAGCTGCCTCTGCCTAGTGAGGTGGTCCGGGTTGTTTAGACAGCTTTTTGATCAGCTAAGGTGGAATCCTGCTGCTGTTGTTAGCTGTGGGTATGTGGTCAACGCTTTAGCGTTGTCCATCATATCCACAGCCCCGGCGCCGCCGGCAAAAACCTCGGTTGGGGTTCGATAACCCAAGGCCTGGTGCGGACGCGATACGTTGTAAAAGCTGATCCAAGAACCGATGCCGGCCTTGGCGTCAGCCACCGTGTCATAGGCGTGCAGATAGACCTCCTCATATTTCAATGACCGCCACAGACGCTCAATAAAGACGTTGTCCATGCACCGACCTTTGCCGTCCATGCTGATGGTGATCTCCGCATCAAGCAGCACCTTGGTGAAGGCCTCGCTGGTGAATTGGCTACCCTGATCCGTGTTGAAGATCGCAGGCTTGCCATAGCAATCCAGCGCTTCTTCGAGGGCATCCACGCAGAAGTCGGCATGCAGGCTGGTCGAGAGCCGCCAGCTCAGCACGTAGCGGCTGAACCAGTCCATGACCGCGACGAGATAAAGAAAGCCCCGCGCCATGGGGATGAAGGTCACGTCGCTACACCAGACCTGGTTCGGCCGATCGATCACCAGATCGCGGAGCAGATAAGGATAGACCTTGTGGCCCGCGGCCGGCGTGCTGGTCTTTGGCTTCTGGTAGACCGCCTCCAACCCCAGCAGCCGCATCAGGCGGCGGACACGATCACGACCCACGGCATGACCTTGACCGCGCAACCAGGCGGTCATCTTGCGTGAGCCATAGAACGGGGTCTTCAGATACTGCTCGTCGATCCGGCGCATCAGGTCCAGCGTCGACGCGTCAGGGCCCTTGGGCCGGTAGTAGAGCGACGACCGGCTGATCCCCAAAAGCCGGCATTGACGCACCAGCGAAACCGTCTCATCGGCCCGATCGATCATCGCCAGCCTGGCAGGCCGGCTCATAGACCGGACCTGCGTCGCAAAAAATCCAATTCGACCGTCAGCTGCCCGATCTGCTGATAGAGGTCCGCCTTCTCGCGCTCAGCCCGCTCGCCGGCGTTGCCTTGGCTACCGGCGACAAACGCCGACTCGGCACCGTCCAACAACGCCTTCTTCCAGGCATAAATCTGATTCGGATGAACCTTGTAGCGCGAGGCAAGCTCGGCCACGGTTGCATCGCCCTTGATCGCGGCCAAGGCAACCTTCGCCTTGAAGGCCGGGGTGTGCTTGGTGCGGCTCTTCTTCGTCATGTCCTGCTCCTCTTTTCAACACTCCTAGAGCAGGATTTCCACCTTAACTAC
>CAWBCX010000070.1:0-14037 GCA_963787265.1 uncultured Alphaproteobacteria bacterium | reverse complement strand
GGCGCGCCAGCGGCGCCAGCGCCAGCCCATGTCCGCGCCGAGGCTCAGGCGGGGTGCCGCCCAGGGCAGGGCCAGGCCCGGCGCGACCAGGCCGGCATTGGCGAAACTGCTTTCGCGGCCACGCTGCCGCGGCGTTCGAACACGCAGACTCGGTGGCCGTCAGCGGCGAGCTCGTAGGCGCAGGTGACGCCGGCAATGCCGGCGCCGATGATGGCGATGCGCATGCTCAGTGCTCCGCCGCCAGCGAGCTGTTCAGTCTGCAGGGCGAGGCCCAGCAGACGGTCGTCCTGCAGTGCCGTGCTCCACAGCATCAGGCCCACCGGCATCTGGCCGGGCGAATGGCAGGGAATGGAGATCGCGCAACCATCGAGCAGATTGACCACCGAGCGGCGGCGGCGGACATCAGGTGTTCGGTCATCCGCCGGTAGGTTTCGCCCGAGCACAGCATGCGGCCCAACGGGTCGCGGGCGGAAGCGTCGACGCCGGAGGCGATCATGATCAGCTCGGGCTGAAAGGCGTCGAGCGCCGGCATGACCACTTGCTCGATCGTGGCGACATAAGCGCCGTGGCCGCATCCTGGCGGAAGCGGTACATTGATGTTGCAGCCCTTTCCCTGGCCAAGGCCGGTCGCCTCGACCTGGCCGCGATCGATCGGGTAGTTTCGGTCCTGGTGGATCGAGATGGTGAGGACGTTGGGGTCGGCATAAAACGCATCTTCGGTGCCGTTGCCGTGATGGACGTCCCAATCGATGATCGCCAGGCGTGCCACGCCGTGGGTTGTTTGGGCGTGGAGTGCGGCCAGCGCGGTGTTGCCGAAAATACAAAACCCGCGGCCTTGATCGGCTTCGGCATGGTGTCCGGCCGGGCGCACCAGGGCATAGGCGTTGTCGACCTTGCCTTCGAGCACGGCGTCCACCGCGGTGAGGCAGCCGCCGGCGGCAAGGGCTGCGATCTCGTAACCGCCTTCGCCGATCGAGACGCTTTCGCCAACCGAACCGCCGCCAGTAGCGCTGACGCGTTTGACGCGCTCGACATGAGCGGGTGTATGCAGACGCATAAGCTCGGCCTCGGTCGCCGATCGCGGGGCAAGCGGCGTCAGATGGGCTGCAAGGCCGCTGGTTTGAACCAGGCTGTAGATCCGTCTCTTGGTCTCGGGCGTGTCGGGGCCGGGAAAGGGCTCCGTATCGGTGCCGAGCGGCATCATGCCCTGCTGGTGCCAGGCATACCGTTCATCCCAGACAAAGCCGGTTTTCATCTGTTTTTTTCTCTTTTTCTCGTTCCCGTTCCGGCCCGCTCTCCCGCCCAACCTCCCGGATATTGTCCCGGTACGCCGCCGAGGGGGGCGGGAGAGCGGGCCGGAACGGGGGGCAGTCTCAAAGCGTCGGTTCGAACCTGCAATTCACCATCAACTCGGCAACGACGGCGTAGTCCGGCAACGCCATGACCGTGGCCACGGTCTCGGCGAGGTCGGCGGGATCGATCATTTCCTCGCGCGGGACCTTGGACCAGCTCACCATGTCGGTGGCGACCAGGCCCGGGCAAACCGCCGTGGCGCGCACCCCATGGTCCCAGCCCGCCCGGCGGGTGGCGTGATGGAGGGCGAGGGCGGCGTGCTTGCTCATGGCGTAGCCGGCGCTGTCGTCGCTCGGCACGCGTTTGCCGGCAAGCGAGATGAGGTTGATGATCCGGCCGTGACCTGCCTGCTTCAAGTGGGGCAAAGCGAGTTGGATCAGCTTCAGCGGACCCTTGACATTGACCGCCCAGAGCCGGTCGAAATCGGCCTCATCGCCATCCTCGACCCGTGCCGAAATATAGACGCCGGCATTGTTCACCAGCCCGTCCAGTTTCTTGAATTTGTCGAGTGTCGACTGCATCCACGCTGTCGCGGTGTCAGGTTGCTCGGCGTCGTATTCGTGGACCAGAACGTCGTCACCCGCGAAGTCGGTGAGGGTCTCGGGTTTGCGCGCACCGAGGCTCAGCTTGTAACCCCTGGCGTGGAGGGCCTCGGCGATCGCGCGCCCGATCCCCCGGTTCGCCCCGGACACCATCACGACCCGTCCCTGGCTCTTCAACATCCTGCAAGCTCCGTCAAGTCAACGCTGCCCCGCGACCGGGGCGAAGGCGGCGCCGCCGAAGGTTTGTTCGGTCGGCTGGATTTCGATGGTGGTGACGTTCATGCGCCAAGGCGCATCGAGGGCGAAGAGGATGGCGTCGGCGATGTCCTCCGACTCGAGCTCCTGGATGCCGGTATCCTTGACCTTGGCGGCCTTCTCCGCGTCGTCGATCGAGACGTCGAAGATTTCGGTCTTGACCCGTCCTGGGCAGATCTCGGTGGTGCGTATGCCGGTGCCGCGGAGTTCGATGCGCAGGTTCTGGTTGAGCAGATGCACGGCCCCTTTGCTGGCGCCGTAGATCACCGAGTTGATCGGGTAGAGCCCGGCGACCGAGCCGATATTGACCACGTGGCCGCGCTTTCGCTGGATCATGCCGGGGACGATTGCACGCAGCACGTGGACCAGGGCCTGGACATTGGTCTCGAGGGTGATGTCGATGTCTTCGGGCGAAGCGTTCAGCAGCCCGTCGAAGCCGCGGCCGGTGCCGGCATTGCCGATGAGGATGTCGATGTCGAGGGGCGACAATTTTTCGTAGATGGCGTCGCGATCGCGGAGATCGAGGGTGATCGGGGTGCAGCCGGTCTCATCCGCCAGCGCTTTCAGCCGGTCCTCGCGACGCGCCAGAGCGTGGACTTGGATGTTGTGTTGCGCGAGCGCACGAACGGTTGCAGCACCGATGCCGCTGGAAGCCCCGGTGACCAGGGCGGTCTTGTAATCTCTGAGCGGCATGAAGGTCCCCCATTGACGGCTCAAGTCGTCTTGTCACGCCTCCTAGTTGTCGAGTTATCGGGTGGTGTGTCAATCCACCCGGGGGCTTATTTGATCAAGATCCGGGGAAAGCGTCAAACCGGAAGCGCTTGTCTCGTCTCGGGCGCGATATCGATGCATGAGGCCGTCATCGGCAGGTGAATGGTGAATGTCGTGCCGACATCGATCTCGCTCTCGACCTCGATGCGGCCTTCATGCATCTGCACCAGATGTCGCGTGAGGTGAAGGCCGATGCCGCTGCCGGCAATGCCGGTCGAGGTGCTGGCGCGGAAAAAACGTTGAAAGAGTTTTTGCAGCTCCGCCTTGGGAATGCCGATGCCCTCATCCCTGACGGCGATCCGCAAGCCGCCATCCGATGCTGGCTCGCCTTTGATCCAGATCGTGGTCTTGTCGGGCGAGTATTTGATCGCGTTCGAGAGGAGATTGGCAAAGACTTGGCGCAAGAGTTTGGCGTCGGCGAAAAACCTCTCGGGCAGCGTGGCGGTTTCGGTGACGATCCGACGGGTCGGGTCGATCTCGCCATAATCGGCGGCGACCTCGTCCAGTATGCCGCCGACGTCACAAGGGCTCGGTTGGTAGAGGATTTTACCCGATTCAAGACGCGCCGCGGCCAGCACGCTCTCCATCAACTCGGTCAGTCTTTTGACGGCGTTTCTGATCTTGACCATCAGGTCGCCCATGCGCTCCGGCGGCATGCTGTCGACATGCTTCATGACGCGCCTCGCATTGCCGTCGATGATCGCGAGCGGCGTGCGGAATTCATGGGAGACCATCGAGACGAACTGCCGCTGGAGGCGGCTGACTTCACGCTCTATCTTCAGCGCTTTCTCAACCGTCGCTTTCTGTCGTTCGATCTCCGCCGTGCGCTGTTCGACCAGCTCTTCGAGATGATCCCGATGATGGATGAGATCCATCTCCAGGCGCCTGCGGTCACTGATGTTCCGGCAGCAGGCGACCAGGCCAACGATGTCGCCGTCGGCATTCTTGAGGGGCACCTTGGTGACGCTATGCCAATGTTCGGTCCCGTCTTCGCCGCTGATCAGGCGCTGTTCCCTGTCGATGATGTCCAGACCATGTCGCAAGACCTGCCGATCATCCGCCGCAATCTCTTTCGCAATGTCCTCGGGGTAATAGTCGAAATCGGTCTTGCCGATCGTTTCCTCGGGATCGGCGGCACCCATCATCCGGGCGTTCATGAGATTCTTGACGATGAAGCGGCCGTCCAGGTCCTTGGCGCAAATCAGATCCGGGATGTTGTCGATGATCGAACGCAGCAGGGTGCGTTCTTCCGCGAGTTCCTTTTCGGCGGCCTTTCGATCGGTAATATCCGTGGAGGTGACCAGGACCGATCCGTCGTGGAGCATTTTTTCTCGAATGTGATACCAGCGGCCATGGCACGTCCGAAGATCGAGGTCGTTATCACTGACGCCGAAAATCATGAGGCGCGATCTGGTCCAGGCTTCTGCATCGCCCTCAACCATCGATGTCAATCCACTGGCGACCTGTTTTCGAAGCAGAGCTTCGAAGGTCACCCCTGGACGCAGGCTGTCGGCCAGATCCGGGTACATCTCGACGAACCGATTGTTCCAGTGCAGCAGGCGATGCTGGCTATCGTAGAGAATGAAGCCCTCGGACAACGCCTCGACCACATGAATGTATTCTTCGTGAGTTCTGGTGGCGCGGTAGACGATCTCTTCCACCTCATCGCTCCGGTGACGGGTGTCGATGACCATGGATTGAACGGCGGGCGCACCGTCCCAATCGAGCGGCTGAACGAAGATTTCGGTCCAGATGAGCCGACCAGTTTTGTGCACCGTGCGGCAGCGATACCGGGTCGGAGCACTTTGCCCGCTCGAGCGCTCGTCATAATAGTTGCTGCAGCGTTGCCGGTCCGCGGGCGAAAGCATGGGCAGGATCGACCTCATGGCCATGATCTCGTCGATTTTGTACCCATGAAGTCTTGCGAAGGCGCGATTGACGTAAAGCGGCTTGTATTGCCGATGAACGGAAACGGCTTGCTCGGCATGATCGAAGATCGTCCGAAAGGCGGCGATATCGATCGCGTGATCGCCATCCTGGTCGGATGTTTCCGCGGCCGTCCGTTCCGATCGATATCGAATTATCATAGGCAAGCTCGATCGCCGGCAGCCGCGCCGCCGCAGCGATGTTCCGTTGGGGTTGATCGACCAATATCAGCCCCGAACACTGATCGAAATTCCTTAAGCTTTGCCTAACCCGTCCAGGCTGTCCTGTTTCTGCCTGAAAAGCGGGCACGAGAGGCCCGATACCGGAAAAAGGCGCGTTGGTCCGTCCAAGTGCACCCCGATGAGAGGGAACCGGTACCGGCCTTTCGGGGTATGCTCTAGGTGAACGGATTGGATGGCGTCGCTGAACCGTTCGGTTTGATCCTGGCGCCGAACATCTGGACGAGGTCGGTGGGGAAGGGGAAGATGATCGTCGAGCTCCGTTCATTGGCGATGGTGCTCAGCGTGGAGAGATAGCGGAGCTGCATCGCTTCCGGGGCTTCGGCCAACGTCCGCGCCGCTTCGAGAAACGCTTCGGCCGCCTGTTTTTCGCCCTCCGCCTCGATCACCTTGGCGCGTCTGACACGTTCGGCTTCGGCCTGGCGGGAGATATGGCGGATCATCTGCTTGTCGACCTCGACCTCCTTGATTTCGACGTTGGAGACCTTGATGCCCCAGCCTTCGGTCTTGACTTCGAGCACACGCTGGATCTCGACGCTCAAGCGTTCCGGATCGGAGAGCTCGTCCAGCTCGTGGGTGCCGACCGAACCGCGCAGGGTCGATTGCGCCATTTCCCGGGTCGAGGCGTTATAATCTTCGGTATCGAGGATCGCGAGGCGCGGATCATGAACCCGGTAGTAGACGACGCCGTTCACCTTCACCAGCACATTGTCCTTGGTGATGATGTCCTGGGGCAGGATGTCGACCACCTTTTCCCGGGTATCCACCTTTTGCATCTGCTGGACCACCGGAAGGATGAAGCGCAGGCCGGGACGACGAATGCCGGAAAAGCGCCCAAGGGTCAGAACGACGCCGCGTTCATATTCCTGGATGATCACCACCGATGCGGCGGCGAGGACTGCCAGGAGAATGCCGACGAACACCAAAACGATCAGTAACTGCACGCCAAAAGTCATGACACCGCCTCTTCATTGTCGGGTTCGACATCGACGGTCAGTCCGTCGACGGCGGTGACCCGAACTTTTTGACCACGGGAAAGCGCCGTGTCGCTGCGTGCCGCCCAGCTGGTGCCACGCATGCGCACGCGGCCAGCATCTTTTTCCCAGGAGATCACCGTTGCGACACTGTTGACCATCTCCTCGGCGCCGGCGAGCACCGGCATGGAATGGAGCCGGCGCAGCCAGATCAGGAACATCATCAGCAAGCTGGATGTGATCACGGCGAGCATGCCGATCAGCGATTTCGAGACACCATAGCCCGGAACGCCGGTATCCATCAGAAAAATCGAGCCGAGCACGAAGGCGACGATGCCGCTGAACCCGATCAGGCCGAAGCTCGGCAGGGTCAGCTCGACGATCATCAGGACGAGACCGAGCACGATAATGCCTAGGCCGACCAGGCTGATCGGCAACAGCTGAAAGGCGTAAAGGGCCACCAGGAGCGACGTGAGGCCGACGACGCCCGGAAGAAACAGTCCGGGCATGGCGACCTCGATCAGAATGCCGGCGATCCCGACCAGCATCAGCATGTAGGCGACGGTCGGGTCGGTGATCACGGCGAGAAATCGGGTGTGCCAGCCCGGCGCAAGCTCGATCAGCTCCCGGTCGGTCATGTCGAGGATCAGCGGCTCGTCTTTGAAGACGATCTCGCGCTTGTCCAATTGGGCGAGAAGCTGGGGGAGATCATTGGCGACGATATCGATCACGCCGAGCTTCAGCGCATCGCCGGCCGGCAGGCTTGCCGCCTCGCGCACGGCGCGTTCCGCCCAATCGGCATTGCGGCCGCGAAGCTCGGCCAGGCTCCTGATATAGGCGACCGCATCGTTCACGATCTTGTCTTCGATGCTCGGTGTTTCGCCGTCGCTGCCGTCGTCTTCGGCATCGGGATCGCTCAAACGGATTGGTGTTGCCGCGCCCAGATTGGTGCCGGGCGCCATGGCGGCGACATCGGTGGCGTAGAGCATGTAGGTCCCGGCACTGGCGGCGCGCGCGCCGCTTGGCGCAACAAAGCCGACCACGGGCACGTCCGATCCCAGAATCTGCTTGATCACCGAGCGCATCGAGGAGACCAGGCCGCCCGGCGTGTCGAGGCGCAGCACCACCAGATCGATCGCCTGCTCGCGGACGTCGGCGAAGCTGCGCTCAAGATGCTTGCTGGTCGCCGGACCGATCGGCCCCTCGATGTCGATCACGGCGACCTTGGTCGCGGCGAGGGCCGGCATCGACGGGAAAAGAGCGGCGGTGATCCAAAGAAAAACGGCGAGAAGGCTTGAGCGCCCTGTCTTGCGCCCGATATCGAAAGGCGTTTGGGCAGAACCTCGGTCCAATCCGTTGCTGTTCAGCCTCCCAATGATGCCCGGCGCCATGTCATGATCGACCGACTGATCGATTTCGCTACAATTTACCGTGACAATGCTTGTATTTCTTGCCGGAACCGCAGGGGCAGGGGGCATTGCGCGGCACCTTGGCGTTACGGCTTTGGCCGCCGCCGGATGAACTGCCGCCATCCCTGCCGCCGCGCCTCGGCGCGCTGACGGGAACGCCGTCCGTGCCGGTGGCGGCAAGCGTCGGTTCTTCCTCTTGCCTTCGGGCCTCCTGCTGCAACTGCATCTGCAACTGGAGCTGGGCCCGCAGCCGCTCCTCATGCTCGAACACCTGATCCAGGTGGGAGAGGGCTCGGGTCACGGTCTGGCGGAGATTGGTCAAAAGCCCGCCGAACAGCGCAAAGGCTTCCTTCTTGTATTCGTTCAGCGGGTCGCGCTGACCATAGCCTCTGAGATGAATGCCCTGGCGCAGATGATCGAGCTGCATCAGGTGTTCTTTCCAGAGATGGTCGAGAATGCCGAGCAGCTGGCCCTTTTCGGCGTTGCGCACCCTCTCCTGACCATAGGTCGCCACTTTCTGCGCCATGCTGCGATCAGAGGCATCGATCAGCCGTTCCCGGATCTCGGCATCGGCAACGCCTTCCTCATGGGCCCATTCGTTGATCGGCATCTCAAGGCCGAGCAGGCGCTTGACCTCGCTGTCCAGACGCTCGACGTCCCATTCCTCGTGATAGGCCTTTTCCGGAATGCATTCGGCGACCAGATCCTCGATCACCTCGTGGCGCATGTCGCGGACGGTCTCGGCGACCTCGCTCGCGCCGATCAGGTCGCGGCGCTGCTCGTAGACGACCTTCCGCTGGTCGTTCATCACGTCGTCATACTTCAAGACGTTCTTGCGCATCTCGAAGTTGCGTGCCTCGACCTTTTGCTGGGCCTTCTCCAAGGCCTTGTTGATCCAGGGATGAATGATCGCCTCGTCTTCCTGGAGGCCAAGCTTCTTCAGCATGTTGTCCATGCGCTCGGAGCCGAAGATGCGCATCAGATCGTCTTCGAGGGAGAGATAAAACTTGGAGCGGCCCGGATCGCCCTGCCGGCCGGAGCGGCCGCGCAGCTGGTTGTCGACCCGGCGCAACTCGTGGCGCTCGGTGCCGAGTACGTAGAGACCGCCGGCTGCCAGCACCTGCTCCCGCTCGGCCTGGACCTCTTCTTTGATCCGCGCCTCTTCCTGCGCGCGCCTGGCGTCGTCCGTGACCCCGGCCAGCTCTTGCTCGATCCGCATGTCGGCATTGCCGCCGAGCTGAATGTCGGTGCCGCGGCCTGCCATGTTGGTGGCGATCGTCACGGCTCCGAGCCGTCCGGCCTGGGCGACGATGTAGGCCTCCTGCTCATGATAGCGGGCATTCAGCACCTGATGCGGCACTTTTCGCTGTTTCAGGAGCGCTGCGAGGTGCTCGGATTTTTCGATGCTGACCGTACCGACCAGCACCGGCTGGCCGTGCTCATGAGCTTCGACGATCGAGTTGACGATCGCCTTGTCCTTTTCCGGCGCGGTCCGATAGACCTCGTCGTCCTGATCATCGCGGATCATGGACATGTGGGTCGGCATCTCGATCACATCGAGGCCGTAGATCTCGGAAAACTCGGCAGCCTCGGTCGCGGCCGTGCCGGTCATGCCGGCGAGCTTCGGGTAAAGCCTGAAATAGTTCTGGAAGGTGATCGAGGCGAGCGTCTGGCTTTCCGGCTGGATCGTCACCTTTTCCTTGGCTTCGAGAGCCTGGTGCAGGCCCTCGGAGTAACGCCGTCCCTCCATCATGCGTCCGGTAAATTCGTCGACGATGATCACCTTGTCGTTCTTGATCAGATAGTCGACGTCGCGGGTGAACAATTTATGGGCGCGCAAGGCCTGGTTGATGTGATGAACCAGGGTGACATTGGCGATATCGTAGAGTTCGGGGTGCTTGAGCAAGCCGCTTTCGGTAAGCCAGGTCTGCATCTTCTCGCCGCCGGTTTCGCTGAGCGAAATAGCGCGCTGCTTCTCGTCCTTCTCGTAGTCGTCCGGCTCCAGCTTCGGCATCAGCGCATCGATCGCCTGATAAAGCTCGGAACTGGTCTCGGCCTGGCCTGAGATGATCAAGGGCGTTCTGGCCTCGTCGATCAGGATGCTGTCGACCTCATCGACAATGGCGAAACTGAAGCCGCGCTGGACCAGGCTGTCGGCGCTGAACTTCATGTTGTCGCGTAGATAATCGAAGCCGAATTCGTTGTTGGTGCCGTAGGTGATATCGGCGCCGTAAGCTTCTTTTCTCTCCGGCTCGGAAAGATTGGGAATGATGCAGCCAACCGAGAGCCCGAGAAACTTGTAGATTTCGCCCATCCAGGCGCTGTCGCGCCTGGCGAGATAATCATTGACCGTGACCACATGGACGCCGTTGCCTTCGATCGCGTTCAGATAGACGGCAAGCGTGGCGGCCAAGGTCTTGCCTTCACCTGTCTTCATCTCGGCAATCTGGCCCTTGTGCAGCACCATGCCGCCAAGCAGCTGCGTATCGAAGGGGCGTTGGCCAAGGGTGCGCTTGCTCGTCTCGCGCACCGTGGCGAAGGCGTCGTTCAGGACGTCATCCAGGGTTTCACCGCCGGCTAAGCGCTCGCGGAACCAATCGGTTCGCGCGCGGAGCTCGGCATCGGATAACGCTTCCATCTCCGGCTCGAGCGCAGTAATCGCATCGACCCTGGATTGCATGGACTTCACGATACGGTCATTGGCCGAACCGAATAACCGCTTGGCGAGGGCGCCGATCATGGACGCATGGTCCTCCGGAACAGGAGAAAAAGGCAAAATTCTTCGAGATGTCAGATAGGCAGTTTGAGGCCCAGTGTCAACGTGACCTCGCCTCTGTTGTTAGGCCGAATGTCGGGAGGAACCCAATAAACCCCTGGGCTTTGCGCCAGTCACGCTTGTGGCCTTGACGCCTTTGTGGTTTTTATGCTGGCTGAATTCATCGACCCGCAGGAGTTATCCCATGTTCGCCAAATCCATGACAGCCGCTATCGGGCTGCTGGCGCTGACCACGACGGCGTTCGCCCAAGACCAGGCGACCGCGGACGATCCCGTTGTCGCGGTCATCAACGGTACCGAGATCCATCGCACCGAGGTCGAGCTGGTTGCCAGATCACTGCCCGAGCAGATGCGGCAGGTGCCGATGGAGCAGATCTACCCGATGCTCCTGGATCGTGTCATCGATTTCAAGCTTCTCGAGGCGGAAGCCGAGAAGCAGAAAGTCGGTGATGACCCCGAGGTTCAGCCGGCGCTGGCCCAGGCGCGCGCCAATGTTCTAAGAGACGCGATGCTACGCAAGACGGTCGATGCCGAAAGCACCGACGAGGCGCTGAAGGCGCGATTCGAGGAAATGAAGGGCGACGAGGGCTTTTCCTATGAGGAAGTTCACGCCCGCCACATTCTTCTGGCGAACGAAGAGGACGCCAAGGCGGTGATTGCCGAACTCGAAAGGTGGCGCCGACTTCGCCGAACTGGCCAAGGAAAAATCCACCGGACCGAGCGGTCCGCAAGGCGGCGATCTCGGCTACTTCAAGAAGGGCCAGATGGTGCCCGAGTTCGGCGATGCCGCGTTCGCGATGGAGGTCGGCAGCACGTCCCCAGAACCGGTCAAGACCCAGTTCGGTTTCCATGTGATCAAGGTCGAGGACAAGCGCACGGTCGAGCCGACCTTCGAGGAGAGCGAGCCGCAGATCCGCCAGGAGGTCGCCCGCACCATCGTGACGGACCTCGTCGAGGAGCTCCGTGAGGGCGCCAAGATCGAACGCTTCAATATGGACGGCACGCCGATGGTGATGAAGGAAGACGAGGCCGAAAAGGGCGAAGCGAAAGAAGGCGAAGAGGCCAAGCCCGAAGGCGACAGCTAGTCCGACCCGGACCTGGGTTTGCTCGACGATGAGTCCTGAAAGGTCGCCGCTGGCGCCTGCCGACTTCCCGGCCATCCCCGAAATTCAGGGTGTTCGGATGGCGGCGGGCGCGTCCGGCATTCGGTATGCCGGACGCGATGATCTCGCCTTGATCGAGTTCGTGCCCGGCACCACGGTCGCTGGTGTCTTCACCAGATCAGCGGTGCCGGGCCATCCGGTCTCCTGGTGCAAAAAGAACCTGAAGCGCGGCACGGCGCGGGGGCTGGTGGTCAATGCCGGCAATGCCAATGTTCTGACCGGCGCCCACGGCGATGCCACGGTCCGGATGGAGGCCACCGCGGCCGCCGAGCTGCTCGGGGCCTCTTCCGAGGACATCTATGTCGCCTCGACCGGTGTCATCGGCGAACCGCTGCCGGTGGAAAAGATCGTGGCCATCCTGCCCAGGCTGAACGAGCGCCTGGGCGGCAATGGCTGGCGTGATGTCGCGCGGGCCATCTGCACCACCGACACCTTTGCCAAAGGCAGCGTGACCCGCACCACCATCGGCGGGCGATCCGTCACCATCGCCGGCATCGCCAAGGGGTCCGGCATGATCCAGCCGGATATGGCGACCATGCTGGCTTTCATCATGACCGACGCAGGCCTGCCCGCCCCGGTTCTGCAGAGCTTGATCGAAGAGGCCAACCAGCAGGCGTTTCGCCGGATCACCGTGGACAGCGACACCTCGACCTCGGACATGCTGCTGCTGTTCGCCACCGGCCAGGCCGGCCATCCCGCCCCGATCAGCGCCGAGGACCAGCTGCTCAGAGGTTTCCGCCGTGCCCTCATCGAGGTGGCAACCGATCTTGCCCAGCAGGTGGTGCGCGATGGCGAGGGGGCGACCAAGTTCATCCAGATCGAGGTGAGCGGTGCGGCCAACGACGAGTCCGCGCGCATCATCGCCATGTCCATCGCCAACTCGCCCCTGGTCAAGACCGCGATCGCCGGCGAGGACGCCAATTGGGGCCGCATCGCCATGGCCGTGGGCAAGGCCTATCAGCCGATCGAGATCGGGATGCTCGGCATCCGCGTCGGTGGCCACGAGGTCGCGCGCAACGGGGCGAGGATCATCAGCCTCGACGAGGCGCCGATCAGCACTCATCTCGCCGGCACCGAAATCACCATCGAGGTCACCGTCGGCCGCGGCCCGGGCAAAGCCAAGGTCTGGACGTCGGACCTCACCCACGGCTACATCTCCATCAACGCCGACTACCGGTCATGACGCATGACAGCGTTGACGTTGAACCGCCTCGACGGTTCGGGCGCTTGAACTGGAAGTGACGGACTCGGTGGATCAAGAAAAAGGCGAGGGCACGTCAACGGGGTCATCGCATGACACGAGGTCGCCGTGCGACATGGTGCTGGTGGCGGCTTGTGCGCTGATCGATCCGGATCACCGCGTGCTTCTGGCTCAGCGTCCTGAGGGCAAGAGCATGGCGGGCCTATGGGAATTTCCGGGCGGCAAGGTCGAAAAAAACGAGACGCCCGAAGCCTGCCTGATCCGCGAGCTCAAGGAAGAGCTCGGCCTCGACATCATCGAAAACTGCCTGGCCCCGCTGACCTTCGCTTCCCACAGCTACGAAACCTTCCACCTCCTGATGCCCCTCTACGTCTGCCGCGTCTGGGACGGCATCCCGGCCGCCAAAGAAGGCCAGACCCTCAAATGGGTCCGCGCCGCGGACTTGGCGGACTTCAAGATGCCGGCGGCTGACGTGCCGCTGGTGGCGTTTCTCAGGGATTATCTGTAGATCCTGCAGGGTCGATGTTATTGATGCGCCCTGAGGTGGAAGAAAATGCCCGCTAGCCTGAAAAACCGGACGTCGCCGACGCGTTGGGAACTGCTGTTTATGACTTGAAACGGACCTTAAAGATCCGTGACACCTGGCACCACGCAGACGCCCTACACAACAGGATCATCAAAGGTCACATTCTTCGGCCAGTAATGGCGTTTGAAACTAACCATCAAGAAACGCAAAAGCGAAATGCGTTTTCGATGTCCACCAGATTAAAATCTCTCATAGAAAACGGGCACATGGCATTTTTGCAAGGGAGAATAAACTAGCCTTGGGATATATTGGAAACCATCCATTCAATTATTGTTTGCGCTATATTCTGGCAATTATTGCCAAACACTGGGCTGCATCTCCATAATTACCAGGTAAGGATTGCATTCAAGTTGTAGGTCAGCCGCTCTCTCTGCGCTTTTTCTTATGGGGCTGTCTAAATCTGTAGGGGGGTAGTTTTCATTGTAGTCGATTTGGTTGACTACCATGGTTACTATTTTAATTTGCCAATTTTCTCGAACACTTGACTCCACGGAACCCACATCTACATCCAAAATCCTTCCCATGTTTGTGGCAAGCCCGCGAAAGGATTTAGCTTTGCTAAGGTAGTCTGTTTGATTATTCGGCTCCACAAAAGCTTTTGCATCGAACAACAGAGCGCACTTAATCGGTTCGATCAGTGAAGCCCAGTCAGGATCATATTCGCTCGATTCATTTGCCTTGGCCAACCCGGCAATCAAAATTAAAAAAAAAGAGCAGATGTCTTCATCGAATTGTTGGCTTTCCTCATTTTCATTGATTGGATAGCTGTACCGATTGTCAGAGATGCAGGTCAAGAAAAAGAGAATCGCGACACGACAATGCCGTTCCAACTGGCCGCTTTG
>CAWBCX010000069.1:0-72429 GCA_963787265.1 uncultured Alphaproteobacteria bacterium | reverse complement strand
AGCGCGATTTTGAGCCGGCGCGGCTCGGCGTCGACTTCTTCCAGGAAAGGCCGCGCGGGGGGAGGGGCCATATAGGGGTCGCCGGGTGCCGGGCCGGCGGTCGCATCGAGGGCGGCGGCACTGTCGCGAACGGTGCGTGAGACCACGTGCTCGACCGAACAGCCGGCGAGGCTTTCGCCGAGATAGGGCGCCATGGTGTTTCGAGCACGCGTGGTCTTCATGCCGAACAGGCCGCAGCAGGATGCGGGGATGCGGATCGAGCCGCCGCCATCGCTGGCATGGGCGAGAGGCACCAGACCGGCCGCGACCGCAGCGGCGGAGCCACCGCTGGAGCCGCCTGGGCTTTTCTCGGTGTCCCAGGGGTTGCGGGTCGGGCCGAAGAGCACCGGCTCGGTCGAGGCGTTCAGGCCGAATTCCGGCGTGTTGGTGCGACCCAGCGGGATGAGGCCCGAGGCCTTGTAGCGGCGGACCAGTTCGCTGTCGGTCGGCGGGCAAGCATCCTTGAAAAAGCGGGACCCGGCGGAGAACGGCACGCCGCCGAGGGCGCCGCCCAATCCTTCAGGAGAAAAGGCACGCCGGCGAAGGGGCCTGCAGGCGCATGCTGTTTGGCAGCGTCGAGCGCTTGCTCGTAGACCTTGGTGACGACCGCATTCAAGGTCGGGATTGTGCGTTTCGATCCGGTTGATGGCGGCTTCAACCAGGTCTGCAGCGCTGATGTCGCCGGCGCGTACGCGCTCGCCCAAAGCCAGCCCGTCGTCATATCTGATCTGTCGAAGACGTCGCCACGCCTCCCCCGTCGGTCCGTTCGCCCTCTGCTGCGGTGTATCCCGCAGTCGTCCTAGCGGTATGAACACATCATTTGGTTCCCTACGGCTTGAACACAATAGCCGTTTCTAATCAATCTCTTGAAGTCTTATTGAAGCCTCGACATCAGGAACCGTGGCATCCGATGCATCACTATGCCGTCTCATCCGAGGCCCGGTTTCGTTGCCGTCGAGCTTGATCTCGACCAAGTCGCCCGGGTAAAGGTCCGTTCCGACACAGGCTCGGCAGGGCCAGCCATCGTCCGGAATCAGGCGCACCAGACCTCATCCATCTCTTGCTTGGTGGCCATGTCGGCGAGATAGACAACGGCTTCGAGAATGTGGTGCTTGTCGCTGCCGGCATCGATGAGGTTGGCTTCGAGCTTGGCCAGGGTCGTTCGGGTCTGCTCGGCAACATTGTCGCCGGGACCGGTTGCGACCGTCCAGATCAAGCCGCGATGTTCGACGGTTTTCGATCGCCCCCGCGCGCCGCCATTGGTTCTTTCGATCTCGGCCATGATGATGTCCTCCCCGTGCATGACACCAGTCCAGACGATCGATGATCGCTCAGCCGGTTCGTCCGGTAAAGCCGATCATCACCGCACGCATGTCGGCGAGAGCGGCCTCTTGAGCTTGAAGGTCACATTCTGGAAGCTCATCCGCACGACGTTCGGCAGGTGCTGATCCTGATCAGGAACCGCCAAGCAGCGGATCGATGATCTCGGCAAAGGCGTCGACATCGCGGGAGCCGGGGAAGTCCGCCGCCGATCACGAAGGTCGGGGTGGATTGCACCTTATGCTCGTTCTGGCCATCGAGCCTGGACTGCAGGACGGCGTTCACCATGGTCTCGTCGGCCAGGCAGCTGTCCATTTGCTCGTCGGTCAGGCCGCCAAGCTTACCCAGTTGCTTGAGTGCAGCTCTCGGGTCCGCCGCAGTCGACCAGCTCTCTTGGGTCTGGAACAGGACATCCAGAAAGCCGACATAGCGATCCGGCCCCGAGCAATGGGCAATCACCGCAGCATCGACGGCACTCTCGTTCAGCGGGGAAATCCCTGAACACCAAACGGACTTTGCCGGTCTCGATATAGCGCTCTTTCAATCCGGGCAGCACATCGCTGTGGAAGCTCGCGCAATGGGGACATGAGAGGCTGGAATATTCGATGATCGTGACCGGCGCATCCGGATCGCCGATGGAACGTTCCTCGACCTCAGCCGCCGAGCTCTCGCCGAGAACGAGGGGAAGCGAGATCAGGACCAAAGTCCCAAGACCGCCACCAGACTTCCGGTCAGCTGAAACAGTACCTTCTTCACGTTCCTCTCCTCAGAGCCGATGATGCCGCGATATGATCGATGCCGCGCCGCTCTAGATAAAGCGAGACGGCATCTGCGACAAGCACCAGCACGGTAATTTGACGCATGTTAACCCCGGCTGAACGGTCCGACACCGCCAATTCGATACCAAGCTTTTGATATCATGCTATGATTAGGCATGCCTTCATGCTCACGATAACATGTTAAAGCATCAAGTCTAATCCTGGGCTTGGTCGTGGCACGGTTTGCGGGTCGGCGCGCTGACTGGCGAAGGCATAGGCTTGCCTTGCGGTGGCGAAGTCCTGGGCGGATGGGTTGGTCGCAGCATTGGCCGCCGCCGCCATCCGTCCGCTCAGACGCATGGCCTCTATGGGATCGCCCGTGACGGTACGCGCCTGGACGCCAACCGAGCCGCCGACAGCATATTGACGGCCATCCGGGCCAAGCTGGTAAGTGTAGCTGATGGGACCAGCCAGGTCGCCGGCCACCGCCGCATGGGCCTTTTCTTCCTGGCGAACCTGCTGATCACGTTGCCGGAGCCCGGCAAGATCCGCACGCTCGGACGTCGTCAGCTGATCGGGGAGCTTGGCCGCAACCGGGCCGGCTGGAGCGTGACTTGAACGAGACGCTTGATCCGATGTTCCCGCGTCGCCGGCGGGCCCTGGCTTGGTTTGAGCGCCATCGAGAGCCGCAGAGGAAGCCCCATAACCGCTGCCGGAGGTTTCGGCTTTGATCCGGAGCGCCACCAGCTGGCGCCCGCCTTCGGGCTCGCCGAGCGGACGTGCATCCACCACCACGCCAGCTCGTCCCTGGCTGGCAAGCATGCTGACGGAGCCGATCGGTGGCAGCATCATGTTCCTTCGCAAGAGCTCTCGTTCACGTGATTCTAGCGCTGCAGCCTTTCAAAATGGTTAAAGTTCGATAAGGCCGAAATGAGGGGCGCTAGCAGAAACCCACTGACCTGCCACGTTTTGACTCATCAGGTCCATGCGCGATGCAAGTGCCTCTTTCAATTCTCCCATGGGTCGTAGATAGTGGCTCATTAGGGTTAAGAAACAAAATAACGGAGGCATATCATGCCGAGAATGAAGAGTGCTCTTGTTGCTCTTGCAGCGATAGCGGCAATGACTGCCGCGGCGGATGCGAAAACTTTTCGGTATTCAACCACAGGTGATATTTTAGGCCTTGATCCTCACATGAATAACGAGGGGCCGACCAACACCATGAAGGGCAATCTGTTCAGCAGCCTGATCCATCGGCTGCCTGATCTCTCCCTGGAGCCCGACCTTGCGACCGAATGGGAGATGGTCGACGACGTCACCTGGCGGTTCAAGCTGCGCGAAGGGGTGACCTTCCACAACGGTAACCCGTTTACTGCCGATGATGTGGTCTATTCCTTCAAGCGCCAGGCCCAGGAAACCTCCGATATGGGCTTTGCCCTCTCTTCGATCGCAGAAGTCAAGAAGGTCGATGATTTCACCATCGAGATCGTCACCAAGGGGCCAGACCCGATTCTTCTCCTGAACATGCCCCTCTTCTTCATCGTCGATCAGGAGTATATGGAGGAGAACGACAGCTTCGAGGTGATCCAGGCTGCGGGCAAGATCAATTTTGCCAACACCAACGCCAACGGCACCGGCCCGTTCAAGCTGGTCGAGTGGGTGCAGGACAACAAGGTGGTGCTGGAGCCGTTCGAGGGCTGGTGGAACCAGGCGAACCGCACCGATAACATCACCCGTGCCGAATTCACCCCGATCGCCAATGATGCCACGCGTGTGGCAGCGTTATTGTCGGGCGAACTCGATCTGATCTACCCGGTACCGCTCCAGGATATCGAACGGCTTGACAGTGATCCCAATATCGACGTGCTCCAGGGACCGGAACTACGCACCATCTTCCTCGGCTTCGATCAGCACCGGGACGAGCTTTTGGATATGCCGGGCTCCGGCAAGAACCCGTTCAAGGACGTGAGGGTTCGGGAGGCTTTTGCCCATGCGATCGACACCGCCGCGATCCAGCGGGTGGTGATGCGCGGCGCCTCGACGCCGACCGGCTTGATGGTGGCACCCGGGATCAACGGCTTTCAGGAGGACATGAACACGCCTTATGCCTATGATCCCGAACAAGCGAAGTCCCTGCTCGCCGAGGCAGGCTATGCCGACGGCTTTTCCGTCACACTCGACTGCCCGAACGACCGCTACGTCAACGACGAGGCGATCTGCACCGCCGTGGTGCCGATGCTACAGCGCGTCGGCATCGACGTCTCGCTAAACGCCCAGACCAAGTCACTTCATTTCAACAAGATCGGTGAGGCGGAAGGCAACAACACCAGCTTCTTCATGCTCGGCTGGACGCCCGGTTCCTACGACGCCCTCAACCCTCTGCAGAACCTGATGACCCTGGACGGTGACGGGCAGGGGGCCTGGAACAGCGGCCGCTACACCAATCCGGAGATCGAGAAACTTGCCGATGAGATCGCGGTCACGGTCGATGAGGCCAAGCGCAACGAGCTGATCCGAAAGGCATTTCAGATCCACTACGACGATGTCGGCCACATTCCGCTGCACCAGCAGGCTCTCGCCTGGGGCGTGCGCACGGACACGGTCGAAAGCGTCATCCAGCGGCCGCTGAACGACGTTGACCTGCGTACCGTCGTAATGAAGTAGAGGCATGGCAGCCGATCCGGGGGACCATCAAACAGAAACCCGGATCGGCGCCTGCTCAGATAGCCCCATGCCGGTGGCATCATGATCGCCTTCATCATTCAGCGCCTGCTCCAGGCCATCCTGGTCATGCTGGTGGTCGGTCTGATCTCGTTCTCGCTGTTTCAGTTCGTCGGCGATCCGGTCAACAACATGCTGGGCGTCGAGGCCACGATCGAGCAGCGTGAGGCGCTGCGCGAACGGCTCGGCCTGAACGATTCCATCCCTATTCAATTCATGACCTGGGTCGGCTAACGCCGCCCAGGGCGAATTCGGCAAATCCTACCGCATGGGCAAACCGGTGGCCGATCTGATCGCTGAGCGGTTGCCGGCGACGCTGGAGCTCGTTGCCGTTTCGGCCCTGATCGCCCTCGCGGTCGGCGTACCCATGGGCGTTTATACCGGGCTGCACCGGGAAAGCTGGCTTTCCAAGATTTTTCTCGCGGTCTCACTGATCGGGATTTCAATTCCGACCTTCCTGATCGGCATTCTCCTGATCCTGGTCTTCGGGGTCTGGCTCGGCTGGCTGCCGACTTTCGGTCGACAGGGGTTGGTGGATCTTGGTGGCTGGCAGACCAGTTTTCTGACCATCAAGGGCTGGAGTCACATCATTATGCCGGCGATCACGCTGGCGCTTTTTCAGCTCACCTTGATCATGCGCCTGGTGCGCGCGGAAATGCTGGAGGTTCTGCGCACCGACTACATCAAATTCGCCCGCGCGCGCGGGCTCTCCAACCGCGCCATCAATTTCGGCCATGCGCTGAAGAACACCCTGGTGCCGGTGATCACCATCACCGGCCTGCAAATCGGCTCGCTGCTCGCCTTCTCGATTATCACCGAGACCGTATTTCAATGGCCGGGCATGGGGCTCTTGATCATTCAGGCGATCTCGTTTGTCGATATCCCGATCATGTCCAGCTATCTGGTGCTGATCGCGGTCTTCTTCGTCGCGATCAATCTGGTCGTCGATCTGCTCTACTACGCCGTCGATCCGCGCCTTCGGATCGAGCGGGCGTCGTCGATGTCATGATAGACGAAGAAGGCATCATCGATGCCCTGTTGACGAAGGAGATAACGCGATTGGGGAGCTGATCTGATGCAGCAAATCGAAACCCGTAATGCATCAGCTTGGTCAGACCAGCCGGCTCGCGGACGCTGTCCGCCGTTTTCTCGACGGCGACGTCTTTTACAGTTTCAAGCGATCGCCGATCACCATCGTCGCCTTCATCGTCACCGTGCTGCTGTTTCTGGCGGCTATCTTCGCCCCTGGCTCGCCCCGCACAACACCAGCGATGTCGCCACCCTCAATCTGATGGACGCGTTTCGTCCGCCGGCCTGGGTTCAAGGCGGCGATGCGCATGTTCCCTGCTCGGGCACCGACGATCAAGGCCGCGACATGCTGTCCGCAATCATGTTTGGCCTTCGCCTTTCATTGTTCGTCGGCTTCGCTTCCGTCATTCTGGCCGCCCTCTTCGGCACCTTGCTCGGTCTGCTTGAGCGGCTATGTCGGCGGCAAGCTGGACAGCCTCATCATGCGCGTCGCCGACATCCAGCTGACCTTCCCGGCCATCCTGATCGCGCTGCTGTTCGACGGCATCGTCCGCTCGCTGCTGTCCACCACCTTGCAGAAGGATTTCAAGATCCCCGTGCTGATCCTGGCGATCGCCGCCTCCCTTTGGGTCAACTTCGCCCGCACCGTGCGCGGCTCGACCATGGTCGAGAAGAACAAGGAATATGTGCAGGCAGCGCGTGTCATCGGCATTCATCCTGTTCTGATCATGCTGCGCCATGTGCTGCCCAACGTGATGGGTCCCGTTCTGGTGATCGGCACCCTCACTTTGGCGATCGCCATCCTGACCGAAGCGACGCTGTCCTTTCTCGGTGTCGGCGTGCCGGTGACCCAGCCCTCCCTCGGCACGCTGATCCGCATCGGCAATGATTTTCTGTTCTCCGGCGAATGGTGGATGACCATCTTTCCGGGCATCGCCCTCGTTCTTCTGGTCCTGGCGGTCAACCTCTTGGGCGACTGGCTGCGCGATGCTCTCAATCCGAGACTGAGGTGACCATGGTGACCATGATGCCTGAGGTTCGCCGATGACGCTTCTGGACGTCCTGCATCTAAGGATTGAGTTTCCCACGCGCCGCGGCACGCTGGTCGCGGTCGACGATATCTCGTTCTCGATCAAGGAGGGCGAGGTGCTGGGCGTGGTCGGCGAAAGCGGGGCCGGCAAATCGCTCACCGGGGCGGCGATCATCGGCCTTTTGGAGCCGCCGGGGCGCATCGCCGCCGGCGAGATTAAGCTCGATGGCCGCCGCATCGACAATCTTGGCTACGAGGAACTACGAAAAATCCGGGGACGCGAGATCGGGGCGATTTTCCAGGACCCGCTGACCAGCCTGAACCCGCTCTACACCGTCGGCCGTCAACTGATCGAAACCATCCAAACCCACACCGACATGAACACCCAAGCGGCTCGCAACCGGGCGATCGAGCTTCTGAGCGAAGTCGGCATTCCCGCCCCCGAACGCCGGATCGATGGATATCCCCATGAGTTCTCCGGCGGCATGCGTCAGCGCGTGGTGATCGCGCTTGCCTTGTCCGCCAACCCACGCCTGATCATCGCCGACGAGCCGACCACGGCGCTCGATGTCTCGATCCAGGCGCAGATCATCGCCCTCCTGAAGCGCCTTTGCCGGGACCACGGCACCGCGGTCATGCTGATCACCCACGATATGGGCGTGATCGCCGAAACCGCGGATCGGGTCGCAGTCATGTATGCCGGCCGCATCGCCGAAATCGGTCCCGTCCGGGACGTGGTCAAACACCCGAGCCATCCCTATACCCAGGGACTGATGGGCTCGATCCCGGTGATCGGCCACAACATGGAACGCCTGACCCAGATCGACGGCTCGATGCCGCGCCTCACCGAAATCCCAAAGGGTTGCGCCTTCAACCCCCGCTGTCCCCAAGCCATGGACCGCTGCTACCATGAGCGCCCCGACCTCATGCCGACCGGCGGCCCCACCAGAGCCGCCTGCTGGCAGGTAGCACCTGTAGGCCTTGCTGGGCACCAAGTTGATGATGCTTTGGTAACCGGTCATGACTAACCCCGCAAAAAGCCAGGCATCGGGCCCGACCGCTCCCCAAGGTGTCGAGGTCCAGGTCGAGGCCGGCGCGCCTCGCGCCCTGATAGAAGTGGAGGGGCTTGCCAAGTATTTTGATATTTCGCCCCCTTTGCTGAACCGGCTGATCGAGCGTCAGGAGCGGGTGACGCTGAAGGCGGTGGATGGTGTGAGCTTTGCCATTCCGAAGGGGAAGACCTTCAGTCTGGTCGGGGAATCGGGCTGCGGGAAGTCGACGGTGGCGCGGCTGCTGGTTGGGCTTTATGCGCCGACCAGGGGCAGCATCCGTTTTGATGGCCAGGACATGGCGGCTGCACGGAGCCGGGCGGAGAACAAGGCACTGCGTTCCCGCCTGCAGATGATCTTTCAGGACCCGTTTGCCAGCCTCAATCCGCGCTGGCGAGTGCGCGACATCATCGCCGAACCGATTCTCGCCTTTCAACTCGCCGGTGGCGAGGGGCTGGACAAGAGAGTCGGTGAATTGTTGACCCAGGTGGGGCTGAGCCCTGTCGATGGCGAGAAATATCCTCATGAATTCTCCGGCGGCCAGCGCCAGCGCATTTCCATCGCAAGAGCGCTGGCGGGCGAGCCGGAATTTTTGGTGTGCGACGAGCCGACCTCTGCCCTCGACGTGTCGGTGCAGGCGCAGATCTTGAACCTGATGAAGGATCTGCAGCGGGCGTTCGGCCTCACTTATCTGTTCATCAGCCACAATCTCGCCGTGGTCGACCACATCTCCGACGAGATCGGGGTGATGTATCTAGGCAGGCTTTGCGAGGTCGCGGAAACCAAGACGATGTTCGCCAACCCGCGCCACCCCTATACGCGCCTGCTGCTCGACACGATCCCCGATCTCGACATGACCGGTCTGGAGCGCGCTCCGGTCGCAGGCGAGGTGCCCAACCCCATCAACCCGCCCTCGGGCTGCACCTTCCATCCACGCTGCCCGTTCGCCAATGATCGCTGCAAACGGGAGCGTCCGGAATTGCAGCCCGATCCTACTGACGGCACGTTGGTTGCCTGCCACGGAATAGAGGAAAAACGCCTGCCGGCGGCTCCATCGGCGATGGGGGGCGTGACTTGACCAGGGCACGTGATGAGGCGTTGGAGAAGGCGCGGACGCATTTCGATGGCGGCGCCTTCAAGGTGGATCTTGAGCGGCGGGTGGCGATCCCGACGGAGAGCCAGGAGCCGTCGCAGCGGCAGGAGCTTTATCGTTATCTCGAAGACGAGATTGGCCCTTGGCTTAAGCGCTACAGTTTCATCATCGAGCTGTTCGACAACAGCGATCCAAATGGCGGGCCATTTCTTCTTGCCACGCGCCACGAGGATGACGACGTAAAAACGCTCCTCACCTACGGTCACGGCGATGTCGTCCGCGGCATCCCGGAGCAGTGGCGGGACGGGCTCGATCCCTGGATGATCTCCGTAGAAGGCGATCGCTGGTATGGCCGGGGCACCGCCGACAACAAAGGCCAGCACAGCATCATCATGGCCGCCCTTGCCCAGGTGATCGAAGCCCGCGGCCGGGCTGGCTTCAACGCCAAAATCCTGATCGAGACCGGTGAGGAAATCGGCTCGCCTGGGCTTTTGGCGTTTTGTGAACGACACCGGGAAAAACTCGCCGCCGATCTGTTTCTTGCCTCAGACGGGCCGAGACAGGCGCCGGGCAAGGCCGATGTCTCGCTCGGCAATCGCGGCGGGATCGCGTTCGATCTGATCGTGGATCTTCGCGAAGGCAGCCGCCATTCCGGCCATTATGGCGGCCTCCTGGAAGACCCGGGCATCACGCTCGCCCATGCGCTCGCGACCATCACGGATCGGCGGGGCAAAATCCTGATTGACGCGTGGCGCCCGAAGTCCGTTCCGGACAGGATAGCCAAGGCTCTCAGACAGCTCCATGTCGATTCCGGCGATGCAGCTCTGGTAGGGCCGGCAGACTGGGGCGAACCTGGGCTGTCGACGCCTGAAAAAGTTCTGGGCTGGACCGGGTTCATCGTCCTCGCCTTCATCACCGGCCGGCCCGAAAATCCCGTCAACGGCGTCCAGCCCGACGCCCGAGCTCGTTGCCAGATCAGGTTCACCGCCGATGTGGATGAGGAAAGACTGCTGCCCGCTCTTCGGGAACATCTTGACCGGGAAGGGTTTCCGCAGGTCGAAATCCGAGAAGCCGGCCACGCCTCCTTCACCGCCTGGCGCACCGATCCCGACGATCCTTGGGTCGATTGGACCCTGAAATCAATCGTAACCACCCTCGGCTATCGCCCTAATCTCATCCCCAACTCCTCAGGCGGGCTGCCCAGCGAGATCTTCGGCAAGACACTTGGCGTTCCCGTCATCTGGATCCCGCATTCCTATGGCGGCTGCCGTCAGCATGGCCCGGACGAACACCTTCTGATCGAGCCCACCCGCGAAGGCCTGGAAATCATGACCGGACTTTTTTGGGACTTGGGGGAATCCTGAAACCGGTGACCGGAACGAGGCTCAGTCCCTTGATGTCGGCGCAAATCGGGCAAAATCGCCCGTATATGTCTTCGGACGCGGCCAAGCATAGCCGGAAACCTTGCTGGTGCCGAGACCAAGACCGATCAGGCCTTCGACCATCTTCACGGCACAGGCCACGCCATCCAGGACCGGCACACCGGTTTCCCTGGTCAGCCAGGCGGTGAGATCTGCCATGCCGGCGCAGCCGAGGATGACGGCTTCCGATCGATCCTCTTCGACGGCGCGCATGACGGCGGTCCGAACCTTCTCCGCCGCACCCGAGCCTTCCTCCTCCAGAGCAAGCACCGGAATATCGGCGGCCCACACCCGTTTCAGACGCCGGTCCATACCATAACGAAAGCCCAGCTCCTCGATCACAGGGATCGAGCGGGCAAGGGTGCTGACCACGGAGAAGCTGCCGGCGATCATGGTGGCGGTATGCATCGCGGCCTCGCAGATCCCGACCACCGGCTGCGCCACGGCAGTCCGGCAGGAATAGAGGCCCGGATCGTCGAAACAGGCGAGCACGAAACCATCATAGCCCTCGGCCGCACCCGCCATCACCCGCTCGACCACGCCCGGCACGCAATAGGCTTCATCATAATGCCCTTCAATAGAAACCGGCCCCTTATCGGGGCTGACTGCGGTGATCTCGGTGCCGGATCCGGCGACCGAGCGCGCCGCCTCACCGATCTTCTCGGTCATGGAGAGGGTGGTGTTGGGGTTGATGACCAGGATTTTCATGATGTTTTCCTTGGTCTTGGTTGCTGGTGCAACAATGCTTCGATCATGGGAGCGCCCCGCACCGCCTCACACGCCTTTGCCCGCATCTGAGCCAAGCCTGGCGCGGCGGCGCTGCAGAATGAGGGCCGTGATCAGGCAGGTGGCGATCACCAAAATCGAGAGGCCGGTGGTCAGCGTGCCGAGGGCGTAGATGACGGGAGTCGTGGCGTTGGTCTGCATCGCCTGCAGTTCCAGCGGCAGGGTGTTCAATGCACCGACCGACTGGGAGGTGCGCGCGAGTTCGTCATAGGAGAGGGTGAAACCGAACAGCGCCACGCCGATCAGGGAGGGTGCCACGATCGGCAGGACCACATGGCGGATCGTCTGGTAGTTGCTGGCACCGAGGTCGCGCGCTGCTTCTTCATAAGCGGGGTTGAAGCGGTTGAAGACCGCGAACATGATCAGAAGACCGAACGGCAGCGTCCAGGTGAGATGGGCGCCGAGCGCCGACGACCACCAGTTCCGCTCCCAGCCAGCGAGTTCGAACAGCGAGCCGATGCCTAGGCTGACCACCACCGACGGCATGATCAGGCTGGCGACCACGATGTAGAACAAGAGCGTCGAGCCTTTGAAGCGGCGACGAAAGGCGAGCCCTGCTAGAAATGACAATGTACACGGTTAGAACGAGAACGATCAGGCCAAGTTTGAACGATCGCTCAAACGAACCCCAGATATCACCGATTGACTGCGGCCTGAACAGATCCTGAAACCAATAAAGGGAAAAGCCATTCATTGGAAAGACCAAACCTCCCTCTCGTCCCTGAAAAGACAGAACGACAATGGTCAGGATCGGCCCGTAAAGGAAAACAACAAAAACGGCGAATATTATTGCCAAAAGATAAAAGCTCTTCGATCGACGATCGCCTGTCATGCCGAGGTCTCCCCTACATTGTCTCCATGAACACCTAATTGGCCGGCTTTTACAAGGGGGTCGTGATCGCCGCGCAACCACAAGCAATGCCCATATCATTTAATACACGCCTTGAGTGTATTTAGTCTTCAAATTCGCCCCATCGTTAGTTATTAACAGAGTCAATGGCGCCTGAGAGATAGCAACATCCTATCCCATGTCATTTTGGTGTCTCTTAATGCCCTCTGCGGAGAAGCAGCTCTTAAAAGCTCAAAAGTGCGAAAAAAATGCATCGAAAAGTAAATTGGGGGAAACAATGTTCTGCTTTGAAATTTTAGCATCATCAGTACCAGTATCTTCGAAATTTTCGCGATCCGTCCTTTCAACAATTGAGGAAAGTCAAATTTTCGATGGGCAATTTACTGGAGGTTTTACCCGATGAGAGCGATCATTTTGCTCGGCAGCACTCTGCCATCTCGGCAGATGACAGGATCGAAAAGTCGTCTTGCTAAATCCTCTGTCTGCCGTAACTGGTATAATTCACGCCAGCAAGCACGCAGGACCAGGACCAACCCGCCTCCTTGGGTACTGACGTCTCCGCCTTGGCCGGTCCTGCGACTGGCCCTCAGGCTGAAGGGGAGACCAATATTCATGGGTCTTCTACTTCTGCCGCTTGGTCTCCTTGCAGGTAGCGGAGATGAGCTTGCCGAACCAAGGTGCCAAGGGTGGAACGGGCCCATGCCCCCAATCTCAGCCAGAACAAGCCCGTTGCTGAAATGCGCATCAGGGGTTTAGCAGCACGATCTCGCTTCTAAGAACCGTGCCCCGATTGGCCCGTCGATGACGACAAGCCTGCGGAGTACGGCGCTGTGTTGATCGTCGATGATGGGACAATGTAGCCAGATTGCACCGATCCTGGCATCCGCCCAGCGTCTGGTCGGATTTCGTTTAAGCGCTGCTAACCTATCCCAGCAGCTTGCCTAAGTTTGATGTCCAAGAAGGGGGTTGACCGATCGTAGGGAGCTGAGGCGTGCGAGGGTTGGAAGTCTTTTCTTGGAAGCTAGATACGCACATTCAGAAATGCCTGAGACGTTGACAGCCACGTCTTATTGTTCGAGTGAAGAGCGAACAGCGGCGGGATCCAACGATGGCAGACCATTTGATCAACCTGTTTGCGGAAAGAGGCGTTCGTGATGTTCATCTCTTTGCTAATCCAGATGCAGCAGTCACGCGCATTCATCAGATCTATGATCAAGGTGTTGCCATTATGCGGGCAGCATTCGATCGCTTTACAGCAGGCGATAATACGGTTTTGGGACGTCCAGTTGACGCATGTTATCCGTTTCTCGGCGCCAAGGTCGATGCCACAACGCTAAATCTCGATGCACGGTTGTCTTACGGAGCACTTCATGATCCCGGCATCTATGGGACCACACTGACGAGGCCCTCGCTCTTCAATGACTACTATAGACGCCAGATCGAGCTGTTGATGAACCATCACGGCGTACCGGTTGCTGTAGGAATAAGTGATCGGCGTATGCCATTACCATTTGTTATTGAAGAGAGCACGGCTGATATTCGCCAAGATAGAGTACCGATACTGCAGGCCAGCTTTCCATTACCGGACATGAGTAGAATAGATGATGCCATAGCCAATGGCACAAACCGGCCGGAGGAAGGGACATCCAAGCCTCTTGCACTGTTCACGGCGGAAAGGGTCGACTATTCACTGCAACGGTTTCATCATTACACGTCAACCCGTCCAGAACATGTGCAGCGATTTGTCCTGCTGACGAATTATCAGCGCTATGTTGATCACTTCATCGAATTTGCAAAGCACGAGATTGGCGATGGGGACATCTATTCGAGCCTGGTAGAGCCGGGAGAAGTCATTACGCATAATCATCGTTTTTCGACCGAAGCATCTGGAGGTACTCATCCTCGTCATCTTCCGCAGATGCCGGCCTATCACCTTACGCGACCTGATCGTATGGGCATTACGATGGTCAATATCGGGGTAGGTCCATCAAATGCCAGAACGATCACCGACCATCTTGCCGTGCTGCGCCCACATTGCTGGTTGATGCTCGGGCACTGTGCGGGCCTTCGAAGAAGCCAACAGCTCGGCGATTATGTTCTAGCGCATGGTTATGCGCGTGAGGATCATGTGCTTGACCAGGATCTCCCGCTCTATGTCACCGTTCCACCGATTGCCGAGGTGCAGGTTGCTCTTCAACAGGCTGTTGTGAATGTGACTGGTCTGAAAGGCCGAGAAATCAAAACGAGGATGCGGACCGGCACGGTTGCGAGCACCGATAACCGCAACTGGGAATTGCGCTATGATGAGTTGTTTGAGCGGCTGAACCGCCAACGCGCTATCGCAGTCGATATGGAAAGCGCCACCATTGCCGCAAATGGTTTTCGGTTTCGAGTTCCTTATGGAACGCTGCTCTGCGTGTCCGACAAACCGCTGCATGGCGAGCTCAAGCTTCGTGGCATGGCCAACACATTCTATCGCGAACGCATCGATCAGCATCTGCAAATTGGACTTGAGGCGATACGCATTCTTCGAGATGAAGTCGGACCTGAGCAAATTCATTCGAGGAAACTCAGAAGCTTCGATGAACCAGCTTTTCGATAGCCTTGATCATCAAACTTGGAAAAACATTGAGGCTAGACCAAATGTTTGTCATGGGGCGATGAACCGGTAGCGGTGGTCCGCCCCGACGTGTCGGATAGGTTGTTTGGACCTGAACGAGGGTTGCGTCGGTTGGCGCCTATCGTCAGACACGGAGCGAGGCGAACCATGACGGATACTACCATTTTTGTCGGGCTGGACGTGCACGAAGAGACGATCGCGGTGGCCATGGCGCCAGCATCGCCAGGTGCGGCCTTCAGCTACTATGGAGCGATTGCCGGAGGCCCTTGCGCAAGCTATGTAGGAAGCTGTCAGCTGGTGGCGAGACGCTGCAGTTCTGTTACGAAGCTGGCCCTTGCGGCTATGTGGTTCAGCGGCGGCTCAGCCGTTGGGGCTATCGGTGTGATGTCGTGGCGCGTTGGCACGACATCAGCCGCTCGCAGATCTATCAGTGGCGCCGGGCCTTTCGAGCGCGGCGGCTTCGGTCTGAGTCTTTTGCCGTGGTTGACTTCCTGCCGGTCGAGGTCTGCCACGGTGGCGGTGATGGTGACCCTTCAGTCGACGAGGCGCCATCGCCGGCCATCATGATTTCGATCGAGCTCTGTCATGGTCGTACGCTTCGCTTTTCCTCGAACCTGTCCTGCGACGAGATCCGGCGCCTGGTCGCCGCCGTGGAGTCGGCATGATCGGCCCGGGCACGGGCGTTCGCGTCTATGTGGCGAGCGGCGTTACGGATAATCGTCATTGGACTAAACCGCTACGCGATAGTGGCGTCTTGCCCTAACGACCGAGCAGGCTGGGTATCGTCCGGGCTCCGCTGATCCCGCTGGCTCCTGCATCCCTCAGAGAGCTCCGATTGCGACAACATGGTGTGGCTGCTTGCAGCATCACCCCATCGCAAAGGAGCTTGTCATGACCGTTCTCCGGCAACGCATGACTGAGGACATGCAGGTCCGCAACCTTTCGTTCAACACACAGCGAGTGTATCTTGAGCAGGTCACGCGATTTGCTCGCCACTTCGATAAGTCGCCAGCGCTGTTAGGACCTGAGGAGATCCGCCCCTATCAGGTCTATCTGACCATTGAGAAGGAGCTGGCGGCTGGGTCGATCCAGATCGCCATCGTCGCGCTGCGCTTCCTCTACCGAGTGACGCTCAAGAAGGATTGGCGCTGTGATGAAGTTCTGCCGCATCCCAAGGCGCCGGAGAAACTCCCGATCGTCCTCAGCCGTCTCCGTCAGCAGCGTCTTCTTGCCGTAGCCATTGCGGCTGTTAGACCGGCCGTCGCCGGCCTCGCCATCCATGTGATGGTCCATCTCGGCGTTCAGCGCACGTTCCGCCAACGCCCGCTTCAAGTCGTCGAACAGACCGTCCTTGCTGAAAACTGCCTGAGGGTCCCGACCTGCCGGCAGCTGGTCCAATAGATCGTCCGCGATAACAGGCTTCTTCCGTCCTGCCATGCGATCTCTCCTCCGCTCGCATCGTCATGGCCCACACACGAAATTTCTGACAGTCCCAGGGCCAACGGATCTGGCGAGCGCACAAGCTGCAGCCGCACCGTGTCAGGACCTTCAAGCTGTCGCGCGATCCGCAGTTTGTGGCCAAGCTAAAGGATATCGTTGGGCTTTACGTCGATCCACCGGCCCATGCCATCGTGCTTTCGGTCGATGAGAAATCGCAGAGCCAAGCGCTCGACCGCACCCAGCCGGGCCTGCCAATAAAACCCGGTCGATGCGGAACAATGACGCACGATTACAAGCGCAACGGCACCACAACCTTGTTTGCCGCTCTCGACGTGCTCGAGGGCAAAGTCATCGGACAATGTATGCAGCGACACCGTCACCAGGACTTTATCCGCTTTCTCAACGCCATCGAAGCGAAGGTGCCGGCCGGCAAGGTGGTCCATGTCATTCTCGACAAGTAAATATCCCCCGGCAAAGCCGGGGGCTTTAGTCATGAGCCGCTCAAAGCGGCGGCCGGGTCGCTTTCGCGGCCCCGGAAGGTGCGCCACCTGAAGGTGGCTGCTCAGCGCCAAAGACCCAGTTGGTCGAGCCGCGCATCTTCCTTCTCCTGATGGCGAATATAAGCCCGGATGGTGGCCTCGTCGCGGCCAACCGGGCTAACGAAATACCCTCTGGCCCAGAAATGTTGGCCAACAAAGTTGCGTTTGCGCTCGCCATAAACTCGAGCCAAGTGGATCGCGCTCTTGCCCTTGATGTAGCCGACAACTTGGGACACAGCCAGTCTTGGCGGGATCGCAATCATCATGTGCACATGATCGGGCATCAGATGTCCCTCCACGATCTCGCAGCCTTTTTGCGCCGCAAGTTGACGAAACACGCCACCCAGATGTCGCCTCAAACCTGCATAAAGGGTCTTGCGTCGGCATTTCGGAATGAAAACGATATGAAATTTGCAGTCCCAGACCGTGTGACATAGGCTTCGATACGTGTCCATCGTTGCGGTTCCTCTCGCGTGCGTGGTTGCTCACGAAAAGAACCCGGCGATGGACTGCCGTAACCGTCAAACTATGACTGCCTCCCCGGCATAGCCGGGGGCCCTCCCGCTTTCGCTAGGACACATGCCTGGAGCTACTGGGCTCCCGCCATCCGGGTTGCACCGTCGCCCATTCCGGGCAGACCTCGTGCTCCTGGCTCAACGCGGTCGAGAGCTTCTTCGCCAAGCTCACCAGACGGCGCCTCAAGCGAGGTGTGTTCCATTCGATCGTTGATCTCCAGGCGGCGATCAAACGCTTCATCGCCGAGACCAATAGAAACCCAAAACCCTTCGTCTGGACCGCTGATCCCAACCGCATCATCAACGCCGTCCAACGAGGGAAGCTTGTGATTGAAACAATCCACTAGGGGGGCTATCGTGGCCGCCTTGAACCCCGTTTTCAGCGTTATCTCGATGAGTTCGTGTTTCGCTCCAATCGAATAAAGAAAAAACCCCATAAGCAGCCTTCGTGTCTCCTCGGCATCGCCGTTAAGAGAAGCCATGATTCATACCAAATGTTGATCCTGCGGAACTAAAGGGATAAGCGACTGTCCGGAACCCACTGTTCAACTTAGGTCAGACTGTTCAAATGTAATGGGGGTTGAAATATTGTCGATTTCAGTGTTTTTGTTAAATTATTGTTATATTGCCTCAAATTCAAGCAATCGGATAAGGCCAAGAAAATAACAATGTGCTATTGAAACTATAGTCAATTGAATTTATCTCATTGCTATCTGACATCGTAACTAGGAGTTCAAATGGAAGCGGAAGAGCAATTCGACCACTCGGCGTTCGTGGCCATGACCGCGGAGATCACTTCAGCCTACGTGGCCAATAATGCAGTCGCCACCGCTGATCTGCCACGCGTGATCTCGACGATCGCAGAAAATCTGAGACAGCTAAGTCAAGAACCCGTTGAAGAGGCCAAGTTGGAGCCGGCAGTTCCGATCAAGAAATCGGTGACCCCTGAATATATTGTTTGTCTTGAGGACGGCAAGAAATTGAAGATGCTGAAGCGGCATCTGAAAACCCGTTATGACATGACGCCTGACGAATATCGCCAGCGTTGGGGTTTGAAAGATGATTATCCAATGGTTGCCCCATCCTATGCAGCAACACGCTCTGAATTGGCGAAGAAAATTGGTTTGGGCAAACCGAAACCCAAGAAGAAAACCAGAATAAAACGCAATAAATAGTCAAGACGACTTGAACGGTGAGCCCTGGGGCAAAGAGTGACATTTTGGCTAAGTGTTTGACTTTATTTTGACCTAACTTGACAAATGGACTTCGGATAAAAGGATAATATTCGCTTTAAGTGTTTGAATTGGTTGATGCTGCTTTGGCGTACAAATTTTGTTATGGTGCTCAATAATGCGATGAAGATTTGTTTTTGCTTAACAATTGATCTCTATATTTGCGCCAACAGCACGTGTTTCTGCGTGAGAAGACGATCAGCGGCTACAGCTATCTGTAGCTGATTGAGACTATCCGAGCTTAGAATCAAGATCGTCGGCCTCGAGTTTGCGGCGTGTAGAAAACGGATTGGAATCACGCAGCAAAAACAGGACGTTACGAGGCGTCCTGAATCGGCGTGTGCCTACAGGATTTTTGGGTTCCGATCGGTTTAGTCGACGGCGAGGATAGCTTTAGGCTTTGAAATATCTAGCTTTTTGAAAATTTCTGCGGTTTCGGGCCGGATTTTGGAGGCCTGAACAATTGTCTTGTCCTCGCTTCGATATTTGACTGCCTTGAGCGACGCCAGGATGGTGGTGAGCTGGTTCCAGGGCAACTCGGTGGCGAGTTCTGCAGCACGCTGGATCATGAGTGACAAAACGCAAAGCTTGACGTGAGCGGTGATCCTTTGCGGCATCCAATGGAACATCGGGCGGACTTCAAGCCCGGTGGTTTTCATCTTGCGAAAGCAACTTTCGATGATCCACATTCCCTTGTACCCAAGCGCGATATCGGCGACCGAGAGGGTATCGTCGTTGGTGGTCAAGACGAACTTGCCGTCGAGATGTTCGGCCCTCTTGACCTTGTCTCGATCGAGGTAGGGTCGGCCTTTGTCGTCGAGGCTGAGATAACGGCCATAGCGCTTGGAGGCGACCAAGTGGCAGGCGGCTTTGGGGTGGTCCTTTTTCATCGTCTTGAGGGTGGTCTCAAGGGTTTTCAGGATTTCAGCGCGTCGCCACTTTTGCCGATCCGTCTCGTCCTGGTTCAAGCACAGGATATAGCGCCGGCGACGCTCGCCATCACCGATGATGACTTCCTTGGCGCGAAGGTTCGGGGCGATATCGGCATAGCGGCCGGGGTGCGAGAGAACCTCGTCCTTGATCTCTTTGATCTTGCCGACAGGCGTCGCCAGGATGTAACGGCCGGCTCCTTTGGAAAGCTCTTTGAGATTGGCTGCCGAATACATCCCGGCGTCGCCGACGAATAAGGTTCGGCCCAGCTTCATGCCGCGGAGATCATCTTTGATCTTGGCAACTGTGGTGACGTCGGAAGTGTTGCCGGGAAAGACCCAGGACCGAACCGGGATCCCCTCACGGGTGACGGCAAGCGCGATGATCACCTGCGGATCGTTGTCCCGGCCTTCCTTGCTGTGGCCTCGTTTTCTATTGAGCGACAACCAACTTGACCGGTTCCGACAGCCATCTTGGCCGGTGGTGCTCCCCGGAGGACGGGCGTAGCCCGTTTGGAGGGGAGCACCACCGGCCGCAAGCCAAGTTTCTCTGGGTCTTGGGCTGGGTGCTGGTCGCTGCGGGCCGGTAAGACGGTGACTTCTGTTTTCCAGAACGGAGGTCCCGATTTGCCGGGCAAACCCGTCAACGACCAGCAGGTGAGATATTACATGCAGGAAAGAAAGCTTCACACCCAGCCGACCGCCGCGGCCCGCGCCGGCTTCAGCGAGCGCACCGCCCGTCGGATCGAGGCGGATCCAAGATTGCCCTCGCAGCGCAAGGCCGATCGTGGCCGTACCGTGCCGGACCCCCTGGACGGCTACTGGGAGCGAGATCTCGAGCCGATCTTGAAGAACGATCCTTCGGTGCAGGCGGTGACCCTGCTGCGCTATCTGCAGCGGACCTACCCCATGGCCTTTCCCGACGACCGGGTGCGCCGCACGCTGGAGCGCCGGGTACGGCACTGGCGTGCCCTGCATGGGGTGCCGAAGGACATCATCTTCCGCCAGGTGCCGGAGCCCGGCCACCAAGCGCTGTCGGATTTCACCGACGCCAGCAGTCTCGGCATCACGATCGCCGGGAAGCCCTTGCCTCATCGGCTCTATCACTTCGTCCTGGCCTACTCTCGATGGGAGGCTGTCGGCGTGGTGCTGGGTGGCGAAAGCTTCACAGCCCTTGCCGAGAACCTGCAGAATGCCCTTTGGAGCCTGGGGGGTGTGCCGGCCGAACACCGCACCGACAGCTTGTCTGCCGCCTTTCGCAACCTGACGGCTGAGCAGGCCGACGACATCACAAGGCGCTATCAGGACCTGTGCGACCACTACGGCCTCGAAGCCAGCCGCAACAACCGTGGTGAGGCCCATGAAAACGGCGCCGTCGAGGCTCAACACCGCCATCTCAAGACCGCCCTCGATCAAGCGCTGATCCTAAGAGGCAGCCGGGACTTCGCTTCCCTCAAGGACTACCGGCACTTCGTCGACCAGCTGGTGGGTCGCCGCAATCACCGGCGCCACGACGCCCTCGAAAGCGAGCTCGACGCGTTGCGGCCTCTGCCAAAACGGCGCACCACCGACTTCACCGAGATCGTCGCGCGCGTCACTCGAACCGGCGGCTTCCTCGCTCATGGCGTGTTCTACAGCGTGCCCGCCCGCCTGGTCGGCCAGCGTCTACGGGTCCATCTCCACGACGATCGCGTCACCGCCTATCTCGGCAGCACCAAGGTCGTCAGCCATCCCCGTGTCCGCTCGAGTGGCGGGGGGCAAAGGGTGCATGTCGTCGACTACCGGCATGTTATCCATGCCCTGAAACGGAAACCCCAGGCGCTCGCCCGATCCGTCTACCGCGACGGCCTGTTCCCGCGCAGCGAATACGCCGCTGCCTGGCAGGCCTTGGGCGCGGCGTTGACCCAACGCGACGCCTGCCGGCGCATGGTCGGCCTGCTCGTGCTGGCCCACGAAGAAGTCTGTGAAGACGAACTCGCCGGCCTGATCGCCGCTGACCTCGCCATGGGCCAGCTGCCCGAGCCCGAGGAGCTGCGCAAACGGATCACCCGCCACAGCCGAAGGCAGCCTGCCGACGTGCCCGTCAACCTCACCGCCCTTGCCAGCTTCGATGGCTTGCTGGAGGTGCGGCCATGAGCACCCTCGAGGTCGACGTCCATAAGCTGCCGGTCATGCTCACTGCCCTTCGCCTGCCAAGCTTCCAGGCCTACTGGAAGGAGGTTGCCGATCGTGCCGACAAGGAGGGATGGCCCGCGGCCCGCTTCCTCGCCGTGCTCGCCGAGTATGAACTCGCCGAACGCGAGACCAGGCGCATCCAGCGCCACCTCAACGAAGCCAGGCTCCCCGGCGGCAAAACCCTGGCCACCTTCCAGTTCCAGGCCATACCAACCATCCCCAAGCCCCGCATCGAGGCGCTCGCCGCCGGCGATTGGCTCGAGGCTGGCGCCAATCTGATGGCCATAGGCAATTCAGGCGCCGGGAAAACCCATCTCTTGTGCGCCATCGGTCATGCCTTGATCGAAGCCGGCTACCGGGTGCTCTACACCCGAACCACCGACCTCGTGCAAAAACTCCAAGCCGCACGCCGTGATCTCGCTCTGGAAAGCACGCTGGCCAAGCTCGACAAGTTCCACCTCCTGATCCTCGACGACATCACCTATGCCCAAAAGGATCAGGCCGAAACCTCCGTGCTGTTCGAGCTCATCGCCCGACGCTACGAGTATCGGAGCCTCGCCATTACCGCCAACCAGCCATTCAGTGCCTGGGACAAAATCTTCCCCGACAAGGCCATGACCATCGCCGCCATCGACCGGTTGGTCCACCACGCCACCATCCTCGAAATGAATGTCGAGAGCTACAGGCGAAAATCCGCCGGCGAGCGCCAACACAACAAGGCTGTCGCTCCAGCGACAACCTCCCAACACGACCTCGACAGCAAGGAAGGAGACAACTGACCACAAGCGCGAAATTCATCACTCGTAGCGACACAGCATCCGGCCAACTTGGTTGTCGGTGCCGGACAAGATGGTTGACGCCCTACATTTTCGAAGCGGCTCGAATTTGAGCCCCTTCCATGTGTAGCTGGAAACATCTTCATCATCGGTCTCGAACCACGCCGTGGTCGCATCGTAAAAAACGAGATCAACGTCGAGCTTGAACAGATCGGCGCTGTTCCAGAAAACCTCCTCCTCGATCGCGTCACCATGCTCGGCCAGGATGTCCATGGCCCGGTAGAGTTGATAAAGCCCGAGATCCTCGGCTTCCGGCAGCCACACCCGATCAAGCCAGCGCTCGTAACAGGCGAGCTTGGAACCTGGTCGATCCAGCCGTTGAATAGCCATCGCCAGCAAGGCAGCTTCGTGGGGTGCCTTCAGCTTCTTTTCGCGCACCTGCTTTTGGATCGCTGCGCCTATGCCAAGCTTTTCCCACAAGGCTTTGGCGACATGGACAACGCCGAGGTCAAAACTGTCCTCGATCTCGATATCGCCGATGCGGGGCGGAACATCGATGGACGCGATTGCACCGGTGTCATCCAAAACCCGGCGGATGCTATGGATCAAACGCTCCAGTGCCGCCTTGTCTAACTGGTCGGCTCGGCCGAAGCTGTGCACCACCTTGGCCTCGACGTAGCCCTTCTCGGGATGGCGGATATTCTCAGCGAGCGCGTAGTAGCAGACGGTCGAGCCGTCCTTGTTACGCCGCTTGGTGGCTCGAAGATACATGCCCACCGTTTAGCATGTAAGGCTTCTGAAAAATAGCCAAAGAAGCCAATTCGTGTGCCCACACGTATTGATGCTGAAATCGACCTCTGCTAATATACAAAAACGTTGCAAATCAATGCGTTGAAGCGCTCACAGGTCAGAATTTAGTCCAAAATGTGCCCAACGACCGCAAATGGAAGACCGGCAGACCCGTAATGCTATGCCCTTCCCGTAACATACCTCGCATACCGTTGTTTTCAGCAAAAAATTCATACGTCCTATCCAACAAGAATGGCCTATTACATTCTTCCAACTTCTTCGAGGCTTCGTCATTGCAATAGAAAAATGCTCCCACAGACCCCTGGACTAGTGGTGCGTTCGTAACGTTTGGTGCCCACGGTTGACGGCGGCGATGATCTCATTCGGATCGGCGATCCAGACAAACGGCTTCGGTTCTTTGTTGTGCTCGTCGATGAAGCGGTTGATTGCTGCCTGAAGATCGACGACCGAGTGGAAGACACCACGCTTGAGGCGTCGCTTGGTCAGCTTGGCGAAGAAGCCCTCGACGGCGTTGAGCCAGGACGCCGATGTCGGCGCGAAATGGAAGGTCCAGCGGGGGTGACGAGCGAGCCATTGCCGGACCTTTTCGTGTTTATGAGGGCTGTAATTGTCGAGGATGACATGGATCACCTTGCCGGCTGGGACATCGCGCTCGATCACATTCAGAAAGCGCAGAAACTCCTGGTGCCGATGACGCTTCATGTTGCGGCCGATGACGGTGCCGTCGAGCACGTTGAGTGCCGCGAACAAGGTCGTGGTGCCGTTGCGTTTGTAATCATGAGTGAGCGTACCTGACCTGCCCTTCTTCATGGGCAAGCCTGGCTGGGTGCGATCGAGCGCCTGGATTTGTGAAGGTTTCTCGGACGCCGATCATACACGAGCAGACGAGCTTTCTGGGACCCAAGCGTCGGAGAAGAGCCGTTCGACCTGGCTGGTGACGTCGCTTGCGCCAGGCAGCGACAAGATGTCGAAACATAAGATCGAGGGCGGTGACCATTGTGGCTTGCTCGAGCTCTTGCGACGGTTGCAGAACAAGGCCGCTAAGCAGTTGAGTGCGCCAGTCAGGATCGTGACCATCCAGGAGGCGGGCTTTGACGGTTTTTGGATCGATCGTCTGCTGCAAGCGGAAGGCATCGAGAGCCATGTGGTCGATCCGGCGTCGGTTGCCGTTCCTCGGCGTCGTCGACGGGCCAAGACCGACAAAATCGACGGCGAGCTGCTGTTGCGGACGCTGTTGGCGTGGCTTCGGGGCGAGTCCAAGGTATGTTCTATGGTGGTACCGCCAAGCCCTGAGGAGGAGGACCGAAGATGGCTGTCGCGTGAGCGTGACATCTTGGTTCATGAGCGAACGGCTCACTGCAATCGGATTGGTGGTCTGCTGGCGACCCAAGGTATCCATGGCTACCGCCCGCTCAGGCGGGATTGTCGTGCCCGGTTGGAGGATCTTAGGACCGGTGATGGCCGGCCTTTGTCACCAGGATTGAAAGCCGAGATCGGCCGTGAGCTCGACCGGCTCGAGCTGGTCAAGCGGCAAATTGCCGAGATCGAAGCCGCACGTGACGCCCTGTTGGCTGCCCAGAACAAGGCACCTGGAAAGCTGTTGCTGCAGCTCAGGAGCATTGGTCCGGAAATCGCCTCGGTTCTCTGGCTCGAAGGCTTCTATCGCCATTTCGACAATCGCCGTCAGCTCGCTGCCTTTAGCGGCCTGGCGCCCAGCCCATGGCGGAGCGGCAAGATTGATCATGACCAGGGGATCGCCAAATCGGGCAATGCCAAATTGCGAACGACCATGATCGAGCTTTCCTGGCTGTGGCTTCGCTATCAGCCAGACTTGGCCTTGAGCCAGTGGTTCCGGGCGCGCGTGCAAGGCAACGATACCCGTCGCTACCGCAAAATCACGATCGTTGCCCTGGCGCGCAAACTGCTGATCGCGCTTTGGCGTTACGTCACCGATGGGGTCTTGCCAGAAGGGGCTGTGCTCAAAGCCGGATAAGCCTCTTCACAACCGATCGACGATATCCTCGAGGCCTGATCAGCCTCGTTGGATCCGGGTTGGCGGACCGACCTTGGCGATGGCTGAAACATGCCGGTGAGAAGAATGGTCCCGCCTTCCTGAGCCCAAGCTCCGTGGATGGAGGATTTTGGTGCAGCCACTTCAGGTGGCGACCGCATGTGAGTTGATGTGACCTTGGTGTTACATGGAATAAACGGGCTCAAACCCATGGATCCGATGACCTGGAGACAAACCATGTGACAACGCTTGACGGCAAAAACCTCATGTGAGCGCCAAGGTAGGAAATCGCGGGGTTGAGCTGCGGTGCAGCTTGCCGAGGTCTATGGGGAATGGATGCTTTCGGTGGGATTTGTTGCTGTCGCTTGCTGCGGATTTGACGCCTGAATGAGGGTGGTCACCTTGCTCACGATCGGGTTTGGATGGGGATGGTGTTGGTTGCTGGCCGCCCTGTGTGGTGGGTTTGGTTGGCGGATGGCGCTGCTGAGGCGTATTTGGCCATAGCCGGTCATTGACCGGCGATCGTCGGGCTTGGGCAGATGTTGTGGTCTGATCGGGATGCTCATGATGGCGAGGTCCGATGTTCAGGCGGGGCTCGTTGGTTTTGATGTGTCGGGGTCGTTCCCGGTTCGAAGATCTCAATGGTCCTCATGCGTCCGCCGCAAGCTGGGCATGACGGCTCGGACGCGTTGGTTTCATCCTCGGTTTTTCCGTTGTCGATCTGGGGTGAGAGACCATTGTCCGACAGGCTGAGGAGCTGCCGCGCTCGTTCGACATTCTCGGCACGGTTGCCATTAGCGAGCAGGCCGTAATGCCGGATATGGTGGAAGCGTTTGGGGAAGACGTGGATCAGAAAGCGCCGAATGAATTCATGGATCGGCAGGTTCATGGCTTTGTAGCGCTTGGCGCCTTCGGCTCGATAGTCCTTCCAGGTGAAAGTGACGGTCTTATCGTCGATGCTGATCAGCCGGCTGTTGGCGATGGCGACCCGATGGGTGTAGCGAGAGAGATAGGCTAATACGGCTTTTGGCCCGGCGAACGGCTCTTTGGCATAGACCGCCCAGTTGGTCTTATAGAGCGGTTCGAGATAGGTGTTGAAGGCGGTTTTGCCGGCAAGCGCCTGGTGATCGTTGAAGAATTTCAGGCGCCCGTCGGCATGAGCTTTCTTGAGCCCTTTTAGGATCAAGCCTCTAAACAGACGCGAGAGGACGCGCACTGGCAAGAAGAAGTTGGGCCGGCAAGAAACCCATCTGGATCCATCCATCGAGATCCCGCCGCCGGGAACGATTAGGTGCAGGTGAGGATGATGCGTCATTGCCGATCCCCAGCTATGGAGAACCGAAGTGAAGCCGACTTTGGCGCCGAGATGTTTGGGATCGGCGGCGATGGTGAGCATGGTCTCGGCGCTGGCTTTGAACAGCAGATCGTAGATCACCCGCTTGTTTTGATAGGCGATGTCGGCGATCAGCTTCGGCAGGGTGAAGACCAGATGAAAATAGCCGACCGGCAACAGCTCGGCTTCGCGATCGGCAAGCCATTTTCTTGCGGCCGCGGCTTGGCACTTCGGGCAGTGCCTATCGCGACAACTGTTGAAGGCGATCACCGTATGATCGCAGTCATCGCAGCGTGCCACATGGCCACCGAGCGCCGCTGTGCGGCAGCGCTCGATAGCACTCATCACCTTGAGCTGACCGAGGCTGACATGACCGGCATTGGCAGCTCGCCAAGCGGCCCCGTGGTCGCGGAAAATATCCGCGACCTCCAGCTTTGGACGGGACACCGTTGCGGCGGGCTACGCCGGCTCGAGTTTCCTCTTCTTCGTTTTGACATGGCCTTTTGGCTTGGACAAACGATCAAGTGGGCTTTCGACCTTGGCAATCATGCCGGTGGCGACTTGTGTATAGCGCGCGGTCACATCCAATTTGCTGTGTCCGAGCATCGCCTGAATCACACGGATATCGACACCGCTCTCTAGCAGATGGGTGGCGAAACTGTGACGAAGCGAATGCAAGGTCACCCGCCTGGTGATCCCGGCCATTCTCACGGTCTCGCGGAACAGGCGGCTGAGCTGGCGGGGCGTGGTCGGCCCCTCATCCTTGCCACCCGGGAACAGCCAGCGTTCCTGAAGCGGCGTGCCGGCGTCGAGACGCTTGGATCGGACCGGCCACCAGGCCTTGAGCAAGCCAGGCAGGTCGTTGGGCAGCTTGACCTGGCGATCTTTCCTGCCTTTGCCCTGGACAACCCGGATGATCACCTGGTCGATGTCGATATCGCCGACCTTAAGCCGGCACACCTCTCCGGCGCGCATGCCGGTGCCGTAAGCAATGCTCAACATCACCTTGGCCTTGAGCGGCCGGGCAACCGCCAAGAGGCGCTTGACCTCGTTGACGCTCATCACCACCGGCGCTTTCCGTGGCTCATTGAGATGATAAATCTCTTCCGCAAGATCGAGGCGCCGGAGCGTCACCCGAAACAGAAACTTGACGCCCGACATCACGGCATTGCGGGTGCCAATACTCACCGCTTCCTCGGCCAGATGCAGCTGAAACTGCCGAATATCTTCGCGCGTGGCCGTCTCGGGCGAACGCCCCAGAAAAGCAGCAAACCGCTTGCAACTCCGGATATGCGCACGCTGCGAGTCCGCCGAAAGCTGGCGTGCCGTCATATCCTCGATCATGCGCAAGCGAAGGCGGCTGATCTTATCGGTCATCGAAACAACTCCCTAATTGAGGTGCACACCCCAATCGTCGGGAAGTCGCCAAAAACCTTCATTACGAGACTTAAGTGTGGAGAAAAACACTCAGCTCAAGCTGCAAATCCAGCTATCGCGTAGCGATTTCGTGGTGTGCCCAGCATGTTCGATAGCTTGGGAGTGAAAGTCTTCTATCCAACCTGATGGAGGTGAAGGATTAGTGAAGCACAAGGGCGGCCACCGCGAGGCGGCGTCTGAAGGCAGTGTGGAGCAAAACCGCGACCTGACGAACAGAAACCGGATATGAGGCAGTCCTTGGTCGGACGAGCGGGCCACTGATCGCGAAGTCCATATCCATCAAGGGCCAGGGCTGTAGATCCGGCAGGTGTGCGGTGAAGGCGATCGAACTTACCTGGGGAGGTCTGCGTCGTGTTCCGAAATCGGAACTGAGGGAACCGCAAGGGGACCTGATCGCGGCGCAGAAGTCAGCAGACGGCATAGTAGGTCATGCCGTCGGTGAAGCTAGTGAGGCACTCCAAGGCCGAAAGGCGGAGCAACAGATAGGCTGAACCGAAACGATGACTGAAGGCCTGAACGATAGGGAGAGGCAAGTAGGCCTGGTATCTCATGGATGGAAAGCGGTCGAAAACACAAAGCCAGTCACGGCAAGCGACCTTGGCATTGGAAGGTCGGGGTGAAGCCCCGGACGCCAAGATCAAGGAGACCGAACCATCGATGGTGACGCCAGCAACCGAAAGCCCGGCAAGAGCAGAATTGATGGAGGAGGTGTGTGATCGAGCCAATCTTGAAATAGCGTGGCGACGCGTTCGTAGGAACAAAGGCGGCCCTGGTGTCGATGGGATGACCATCGACGACACCAAGGTCTACCTGCGGGAGCACTGGCCAACCATTCGGTCTCAACTGCTCGAAGGAACCTACCAGCCACAGCCGGTCAAGCGGGTCAATCTGCCCAAGCCGGACGGTGGGATCAGAAAACTCGGCGTGCCTTGTGTCGTCGATCGACTGATCCAGCAAGCGCTGCTGCAGGTTCTCCAACCGCGTTGGGATCCGACGTTTTCCGAGCACAGTTACGGCTTCCGGCCGGGGCGCTCTGCTCATCAGGCTGTAGCCCAGGCCCAACGCTATGTGGCCGAGGGTTACAATGTCGTGGTCGATCTTGATCTGGAGAAATTCTTCGATCGAGTTCAGCATGATCGCTTGATGGCGCGGGTTGCCTCACGGGTGTCGGACAAGCGCGTGCTCAAGCTCATCCGGGCTTTTCTCAAGGCCGGGGTGATGGAAGACGGGTTGGTCAATCCGGTGGACGAGGGGACCCCGCAAGGTGGTCCGCTTTCGCCCTTCTTAAGTAACGTCGTGCTCGACGAACTCGACCAGGAACTGACCCGGCGTGGTCATCGGTTTTGTCGCTATGCCGATGACTGCAACATCTATGTGCGCAGTCATCGCGCCGGCGAACGGGTGATGGCCAGCGTCAGCCGGTTCCTGACCAAGAAGCTTCGGCTGAAGGTCAACGAGACGAAGAGCGCGGTGGCACGACCAGAGGAGCGACAGTTCCTGGGCTTCAGCATCTCGAACGACGGGAGTGAACGGCGGATCGCGCCGAAGGCTCTCGCTCGGTTCAAGAAGCGGGTTCGGGATACTCACCCGCCGGACCAAAGGGGTCAGCTTGGCGCAGCTGATCGAGGAGCTTGCGCCTTACCTGATCGGGTGGCGTGGCTACTTCGGCTTCTGCCAGACCCCGCGAGTGCTCTCCAACCTCGACGCATCGATCCGCCGAAGGTTACGTGCTTACCTTTGGTGGCAGTGGCGAACGGGCGCAAGCGCTTCAAGGAACTGCGCCGTCGCGGCGTGCCAAAGTTCCTAGCAGCGGTTGCCGCCGGTTCACCGACGGAGCTACTGGCGAATGTCCAGTCACGTCGCGGTGCAAATGGCCCTGCGCAATCACTATTTCGACGAGGCCGGTCTCCCCCGCCTTCATGCTGATGCTCTCGCATAACCCGATCGAACCGCCTTGGTACGGACCCGTATGCCAGGTGGTGTGGGAGGGGCGGGGCCGTGAGGCTCCCCCCTATCCCGATCATTGGCACCAGGTTGCCTCCTCGGCCGCCGGCGCCGCGTTCACAGTCTTGGATTGAAAAGCCGACGCAAGCATGGTTATTCTGGCCGAGCGTGGGCTACTCCGGAGACTGAACGTCCTGCCAACTCTCTCGCCTGTCCTGACGCGTCTCGCTGGAAGCTTTCCACCCAGGGCCGGAGTTCCAGCTCGCTGGACCAGGCGGAGCGATCCTGCTGCACGAGCTCTAGATAGCTTTTCGTGATCGCATCGGGATCGAGCATCGAGTCGGGCTTGTCCGCCGGTTCGGTCCGACCCGGATTGCGGATGGCGCCGTCGATATTGATCCAGGCGACATGAATACCCTTCGGGTGCAGTTTGCGCGCCATGGACTGCGCCAGACCGCGCTGGGCGAACTTACCCATGGCGAAGGGCGCCGACTGTGGAAAACCCTTGATGCCTTATGCCTGTTCTCTGCGAGCCGCCTGTCGAGGACGTCGAGCTGGCGCTTGGTCTCCATGGCGAAGCGGTCGATCGGATATTCGAACTTTTCCGGCGCATAGGCGTAGAAATGACCGCAGCCGCCACCGAGATAGGGCGCACTGCCCATCTGCCAGAACAGCCAGGATAGGGTTTCAGCGCGCGCAGCAGGGTCGCTCGACAGGAAGGCGCCGAACTTCTCGGCAAGATAGAGGAGGATCGCGCCCGATTCGAACACACGCTGCGGCTCAGCACCGCTCCGATCCACCAGCGCCGGGATCTTCGAGTTCGGATTGATGTCGACGAAGCCGCTGCAGAACTGATCGCCGTCGCCGATCCTGATCAGCCAGGCGTCGTACTCGGCGCCCTGGTGGCCGAGCGCCAGCAGCTCTTCCAGCATCATCGTGACCTTGACGCCGTTCGGCGTCGCCAGCGCGTAAAGTTGCAAGGGGTGATCGCCGACCGGCAGCTCCTTCTCGTGGGTCGGCCCGGCGATCGGTCGGTTGGTGCTGGCGAATAGGCCGCCGTTCTCCCTGTCCCAGGTCCAAACTCTGGGCGGGGTGTAGGTCTGTAGCTCACTTATGGGGATCACTCGTCCGTTGCGGATTGCCAGGAAGAAAAGTTAGGGCAGCCGCGCCTCGCGGCTCAGGCGCCGAAGCCGCGCTGCGCGCCGGTGACGATCGCGGCGTCAGGGCCGGCCTGATTGGCGCCACTCTTGTCGACCACCTTCTCAGGCACGCCCTTGTCGCCGACGGCCTGCTTGAAGAATGCCTCGGCAGCGGCTTCGTCCCGCTGCTCGGACAGCATGAAATCAAGGGCTTTACCTGACTTTTCGACAGCGCGATACAGATACGTCCACCGCCCTTTGACCTTCGCATGCGTTTCGTCCATCCTCCATGAGGAGGTGGTCTGTTGCTTGCGTTCCTGGTCTTCTTCGGCCAGCAAGGGCCCGAATTCGATCACCCAGCGATTCAACGTTGCATGATCAACATCGACCCCCTGTTCCTGCATGATTTCCTCGAGGTCGTGATAGGAAACGGCATAGCGAACATAGAAAAACACAGCAAAAAGGATCGCGTCCTTCGGATAGTGCTTTGCCCTTGAAACTGATCATGAAAACGTCCGAACGGTGAGGCTTTTTGAATTGAACCTGTAAGCCATAAGCTTCGATAACTGACAAGATCGGGCAAACTTTGCGACGGAACCGACCACTCTTCTTCCCTGGTACTTCTTTTCTTCCTGCTATGAACACGACTGGCTTACCGGGAGTCTCGTCTTTAGAATGCAGTGTCACTGTCGGCATGCTCAGACCTCGGGGTCACGAGTACTTCGCATCGAGCACGTAGCAGGGTGTTCAGAATTTCGAGATCATTGAGAACCTTGACCGGGTCACGAGCGAGCGCATTTCGCACGGCGTCCTTCAACCATGCGCTCATGCCGGGATGAGCGAGCACGAACTCGATCCGGCGCTCAGCCTTTTCAAGAAGGTCTCTATCCAATTGGGACATCACAATTCCTCCTTTTGCCTGCAGCATGGTTCGATCGTCACGGGTTGCAGATATGGCAATGCCCAGGATCGGCGTGCGTCAGGCCGTCCGAGCGCGGGTGCCTTTCCCGGTTGTCGCAGGCCACGCAGCCAAAGATCTGGTGGTGCACCATGACGCTGGGACCGCCGCACCACCGGCATGGCAAGCCTTTTTCCACTTCGATGAGTCCGAAGCCCGGAGCCGCACAGGCCGGACACAAGCTCGCCAGGCGATCGCAGAGCAGGCGGGCCAAGCGGCCGAGCGTCGTCATACGGGTCGGGTTCATATGAGCGCGCATGTCCGTCTGGACGAGAGCGAGGCCGTCACAACTCGCCCTTGCCGCCGCAGCGACGGCCCCTGACAGGACCGAGCGCTCGCGAATCCCCTTGGTGAACGGTCCCTCGGTGGCAGCTCCGTTCGGGCCGACGATGACCGCGTGGCGCGGAAACCCAATACGATCGAGAAAAGGTGCGGTGTCGTCGTCCGGTCCGGCAGTCGTATGATCGAAACATGGCGTCTCGTCGATAAGACTTTCGGAGACGGTCAATCCGCGTTCGTCGTCAACCAGCACGAGCAGTTCCATCCCGGCGGCGAGGAATGGAATCTGTGGATGCGGCCCATAGGAGCCCTCGCTGGCCAGGCCCAGCTTGAGACCTGCCGCCGCCATACCCATCCTGGCCTTGGCGATCGCCACCTCGCCCATCGTGCCCTGACGTTCGATTTCGCCAGAGAAGGTGCCGAGCATGTCGGTATCGAGGTCTTCTGGAACCAAGGTCTCGACCCCGAGCTGTCTTTTCAACACCGGCGCGATGGCGGCCTCCTTGTCATGCATCGTCGCCAGCACCGCCCGGCGCCCTGCAAAAGGCGATGGTGCGCGCACCGTCAAAAATATCCTTCGCGTTTTTGCTGCTCCAGCGAACCGGCGTCGCTGATCCGGCCGCTTCGCTCCGAAAGGGACGCCGACAACGTCTCCCGGCAAACGCTCGCCAAATCGTCAGCCTTGGACGGCACGGCGGCCGTCACCGGCCAGCAGCCCAGAGACCGAAACCGGACACGCTGCAGCCGGCCGGACACGAGGCCCAGCGCAGCGGCCCGATCCTCATCGTCGATGACGATCAATCGACCGGTCTGATCGGCCACCGGACGATCGACAGCGTAATAAAGCGGGCAGAGCTCAATTCGGTGGGACAGGATGTAGGCCCACAGATCGAACTCGGTCCAATTGGAGAGCGGGTAGACCCTCAGCGTCTGGTCACGGGATCGACGAAAATTGTAGTTGGACCAAAGCTCCGGGCGCTGCTGCCTTGGATTCCAGCTATGACCGCGACCACGCATGGAGACAATGCGTTCTTTCGCACGTGAGGCTTCCTCATCGCTTCGCGCGCCGCCGAAGATGACATCGTAGTCACCGCGCTCGAGCGCCTGCTTGAGCGCGTCGGTGCGCATCACTGTCGTATAAAGCGCCCCATGTTCGACGGGATTGAGACCGCGCTTTCGCCCTTCGGCGTTGTGGTGAACCACGAGGTCGAACGCGTGCTGCTGCGCGAAGCGATCGCGAAAATCGATGACGTCGCGGAATTCCCAGGTAGAATCGACGTGTAGCAGGGGCAGCGGCGGCTTGCAGGGATAGAAGGCCTTCAGCGCAAGATGGGCCAGAACCGTCAAATCCTTACCGCCGGAGAACAACAAGACCGGCCGTTCAGCATCGGCAATTCCTTCGCGCAGGATATGGATCGCTTCGCTCTCGAGCCGACGCAGATAGCCGAAGGCGTTCATGCGACCGCCGCCGCTCTCACAGGTTCGGTCGCGATTTGTTCAACCGGCTCCCATTCGAGATCACCGACATAGCGGTGCGCGAGCCGGCCCTCATCATCCATGGCGAAGAGATGAAGCCAGCGATTGTCGAACAGCGCGCGCACGTCTTCATGCCGCTCGAGGATGTCGGTCATCGCCTCGCATGGCGCCTCGATGCAGACCGACAGGCGCAAGGGGTCGTGGACGTGGCTCTCGCCGTCATGCACCGATTGCCAGGGCAGGCCGGCGCGCAGCAATCCGCCGTTGCCCTCGAACACCCCGAAACCGCCAACGACGTTGTGCAAGAGCTTGTTGCCCGAGCCGAAGGTCTCCGGCGCGACGGTCGAGCCGTAATATTGCAGGCTGATCCAGCTCGCCACCACGACCGGCGCGGTCATGATCAGCTCCAGCACGGCAAAGCCGTTCTCGCTGTCCTGCTCCCACTCATAGTCGTGCAGGAACGCGCGGCCCTCCAAGCTGCGACCCGCCGTGCGCATGCGTGGTGCGGCGATGAACGCCTTGCAGCCGGCGAGCGCCCATTCGGGCCTGACTTCAGCCCAATCGACGGCGCGTGCGGCGACGTCGGCTTCCCCTTTGGCGCGCGGCAGGCGAAGCGACCGCTCGGCGCGCGTGGCCTTGCCGGCGGCTGCAAGCCACCGGCGCGCCTGCCTGATGTCGGCGGCATGGTCCGATGCGGGCGTGTCCCGGTCGTAGAGGGTGACCTTGTCAGTCGTGGTGTCGTGCAAGGCTGCGACGAACAGCGTGTCGTCAGGCAGGGTGATGCCGTGTCCGACCAGCCCTTTGCGCACCTCGCGGTCATTGAGAAGCGAGGCCAAAAGCCGCGCGTTCACCTCGCCCGAGTAGCCGCCGCAGGCGCCGCAGTGCAGGCTACTGGCATGCGGATTGTTGACGACATTCCCGCCGTGGCCGGCGAGCAGGACGATCCGTGCGAAATCGCCGGTCAGGGACATGGCGCGCAGCACGGTCTCGGCGGCGCCGATCCGCGTTTCTGGATCGAGCGCTGGGTCGAAGCGGGGCGCCGGGTCGTTCGGCGCCGGCACGGCGTTGAGGCCGAGCGCGTCACGCATCAGCTTGCCGACATAGACTGGCCCCATCGCCTCGACGAAAGCGAAGGACGAGACGGCGGCGAGCTTGAAGCGGCCCCAGGCGCGCTTGGCGCGAGCCGCGTAGCGCGCAGCGGTGTCGGCGCTTTCGGTCTCCGGCCCGCCAGAGGACGAGGCGACGGTCGGGTTGAGCAGCACCGGCAGGCGCCGTTCCTCGACATCGGAGGCGAAACGCCGGTGCTTGGCGAAGACGCCGAAGAAGCCCGCAAAGCCGAGCGTGCGGATGGAGGGATCGACTGCCTCGAGCGCGCGGCGGAAGACTTCCGAGCGCACATCGATGCAGAAGGCGGCCTGAAGCGCAGCACGTTCCTTTGCGGATTCGGGCGCCGGCGCTGCGAGCGTCTCGGCAAGGCGGCGCTGCGCCGAGCGCTCGGTAGCTTCCTGAAGGATCGCATCGACGATCTCGGCCTCGCCGGCCACGATAGGGCGCTCGTGGATGGCGCGCACGGCCTCCCATCGTTGGCCAATCTCGGCTTCGTACTGGCGGAAAAGCGCTTCCTCCCAAAGCAATCGGATCGCAAGAAAGTCGGTGATCGTCCTGTCGGTGCCACCGGCCAGCTCGGCGCGCCAGCGTTCGTAGCGCGCGTACTGGGCCCAGCCGCCGAGCGAGAACAGGAGCTGATGGAAATAGCTGGCCAGCCCTTCGGCGCCGATGCCAAGGCAGCGCGCGGCGCGGGCCATCACTTCGGACGGCGTCTCGGACGCGTCGGCGACGAAGGCGGCGAAACCCTTCAGCCCCATGATCTCGGACGTCAGATCATGAAGAGCATGGGCGCAATAGGCGGCCCAGGCATGCTTGCCCTGCGGCGCCGCCCAGAGCGCCTGGCCTACATCGAAATAGCCGCCCGCCCAGGCGCCGAAGCGCTCGGCCATCAGCCCAGGCCAGTCGATCCCGCTCGCCTCGGCCGCAAGATCGGCGACGGTCGGCAGCCTTTCGGGGGCTGGCCGCGATCCGGTTGTCGCGGCCTTCAGCGCCTCGATGTCGGCCGGCTTGCCGGCATGCGGGGACGCCGACAATGCCTCGACGAGATCGCTGTCGGCAATTTCCTTGGAGGCGATGCGATCGCGGTACCAGTCGCGCGGCATGGCGATCGACACCCCGCCGACACGGGCAAGCCACGCGCCCGCTTCGGCCAGGGTGTCGGTCGTCTGCCCCAGGAAGGGATTGACCGCGACCGAGGCGGCAAGCGGCCAGAGCGGCGGGATCTGCTGCGCTGCCTTGTCCGCGGCAGCTTCCAGGACCGAGAGGTCGATGTCCCGTTCGTTCGTCATGGCAAGGGTCTCCTCTCGGATGTCAGGCGGAGCGGCGGACGGACCAGTTGCCCGCGAGCCGGTCGAACACGGCGTTGGCGTAGAGCCCGTTTGCGAGATGCACGCGCAGGCCAGCCGCCGCTGGGTGATAGGCCCAGCGCGGGAACATCGCCTGCGCAATCGCCACCAGGCCAAAGCTGAACACAGCAAGGGCGAGCAGCGCCCATTCGAGCGGTCCCGGCGCGGGCGTTGTTGGCAGCGCGCCGGCCGTGAGCCATTCCGTCCCCGTCTGCAGGGCGAAATAGCTGACCGAAGCGGCCAGCGAATAGAGCGCGGTGCGCCATGTAAGTTCGCGGGGCGCGGTATCGGCGAAGCCCTGGGCCAGCAGATAGGCCACGCCGAAGATGAGGATCGCGCCGAGCGCGATCGCCTGCGGCGATTTCGCGTCGAACCCGAACCCGAAGCCGATGACAGCGAAGATCGCGAGCGCCAGCGCGAAGGCGCGGGTCACCGCCCGGCCATCGGGAATCGCGACGGGACCGGGCCGTCGGATCGCGGCGACCAGGTCGACGGCGGTGCCGGAGGCCAGGAAGGCGTGCGTCTTGTAAAGCGAGTGGGCGACGATGTGCAGCAGCGCCAGCGGGAAGAGGGCCAGGCCGCACTGCATGATCATGAAGCCCATCTGGGCGATGGTCGACCAGGAGAGCGACGTCTTGACGGCGGGCTGGGCGAGCATGGCAAGGCCGCCGACGATCGCGGTGAAGCCGCCGACCATGACCAGCACCGCGAGCACGCCGGGGGCCAGCAGCATCACGTCGGCGAAGCGGATGAGCAGGAAGCCGCCGGCATTGATCACGCCGGCATGGAGCAGCGCCGAGACCGGCGTCGGTGTCTCCATGACTTCGGTGAGCCAGCCATGGGTCGGAAACTGTGCCGATTTGAGGATGGCGGCGAGGGCGAGACATCCGGCCGCCCAGGGGAGGACGGCCGGCGCCGTTCCTTCGCGCGCCGCCGTGAGCATGGTCGCGATGTCCGAGGTGCCGTAGCCGATGATCAGCAGGACGGCGGCAACGATCAGAGCCCCATCGCCGATCCGCGCGGTGATGAACTTCTTGCGCGCGGCGCGGATCGCTTGGACGCGGTCACCATAGAATAAAAGGAGCTGGTGCAGGCTGAGGCTCGTGGCGATCCAGGCGATGACGAGATGGATGACATTGCCGGCCTGCACGAGCAGAAGCACGGCAGCCAGTGTTGTCGCCATCCAGCCGAGAAACGCACCCTGCCGTGCCTCGCCGTCGAGATAGGACGCCGAGTAGCGCAGCACCACCCAGCCGACGAAGGCGACGAGGATCAGCATGGTAGCGCTCACCGCATCGAGCCGCGTCGAGAGGCCGACGCCGCCAGTCCCCAGGAGCGGGCTCGTGCCAGCGCTCTGCCAGAGCAGCAGCACCGCCGAACCGATCGACATGGCGAGCGCAAGCAAGGCCGCACCCTCGGTGGGGGCGACCACCGAAGCCGGACGACGGCCGGAATGGCGAAAGGCAAAGGCCGCGGCGATAAGCAGCACCAGAGGCGCTGTGAGCGGCAAGAGATAGGCTGGCAAGGCGGCCTCCTGTTGAATGACGTTGAGGGCAGGACGATAGCGCGAGGAAGGAAGCAGGAAAAATGCATTGTTTCTTCATTATCGTTCGATAATATCGAACGATAATGAGCGACCTGAACTACAACCATCTGCGCTATTTCTGGGCGGTCGCTCACGAAGGCAATCTCACGCGAACAGCGGCCCGGCTGAACATCACCCAGTCATCTCTTTCGGTGCAGATCAGAAAGCTCGAGGACCGCCTCGGGCATGTGCTGTTCGAGCGTCGGGGACGGCAGCTCCATCTGACCGAAGCCGGCCGGATCGCGCTCGACCATGCCGACCAGATCTTCGCTGCGGGCGAGGAGTTGATCGGCACTCTGCGCGATACGGGAAGAACCCGGCATCTGCTGCGCATCGGCGCGCTCGCCACCTTGTCGCGCAACTTCCAGATCGATTTCCTGCGGCCGATGCTTGGGCGAAGCGATATCGAGATCGTGCTCCGTTCCGGTGGAACGGCGGAGCTTATCGCGGCCTTGGAAGCGCTCAGTCTCGACGTTGTTCTTATCAACCAGGCACCCATGCGTGACGCGCTGACACCCCATGTTGTCCATCGTCTGGCCGAACAGCAGGTCAGTCTGATCGGCACGCGTGCACGCATCGGGAAAGCCGACAAGTCAGACGTCGCGGCCTTGCTCGCCGCGCATCCGGTCGTCCTGCCGACCTGGCACAGCGGCATCCGCACGGGCTTCGATGCGCTCATCGGCCGCCTCGGCATTCGGCCGCAGATCGCCGCCGAAGTCGACGACATGGCGCTCATGCGCCTGCTCGCCCGCGAGGATATCGGCCTCGCGGTGCTGCCGCCCATCGTCGTCAAGGACGAACTCGCCTCAGGCCTGCTGGTGAAAGCGGCGCATCTGCCGGATATCGCCGAGACCTTTTTCGCGGTGACGATGAAGCGCCGGTTTCCGAACCCGCTCCTGAAAACGCTTCTTCATGGAGGCGTAGAAAAGGCCTAGACCAAATGTTTGCCATGGGGCGATAAGCCAGAAGTTGCTATGACCAGTCGAACAGGTCGGGTTCGTTATCGCGAATATAAGCCTCGAAGAAATCGGAGAAGGTGGCGACCAGCGGAGGCAGCTGCTCGTAGGGAGGATAGTAGAGCGTCAGCCAGAGCATGCTGACGGTCCAATCCTCGAGGATGTGGCGGACGGTGCCTGCTGCCAAACTCCGTTGCACGATGAAGTCCGGAAGAACGGCGATTCCGGCGCCGCGGCGCACGAGCGCGTGGAGCAGATCGCCGCTGTTGGAAATGATGGTCCTCCCGGCGCGCACCTGGCGCCTCATCTGGTCCTTGCGGAAATGCCATGCCTCCTCCGAGCCGCCGCTGCTGTAGGAGAGGCAGTGTTCAGGGCGGAGATCGTCCGGCGTTGCCGGGAGATCGATGCGGTCCAGCAGCGAAGGGGCGGCGACGGCGAGGCGCGGCACGGCGCAGACCTTTCGCCAGATCGTGAACTTGTCGGTCGGCGGCTCGGAGATGCGGATCGCCAGATCGGCGCCGTCCTCCATGATGTCGACGAGATGGTCGGTCATCGAGAGCTGCAGCTCGACATGGGGAAAGGCGAGCCTGAAGCTCTCGATCAGATCCGGGAGAAGACGGAGCCCCATGGACATCGGCGCATTGATCCGAAGCCGCCCGCGATCGGGCAGGCTCGCCCGTTTGACGTCGTCCGCGACCTGATCGAACTCCTCGACCAGCGGACCGTAACGCGATGCGACCACGGCGCCGGTGCTGGTGAGCGAGACCTGGCGCGTGGTGCGCAGGAGAAGCTGCACGCCAAGGTCTTCCTCCAGACGCGCCACCGTCCTGGTCACGGTCGCCGGCGTCATGCCGAGATGGCGCGCCGCCCCAGCGAAGCTCATCAGCCTCGCAACCTCCAGAAATACGCGGACGGGTTTCAGATCCTGCATCGTGTTTATTATTATCCCAAACGTAATAGTCTATGCAAATTCATTATTATTGAAAGCACTGGCGACGGCGCCATATTCTCGATCAGCAACATGGAAACACCGACCTGTCGAGGATGCTGAAAGCGATGATCAAGGACATCAAAGGGCTGCATCACGTCACGTCGCTCGCGGCTGATGCCAGGGAGAACAACGCGTTCTTCACCAAGACGCTCGGCCTTCGCCGCGTGAAGAAGACCGTGAACTTCGATGCGCCCGAGGTCTACCACCTTTATTACGGCGACGAAATCGGTACGCCCGGCTCGGTCATGACCTATTTTCCCTATGGCATGATTCAGCGCGGCAAGCGCGGTATCGGCGAAGTCGGGCTCACCGAATTCGCCGTGCCCGAAGGCGCGCTTCCTTTCTGGGCCGAGCGTCTCGCGGCGGCCGGCGTCGAGAAGCTCGACCACCAGACCAGCTTCGGCGAGCAGCGCCTGCATTTCGACGGCCCCGACGGCGATGATTTCGCGCTGGTCGAGACCGTCGGCGACGATCGGCGGCCCTGGATCGGTTCGGATGTGCCCGAGGACGCTGGCATTCTTGGCTTTCGCGGGGTGCGTTTTCAGCTACGCGATGCCGAGGCCACGGGCGAGCTTCTGCAGTTCATGGGCTACCAGAAGGCCGAGACCGACGCAGACATGACCCGCTACGTCATCGAAGGCGGCAATCCTGCCGACCGCATCGACATCCAGGTCCTGCCGGACGCGAACGCGGCGCAGCAAGGCGCTGGCTCCGTCCATCACATCGCGTTTGCGGTGGAGGATCGGGCGGCGCAGCTCGAGGTCAGAAAGGCGTTGATGGACACCGGTTATCAGGTGACGCCGGTGATCGACCGCGACTACTTCTGGTCGATCTATTTCCGAACGCCCGGCGGCGTGCTGTTCGAGGTTGCGACCAACGAACCCGGTTTCGATCGGGACGAGGACACGGCGCATCTCGGTGAGGCGCTGAAACTGCCCAGCCAATACGAGCCGCACCGCACCAGGATAGAAGGCAGGCTGCCGGTGGTGTGACCACCGCATCGTCGTTGAACGCCCTGGCCTGGATTTAGGGTTTGCGCCCAGGTTTTCGAGGACGGTCGGCAATTTCTGGTGTCGGATAGAACGACAAAAGAAGGGGGAATGCGCCATGGCGTCCAACACCTATCACGCGCTGACCAAAGCGCCTGCCGAAGGGGCGCCGCTGATCTTCACGTTTCACGGCACCGGCGGCGATGAGCATCAATTCTTCGGCTTAGCCAGAGAAATCGTCCCCGAAGCGGGCATCGTCTCGCCGAGGGGCGATGTCTCCGAGCATGGCGCCGCCCGCTTTTTCAAGCGCTCCGGTGAGGGCGTCTACGATATGGCCGATCTGGCGGCACGCACCGAGAAGATGGCGGGTTTCATCAAGGCCCATAAGGAAGCGAACCCGAGCTCGCCTGCCTACGGCTTCGGCTATTCCAACGGCGCCAACATTCTTGCGTCGGTGGTTCTGAAAGCTCCGGACCTGTTCGAGCGGATCGGCCTTCTCCACCCGCTGATCCCTTGGGAGCCCGAACCCAATTCGGGGCTCGCCGGGCTGAAGGTGTTGATCACCGCAGGCCGGAACGATCCAATCTGTCCCTGGCCGATGAGTGAACGGCTGATCGGCTATTTCGAGCAGCAGGGCAGCGACGTGATCACTGCGATCCACTCCGGTGGCCACGGCCTGCTCGAGCCGGAGCTCACCGAACTTGCCCGGCTGCTGACGCCGTCGACAGTCGAGGCTGCGGCGTGATGCGGCTTAGTCAGACGACATCTCGGAGACCCGAAATGACGACAGTTGAAGAGGAAGGACCGATGACCCAACCCAGCCTTTTGACTCCCGACAACGCGCAGCTGTTTTTCATCGACCACCAGCCGCAGATGGCCTTCGGCGTGCAGTCGATCGATCGGCAGACGCTGAGGAACAACACGGTAGCCTTGGCGAAATCTGCGAAGATCTTCGACGTCCCGACGATCATCACCACGGTCGAGACCGAGAGTTTTTCCGGCCATACCTATCCGGAACTCCTGGCGGTCTTCTCGGAAACGCCGCTTTTGGAGCGCACCTCGATGAACGCCTGGGATGATCAGAAGGTGCGGGACGCGCTCGCCCGGAACGGCCGGAAGAAGGTGGTTGTCTCCGGGCTTTGGACCGAGGTCTGCAACAACATGTTCGCGTTCAGCGCCATGCGCGATGGCGGCTGCCGACGCTCTGCGCATGCTGAAGGAGCAGGCAGAGCGCACGCCCGCACCGCAATGGGTGCGCGTGGTCGGTGGCTGGTCCGAGTTCCAGTTCGACGAGCGGCGTATGCCGACCCTTGAGGAGATCAATAAGGCCGCTCCCGATACGCCTGTGTTCATCCTCCACCTTTACGGCCAAGCACTGATCAACCGCGCCGCCATCGAGGCGCTGGGCTTTACGAAGGACACACCGAACCCGCCGGGCGGCGAGATCCAGCGGGACGCCAGCGGCAATCCCACAGGTCTTCTGATCGCCAAGCCATCGGCGCTCATCCTCTATTCTACTTTGAGTAAGGGACCGCGCCTCGCGGTCGAGGACGGCCCCGAGTGCCCAAAAGGCGGTGGCTATCGCTGGAGCCTGATGCAGGACGCCACCGATTCCGAACGTTTCGTCGAAACCTGGTGGGAGGCCTCTTGGCTCGACCACCAGCGCCATCATGTCAGAGTGACCGAGGAAAGCCGAAAGCTCCAGGAACGGATCGCGGCACTGCAGATCGAGAAGATCGCGCCGACCGTGCAGCATTTCGTGATGCCGGCATCGACCGATGGTCGAGGTGAGGAATGAAGAGTAAGTAGGCCGCCATGCGAGATCAGAGCCGAGGAGAATGCCGATGAGCTGGAACCCTGCACTCGACCCGCAGTGCCCGACCGGAAATGAGGTCGATGCGATAGAAACCATGATCGTGCCCAGGGCACGCGATCTCGGCGATTTCGAGGTGCGGCGTGCGCTGCCGTCATCGAAGCGGCAGATGGTCGGCCCGTTCATTTTTTTCGACCAGATGGGGCCGGCTGAGTTCCTGACCGATCAGGGCATCGACGTTCGCCCGCATCCTCACATCGGCCTGGCGACAGTGACCTATCTTTATCAAGGCTCGATCCAGCATCGGGACAGCCTCGGCACCAACAGCGCCATTCACCCGGGCGAGGTCAATTGGATGATCGCAGGCCGGGGCATCACCCATTCCGAACGCACCGCAGCTGAGGTCCGCGCCCGGCCGAAGTCACCGCTTTACGGCATCCAGACCTGGGTTGCACTGCCCGATGACGACGAGGAGACCGAGCCCGGCTTCGAACACCAAGCGAAGGACGTGCTGCCCTTCATTGAGGGCGAAGGGAAACAGGTGAGGCTGATCCTGGGCTCGCTCTACGGCGAGCGTGCACCTGTCAAGACATTCTCCGAGATGTTCTATGCCGATGCCGTTCTCGAGCCAAGCGCTCGCCTGCCGCTCACGACTGACCACGAGGACCGCGGCCTCTATGTCGTCGAAGGCGAGGTCGAAATCGCCGGCACCCGCTTCGATGCCGGCCGCATGATGGTGTTCCGGCCCGGCGACGAGATCACCATAACTGCAATCAAACCCGCGCGCTTGATGCTGCTCGGCGGCGAGACCTTGAACGGCCCGCGCTACATTTGGTGGAACTTCGTCGCGTCCTCCAAGGCGAAGATCGAAGCTGCGAAGGAGGCGTGGCGCGAAGGCGACTGGCAACACGGCCGCTTCCACCTGCCGCCCGACGACCAAGACGAGTTCATTCCGGCACCGGATGACTGAAGGACGTCAAGTGTGTCTGTTGGCTGCATCTTCGAAAAGAATTTTTTCTCTTTGTCGGCTTCTGGCACGACCTTTTCTTCCCGGTCGCCAGCGCCGCGCGTCCAAAGCTGCTGAGAGAAACGGCCCTAAACTCGGCCGAACTCCAATGGCTGCTATGAGGCGGTCAGGACGCACGCGTCGTACTTGGCTCTAAAGCTCACCCATAAGTGGGACGTGAAGTCGTGTGAATGATTGTTTTGCATGTGCTTATGGAGGGGTTTGTATGAACCTATGACAAGACCTGCCGTTCCTCCGGTTGTAGCTTAGGGATGCTGACAGGCATGAACCAAAAGGTGCGTGGGTGGTCTTTGGTCTTCATGGTGCCAAAGCGAGTACTGAACCGCGCCGGGGAAGGGTCTCAGGTCACCCTCCGTCAAACGAGAGTTTGACAGTTACGCACCGTTCGGTGCATAAAGGCTCATGGCAAGACCACGCACCTTTGATGAAGACGAGATTCGGATGGCCCTCCTGCGGCAATTCTGGAGCCATGGGTTCGGGGGCACGGCGTTGCCTGACCTGGAGGCCGCCACCGGCCTCTCACGCAAGAGCCTCTACAACGCGCTCGGCGACAAGCAGGCGATGTTCGTGGCCGCGCTGAAGGCGTTTCGGCAGACGGTCGTGCATCAGAACCTGCGCGACCTGCGGGCGGACGGTGCTGGACTTGATGCCATCGCGGCGGTGCTTCAGGGCCTGGTGGCGCAGGCAGGAACCCCGATCGGGCGGTTCGGCTGCATGGTCTGCAACACGTCGCGCGAAGATATCGCCATCGTTCCGGAAGTCCGGGAACAGATCGACAGCTACTTCACAGCGATTGAACGCGCCATGCGCAAGGCGATCATCACGGGGCAGGCGCGCAGCGAGATCGTGAGACGCGATCCTGACGATCTGGCGCGGCTTTGCCTGGGTGCCCTGGTCAGTATCAGCGTGCTGGCCAAGGCCGGACAACCGGTTCCCGTTCTGAAGTCCATCGCGACCGAGACGATTGCCGCCCTGCGGTGATCCCCAACAAGACGAAAGGATGGGCGTCATGCTCTATTTTACACCGAACGATGCAAAAAGGACGCCGACATGAAAGCGCACGTGGCCCAACCGATAGACGCGCCGTCCGATGCCGTCTGGGACCTCATCGCAAAGGGTGGTGATGTGCATCGCTGGTTTGCCGCCGCGATCACGACCTGTGAATTGACGAGTGACGGCGAGGGTGCTGCGCGCCATTGCACGATGGCCGATGGTGCCGTCCTCGAGGAGAGAATCCTCGAGATCGATCCGGCCCGTCGCCGCTCTCGCTATGCCATCGACCGGCACCCGCTGCCTGCCCGGGACGTGGTCGCGACGATCTCGGTCGCGGAGCTTCCGGACGGCCGTACCGAAGTGACCTGGGGCGCCGACTATACCGCCGCCCCCGAACACGAAGCCCTGACGCGGGAGACCCTTGAGGGCCTTTATGCGCAAGGCATCCGATCCCTTGAAACCTACCTGGCCAAAGCAGCCTGAAAGGACCGACCCCCCATGTTTCTCGAACGTATGATGACCACCCGCAACGTCGGCAACCTGGACCGGGTGCTGCGGACCATACCGCTCATCGCCGTCGCGATCCTGTGGTCGCAGGGCCTGATCTCGGGCCTGTCCGCCATCGTGCTGGCCGTCGTGGGCGCCATGCTCCTGGTCACGTCGATCACCGGCTCCTGCAGCATCTACTACATGCTGGGCTGGTCCACCTGTCCGGTCAGCGGCCAGCCCCGCGAAAAGACCTGACCGCCGAGAACGGGGCACCAATGTTCCGCATACCCCTGATGGCAGCGCTGCTGGCCATCGGGCTGGGTCCTGCCGTCATGGCGCAGGATATCCGGCCCGACATCGACCCCCGCATCCTGACCGAAGCGCCGCAAGCCTCGCGGTTCGTCGCGGTGAACGGTGCGCGGATGCACTACCTCGAGGCGGGAAGCGGGGACCCCATCTTGTTCCTGCATGGCCAGCCGACTTCGTCGTATCTGTGGCGCAACGTCATGTCCTTTCTGCAGGATCAGGGGCGCGTCCTCGCCCCCGACCTGATCGGTTTCGGGCAATCCGACCGTCCGGACCTGGATTACACCTTCCAGACCCATTTCGACCATTTCAGCGGGTTCATGGACGCGCTGGACCTGCAGGACGTGACGCTGGTCGTTCATGATTGGGGGTCAATCCTGGGCCTGAATTGGGCCCAGCTGAACCCTGACCGGGTCCGTGCCGTCGTCTTCATGGAAGCCCTGGTGGCGCCGGCCTTCCCGATGGAGGACATCTCGGCCTTCGGTCCCTACGCCGATACGTTCCGCGCGTTCCGCGACCCCCAGCAAGGGCCATTCCTGCTGATGGAGCAGAACGTGTTCATCGAGCAGGTTCTGCCAGGCTCGATCCTGCGCTCGCTGCGGCCAGAGGAGATGGCGGCCTACCGCGCGCCGTTTCCGAACCCGAACGACCGACTGCCGCTTCTGATGTGGCCCAACGAGCTTCCCATCGCGGGTGAACCGGCGCGCAACGTGCCCGTGTTCGAGGCCATCAATGCCTGGCTCGCCACCTCCCAGACGCCCAAGCTCTTGATCTATTTCGAGCCCGGCGTGCTGATCCCGCCCGAGGCCGCGCAGTGGATGCGCGCCAACTTCGCCAATCTCGACATTCGCTACGGCGGCGCCGGTCTACACTTCGTGCAGGAAGACCAACCCATCGCCATTGGCCGCCTCACGGCCGACTGGCTCGCCTCTCTGCAACCCCGTTGAAAGGAACCGACAATGACCCTGAAATCCACACTTGCCGCCGCCGCGCTCGCAGCCAGTCTTACCTTGCCCGCCCTGGCCCAGGACGCCGAAGGCCCGGTCTACCTGCTGGCCAGCCTGCAGGTCTCCGACCTCGATGCCTACCTCAACGACTACGGCTTCCCGGTCATGCCGATACTGCTCGGCGCCGGGGGTGAAGTGCTCGTCGCCACGCGGCAGGTTGCCGTCCTGGAGGGCGACTATGCCGCCAACTGGAGCGTGGTCGTGCGGTTCCCCGACCAGGCGGCGGCGGATGGCTGGTACATGTCGCCGGAGTACCAGGCGATGATCCCGGTCCGGCAGGGCCTCACCGATCCCGATGCGTCGACGTTGGTGATCGCGCCGCAGTTCGTCATGCCCGCGCAATAAGCGCGACCGAGACGCCCGCCGGTCGCAAGGCCGTCGGGCACATCGCATCGCAGCCCTTGTTCCGGACAATCGGTCCCTCGCGACGACAACCCGTCGCTTCTCTTGAAATGGAAGCCCCTGTCAAAGCCATCGCGATCAGCCGGTTCGGCAATGCCGACGTGTTCGAGACCGTCTCCATGCCCGATCCCGGTCAAGCGCTCATCGACGTCGTGGCCACCGGTGTCAATCCTATCGACTACAAGATCCGGCGCGGCGATCTTTCGGGTCTGGCGGGTGGCTTCCCTACGGTCCTGCACCCCGATGCGGCAGGAACGGTTCTGGAAACGGGCGCGGGGGTCGAAGGCTTTGAAGTCGGTGATCGGGTTTACAGTTTTGCCAATGGTCTGCTGGGCCAAACCGGGGCTTTGGCGGAGCGGATCGTTGTCGATGCAACGATGATGGCGCACATACCGAAGAGCCTCGACTTTGCCCAAGCAACCGCTCTCCCGCTCGTCGCCATAACTGCTTGGTATTGCCTGATCGACGTGGCACAGATCGGTCCAGGCACAACGGTGCTTGTCCAAGGCGGCACCGGCGGCGTGGGACTATTACCGTGCAACTGGCGCATGCCCTGGGGATAGACGTATATGCAACATGCGGGAATGCCGAAAAATGCGCCATCGCGCAGGACCTCGGGGCGGCCCGTGCCTTCGACTACACCAGTGCGACTGCGGCAGAGATCATCGCCACATCTCCCCGGGGTGAAGGCTTCGACATCGTCTTCAATACGCCCGGAACGCCGTCCATTGACCTCTCGGTCGCCTGCACGCGGTTCAACGGAACGATCGTCGATATCCTGGGCGATTTTCCGACGAGGCCCGGATTTCAACTGAAGTGGCTGCAATTCAAAAGCGTGCAGGCCGCGAGAGCCGCCAGCGCCGTCGCCGCGAGAAGCTTTGATGGGGCGTACATCAGTCATCCTCCTTGGGCAGGTTCATCTGGAACGTCGAGGTCAGGACCACGTCGATCTCGATAACCGGAAAGCCGCCGATGGATGCCGGCGAAGTAGCAGGCAGCCGCGCGCAGCTTCGGCCGGCGGAGGATCGTCGCCGCGGACAATGGCGGCCTGCCCCATCGCTCGGAAGTCTGCATCAGACCGGCGCGCAGCTGATTGACCCTGTCGATGTTGAGGCCCGTCATTCAGGTGATCTGTTTCGAGCGAAGCCCGCGCTCGATCAGATCTAGCGCCGTGGCTTGGGCCTGCACCAACCGGACCAGGGGATCACGGCTGTGATAGCGGCCGATGCCGGCGGTCAGATCGCCCGGCGCCGATGCCAGCGCCTCCTTCAGGATCGCTGCACCGATCTCGAGATTGGGAACGGGGTCGAGCAATGCTTTCGGATCAGCGACCCGGTGGCCGTGCCAAAGAATGTTGATCTGCAGCAGGCCGACGTCGACCGAGCGGTCCTGATGGGCGGAAAGGAGTGCAACGGCCTCATCCTGGCTCGTCGGGAAGAGCGCCTGGCCTTCAATGTTCAACGCCCAGGGCCAGGGTTCGATCAGGCCCTGATCATTAGTTCGGCCACTCTCGGCGAAAGCGATCGCCTGGAGCTGGCGCGGATCATCGAGGCTGGCCTTGCGTGCGGCCTCTGCCCACGGCGCTCTATGAGGTTCAAGTGCAATAGCGGAACTTGAGATCGCCAGCAAGAAACCGAGCGCCGTCACCCTCAAGATGAGGTTAGAGACCGACGAACAGCGATCAACGATGCACCGCGGTTCGGCATATTGGGCTCGCATCGACCGCTGATGTAGTCTTGAACCTTGGCAACCTTTGGAAATATCGATTTGGGTCTCAGTCAGCATTAACCATCGAAACGTCATCGGCCCCTCCTCAACGTTTTGAGTCTCGCCGCTCCGGTTCCAAAAAGAATCGAGCCGCGTTTCATGCTCTCCCATGCGAAATTTTGTTTTCGGCGGAACATCGGCTGCCCGGGTCCCGTTAGATTCCCTCAGTGACTCAAGACACCTGAGAGGCGAAAACTATTGCATCCCCGACGCGAGAAAATTGGAAATCGAGCTTTGCATCTCGTAGCGAAGGCATCATGAGAGAGATTGGCAGCGACCGCTCGCTCGAAGCCACGATGCCGGATGGCGTTGAGTTGCTGACAGTGCGGATAGACCGGCGAAACGGAGCATCAAACCGGTAGAATCAGCCTTTTTTCGGGGTAAGAAGTGGCAAGCGGCCTAAATCCAGGGGCTTGCATAATGCCTGTCCTTAATTAAATTAGGCGCGACTTTGTTTAATTAACGCTGATCGTTGATAAAGCGGGCTTTCATGGCGAGACGATCATGACCAGCAGGCTGGGCCGATATGTCGAGACCGCGGTCGGCGGCGAGCGGGTGCGCGCCTTCGTGCCACCGCCCTTGCCGCCGGCCCCGCCGCTCGACCTCGAGCCGCTGCTGTCTCGCCTGAGCGCCGCCGATCGGGCGATCGGCCGGCTGGACGGCATCACCCTGCTGCTGCCGGACCATGCGCTGTTTCTCTACATGTATGTGCGCAAGGAAGCCGTGCTGTCCTCCCAGATCGAGGGGACGCAGTCGACCCTGACCGATCTCCTCCGCTTCGAAATCGATCACATGGCCGAGCCGCCGATCGACGACGTGCGCGAGGTCTCCAACTATGTCGATGCGCTGCTCTACGGCCTGGAGCGACTCGACAGCCTGCCGCTGTCGCTACGCCTGATCCGCGAGATGCATGCGCGCCTGCTGCAGAGCGGACGCGGCCAGACCAAGGATCCCGGCAATTTCCGCACCTCCCAGAACTGGATCGGCGGCACGCGCCCCGGCAACGCGCTGTTCGTGCCGCCGCCCGTTCCGGAGATGCAGACCGCCCTTGGCGACCTCGAACGGTTCATCCACGAGGACACGCCTTCCCTGCCGCCGCTGATCAAGGCCGGCCTGATCCACGTGCAATTCGAGACCATCCATCCCTTCCTGGACGGCAACGGCAGGCTGGGCCGGCTGCTGGTCACGCTGTTTCTCTGCATGACCGGCGTCATGCGCCAGCCGCTGCTCTATCTCAGCCTCTATCTGAAGACGCATCGCGCCGATTACTACCGGCTGCTGCAGGAGGTGCGGGAGCAAGGCGCATGGGAGGCCTGGCTCGAGTTCTTCCTCGATGGCGTCACCGAAACCGCAGACCAGGCCTTCAACAGCGCGACCCGCATCGTCGATCTGTTCGAGACCGACCGCGCTGCGATCGGCCAGCATGCCGATCGCTCGGGCTCGGTGCTCCGGCTTCACGAGCTATTGCAGAAGAAGCCCTTCCTGAGCGCGCCGGCAGTGCGCGATCTCACCGGCCTCACCATGCCAACAGTCAACGCCGCGCTCGAGACGCTGCAGCAGCTCGGCATCGTCGCCGAGGTCACGGGCCGGCGGCGTGGTCGGGTCTATGCCTATCGCGACTATCTCGAGATTTCTCGGCGAAGGGGCGGAACCTCTCAAGTCAGCTTAATCGGATCGCCAGACGTGTTTTTCAGGCTCATAACCTGAAGGTCGTCAGGTTCAAATCTGACCCCCGCAAACAAGGTTTATACGTTATATATCAAATGGTTACGCCACATATAGCCGCCCAATCGGGCGGCTTCTTGATTCCAATATGTGCCACGCGGGTAAGCTATAGGTAAGCAGATGGGGGTTAACTCGCGCAAAGCTGGGCGATGTTGGACATGGGTAGGGACGTCGGGCGATAGGATGTTGCTTAAAATATCGTGATCGCCGTATTTTTTGAAGCTGATCAAATTCGATGAAGGTTCGCCGCCACCAATCGAACAGCGCAAGGTGGCTTGGCGAGATCATCGATAACATCAGATCTGCGATGAAGATCCATCGAAAAATCTATCAGAGGCCGCAGCAAGAGCCTTAAGAATGAAACTGCCTCAAGAGACCTGAAAGACGTTGACGTAGAGTAAGCGTGGTCGGGGTCCCACGTTGCGCCGCTGCTCGACGATCTGTAGCGGTGATCTGATTCTAGGAATCCTTGAGGTAGGCGTAAGGAGATGGGAGCAGATCGGATTGAGCTGATCACGTGGGTGGAGCGTCGTCGCCGGTGGTCTGTCGACGACAAGCTTGGTCTGGTGGCCGAGACGCGGGAAGGCGGCAATTCGGTCGCATCCGTGGCCAAGGCGAATGGGATTAGCCCGAGCCTTCTTTATAGCGTAAGCGTGGCGGTGTTGGCACGGGTTGTGTATCGCCCCTTACTGGAGGCAGCATTTTTTGAATTTCTTCCCGCTGCCGCATGGACACGGGTCGTTGCGTCCGACGTCCCTGAAGGGATTGGTGATGGGGGTTGAGGGGTCGATCATATCGAAGAAGCTCAGCTCGTCGAGGTCGTCATAACTCTCCTTGAAGCAGTGCCAGGTCGAGAGTTCTTCGATCGTGTCGCCAAAGAGGCTGTATTCATCGCTGACGCGCGTCTGGCCCTGATCTGCTTGGCGTTGTAGATCGGCTTCGAATTCATCGGGCAGGATCCAGTCTGGGTCGATCAACCCCCGTTGGTAGGCTTTGTGCACCAGACTTGCGAGCTCGTGCATGCCCAGGAGAATGATCGCGCTTTGCCATCCCTGCCAGACGAAGCACCTGGCGTGGGGACGCAAGTTCATGAAGCCATCGCGCAAGAACTGTCCGACGACTTCGCGCTCGAGGCTGCCGTTGTGGACGAGCATGGCGAGCGTTTCGCACATGCGCGAACGGATATATTCGTCGACTTCGGACCAACCCGCTCCGATCACTTCGCCCGTCCGGGAGGCGGTGTGGATCAGAAAGGCGAGAGCGTTGGGATCAGCTCGCGAGGTCTATCAAAATTACTCAGAATGGAATTTCATCGTCCAGATCCTCATAGGTAGAGGAAGCATCCGCAGCACGCTGCGTCTGGTCTGTCGTTTGGGGAGATGTCAGTAGCTTGGGCTCGGGCTCCCTGCCAAGACGCTTGGCCTCCGCTTCTTCGATCTCTTTGTCTGCACCGATAAGGCGCGTAATCGTCGTGATGGCCTGTGGTGCATCGGCGAGAAATGAGGTTCCGGCGCAAACGCCCACGCTGATCGCCGCGAGAATTTTCATGGTTCGAGCGAAACTGAGGCGCGTCTGGTCGAGTTCAACTGCCAACTCGTCAAGTTTTCCCAACAGCGCCTCACGTTTGCTTTCCGGCATATGCGCTTCTTCAATCGTGGCACGAAGCTGCTGGATCTTGAGTTGAATTCTGGCCTTCGTTCCTATACCGAGCCGAACCGAGTACGGTGCCGCCCTACCGCTGGTGCGCAGGCGAATACGGGTCACTGCGCCACTGACCGCCAACATGAAAGAGGATATTTTTCTGGTAGGTTGATCCTCGTCGTGCGGATACTCAACGTCCGGGATGCCAAGCTCAATCGCTGCGTTCGCCAACGTTGTTATGTATTGGAGGGGGACCATCTCATCCAAATAGCCATCGGTCTGCTCATTAATCATTCCGGTCAGATTACGACGGCAAATCCTGTCGATCTCAACGAACTTGAGATCTGGATCCTCCGGCAGATTATTCCAATCCTCATTGCTGATCAGCTCATAAATCATCGACACCTCTTCATCAGCAGACGTTAGCTATATAAAAAATGGTGGGTATTTTGGCGGGTAAAGGGCGTGACTTCTCATAATAACTTTGAAAATCAATTTGTTAATTGAGGGTGGCGGAGGGGATGGGATTCGAACCCACGATACCGGTTTCCCAGTATACCGGTTTAGCAAACCGGCGCCTTCAGCCTCTCGGCCACCCCTCCAACATGTCCATGAAGGACAACGGCCCGTTCTACCCAAGGGACGAAGGCGCTGTCAATCGAACCGAGCCCTCAGGGCTCATTGTTGACGAAGAAAGCACCGAAGGCTTCGCCAACGCCTCCCGAAGTCAAGGCCGTCCGGCCTCCGGACCCTCCTGGACGGCGATGCCTCTGGCCATGGCGCCGCCGGTGAGGAGGCTGAGTTCGAACATGGTGGTGGGGAAGACGCAAAAGGGGTGGCCGGCGGCGGCGTAGACGGTTTCGAAGCGGCCGAGCCCGTCGTCGATCACGGTGGCCAGCGGCTGCGGATGGCCGAGCGGGGCGACGCCGCCGATCGCGAAGCCGGTGGCCTCGCGCACCCGGTCGGCGTCGGGGCGCATCACCAGGCCGGTGCGCCCGAAGGCCCGGGGCAGCGCCTTGGTGTCACAGCGCCGGTCGCCGGAGACCAGCGCCATCACCGGCTCGCCATCGATGGTGAACACCAGAGATTTCACGATCGCGCCAAGCTCGGTGCCGAGCGCCTCGGCCGCGGCTTTGGCGGTAGGCACGCCCCCCTCGAGCTCGATCACCTTGGCCTCCGAGCCCTTCTCGATCAGCGCCGCCTGGACTCGCGCCACCGCAGGATGCGAAAGCTTGCTCACGCCTTGGGGATCTCCTGACCGCGCGCCGGCACGTCGTAGCCCTGCTGCACGCCGGGCCTGGCCGCGAGCTGCTTGTACCAGCGCTTGACATTGGGAAAGCCATCGAGGCTGTCATGATCGAGAGCATGCCACTCGAAACGCGAGACCCAGGGCCAGGTCGCGACATCGGCGATGCTGTACTCGTCGCCGGCAAGGTAGGCGCTTTCGCCAAGCCGCTTGTCCATCACCCCGTAGAGACGTCTGGTCTCGCCGACATAGCGGTCGACCGCATAGGGGATCTTCTCCTTGGCGAATTTATGGAAATGATGGGTCTGGCCGAACATCGGGCCGACCCCGCCCATCTGGAACATCAGCCACTGCATCACGTCCATCCGGGCGAGGGCCTCGCCGGGCATCAGTTTTCCGGTCTTTTCGGCGAGATAGACCAGGATCGCGCCCGATTCGAACATTTTGTAGCCGTTGTCACGGTCGACGATCGCCGGGATCTTGTTGTTCGGGCTGATCGCCAGAAAGTCCGGCTTGAACTGATCATCCGCCGTGATGTCGATCGCATGAACCTCGTAGGGCAGACCAACTTCCTCCAGCATGATGGAGACCTTGCGGCCGTTCGGCGTGCTCCAGGTATAAAGATCGATCAAGGCTTGCTCCTGAAATGGGCGGGGCGGCAGCGCCGCCAAGCGTTCCTTATACTTTCTTAGGCGGGTGGCTTGGGAATGCATAGATGTGGCGTGGCTCTGATCTCAGGAGGGCGTGAGGGCAACGGGGCCTGCCCTGCCGGCGGCGATTCGTTGCTTGATGGCCGGGCCGCCGCGACCGTCGATCCGGCCATGTTCGTAGGCGATCACGTTCAGATGGCCGGCAACGACGTTCAGCAATTCGCCCGGTTGGAGGAGGAAATCGGGATTGGAAGGCTTGCCCAGGACTTCATTGCCGGCCGCGAAGGTCTCGTAGAGCAGGATGCCGCCTTCATCGATGGCCTCCAGGATCGAGGGGAACAGCGGGCGCCAGAGATAGTTGACGACGACCACCGCATCGAAGCGCCGCTTGCGCAAGTGGCCAGGGCGAACCGTCTTCGAGGTCGGCGGCGATGATCTCCAGCCGCCCGGCTCCCTTCGGGTCAGCCGCCTGCATGGCTGCCAAAGCCTCGATCCGCCGATCGACGGCGGTCACGCTTGAAGCCTTGATCAAGCAGCCAACGGCTATGCCGTCCGCCGCCCGCCGCCACGTCCAGCACCGTCCCTCCTGCCGGAATCAGCGGCGGAAAAACGGCGGATCCAGGAGGAAATAGACAGATTGTCGCACTTTTTCACGGTCATAAGTCGACAAAGCCTTGCATATTTTGACAGTTTGCTCAAATTAGAAGTTGATCGGTCATGTTTGATCTTGATGGCATTCGGTCGGTGTCAGTGTACGCTGCGTCGAAAGTAAATCAACCTCATCTTCGTGGCCAGACGAGCGGAACGTCGGTGATGTTCCGTGTTGATGAAGTAGTGAAAGGAGTAGCGGTGGCTACTGGAACTGTGAAGTGGTTCAACCCGACCAAAGGTTATGGGTTCATCCAACCGGACGACGGGTCGAATGACGCGTTCGTGCACATCTCCGCTGTGGAGCAGGCCGGACTGCAAAGTCTGCGTGAAGGGCAAAAGGTTCAGTTCGAACTTGTTCCCGGAAGAAACGGCAAGTCTTCGGCTGAAAATCTGATCGTACAGGACTAACCAACGTACGATCCGACCAAAGACAAATTCATGAAACGATCGACGGCGGCAGGCCCGTAGGGCAGCACGTCATATCGCGACTTGAGAAGGGAGTCCCATTTGGGCTCCCTTTTTCATGCCGCAGCTAGAAGGGACTGGACTTGAGGGCGGTGCTGTCGAGACCGTGCGTCTGTAACGGCACTTGAGGAATGGCTGATACGGTAGCTGGTCCAAGTCAACGTCACGATCTCTATTGCTGGAAAGAGCATCGTTATTTTATCCAATATTTGGCTCACAAGGTTGGCGGCATGCTGCGCAGCAGCAATTTTTTCATTGGTCGATCGACATTGCCTCTGGCGAAGTAACATTCGCCTTGGCTTTGAATAATGTGCTGCACCTTGAACTTTGCGCCTTCGCCCTGATGAGCGCGGGAGCAGGAGGTTCTATTTTCCTCAAAGCAGGTGCCGTAGCCTTGGTTTTCGCCCGCTCTCCGGTCTATCTATGCAGCAGCATGGTGAGATCGGAGAAAAATGCGATGCGAAGCCCCTGGGTAATGTGGACACTAGCCTTGGTCATGGCGGCAGGCCTTCTGCAGCCCGGCGCGGCTCGTGCCAAGGATGACTTGGTGATCGGGGTCAGCCAGTTCCCGACCGCCTTTCATCCCAACCTCGAAAGCCATGTGACCCAGGGCTACATTCTGGCGATGGCGCAGCGGCCGATCACCGCTTATGACGCGAGTTGGCAGCTGGTGTGCATGCTCTGCACCGAGCTGCCGACTCTGGAAAACGGCAAGGCGGTGATCGAAAAGCAGGATGACGGCAGCGACGGCATCGCGCTGACCTATACCCTCATCGAGGGCGCCACCTGGGGCGATGGCGTGCCGGTGACCACGGCCGACGTGGTCTTTACCGATGAGGTCGGCAAGCATCCGGAGAGCGGCGTTTCCAATGCCGAGCTCTACCGCCGCATCACCGCCATCGATGTGGTCGACGACAAGACCTTCACCATGCATGTCGATCGCGTGACGTTCGAGTACAACGCGATCAACGACTTCGAACTGATCCCGGCCCATATCGAACGGCCGATCTTCGAGCAGGACCCGGCGAGCTACCGGAACCGCACCAGCTTCGAGACCGACACCACCAACCCCGGCCTCTATTTCGGCCCCTATAAAGTCGCAGAGATATCGAGCGGCGCCTATGTCGTGCTCGAGCCGAACGAGACCTGGTGGGGCGAAAAGCCCTATTTCCAGCGCATCGTGATCAAGGCGATCGAGAACACGGCAGCGCTCGAGGCCAACCTGCTGGCGGGCGATATCGACATGATCGCGGGCGAAGCCGGCATCACCATCGATCAGGCGCTTGCCTTCGAAAAGCGTCATGGCGAGCGCTTCGAGATCGTCTACAAGCCGGGTCTGGTCTACGAGCATCTCGATCTCAATCTCGACAACCCGATCCTCGCCGATGTCCGCGTGCGCCAGGCGCTGATCCAGGGGATCGACCGGGAAGCGATGAGCGCCCAGCTGTTCGAGGGCCGCCAGCCGGTCGCCCATGGCAGCGTCCATCCGCTGGACTGGGTATTTTTTGACGATGTGCCGCAATATCAGGAGAACCTGGAGGCGGCGGCCGCTCTCCTGGACGAAGCCGGCTGGACCGACATGAAGGACGGCATCCGTCATAACCAGGCCGGCGAGCCGCTTGCCCTGGAGCTGATGACCACCGCCGGCAACCGTACCCGCGAGCTGGTTCAGCAGGTGCTGCAGAGCAACTGGCAGCGCCTCGGCATCGACATCACCATCAGGAACGAGCCGTCGCGCGTGTTCTTCGGCGAGACCACGGCCAAGCGGAAGTTCACCGGCCTTGCCATGTTCGCCTGGATTTCCTCACCCGAGAACGTGCCGCGGAGCACGCTCCATTCCGAGGAAATCCCAAGCGCCGACAATGGCTGGGCCGGGCAGAACTATACCGGCTTCAAGAGCGAGGCCATGGACAGCCTGATCGATCGGATCGAGCGTGAACTGGACCGGGACAAGCGTGAAAAGATGTGGCATGAGCTGCAAACCCTGTATGCCGAGCAACTGCCCGCCATTCCGCTTTATTTTCGCGCCGACAGCCATATCTGGCCGAAATGGCTGAAGGGCGTGGTGCCGACCGGGCATATGGATTCCAGCGCCATGGCGGTCGAAATCCTGGCGCGCCGAAGACATCGCGAACTGAGCGTCTGATCCGAGCGACGTCCTTGCTTCGCTATATCGCCCATCGCTCCTTCGAGGCAGCCGTCGTGCTGCTCCTCATGTCGTTCGTCATCTATCTCCTGCTCGGCCTGATGCCCGGCGATCCGATCGACATCATGGCAAGCGGCGACCCCGACATGACCACCGCCGATGTCGCCCGCCTGAAATCCCTCTACGGCCTCGATCAGCCCCTCACCGCCCGCTACTGGCACTGGCTGACCGACGCGGTCAGCGGGAATTTCGGGTTTTCGCGCATCCACAGCCGGCCGGTGCTGGAGGTGCTGGGACCGAGGCTCTGGAACACCACGGTGCTGATGGGCGTTTCCTTCGTGCTCGCTCTGGCGATCGCCATTCCGGCGGGCGTGATCGCGGCGGTGCACCCGCGAACCTGGATCGACTATGTCATCAACCTGATCGCCTTTGCCGGCTTTTCGCTCCCCTCCTTCTGGCTCGCCTTGCTGCTCATCCTGCTGTTTTCAGTGCAGCTCGGCTGGCTGCCGGCCGGCGGTGTGCAGAGCGTCGGGCGCGACGATTGGGCGGACTGGCTTCTGCACCTGATCATGCCGGTCGACCGCCCTGACCGTTCTCACCATGGGCCGCGTCATCCGTTTTACCCGCGGCTGCCATGCTCGAAGCCCTGCGTCAGGACTACGTCAGAACCGCCGAAGCCAAAGGCCTCAGCCCCTACGGCGTGGTGGTCGGCCACGCGCTGCAGAACGCGATGATCCCGGTGATCACCGTGCTCGCCCTGGATTTCGGCGCCTTGTTCTCGGGCACCTTGGTGATCGAGCAGATTTTCTCCTACCAGGGCATGGGCAAGCTCATCTACGATTGCATCCTCGGCAGCGACTTCAACGTCGCGCTGGTCGGCCTCCTGTTCGCCACCATGCTGACCCTCGCCAGCAATCTCGGCGCTGATCTGATCTATGGCTGGCTCGACCCGAGAATTACCTATGAGTAAAGCGAGGCGCGGCTTTCAACCGTTGACGGACCCTCGACACCCGTTCAGCAGGGCGTCTTCGCCGCGGGCCTTGGTTTGGCGGCGGTTCAAGCGGCATCGGCTGGCGGCGGCGAGCGGGGTGCTACTGGCGCTGCTGGCCATTGCTAGCTTGGCTGCCCCCCTGGTCGCAGGCCTCCTTGGTCAGCAGGTCGACGCCGTCGACCTGTTCAATCGGTTTGGCCCGCCCGGCCCGGGCCACCCGCTGGGCACCGACGAGCTTGGCCGCGATCTCTTGCTGCGGCTGCTCTATGGAGGTCAGATCTCGCTGTTCGTCGGCCTGGTAGGTGCCGTGGCGGCTGCCGTCATCGGCACGGTCATCGGGCTGATTGCGGGCTATGCCGGGGGCAGGGTGGATGCCTTTCTCATGCGCCTGACCGATGCGGTGATCGCGCTTCCGGTGCTGCCGCTGCTGATCGTCCTGGCGGCGCTCGATTTCACCAAGCTCGGTCTGCCGGCCGGGCTGATGCGCTCCTCCTATGGCAGCCTCTACATCATTCTCGGCATCATCGCGCTGGTCGGCTGGACCACGGTGGCGCGCCTGGTGCGCGGCGCCACCTTGTCGGTACGCGAGCGGGATTACGTGCGCGCCGCCGTCGCCCTCGGTTCGGGGCCGGGACGAATCATCAAGCACCACATCCTGCCCAATGTCGTCTCGCCGATCATCGTCGCCACCACCCTGTCGGTCGGCAACGTCATCCTGACCGAATCGATCCTCAGCTTTCTCGGCCTCGGCATCCAGCCGCCGCTGCCGAGCTGGGGCAACATGCTGACCAACGCCCAGGAGCTGATCTGGCAGGCCCCTGCCCTTGCCATCTATCCCGGTCTCCTGATCTTCGTCACCGTGATCGCCTTCAACTTCCTGGGCGACGGTTTCCAGGACGCCCTCGATCCCCGCGCCAACGAGCCCTAGCGCATTTTCGATCATACGGCTCCGGCCTGGGCCATCCGCGGTATCTTGACAGAAGCCGGCATTTTCGATTTTTGGTAGCAAGTCCCTGGCTTCTGCGCTCTTTCGACGTTAATTCACGCTTGGGCGCCAAAGGGTATGCAGATGCATGACTGTTTGACGGGCCGGATCAGATTTTCAGCGATGATGATAATCTCAAAGCAACCTATGATAATAAAATCTTCTGTTTTTTTCGCGATTTTGATGAGTTTGTTCATTGCCCTTGGTCGAGCACCATGGTAGTTTCACGACCTTATTGGCGGCAGGATCCATCGCTCCTTCTACTTGGGGGGGCTGTTGTTGGCCTGATGGTTGTCATCAAGAACTCGATAAGTTGAGACAAGTGCTCCAGAATGAGATCTTTGCCATGTCTCGACATTGCCTGAAAATCTCAGGCGGAGATGCGTATCGAAGGTGTGATGTTAATGCCTTCGGCTTATCCGAATTGGTTTCGAATTGATGGGGTCCGGCAGGTTGTTCGCTAGCATGAAAACTGAAGTCGACCGGCAGACGGAGGCCCGCTAGGTGGCCAACGAGACCATACCTCTTGTCGGTCACGAGGCCCCAACCGGCGGCGATGAGCTAAATCTTCGCGAGATGTGGCGCGCATTGATGCGCCGCAAGTGGATTTTCGTCGCAACCGTCCTCGTCGTCACCGGTTGCGTCTTTATCTACAGCAAACAGCAGACACCCCTTTATACCTCGACCGCGCAGATCCAGGTTCAGGGTCAGGACACCAATATCCTGGCTCTGGATGCGGTGGTCGAAGACCTGATCGCGGACCCTGCGACCATCGAAAGCGAAATCGAGCGGCTGAATTCCCGCGCTTTCATGCGCCGCGTGGTCCAGCAACTGAGTCTGGAGAAGAACGCTGAGTTCAACCCGGCTCTTTCCGGGGGATTTGATGACGGCTCCTTGTTGGAGTTCTTCGACATCACCCGCTATCTCTCGGCGGACTGGCTGCGCGAGCTGATCGGCGATGAGAGCCTGGTGGTGGACGGTGATGCCGGCCCCGACGAGCGCCTGTCGGCCGAACTGGAGCGCGTGGTCGACCGGTTTTCTGGACGTTTCGAGGTGGCGCAGTCCGGCCGTTCCTATGTCATCGCCCTCTCGGTCACCTCGAAGAGCCCGCGCACCGCGGCGCTCATTGCCAATGGCGCGGCCGAGCAATATCTGCAGGCGCAGGTCGATTCGAAATTTCAGGCGAGCGAGAAAGCCGTGAAATGGCTTGGCACGCGCATCGAAGAGCTGCGCGGCGAGGTTCTCGAAGCCGAGGCCAAGATCGTCGAGTACCGCTCCAGGAACAATATCGTCGACACCAACAATGGCAGCCCGCTCACCTTGCAGCTGACCCAGCTGAACACGCAGCTTGCCTTGTCCCACGCCCAGCGCGCCGAAGCTGAAGCGAGGCTGGCCCAGACGCGAAGCCTGCTGAACAACGGGGGCCTGAAGGAAGCCGCCAAGGTCCTGACATCGCCGCTGCTCGCCGAGCTCCGGATCCAGGAAACGTCGCTGGTTCGAAGGCTGTCCGAGCTCAGCGCCGAATTCGGCGGCAATCATCCGCGCATGGTCAATGTCCGGGGCGAGCTCCAGACGGTGCGCGCCAAGATCGAGGATGAGGTCCGAAGGGTGGTGCAGGATCTCGAAAATGAGGTGGCGATCGCCAAGGCACGCGAGGTCGAGCTGCAATCCAGCCTTAACGGCATCCAGGGAGAATCTTCGACCGTCGAGCTTGCCCAGGTCGAGCTTCGGGACCTCACGCTCGGCGCCGAAACCAACCGCCAGATCTTCGAAACCTTCCTCACGCGGTTTCGCGAGATCGTCGAGCAGCAGGAGCTGCAAGAGGCGGATGCGAGGATCATGTCGGCCGCCGACATCCCGAGCAAGCCGTCCTCGCCGCGCACCAAGCTGATCACCATGATCGCCTTTGCCGGCTCCATGGCCCTGGGCGCGTTGCTGGTCTTTCTCCTGGAGCGCTGGGATAGCAATTACGGTTTCCGCAGTGCCGAGGAGATCCAGTCCCTCGGGCTCAGAGCCCTTGCCCTGGTGCCGGATCTGAGCCGGAAGGAAACCAATGGCATTCCGGCCGAGGAATACATTCTGGAGCGGCCGAATTCCGCCTACGCCGAGGCCCTGCAGCGGATACGTACCAGCCTGTTCCTGACCGATACCAAGAACCCACCGAAATCGGTGCTCATCACCTCCTCGGTGCCGCTTGAAGGCAAATCGACCATCGCATCCGCGCTCGCCCGCCAATCCGCCCGTTCCGGTCTGAAGGTGATCCTGGTGGACGCCGACCTTCGGCGCCCGCGCCTCCATGAGGTGATTGGCCTGCCGAACCAGAACGGCCTCTCCGAGGTCCTGACCGGCCGTGCCAATCCCGAGACGGCCATCCACCGGGACGAAAAATCCGGACTGGACTTCCTGCCGGCAGGTTTCGGCTCGGTCAGCCCGCCCGACCTCTTCCGCTCGTCCACGATGAAGATCCTCCTCGAGGAGATGACCGCCTATTACGACCTGGTGATCATCGACAGCCCGCCGGTCGCCGCCGTTTCGGACAGCTTCACGCTCTCCGGCGTGGTCGACAAGTCGATCTACGTCATTCGCTGGGAGGAAACCCCGCGCAACGTGGCGCTCGCCGGCATCCGCCAAATGCTGGAATCGGGCGGCGACGTCGCCGGCATCGTCCTCTCCCGCGTCGACGTCAAGAAACATGCCCGCTACGGCTATGCGGATTCGGGGCATTACCAGGGCAGCTATCGAAAATACTACGTCAACTAGGGCATGTTCCGATCATAGGAGGTGCGGGCCGGCGCCGACATCGCTGGATCAGAAAAAGCTCCAGAGCATCGTCCCAAACAGATCGATGAGGTCAGTTGGGACAAGCTGGAGGCGGCCGGGGTTTCAAAGACGTCTGTCCCGGCCGCGCGGTGATCAGGCTGAACGTGATGCGATTGGCAAAAGACGACTTTTCGGCCGTCAATAGGGCGTTCTATCGGCTTTTCGGCACCAGGCATCGAAGGTCGTTTTAGCCTCTTTCGCCAGCAGCCGGGTGACCGGGAGGATCTGGCGATCGATCGGCTTGGTCAGCTGCTCATAGATGTGGCGGTCATCAAACCCGATGGCGGCGGCATCATCGCGGTCGTTGGCATAGACGATGCGGTCCAGCCTTGCCCAGTAGATGGCGCCGAGGCACATCGGGCAGGGTTCGCAGCTGGTGAAAATGGTGCAGCCTTCGAGCGAAAACCGACCGAGAGCCTGGCAGGCCCGCCTGATCGCCTCGATTTCGGCATGGGCGGTCGGGTCGAGGTCTTTGGTGACCTGATTGCTGCCGGACGCGACCACCTGGCCGTCATGAACGATCAGCGCGCCAAACGGTCCGCCGCCGCCTTCGATCGAGGCCTCCGCGAGCTTGATCGCCTGGCGCATGAACTCCAGATCCGCCGTCATGTCGCTCCTCCGGTTTCGGCATCTTCTTGTTCGAAAGACGGATGAAAGGGCGGCAGCGCCAGGAGCTGGGCCGCGGTCGCCACCGCGATCACGCTTGGCTGTTTGCTGCTGATCCCCTCGATCCCGATCGGGCAGACGACACGGTCGGTGAGCGCTTGATCGATGCCGAGATTGGTCATGGTTTTCTCGAACCGCGCCCGCTTGGTCTTGGAGCCGATCAAGCCGAGATAGCGAAAATCGCCGCGCTGCAGAATACGGGCGCAAAGGGCGTAATCGAGATCGTGGCTATAGGTCATGACCAGATAGATCGTGCCGGCAGCCGCCTCGTCGACGGCCTTGTCCAGATGCGGCGTGCAGACCACCCGGATCGTGGGGGCTATCTCCTCGGGGAATTGCTCCGGGCGGTTGTCGGCCCAGGTCAGGCGAAAGGGAAGCGGAGCAAGGACCGACGCCATCGCCTTGCCGACATGCCCTGCGCCGATCAGGAGAACCGGGCCTTGGCCTTCGGGGTTCTGCTCCAGGAAGAAGAGCTCGCCGGTCCCGCTGCGCCAAAGCCTGGCGCTGGCATTGCCGGGGCGATCGAAGAACTTTTGCGCCTGCTCGATCACGGCTCCGTCCCAGCCCGTCTGGTCTTCACCGCCCATGCCGGTGTTCGCCTCTTCCGGGCGAACGATCAGCTTCTCGACGGCCCGGCGATCGATGGCACTGACCAGCGCCGACGGCGTGGTGCCGGAGGTCATCGAGATCAACTCATCGATCCAGGCTGGCAAGACCGTGCCCGCCGGGAAGGGCTCGAACAGCAGCTTGGTATTGCCGCCGCAGCATTGGCCAAGAGACGGACCCAGCGCGAATTGTCGAAGGGAACTCTGCTCGGCTCCCTCCCTCAGCATCGACCTTGCAATGCGGATCGCCTCATGCTCCAGGTTGCCGCCGCCCACCGTGCCGGCGGTTTCGTTCAAGGTGACCAGCATCTTGACGCCTGCCTCTCTGGGTGCCGAGCCCCTGGCATCGGCAATGGTCACCAGGGTCGAGGCGCGACCTGCCTGGATGGCGGCTTTGAGGGCGGGCAGCCAGTTCTTCATGAGGTGAGGCCTTGCCGGTCGTGACGATCATCCGGCCCACACGGATCGCTCGGGCCTTGCCTGTCCGCCATGGCCTGGCAGGCCAGGAGCACGCGTTCGGGGGTTGCGGGTGCATCGAGATCCGGGCTTGATCGGTGATCGTCGAGGGCGGCGATCGCATCGCCGATGGCATGAAAGACCGACATGCCCAGCATCAAAGGCGGCTCGCCGACCGCCTTGGACCGATGCACCGCCATCTCGCGATTGCGGCCGCGCTCATAGAGGTTGACGCGAAAATCCGCGGGCAGGTCGCCGGCGGTCGGGATCTTGTAGGTGGAGGGCGCATGGGTGGTGAGGCGGCCCTGATCGTTCCAGCAGAGTTCTTCGCCGGTAAGCCAGCCCATGCCCTGAACGAAACCGCCTTCGATCTGGCCGCGATCGACGGCAGGATTGAGGGAGCGGCCGACATCGTGGAGGATGTCGGCGCGCAGCAATCGATATTCGCCGGTGAGCGTGTCCACCACGACCTCGGCGGCCGCCACGCCATAGGCGAAGTAATAAAAAGGCCGCCCCCTGGCGCGCTCCCGGTCATACCAGACCTTGGGCGTCTTATAGAAGCCGGTGGCCGAGAGCTGCACGCGATCGAGATAGGCAAGCTTCGCAAGCTCACCGAACCGGAGCGTGCGGTTGCCGATGATCACCTGATTGTCCCGAAACTCGACCGCCTCGGGCGGAACGTCGAAATGATCGGCGGCGAAATCGGCCAGTCTCGATTTGATCGTTCTGGCCGCCGCCAATGCTGCCGCTCCGTTGAGGTCGGTCCCTGCCGACGCGGCGGTCGGCGAGGTGTTCGGCACCTTGCCCGTTGTGGTCGCGGTGATCTTGACGGCGGCAAAGTCGATCTGCAGCTCGTCGGCGACGATCTGGGCGACCTTGGTCATCAGCCCCTGGCCCATCTCGGTGCCGCCATGGTTCAGCTGCACGCTGCCGTCGGTATAGACGTGGAGCAGGGCGCCTGCCTGGTTCAGGTGCTTCACGGTGAAGGAAATGCCGAACTTGACCGGTGTCAGCGCAAGCCCGCGCTTCAACATGGCGTTCTCTTCATTGAACCGGTCGATCGCGCGGCGCCGCTTGGCATAGTCGGCACTCGCTTCGAGCTCTCCTATCAGCTCGGGCAGGATATTGTCGGTGACCCGCATATCATAAGGGGTCCGATCCCGCTCGCCCTGCCCGTAAAGATTGCGTTTTCGCACCTCGAGCGGATCGAGCTTTCGATGGCGGGAGATTCTGTCGATCACCTGTTCGATGCCCATCATGCCCTGGGGTCCGCCGAAGCCGCGAAAAGCGGTGTTGGAGACGGTGTTGGTCTTGCAGCGGTGGGAGGTGATGCGAACATTGGGAAGATAATAGGCATTATCGGCGTGGAACATGGCGCGATCGGCGATCGCTGCCGAAAGATCCGGGGAAAAGCCGCAATCGGCCGCCTGCTCGAAGATGATCGCTTCGATGCGGCCGTCATCATCGAAGCCCACCTCGTAATCGATGCGAAAACCGTGGCGCTTGCCGGTCAAGGTCATATCGACGTCGCGATCGAGGCGCAACTTCACCGAGCGCCCGGTCTTGGCGGCAGCGAGTGCGGCCAAGCATGCTATGCCTGCCGCCTGGGTTTCCTTCCCGCCAAAACCGCCGCCCATCCGCCGCACTTCCACCGTCACCGCATGATCAAGCAGGCCAAGCGTCTTGGCGACCAAATGCTGAACCTCGCTCGGATGCTGAGTCGAGCTCATCACCGCCATGTTCTGGCCTTCGCCGGGCGTCGCCAATGCGACTTGGCCTTCCAGATAGAAGTGATCCTGGCCGCCGATCCGAAGACGTCCAATCAGGCGATGAGGGGCGTCACTCAAGGCTTTATCCGCATCACCGCGTTCCATGCGATGTTCGGGCAGGACAAAGGATTTCTTGGCGAGCGCCTCGTCGATGGTGAGGATTGGTTGGAGCGGTCGCGTTTCAATGGTGGCCAAAAGCGCCGCCCGTCTCGCCTGCTCCGTGGTTTCGGCGACCACCAGAAAAAGCGCCTGTCCGGCATAGTCGATCAAACCGTCAGCCAGCAGCGGATCACCCGGATAGACCGGGCCGACATCGTTGATGCCGGGAATGTCCTCGGCGGTCAGCACGGCAACAACACCCGGTGCGGCGCGCACCGGGTTGAGGTCAAGGTTCAGGATTTCGGCATGGGGCTCGATGCTCTGACCGATCGCCGCATGAAGGCTGTTGGCGGGCATGGGAACATCGTCGACATAGAGGGCTTCCCCGCTGACATGCAGGCGAGCACTGTCATGGGGAACCGGGCGGCTCACCGAGACTTTTTGACTGTCAGTCATGCCCATCATTGTCCTTCGCGTCTCAACAATCGGTCCAGGCCCCGTGCATCGATCCCAACAGATCGATCAGACCAGTTTGGAAAAGTTGATGCAAAACAAAAGAGATCGTGCACCGCCACCTGAAGCCTGATGCAGGCCTCGGTTCATCAGGAGACGGGGCTCCGGACCGGTCAGCGCTCGATCCCGACCTCGCCCTATCCTACCGCCCGATGCGCGCCGTTTAAAGGTCGGATACCGAGCTCGGAACAGGCGCCTGGAAAGATCGGGATTTCAGCACAACTTATTCAAGTTATGGGGAATTTTATTGGTGCCGGGGCTTTTCCTTTAACCGCACTCCGTGGATAAAGGGGCCCATGCTGGGCCACTGAGAAGGGCCTTCATTCAAGAACGACACCGAGGTAATGCCCGACATCCATCATCAGCCTGCGGCGCTTTGGCACTTTGTGCTGCTGAAGACGAAATTCCTTTCCGCCTTGGCTTTCTCGAGCCAGGCGCTGATGGTGATGGTCGCACTGGCGCTGCCAGGACTAGCCTTGGCTGATTCAACCCCGCTTGCGCGGAGCAAAGCGGGCGCGCAAAAAAGTGATCCAAACGGCTATGATCTCGCGATCATCATCGACAATCGCGAGACCGCGGGGTCCCCGGCTGCAAAGGAGGACCTGAAGGCGTTGAGCGACATGCTCGACCGGCATTTGTTCGTCGATCACACCGTTCGGCTGCAACGCCCGTCCTTGGCCGTGATCTGCGATATTTTCGGCGGTTGTCCCAACGAAGCCAGCCATGCCTGGCCTCCCTTGATCGCCCAGCTGGTCGATCGGGCCGATTCCCGCCTGTTCGTCTATTACCTCGGTCCCGCGCGCATCGAGGGGCGGGAACGGCAACTGATCTTCGCCACCGATGAGGGGCAGGATTCGAGGGGAACCGGCACCTATGCGGTCGGCTGGCTGCACAAGCAATTGGAGAAAACCGGGCCAAAATCGGCCTTGGTGATAATGGAAGCCAGCTTTGCGCCGCGCCCGCTTCCTTGTGTCAGTGAAAACCCGATCCTGATCGATGCGACCATGAAAACCGTGCGGCGCAACTACATGGCGTTGGTGGATGGGCGCTATCTGCCGAGCGGCTTTGCCGAGCTCACGGCGACCCTGCCGTTCCAAGCTCCCCATTGCGATCGCTTCGAGCAGATCGCGGACGGAACCGAGCGGCCGCTGTTCACCAAGTTCGTGCTGAAGGGCATTGTCGAAGGCGAAGCGGATAAGGCCCCCTTCGGCAATGAGGACGGCATCATCGAGCTCGGCGAGCTTCAAGCCTATACCGGTGATCGGATCGAACGCGCCGTCCAGTTCCAATGGGGTCAGGAGCAGAATGTCTGGAGGATCGGCCCTGGCAGCCGGCCCCTTGCCAGCGTCAAACCGAGGGAACCGATCCAGGAGCCCATGCAGATCGACGCGCCTGACGAGGCTCAAAACGAGGTTAAAGAGAAACCGCAAAGACCGAAACAAAAGGAACCGCGGAACGGCGCTCCTTCATCACCATCGAAGGAGCATGTGTGCGAGCAGGACCAGGCGAGCAGCGCCTGCATCGATTTCTGCAGCGCCAATCCGGACAGCTTCCATTGCGCCATCGTGTGCACGGACCAGGAGATCAGCGAAGCCTGCCCCTGCACCCGGAATGATCCGCGGCCGGACTGCGGTGTCGGCTGGTGTGCGTGGTCGGCCGAACATCTGGGCTCAAGCACCGAAACGCTCATCCAAGCTCTCGGCCTGAAGCGTGCCGCGCTTTGCCAGGGAGCCTCCGGGCCTGAACGTGCGGCGAAGCCCAACGTGTTCTGGCAGCTGTTCACGCCGATCATCGGGCGCCTCGCCTGGCCGCTGGTTCAGCCCTGGTTCGCCTGCTTGCTGAAGTGCGACGGTTCGCCGCCGGCGGCAACGCCGGGTTCCGCCCGGATGGTTGGCGCCGATCCGATGGAAGAGCCGGTTTCTTCGGACGACGATCTAGTCGTGACGACGGCCGAGCCGGCCCCGACGCAGGCGACGACCCCGGCAACGGATAACGACAGAACGGCCTTCAACGAGGAAGTCTGCGATCAGCTTCATGACCCCTTGCCGCCCTACATCGGCTTGCCCAGGTGGATGCCCGGCACGCTCCTGATTTCCGAAGCGCTCCGATCGTCGCTCGGCTGTTCCGTCCCTCTTGTCAGAAATCCGGGCCGGCTGAAGCGAGCGCCCTATTTCGCCAGCGGGATGCCGCCGCCGGTTTGGCACTATCAGCCGCGTTACGCAACGCCGCCGACGGTGTCCTCGCCGCCTCCGCCGCGCCTGCTCGGCTTCGCCACACCGCCACCGGTCGAGCTGACGACACCTCCCCTGCCGCCCTTCGAACCTTCCATTGGTCAGATCCGCTGGCTGCAAAGTGCGCTGACGCTTGGAAATTTCGATCCCGGCCCGATCGACGGCACCATGGGCGAAAAGACCGAGGCCGCCTTGGAACGATGGCGCGACAAGGAGAAGATCGGCAACGTCGTCGGCGCGCTGACCAGACAGGAATTCGAGAGAATTGTGACCTGGTTCGGCGAGAAATTCGACCAGGTGCACCTTGGCGCACCGCTCTATCAGGAGGTCGGCAGCAAAGGCAGGTGAGAGGCGGATGCTCAGGCTGGAAAGCCCAGGGCCGCTCGTCTATGGTAGCGCATTCCGATTGTTCCAGACCTTGGTGACCCTATGGCCGAGCTTGCGCTTGCGACCCCATCTTCGTCCGAAAAGCCCCGCCTCCTCCTGATCGACGGCTCGGGCTACATTTTTCGCGCGTTCTTTGCCCTGCCGCCGTTGACCGACAAGATCGGCACCCCGGTCGGCGCCGTCTTCGGCTTTTGCAACATGCTGTTCAAGCTCGCCCAGGATCGCCCCGGCGATCAGATGATCGTGGTGTTCGACAAGGGCTCGCACAGCTTTCGCAACGACATGTACGAGGACTACAAGGCGAACCGCGACGAGCCGCCCGAAGACCTCATTCCGCAGTTTCCTTTGGTCAGGGAGGCGGCCATCGCCTTCGGCGTGCCGGTGGTGGAGCTCGAAGGCTACGAGGCCGACGACATCATCGCCACCTACGCCCGCCAGGCCGCGGCCGCGGGCCGAGCGGTCACCGTCGTGTCGTCCGACAAGGACCTGATGCAGCTCATCGGCAACGGCATCGAGATGTTCGATCCGATGAAGGCCAAGGAGATCGGCCCGGACGACGTGTTCGAAAAGTTCGGGGTCGGGCCGGAGAAGGTGCGGGACGTCCTGGCGCTCGCCGGCGATACCTCGGACAACGTGCCGGGCGTGCCGGGCATCGGCGTCAAGACCGCAGCCCTCCTCCTTGAAGAGTTCGGCGATCTGGAAGGGCTGCTCGCCGGCGCCCATACCATCAAACAAACCAAACGCCGCGAGCGTCTCATCGAATTCGCCGAACTTGCCCGGATTTCGCAAAAGCTCGTGACCCTGTGCGAGGACGCACCGCTGCCGCTGCATCTCGACGATATCGAGACGGTCCATTGCGACTACCCTCGCCTTCTCGACTTCGCCCGCACCTACAATTTCAACACCCTCACCAAACGCCTGGAAGCCCTTGTGGCCGGGGCCGGGGCGCCGGCCGGCGTCGACTTGCCCGGGTCTCGGGCGGACGGTGACGGCTATGTCACGATCACCGAGCTTGCGGTGCTGGATGCGTGGCTTTCACGCGCCAAGGCCGAGGGGATCCTTGCGATCGATACCGAGACCACCTCGCTCGATGTGATGAAGGCGGAGCTGGTGGGTGTCTGCCTCGCGATCGAAACCGGGAAAGGCGCCTATGTGCCGATCGGCCATAAGGACGATTTCGGCCAGCCGGTGCCGGGCCAGCTTGATCGGGAAGCGGTCATCGAGCGCCTGCGCGCGATCCTCGTCGATCCCTCGATCCTGAAGGTTGGCCATCACCTGAAATACGACCTCGGCATCCTCGCCCGCGCGGGCCTGGAGATGACACCCTACGACGATACGCTGATGCTCTCCTATGTCATCGACGGCACCCAGCATGGCCATGGCATGGACGAGCTCGCCGAGCTACATCTCGACCACAAATGCATCAGCTTCGAGGATCTCTGCGGCAAGGGCAAGAATCAAATCACCTTCGATCGGGTGCAGATCGACAAAGCCAGCACCTACGCCGCCGAAGACGCCGATATCACCTTACGTTTGCATCAGCTTCTCAAACGCCAGCTGATCGAGGCCCGGCGCACCACGGTTTACGAGACGCTGGAACGCCCGCTCGTCGCCATTCTCGACAAGATGGAGCGGCGCGGCATCAAGGTGGACCGCACCGTGCTGCAACGGCTCTCCACCGATTTCACCAAGCGCATGAAGGAGCTGGAGACCACGGCCTACCAGCAGGCGGGGCACGAATTCAACCTTGGCTCACCCAAGCAGCTGGGCGAGGTGCTGTTCGAGGAACAGGGCATCCAGGGGGCGAAAAAAACCAAGTCCGGCAGCCATCAAACCGGTGCCGAGGTGCTCGAAGCCCTCGCCGCCCAAGGGCACGAGCTGCCGGCGACCGTGCTCGCCTGGCGCCAGCTGCAAAAACTGACCGGCACCTACACCGACGCCCTGATGCAGCAGATCAGCGAGGTCGACGGCCGTGTCCACACCTCCTACGCGATGGCCGTGACCTCGACCGGACGCCTGTCGTCCAATGACCCGAACCTGCAAAACATCCCGATCCGCACCGAGGAAGGCCGGAAAATCCGAAAAGCCTTCATCGCCGAGCCCGGCAACATCCTGTTGTCGGCGGACTATTCCCAGATCGAGCTTCGGGTGCTCGCCGACATCGCCGATATCAAGGCGCTGAAAGAGGCGTTCGCCAACGGCGCCGACATCCACGCCACCACAGCCTCCCAGATGTTCGACATACCGCTGGACAAGATGGACGCCGAACTCCGCCGCCGCGCCAAAACCATCAATTTCGGCATCATCTACGGGATCGGCGCCTACGGCCTCTCCCAGCGCCTCGGCATCCCCTATGAGGACGCCAAGAATTATATTGCTACGTATTTCGAACAATATCCGGGCATCAAGGACTATATGGACCAGGCCAAGGCCGAAGCCAAAAAACAGGGTTACGTCACGACCCTGTTCGGCCGCATGTGCCCCACGCCGGAAATAAAATCGAGCAACCCCGCCCGCCGCAGCTACGCCGAACGCGCCGCCATCAACGCCCCGATCCAGGGCACGGCCGCCGACATCATGAAGCGCGCCATGATCCGCGTGGACAGGGTGCTCGATCGCTCGGGTCTTGGCGCGAAAATGCTCCTGCAGGTCCACGACGAACTGGTGTTCGAAGTCCCCGAAACCGAGGTCGACGCGACCAGCGATCTCATCAGAAAAACCATGGAAAACGCCGCCCACCTCTCCGTCCCCCTCACCGTCGACGTCGGCACGGGAGATAATTGGGACGCGGCGCATTGAGGGATGTCGAGATCAAGGGTGTGGAGAGGACGGTTTTTGACCCAAATCGGCCCCAGGATAGGGCAGCTATTGCGGCAGGAAAGAGCCCTTAGCGCCAGCTACAGGCCGGTGTAAACTGCATCCAATACGTCGGCAGTTCTAAGGTAATCTGCAAGGATCGTGCTAGGTCCCTGATGGGAATAACGCGCTCAAGTAGACGACGAACGCTTTCACTGAGACAGCTTATCAACTTGTTATGAATCAATGGGATGTTGCCAGATGAGTAAATCAAAAGAGTTTTGGGATAAAGCTGCCGACAACTATGATAAAACCGAGGAGCGATTTGAACATATTTATCATACGTCTAGGGAAAGCACTAAAAAACACCTCAAGGACAGTGATGTTGTTTTGGACTATGGATGCGGAACAGGCACAACAGCCTGCGAGCTAGCCAGTCATGTGAAAGAAATTCAAGCCATTGATATTTCTGGAAGAATGATTGAAATCTCAAAAGAGAAAGCATCCGACAGGGGCGTTGAAAACGTCAATTTCGCGCAAGCGGACATTTTTGATGAAAGATACAGCAAGGACTCATTTGATGTCATTCTGGCTTTCAATATGCTCCACACAGTACCCGATCCCCAGAGCGTGGTGCAGAGAATACATGAACTACTAAAGCCCGACGGATCATTCATCTCCGTAACGCCCTGCTTGCGGGATAAGATGTCATTCTTGGTTAGTGCTCAGATTCAACTTGTTCGGCTGTTGTGTAGTGTTGGAATAATTCCGGTACCCATAAGAAGACTTCAAAGCTCCGACTTGGATGATTTGCTAGCGGGCGGAAATTTTCAAGTTGTTGAAACGAAAGAAATATTCAAAGGGGCGTCCAGCTATTTTATGGTAGCAAAGAAAATACACAAATCAAAAGCGCTTGCTGGATAACCACCAAAAAAAGCGCCCGGTCAGCATCATTTCTCGGTTCTATGAATTTTGGGCTTCGTAAGCTGCGTAGCACAGCTGCTACACTCAGGTAATCAAGGCTGTTGACGCTTGAAATTAATGTCCGCTTTGTCTCGCATCTCCGCCAGTACGGCAGAGAGCGCTTGAGTTTGAAAGTG
>CAWBCX010000068.1:0-67310 GCA_963787265.1 uncultured Alphaproteobacteria bacterium | reverse complement strand
GCTTTCGCCGCGGCAAGGCGAGAGCTGCGACCAAACGGATCGCAGACTTCATCATCAGCGGCTGCGCGCTGGTCGTTCTGTCGCCGCTGATGCTGCTCACCGCGCTTGCGGTCAAGCTGGATTCGGCAGGGCCCGCCTTGTTCGAGCAGGTCCGCGTCGGTTTGGCCGGCAAGCCGTTCGTCATCTACAAATTTCGCAGCATGTGCCAAGACGCCGAAGCCGACGGCAAGGCGCAATGGGCGCAGAAAAATGACATGCGGGTGACCAAGGTCGGTAAATTCATCCGCATGACCCGCCTCGATGAACTGCCGCAGCTCTACAACGTGCTGCGCGGCGACATGAGCCTCGTGGGGCCCCGCCCGGAACGGCCGGAGTTCGTTCAAGGGCTGTGCGAAGAAATTCCGTTCTACATGGAGCGGCACAGCGTTCGGCCCGGCATCACCGGCTGGGCCCAGACCAGCTTTGCCTATGCCGCCACCATCGAGGATACCAAGATCAAGCTCGAATACGATCTCTACTATGTGAAGAACTATTCACTGTTTCTTGACCTATTGGTGCTAATTCAGACGTTCCGGGTTGCTGTGCGTGGTGATGGAGCACGTTAGATTTAAAGGACTTCTGCTCGTCGGAGGTCGCCGAGATAAAAGATGACGCAGACGGTCCTACTGTTTCCGCCGACGAAACCTTCGAGGTCCGGAAACATGTGACCTTCCAAGCCTGGAAAGCGTCGTGGCGTCATGGGCGACGGTAACCAGGGGATGGTTGTTCAGGTTAGCTGGGGATTGTCAGCCTTGACAGAAGCGGGTTGTGCAAAGACGGCGAAGAGCTTGCGGTTTTCGATCGTTGCGACGTCGGACGGCTTCGAGGCTCTGGAAGACCGATGGAACGGGCTGATCGAAAGATCGCCGGACTGCAGCGTCTTTCAGACATTCCCCTGGCTTTCGACCTGGTGGCGGATCTTCGGCGAGGACCGGCAGTTACGGATTATCCTGGCCCATGATCATGAGAGGCTGGTCGGTTTGCTGCCGGTCTATATCGAACGCTCGTCTCTCCTCCCCATCCTCGGCCTGAGCAAGCTGCGTCTGATCGGCTATGGCGGCGACACGACCCCGGATGATCTGGGCCCGATCCTGGACGATGCCGATCGGGATGCGATCATGACGACGCTGGTCGATGGCCTGGACAGCCTGCGCCACGAATGGGACATCGCCGAGTTCGATGATCTCGACCCCAAGTCACCACTGATCCAGGTGATGAGCGAACGCCGGGAGGATGAAGTGGAGCTGGTCGACGGTGCCAGGATCGCTTATGTCGATTTGCCCGCAAGCTTCGATGCCTACTTGGCGAAACTCTCCTCCAATCGGCGCTGGAAACTTCGCCGCGGCCGAAAGAAGCTCTTCGAGCACACGGCATACCGGTTTCACGTGGTGAGATCACAGGAAGATCTCGACCGGCATTATCCCGATCTCATCCGGCTCCATCGCGACCGCTGGCAGGGCCGCGCCGAAGATATCGGCTTCTCGACCAGGACCTATGTCGATTTTCATCAAGATGTCATGGCCGAGATGCTGAAGCGGGATTGCCTGAGGCTGATGCTGCTGATCGGCGATCAAGGGGCCATTGCCGCCAGCTATTGCTACCGCTGGCGGGACGGCTTCTATTTCTTTCAAGGCGGCTTCGACAAATCGTTTGAGCCCTTTCGCATCGGCGAGGTTCTGATGGGCCACGCCATCGAGCAAGCGACCGTTGAAGGCATGCGGGTCTATGATATGCTCCGCGGCGAGCATGACTATAAGAAGTCATTGACCGACAAAACCCGACTTCGAACCCACCTCCGCCTCAACCAGCCCACGGTCAGAACGCGCTCCTACCGCACACTCCGGGCAGGCTATCGAACCCTTCGCGGGTTCGCGATCAGCCCGTCGAACCAGGATCACGGTGCCGGCGCGAAGGACAAAGCGGCGGTTCAAGACCATGCTGCTTAGAAAAAAGGTCCGGACGCTGGTCGATCAGGGATTGTTGTCCCTGGGCTATCCGACAGCACAGCTCAACCAGTCCGACACGACCGTCGTCCTCTTTTATCATGGCATTGGCGATGAAGGGGTTTCCCCGCATGATTTCGAAAAGCAGCTTCACTATCTCAAGACGCATTTCGACCTTATTTTTTCAAGCGAGGTCGGCAAGCCAACTTCGTCCGGACGCCTTCGGGTGGCCATCACGTTCGATGACGGCTTGAAGAACACCAAGAATGTGGCGTTGCCCATCCTGCAGAAACTTGACGCCAAGGCGACCGTGTTCGTGCTGCCTTGCGAGATCCCCTGGCTCTGGCCTGCGGAAACCCGAAAGCGTCTCGCCTCGGGACTAAGCGCGGGCCTTCAGTTGGAAGGGCTGGATCTCGACGATGAGGACGACATCGATCGCATCGTCGAGGATCTGAAATCCATGTCGAGCGACGCGTTTCAGGACACGCTCGAGCAAATCCATGCCCGGACATCGTTCGAGCCTTCTGAGGACTGGCTGGCAGCGAACGAGCTCATGACCGCCGACGAGCTGCGCGCATTGCCGGAGGATCTGATCGAGCTTGGTGCCCATACTATCCATCATCCGATCCTGCCGCAGCTCGATCAGAAGACGCTTCAAGATGAAATCGTCGGCAGTAAAGAGCGCCTGGAAGCGCTGCTGGAACGCCCCATCAGGACCTTCTCCTATCCCAACGGGAACTTCGATCAACGCTGTCTCAGGCTTGCCGAACAGCACTTCGACTTCGCCTTCACCACCGAATCGGCTATCGACCAATATCTTGAGCCTGCCAAGATCAAGAACCACCACCACGCCATCAATCGCCTACATGGCGTCGACTGCCATGCGGACATGCCGTTCAATATCTATCGGTTCATCAAGCAAGGTTACGGCTTTGCCTCTGTTGACGAACCGAAAACCGCTGACTGTCATGTAGCTGTTGTCTCAACACCATCATAACGGTACGAAGTGGCGACAATTTACCGAAAATGGTCTTTATTTTGCGTGACATGAACGTACCGATCTGCGTGATGTTGAGCGCTTGAGACGCTTGAGACATCTGGTGAGCGCAACGTTTGAACTTTCCGTACCCCACTTGGACATGAGCTACGCTTTGGGAAACATCATGAGCGAAACCAGCCTTCAGGACATCCAGCGACCGATCAAGGGGTTCATTCAGGAGCGCTTCCCCGCCCTCCAATCGGTCGATTTGGACCAGCGCACCTCGTTGCTCGAAGGTAATGACATCGACTCCCTCGGTCTTCTCGATCTGGTCGCCTATCTTGAGGAGACCTTCGATATTGCGTTCGACGACGATGAACTGACCCCGGAAACCTTCAATTCCGTCCAGCAGCTCGCCACGTTCGTTGCCGCCAAGCGCGCCGGATAAATCCGTTGACCTATCTGCTTCACAGCCTCTTGGATGAGCGCCGGGGTGATGCCGGGCGCGAGGCGGTCGTTGATGGTGATCGCCGCCTCACCTTCGGCGACCTTCTCGAGGCCGCAGACCATTGCGCTGCGGTGCTCCGCGACCATGGTCTAAAACGCGGCGATCGCGTCGCCACGTTTTTGCCGAAAAGTTTCGAGGAATGCTGCGCGATCTTCGGCATCAGCCGCGCAGGCGGCGTGTTCGTGCCGATCAATCCGCTGTTGAAAGGCCAGCAGGCAAGGTACATCATCGAGGATTGCGAAGCCCGTTTTCTGATCGCCGATTCAGCCCTTTGGCAAGCGGCCGAGGCCGCGCTGATCGAGGCGACCTCGCTCAAGAACATGCTGCTCACCGGCGATGCCGCCGGCCCGGTCGGCACCGGCAACGACCGCCTGATCCCGAACGCCTTTGCACGGGTCGCGCCGTCTTATCCAGCCAGCGATGCGATCGGCGAAGATCTGGCGGCGATCCTCTACACCTCAGGCTCTACCGGCCGGCCCAAAGGGGTGATGCTCAGCCACCGGAACCTGCTCGCCGGTGCCAGGATCGTCTCCACCTATCTCAACATCACCGCCGAGGATCGTATCCTCTCCTTGCTGCCGTTCAGCTTCGATTACGGCCTCAATCAGCTTTTGACCGCAGTGCGGCAGGGGGCCACAACGGTGCTCCTGACCTTCCGTTTCGGTCAGGACATCGTCAAGGCGCTGGCCAAGGAGCGGATCACCGGTCTTGCCGGCGTGCCAAGCGTCTGGGCGATCCTGGCCCGTGCCACCAAGAGCATCGCCCAGACACCGCCCGGCCATCTTCGCTACATCACCAATAGCGGCGGTGCGGTCCCCTCGGAAATGGTGAGCAAACTCCGGGATCTCCTGCCCCAAACCGATATCGTCCTGATGTACGGCCTGACCGAAGCCTTTCGCTCGACTTATCTGCCGCCGGACCAGATCGAGAGCCACCCCACCTCCATGGGCAAAGCCATTCCGGAATGCGAAATCTTTCTGATCAATGAGCGAAATGAACGCTGTCGGCCGGGTGAGCCCGGCATTCTCGTGCATCGCGGCCCCACCGTCTCGCTCGGCTATTGGAATCGCCCCGAAGAAACCGCCCGCGTCCTCAAGCAGAATCCGCTCATTGCCAAAGACCGGGGCGCGGATATCGTCTGCTATTCCGGCGACCTTGCGGTCGAGGACGAGGATGGCTTTCTTTACTTCGTCGGACGCAATGACGCGATGATCAAGTCGGTGGGTCACCGGATCAGCCCGACCGAGGTCGAGGAAGCTCTGATGGCATCCGGGCAATTCAGCCAGGTTGCGGTGATCGGCCTGCCGGATGACATCGCCGGCCAGCGGGTGCATGCCGTCGCCATGGCAGCGCCGGAGGGTGGCGATTGCGCCAAAGCCCTTGCCCAATGCGCCGAGGCCCTGCCCGCCTTTATGGTCCCGCGCGAGATCGAGCTGGTGGACCAGTTGCCGCTCTCCCAGAACGGCAAGGTCGACTACAAGCTTCTGGTGCAGGAACGCGCAGCGCCGCCCGGAAGCCAGGCAGCCGCCTCATGATCAGCACGACCGCCGCTAACAGCGAGAAGGCTTCGGCAAGTCCTGGCGCGGCCTCGGCAAGTCTCGCCGAAGCCTTGATCGAGGAGGCGTTCACCGTCGAGGCGGGCGTGCTCGCCATCGGCGGCCTTCGGTCACCGATCTTGCCGAACGGTTCGGCACCCCGCTCTTTGCCTATGATGCCGGCCTTCTCCGGCAAAATCTGAAGCATCTCCGCCAAGCGGTGGGGGAGCGCGTCGACGTCCATTATTCGGTAAAGGCCAACCCCAACCCCGCGGTCATCGAGGTGTTCGTCGCCGAAGGGACCGGGCTCGAGATCGCCTCCGCCGCCGAATACCTCCGTGCCCTTAAGGCCGGCTGCACGCCCGAGCGCATCATCTTCGCCGGTCCCGGCAAGGGTGTGGACGAACTCGACTTCGTGATCGAGCGCGGCATCGGCGAAATCCATCTGGAAACCGACGTCGAGCTCGAGGCGATCGCCGCCATCGGTCGGACGCGCGATCTGCGCGTCCCCGTCGGCGTCCGGGTCAACCCGATCAGCGCCGCTCAGGGCGGGGCCATGCGCATGGGCGGCAAGCCCGCCCCATTCGGCTTCGACGAGGAACGGCTCGACGATGTCATCGCCCTGATCAGGCGCTCGCCCAGCCTCGACTTCAAGGGTGTGCATCTCTTTGCCGGCACGCAGATCCTGGACGCCGAGGTGCTGCATGCCCAATGGCGCCACGCGCTCGATCTGGCCCTTCGCCTCAGCGACCAGCTGGGTGACGCCATCCCCACGGTGGACCTCGGCGGCGGCCTCGGCGTTCCCTATTTCAAGGGCGAGCGCAACCTCGACATGGCCCACCTCGCCGAGCTTGCCCGCCCGCTGTTCGAGGAAGCCGCCGAGAAACTTCCGACGACCCGCTTCATCCTTGAGCCCGGCCGCTATCTCGCGGGCTCGGCCGGCCTTTATCTGGCAAAGGTGCGCGCGGTCAAGCAATCACGCGGTCAGACCTATGTGGTGATCGACGGCGGCATGCATCATCATCTAGCCGCCTCCGGCAATCTCGGCCAGGTGATCAAGAAAGACTACCCGCAGGTGGTCGCCAACCGGCTCGATGAAGATCACGAGGTGACGGCATCGGTGGTCGGCCCCCTTTGCACGCCGCTTGATACCATCGGCCGAAAAGTCTCGCTGCCAATGCCGGAACCAGGCGATCTGATCGCCGTCCTGCAATCCGGCGCCTATGGGCTGAGCGCCAGCCCCGGCGGTTTCTTGAGCCAGCCCATGCCAGCTGAAATCCTGATCGACCATGGCGATGCCCGCGTCATCCGTCAGCGCGGCACGTTTGAGCAACCGATAACGCCCCTACCCTGATCGACGCCAAGCCTATCCTCCCCAAGGAGGAACGTTACCAACTAAGAAAACGCCTCAGTCACAAAAAAAGAAGCAAGAATGAAGCCTGTTTACATGTATCACGGCGTCGGACCCGGCGCCGAGTTGGACGATGCTGATCGGCATTACGCCGTGTCGACAGACATGTTCGAGCGTCATCTCTCGAAGATCGGGCGGTCGATATCGCCTGTCCGGCAGCTGCTGTCAAAAGATGCGATCACTACCCCCTCGATCACCTTCGATGACGGCCACATCACTCATTTCACCAACGCGTTTCCGGCCTTGGTGAAGGCGGGGATGGAGGCCGAATTCTACGTCAATACCGCCATGATCGGACGGCCCGGCTTCGTCACCTGGGATCATCTCCAGGAGATGACGAAGGCCGGCATGAGCATCCAGTCTCATGGGCATCATCATGTCTTCTTCGCCGATCTCGACCTCGAGACCCTGCACCAGGAACTGGATCGCTCGAAAAAAGCCATCGAGGACAGGCTGGGCAAGCCCGTCCTGGTTTTTGCTCCACCGGGTGGACGCTATCATCAACGGGTCATCGAGGTCGCGACCGCGATCGGCTATCGGCGCCTCGCGGTCTCGAGACCTGGTCTCTGGCGTCGTTTCGATGACGTCACCATCCCGCGCTTTCCGATCTATGCAAAGACCAGCGAAGAGACCGTCGCCAATTACCTTAGGCCCTGGAGCAGGGACACGCTCCTTGCCCTCGCCCGCTACCGTCTGGTGAAATCCGGCCAGTCCGTGCTGGGCAATCAGCGCTATGACCGGCTGCGCAACGCTGTGCTCGGGGGTGCCTCATGACGCTCGCCCATCTCGCTTTTTTCGGCGCTGCCTTGCTGCTCGCCTACATCTTCCTCGGCTATCCCTGCCTGGTGTGGCTCCTGGCCAGATGGCGCGGCCGGCCGTCGCTCAGGGACGAGACCTATCGTCCCCATGTCGAAGCCGTGGTCATCGCCCATAATGAGGGGACGACCATCGCCAGGAAAATCGACAATCTTCTGTCCCTCGATTATCCGGCCGACCGCCTCTCGATCCTGGTGGTCTCGGATGCCTCCGATGATAACACCTGCGATTTGGTGCGCCTGGTCGACAACCCGCGCGTGCGCCTGATGCATTTCGACGAGAAATCGACCAAATCGGCCTGCCTCAACCGCGCCATCGAAAGTTCGAAGGCCGACGTCCTTCTTCTTACCGATTGCCGCCAATCCCTCGCCGAAGACGTGCTGACCCGCCTGATCGCCCCCCTTGCCGACCCGACCGTGGCGGCGGTCAGCGGTGAGCTGGTGTTCGAGCAGGAAGGCGAGAACGATTTCTCTAAAGGCATGGATGCCTATTGGCGCTACGAGAAATTCATCCGGAAATGCGAATCGCAAATCGGCTCGACCGTCGGCGTCACCGGGGCGATCTACGTGCTGAGGCGCGATGCCTATATTCCGATCCCCGAAGAAACCCTGCTCGACGATGTACTGATCCCGATGAATGCGGTCATGGCCGGCCAGCGCGTTCTATTCGAAAGCGAGGCTTACGCCTTCGACATCCCGTCCGCCGATCCCGCCCGGGAAAAACGCCGGAAAACCAGAACGATCGCCGGCAATTTCCAGCTGCCGAGCCTTTCGCCGGCGCTGCTGAACCCGATCAAGAACCCCCTTTGGTGGCAGTTCGTCTCGCACAAGATGCTGCGCCTGATCGCCCCTCTTCTCCTGGTGATCGCCCTCATCGCCAACTGGTTCATCGCCACTGACCATCCGGTCTATATGATCACCTTGGTTGTGCAACTGATTGTTCATGGTCTGGTGCTATTGTCCCTGATGTTCGAGGGTCTTCGCAGCTTTCTTCCCATCCGCATCATCCGGGCGTTTCACGATATGATGTATTTTACCGTTCTCGGTGCCTGGACCTTCATCCGCGGCCGCCAGCTGTCCTCGTGGAAATAACGCGATGAAACACCGGGTTCTCTACGTCGTTTCGCTGTTTCCCTGCTGGTCCGAGACCTTCATCGTGCGCGAGCTGCACGCCCTTCGCCAGGCCGATCTCGATTTCCGGATCGCCTCGCTCAAGCCCCACCAGGAACCGCTGGTCCACCCCTTCGCCGAAACCTTGCTCGATTGGGTCATCTACCCGTCGGCCTGGCTTTTGGTCCTCTGGCACGCCCTGGTCATGATGGCGCGCAGGCCCTTGCGCAATCTCGGCTGGTTTGCCCGCCTGACCGCGGGTCTCTGGCGGCACCCGGACCATCTCCTCAAATCCTATTCCACCGTGGTCCTGGCCCTCGATTTTGCCCACCGCCTCGCCAGGAACCCGCCGGAGCGCATCCACGCCCATTGGGCGACCTACCCCTCCACCGCCGCGATGGTGATGGCCGACAATCTCGATATTCCCTTCGGCTTCACCTGCCACGCCCACGACATCTTCCTCCAGGACCATCTCCTGAAGCTGAAGATCGGGCGCGCCGACCTTCCGGTGACGATTTCGGACTTCAATGTCGCCTTTTTGGAAAAGCGCCTGGGGACCCTGCCGCAGCAACCGAAGATCGTCCATTGCGGCGTCGACATCGACGAGTTCGCCTTCCAGCGCGGCGAGCGCCGGCCGAACGCGATCGTCACCGTCGGCCGGCTGGATGAGATCAAGGGCTTCGACTATCTGATCCGCGCTTGTGCCAAGCTTAGGGACAAAGGGATCGATATTACCTGCGATATCATCGGCGAGGGCGAGCAGCGCTCGATGCTCGAGCGGCTGATTGCCGACCTTGGCCTCGACGATCACGTCCGTCTGCTCGGCGTGATGTCACAGGACGAAGTCCGGCGGCACATCCAGGAGGCCGAAGTCTTCGCCCTTCCCTCGATCCCCGATCGCAACGGCAATATGGACGGCATACCCGTGGCGTTGATGGAAGCGATGGCGCTGGGCACGCCTGCGATCAGCACCCGCGTTTCCGGTATTCCCGAGCTCATCGAGCATCAGGAAACCGGCTGGATGTGCGAACCCAAAGACGTCGACGGCCTAGCCTTCGGGCTTGAAGCCCTGCTCGACGACGCCGATCTCAGAGATCGTCTGGCCGCCGCCGCCCGCCGACATATCGAGGATGATTTCGATTGCCGGAAGGAAGCCGGCAAGCTGCTCCAGCTGTTCGAGGCCGCCGCCTGATGACCGACACCCCCCTCAACAGACGGAAAGTCCTGGTCGTCACCGATGAAATGGAGGTCGGCGGCAGCCAGCGCCAGATCACCAATCTCCTGACCGCCATCGATCAGACCAGGATCGAACCGATTCTTCTCTACTTTCGAGAGCACTCCTTCCTGGTAGATCAGATCGAAGCCAAGGGGGTGCGGGTTCACTATCTGCCGAAGAGCGGCAAGATCGACCTCGGTTTTCTGATGGCACTGGTGCGGTTTCTAAGGACCGAATGCTTCGATGTCATTCACGCGTTCAGCTTCACCGCTGAGCTCTGGATCGCCCTTGCCCGCTGCTTTGCCAGGCGGGCCGTCCTGATCTCCTCCATTCGCGGCAAATACGACGAATATGCCTGGTGGCAGTGGCGGATCAAGCAATGGGTGACCCGCCAATCGGCGCTGGTGATCTCCAACTCGAAGATGGCGGCCGACTTCGCCTACGAGCAGATGGCGATGTCCGTCGAGGACTGCGCCATCGTCTATAACGGCGTGCGCCAAGCCGAGACCGACATCCCCTTGCCCGGAGATTTAGTCGATCTTCGAGCACGTTACGACTGGATTCTCACCTTTGTCGGCAGGCTGGGCTCGGAAAAGAACGTGCCCTGCCTGATCCGCGCCGCGAAGAGGCTGCAGGAGGAAAACCGCGACCGCCTCGGGATCTGGCTGGTGGGCGATGGCGCCGAGCGTCAAAAACTCGAAGCCATGGTCGATGATTTCGGCTTGAACCATGTGCACTTCCTCGGCGAGCGCCTCGATGTCGAGGCCATCCTCCGCCACAGCGATGCCGCCGTCCTCCCCTCCTTCTGGGAGGGTTTGTCCAATGCGCTGCTGGAAGCCATGGCAGCCGGCAAGCCGGTGATCGCCTCGGCCGTCGGCGGCTCGCCCGAGATCGTCCATCACGAAGCCAACGGGCTGCTGTTCCCCTCGGACGATGATCAGGCCCTGGCGGCTGCGATCAAACGGCTTTTTGACGACCAGGACTTCTCCGCCAATCTCGGTGCCGAGGGCAAGGCCATCATCGAAAAGCGTTTCTCCGTTGCCGCCATGGTTCAGCAGCACGAAAGTCTCTATGCCTGCAGCAGCTGAGCTGGCGCGAGGGGGCTAAAGCGTTTTTCAATCAAACGAAGTCGGCGCCGGCCCGCTTCAAAGCCTATCGCGCCCACTTCTTTCTTTTTTAGCTGATCTCGCCGCATCCTGGCAGGACCTGGTTCATGCTGCTTTCGTCTGACCAGAACGACCTGCCCAGGCGAGCCAGATGGCGGCGGTCCGGGAAACGTCGCGACCACCGCAGCCTTCGCCGGTCATGGGGTCAAAATACTCGAAAAACCCGGATTTTTCGACAAGGCGCGCGGTGTCAGCCCTGATGCGTTCGGCCAGCGCGTCATAGCCGGTATCGCGAAGGCCGCGCCCGATCATGTAGTTCATCACCAGCCAGACCGGCCCGCGCCAGCAGCTTTTCGGCTCGAAACGCGGGTCGGTGGGATCGAGGCTCGGAAAAGAATAATCGACATGCGCCATGATCCACGTCAGATGATTGGCGAGCATGGCGCGCTGCATCTCGGTCCCGGCCCCGGCGTAGAAAGCGAGTGCGGCAGCGCTGGTGATTGCGGTGGCAAATTTGCCGGTCCTCAGATCTTTCGCACAAAAAGCCCCTAGTTCCTCGTGCCAAAGTTCGCCTGACCCCGCTTCGCTCCGGGCAATCCAGTCGCCGATCTCCTTGACCGCGTCACGTGCGCGAAAACGCTTCGCCAGCGCCAAAAGATCGCGATCGGCGCGCATCAGGATGAACTGAATGCCGGGATCGGCCACGAAGAACGGCCCGTGGCTCGCGATATCGAGATGGTTCCAGCCGGCGTCACGGCCGAACTCCACGATGCTGAGGAAGCGGTCGTATTGCGCCGGTTTCGGACGCTCCTCGGCATCGATATGATCCCGGTCCCGCCGCTGACAGCTGCCGCGATCGGCGGGCACATGAACACCTGCCAGCGCCTGATCCCAATCGGCACTGTCGTCGCGTCCGGATTCCCAAGGATGGACGATGCCGATCAAGCCCTGTCGATCCGGATCGCGAAACCGGTGAAACCAGCGATGATAGGCCAGAATCTTTTCGAACAAGGCGCGGCCACGCGCTTCGTCCTGCACGCCGCCGAGCTCGATCATGTCGCGCACCACCGTTGCCACGACCGGCGGCTGAGAATGGCCGGATGACGGCAGCGCCGCGCCCGCCTGCCAGACGTCTGGGCCCGGAAAATAATCGGGATCATCCTGCCTGAAGACGATGTGGGGCACCATGCCGTCTTTCCATTGCCCCTCAAACAGGGTCTCGATCTCCTGCCACGCGCGCTCGTGATCGAAGGTGGCAAAGCCGAGTGCTGCAAAGGCGCTGTCCCAATTCCACTGGCAGGGATAAAACCTGGAGGCGGGGATCGTGAACCCACCCCGGTCATTCGCCTTCAAGATATCGGCCGCCCGGCGATCCAACTCGGTTTTCACTTCTTTCTCTGCTCCATTTGCCATCGAACGTTCGGCGGGCGCGCCCCGCTTCGCTGCTTGGTTCATTCGAGCGTGAACGACCAACCTCCCCCCAACGAGGTGCCGGCTACAGCACACCGAGCCTCCCTCCAAAGGACGAGATCAAGTCACCGCTGCAGGCCGTTCCTGTTATTCGGCGGCTAGCTGGTTGTTGACGTCGAACTGCAATTCGGCAAGGCGGGCATAGAGGCCGCCTTGCTCGATCAGCTCCTGGTGGGTGCCGGTTGCCACCACTTTGCCCTCGTCCAGGACGACGATGCGATCGGCATTGAGCACGGTGGCAAGACGATGCGCGATAACCAGGCTGGTCCGGCCTTTGCGCAGGCGCTCCAGCGCTTCCTGAACCAACCGCTCGCTTTCCGCGTCAAGCGAACTGGTGGCCTCGTCCAGCAGCAGCAGCGCCGGATCGCGGAGCACGGCGCGGGCGATCGCAATCCGCTGGCGCTGGCCGCCCGAAAGCCTCACCCCTTTTTCGCCGAGGAAACTGTCGAAGCCGTCCGGCAGCTTTTCCAGGAATTCGGTCGCTGCTGCCGTGGCCGCCGCTTTGCGCACCTCGTCGTCGCTGGCATCGGGCCGGCCATAGCGGATATTGTCCCAGGCGTCGGCAGAAAAAATCACCGGCTCCTGCGGCACCAGGCCGACTTTTTCCCTGAGTTTGACAGGATCCAGTTCTCGAAGATCGATCCCGTCGAACGTCAGGCGCCCCGCCTCGGGGTCATAGAAGCGCATGAGCAGCTGGAAGATCGTGGTTTTTCCTGCCCCTGACGGGCCGACCAGGGCGACCGTCATTCCGGGCTCCACCTCCAGATCCAGACCGTGGAGAACATCGCGCTCCGGATCGAGCGGATAGGCGAAGCGCACCCCCTCCATGCGGATCGCCCCCTTCAAAGGCGATGGCAGGGAGGCCGGCGTGGCCGGCGCATTGATGAGGGGCTTGGTGTCCAGCAAGTCGAAAAGACGCTCGGTCGCCCCGGCCGCCCGCTGGAGATCGCCCATGATCTCGGCAAGCCCGCCGGCGGCACTGGCGACCACCGAGGCATAGAACACGAAAGACGCGAGCTCGCCACCGGTGATCCGCCCTGCCATCACGTCATGCCCGCCGATCCAGAGCACCACCACGATGGCGCTGAAGATCAAGGTGATGACCACCGCGGCCAGGACCGAGCGCATCCGGGCATAGCTGACCGCGGCCCTGAAAGCCGCCTCGGCCAGACCCTTGAAGGCGTTGCGCTCGCGCGCTTCCTGGGCGAAGGCCTGCACCGTCTGCACGGCGTTCAGCGTCTCCTCGCCATGGCTCGACAGATCGCCGACCCGGTCCTGCGCCGCCCTCGAGAGAACGCGCACGCGGCGGCCGATGATGACGATGGGCACGATCACCAGCGGCACCACCACCAGAATCAGCAAGGTCAGCTTCAAATTGGTGATGAACAGCAGCACCAGACCGCCGGCCAGCAACAGGACGTTGCGCAGGGCCTGCGACAGCGATGCGCTGATCACGCTTTGGACGACGGAAGTATCCGCGGTCAGCCTTGATAGAACCTCGCCGGTTCGGGTCAGCTCGAAAAAGCTCGGCGACAGCCCGACCACGTGATCGTAGACGTCGCGGCGAATGTCGGCGACCAGGCGCTCGCCCAGCCAGGTCACCAGAAAGGCGCGGGCAAAGGTCGCAACCGCCAGGACCAGCACCACGATCAGCGCCGCCTTCAACGCGTGATCCAGCGCTGCCGTATGACCCTCGCCAAAGGCGCCATCGATCAGGTAGCGAAAGCCGGCACCGAAGGCGAGCACGGCCGCCGCCGCGACCGCCAGTGCTATGAGTGTCAGCACGAGCTGAAGCCGGTAGGGCCTGAGATAGCCGCTCAACCGACCTAGAGCGCTCAAATTCTTGCTGCCCTCGCGCTTGACATGATCTTTCGACATCGATCGGTTGGCTCCTTTCATGGCGTCGGCCTCTTATTCGGAGGTGAGATCGCCGCTCGCTATGACGATCAGAATAGTCTATGTGTTGCGGCGTAGAGCGTTCGACCTTGGTGGATCAGCGGCACCAACCCCTTTTCTTCCCGAAAACGCATGGTGATACCGGTCGACACCCTCTTGCGAGAAGTCGTTTCATTGGCTATATACCGCCGGTCGCCTAAAGGAGAAAGCGGGTGAAGAAAGATATTCATCCAGATTATCATGAAATCACGGTCATCATGACCGATGGGTCAACGTTCCAGACGCGCTCCACCTATGGTGAGGCCGGCGGTTCTTTGACCTTGGACATCGACCCGCTCGTTCATCCCGCATGGACCGGTGATCGCTCGCGCCTGCTTGAGCGTGGTGGTCAGGTCGATAAGTTCAACAAGCGCTTTCAGAGTTTCCGTCGCAAGAAAAACTAAGGGCCGAGACAACCGATGAAGATCAGAAATTCGCTGAAAACGGCCAAAAAACGTGACAAGAACTGCCGCGTCGTACGCAGAAAAGGCCGGGTCTACGTCATCAACAAGACCAACCCTCGGATGAAAACCCGCCAGGGCTGACATCCCCGCGTCGCTTGGCATCCGCCTTGCTTCATATCGCTCATATCAGACAGGCCAGCGTTGCTACGTTGGTCTTTTTGATGTCCGGGCCGGCACCGGCTTCAGGTTGACGGGAAAATCCGCTAGGCGGCACGTCTTGGCGCTCGATAAAGTGCCGGGAGAGGGCGGCAATCGCGAGGATGGCCGGGATTGAGCCGAGCCAAAAGCTAAAGCTCAAAGCATCGGTGACCATGAAATCGCAAAGCCCGTCCATGAGCAAAGCCCGTCCATGCAGGACGTCAGCAGCACGATCGATGCCGTCCCGCTCACCCCCAGCCCCGCTGCCGCGCGCGGCAGCGGGGCCAGAAGAATGCCGGCCAGCAGCAGCTTCGGCAGATGCCGTGGCGGCGTATAGAGGCGTCTTATATAGAAAGACGAAAAGAAATTGCGATTGCTGCGATTGTCCAACAAAATACCACCAAGCAAGAACCCCGATATGATAAAGACAAGATGAACACCGGCGATATTCAAATCAACGATGTGCCTGATAATGTCATCACTGGTATGATTACGTGGGCGCAGCACTTCAAAGTGATTGTCTATCTAATGACAAATCATGACGACCATGATAACGACAACGCTGCGAAGGCCGTCGACGATCGCTATTCTTCCAGAAGTTTTCTTCCTTCATTTTTTCTTCTAACCGGGCAACAAGAGCGCGTGATTTCGATTTGTTCTTATGGCGAAGAAGCGGAATATATCGTGCAAATGCTCATTGATCCGGGGCTAAGGCTACCCGGAGCCAACCATTTCACAGTGAAATGTTGGGATACGTATTTTTCGGGCAAGGTGTCAATCGCCGATATGAAATTCAACATCTCGACAGGCTGAAGCGCTGTCGCCCGGTTGATTTTCATCGGTCAGGGTCGATAGAGCCTCGCCAAAGCGGTGACCGTCTGGTTTAAAACGGCACTGATGCCATCCGTCATCGCAGGCATCGGGCGTTGCAACGCTCTTCAAACCTCGACCATCGGGGGACGGCCTCTCGATGTTGGGATCATCGATCAATCGAGGTCGAGGAAGCTGCTCACCTTGGAACATCGCCATGCGCCTTGATCATCCAGCACCTAGCCATGCCAGCTGTGGGAACGTCCGCCTTTGCCTGACCCCGCGATTGCCGGCCTCAGCCGCAGGAGTCTTCCTCGGCATCGCAAGCCTCATCGCGACCGGCGCACCGGCATGGAGCACCTCCCCCTCCCCTTATCTGCCGGATGGCTATCGGCTCACATTCGCGGATGAGTTCGATCAGCCGAGCTTCGATCTCGACTATGATGGCGGCGAGACCTGGATTTCAGGCTGGAAAGCCTGGGGAACCCGCGCCCTTGCCGGGAATTCCGATGACGCCTTCAAGATGTTCGACGACGAGCGCTTCAACAACATGCAGGCCGGCATCGGTGACTATCTTCGCGAGGAAGGGGCATGGGGGGATCGTCCAAGCTACCTGCACGACGTCTCCGACGGCACGATCAAGCTTCGCTCATACCCCATGCCCGAAGCGGCAAGGCCCGAGCTTTGGCAATACACCCATGTCGCCGGCATGCTGAGCACCGAGCTCTCGTTTGCCCAGCAATATGGCTATTTCGAGGTGCGGGCGCGGTTCAACAGCTTCTCCAAGGGCATGCATTTCACCTTCTGGACCTTGGCCAAGGAACCGAAATGGCCGCCGGAAATCGATATCATCGACGTAATCTACAAAGATCCGCTGCAGTTCAACTCCTCCCATGGCGGCAAAGCCGACAAGTACGAACCGCAGACCAAGGACGGCTACGTCAATTGGTATGATCCTCCCAACGGCGATTTCTTCGATTGGCATGTCTGGGGCATGGAGTGGACCAAGGACGATATCCGCATCTTCATCGACGGCATCGAGGTTTACCACGAAGCCAATTTCATCGATGAGCCCATGTATTTCCTGGCGTCCTGGGAAATCGCCGGCAACTGGCCGGGCGACCCGGATGAGACCACGGTCTGGCCGGGGGAGGTCGAGATCGACTATGTCAGGATCTATGAACGTGCTTCATCGGCCACCCAGTAATCGAACACCGTGACCTGATCGATCCATTGACGGGCGAAGCCGGCGAATGCCTGGTGATCGGGATGGGGCAGATAGGCATCGCGTGCCTCAATCGATCCGAAGGTCAGGGTAAAACAGTGGGTCAGGCCATGACTTTTGCCCTCGTCACTGTTGTTCACCCCCCACTCGAAGTCGTCGATCCCCGGGACGAGATCGCGTAAGGCAGCGAAACGGCGAGCGATTTCAGCGGTTTCAGCCTCCGTCGTCCCCTCCTTGAAACCGAACAGGACGATGTGACGGAGCTTCCTTGCCGATCCATTCATGGCCAATTTTCCTATTTTCATCTAACCTTCCGCGGAACCTCCGATGATGCGCCCGGTCGGCCTCCCCCTGCAAGGGGGCGAAAAGCCAAGACGTCTTCTACGCATCACCGAAGGGAAAGCCTGAATTTCGGGCATGCCGTGACCCGCTTTACGGAATGACATCAATGGACGATCCCAAGCCCGATCTGCCGATCATCGACGCTCACCAGCATTTTTGGGATCTTGAGCGGAATTATCTTCCCTGGCTTTGCGACGACCATCCCATCCCCTTCCGCTACGGCGATTATCGCCCGATCCGAAAGACTTATCTGCCGGATGATTACCTAAAAGACGCCGCCCCGCATCGGATCGTCAAAACCGTCTACGTCGAAACCGAATGGGACCCCGCCGATCCAATCGGCGAGACGCGCTGGGTCCAGGAGGTTATCGGCGAAACAGGCTTTCCCCATGCCATCGTCGCCCAGGCCTGGCTGGACCGGGACGACGCCCCGGAAATTCTGGCCGCCCAGAGCGCTCTTCCCAGGGTTCGCGGCATCCGGCAAAAGCCGAAAGCCGCCGCTTCACGCCAAACCGCGGCGCGTGGCGCGCCCGGCTCGATGGATGACCCGAAATGGCGCGATGGCTTTGCCCTTCTCGAAAAGCATGGCCTCTCCTTCGATCTGCAAACACCTTTTTGGCATTTGGACGCCGCCCTCGATCTCGCCCGCGACTTTCCGGCGACCCGGATCATCCTCAACCACACGGGCCTGCCCGCCGACCGCAGCCGCGTAGGCCTCGATGCCTGGAGAATGGCGATGGCAAGCCTCGCCGATGCGCCCAACGTCGCGGTCAAGATCTCGGGCCTCGGCCAGCCCGGACTGCCTTGGACCATCGAAGCCAATGGCCCGATCATCAAGGAAACGCTGTCGATGTTCGGCATCGATCGCTGCATGTTTGCCAGCAATTTTCCCGTGGACGGCCTTTGCGCCAGCTTTGGGACGATCTATCGCGGCTTTTTCCAGGCGACCGAGCACCTGTCAGCGACCGATCAAGCCAAGCTGTTTCACGACAATGCCGCCCGCTGTTATCGGCTGGACTGAGCATGCATGCCAGGTCGCTCAAAAGGACGGCGCCTCGGCAAAGACCTGCTCCGGCACGTCGCCACCGATCGAGGCCGTGATGTCGCCGGCAACGCGCTTGACCTTGGGACCAAGCTCGCCGATGCGGTCATAGGTCAGCCGCGTGGTCGGGCCGGAAATCGAAACGGCGGCGACCACCTCCCTGAACTCATTGAACACCGGGGCGGCAACGCAGCGCATGCCGATGGTCGCCTCCTCGTCGTCAAGGGCCCATTGACGCTCGCGGGTCTTTTGCAGATCCGCGAAAAAACGCCGGTCATTGGTCAGCGTCTTGCGGGTGAAGCCGGGCATGCCGACCTTCTCCAGCAATTTACGGACATCCGCCTCGGACCAGGTCGACAGGATCGCCTTCCCCATGGCCGAGGAATGGATCATGGTGCGGGTGCCCGGCCGGTGAAAGGCGCGGATCGGGTTGTGGCATTCGATCTGGGCGAGATAGACGATCGTGCCGTTATCTTCGATCCCGAGATTGACGGATTCGCCGGTTTCGGCCACCAGATCGCGCATGATCGGCCGGCCGAGATCGACCACCTTGCGGTTGCGCAAGAAGCCATTGCCGATCTGAAAGGCGGCAACGCCGATGAACCAGAGCTTCCGCTCCTGATCCATCGACACCAGCCCATGCCCTTCCAGCGAGGTGAGAATGCGATGCACCGTGGACGTCGCCATGCCCGCCTGGTGGGCGATCGAGGTCAGCGTCAGCCCGTCGGAAGCGGACACCACCTCCATCACGGCGATCGCCCGGTCCAGCACCTGAATGCCGCCTGGGTCCTTGGGCGCCGGGCCGCTGTTGCGCCGCGTCTGCTGTCGTCCTTGGACGGCTGCCATCGAGGTTCCCCGTCGTTCTGATGTCATCACCGGGTCAGGCTTGTTTATATCGTGCCAATTTTCCCGAAAACCGCTCAATATTTTGAGAAACAGCTACAACCTATTGTTTTTCATCATAAAAACTTTTTCCCACATTACAGAAAACTATCCCAAAAACCTAATTGCTGGCGACGTCAGCTGGCCATATCCTTGAATGTAGACGTTACGGGATGTAGGGAAAAACCGCCGCAACGCCGGCTCTTCACCCCGAACCAGGAAAGATCTTGCCACCATGCAGAAGTCCGCCGACACCATCGCTGATACCCAGACGTTTTTCAAAGCCGGTATCGCTGACACCGATCCCGAGCTCGCCGATGCCATCGCCAAGGAGCTCGGCCGGCAGCAAAACGAGATCGAGCTGATCGCGTCCGAGAACATCGTAAGCTCAGCGGTGCTGGAGGCGGTCGGCTCCGTGCTCACCAACAAATATGCCGAAGGCTACCCGGGACGACGCTATTACGGCGGCTGCCAATATGTCGATGTTGCCGAACGGCTGGCGATCGAGCGGGCAACCGCGCTTTTCGGTTGCGGGTTCGCCAACGTCCAGGCGCACTCCGGCTCGCAGGCCAACCAGAGCGTGATGCTGGCGCTGATCAAGCCCGGCGATACCATCCTCGGCATGAGCCTCGATGCCGGCGGCCATCTGACCCACGGCGCCAAGCCCAATCTTTCCGGCAAATGGTTCAACGCCGTCCAATATGGCGTCTCCAGGGACACCCTTCTGATCGACTACGATCAGGTCGAGCAGCTGGCCAAGGCGCACCGGCCCAAATTGATCATCGCCGGCGGCTCCGCCTATCCCCGCACCATCGATTTCGCCCGCTTCCGCTCGATCGCCGATGAGGTCGGTGCCCTTCTCCATGTGGACATGGCCCATTTCGCAGGATTGGTCGCAGCCAACGTCCACCCAAGCCCCTTCCCCCACGCCCACGTTGCCACCACCACCACCCACAAGACGCTCCGCGGTCCGCGCGGCGGCATGGTGCTGACCGATGACGAGGCGATCGCCAAGAAGATCAATTCCGCGATCTTTCCGGGCCTCCAGGGCGGGCCGCTGATGCATGTCATCGCCGCCAAGGCGGTCGCGTTCGGCGAGGCGCTGCAGCCCGGCTTCAAGACCTACGCCCGAAATGTGGTCGAGAACGCCAAAGCGCTCGGCGAGGTGATCAAATCCGGCGGTTTCGATCTGGTCTCCGGCGGCACCGACACCCACTTGCTCCTGGTCGATCTCCGCCCGAAATCGGTGACCGGCAAGGATGCCGAAGCCACCCTCGGGCGCGCCCATATCACCTGCAACAAAAACGGCGTCCCGTTCGATACCGCCAAGCCCACCATCACCTCGGGCATCCGCCTCGGCACGCCCGCCGGCACCACCCGCGGCTTCGGCATCGCCGAATTCCGGGAAGTCGGCCACATGATCGCCGAGGTCCTCGATGGGCTGGCCGCCAACGGCGTTGACGGGAACCAGGAGATCGAGGCCAAGGTGAAAGAAAAAGCGATCGCACTTTGCGGCCGTTTTCCGATCTACGGCTAACCCCGCAACCTCAACCCTTCATCAGGGAGACATCCCATGCCAGGTTTTCCAGGTCTGTTCATACCTGGCCCGACAAACATGCCCTTTCGGCTGCGTCAGGCCATGGACATCCCGCTTGAAGATCAGCGCTCGCCCGACTTCCCCAAGCTGACGCTTCCCCTGTTCGCCGACCTCAAAAAAATCTTCAAGACCGAAACCGGCCAGGTTTTTTTGTTTCCCGGTTCCGGCACCGGTGGCTGGGAAGCCGCGATCACCAACACCCTCACCCCTGGCGACAAGGTGGTCATTGCCGCCTTCGGCCAGTTCTCCCACCTCTGGGCCGATCTGTGCCAGCGGCACGGGCTGGACGTCGATATCATCGAGACCGCGTGGGGCGTGGGTGCCAGGCCGGAGGAATACGCCAAGCGCCTGGAAGCCGATCATGACAAAAAAATCAAGGCCGTCCTGGTCTGTCACAATGAGACCGCCACCGGGGTCAAGTCGGACATCGCCCCGATCCGCAAGGTCCTGGACGACCTCGACCACCCCGCCCTCCTGATGGTCGACGGCGTCAGCTCGATCGCCAGCATCGACTTCCGCATGGACGAGTGGGGCGTCGACATCGCGGTCTCGGGCTCGCAAAAAGGCTTCATGCTGCCGACCGGCCTTGCGCTCGTCGCCGCCAGCCAAAAGGCGCTCGCCGCGTACGGCGCTGCCAGGCTGCCGCGCTGTTTCCTTGATTTCGGCGACATGATCAAGCTGAACAAGGACGGCTACTTCCCCTACACGCCGGCGACCACGCTCCTGCGCGGCCTGCGCGCCTCGATCGACATGCTCCTGGACGAGGGCCTGGACAATGTCTTCGCCCGCCACCACCGTCTCGCCGAAGCCGTGCGACGAGGCGTCGCTGCCTGGGGTCTGAAGCTCTGCGCCAAGGAACCAAAATGGCAATCCGACACGGTCAGCGCGATCGTCGTGCCGGAGGAGATCGACGCGCGCGACGTGATCAGCCATGCGTTCCACAACTACCAGCTCTCCCTCGGCACCGGCCTCGCCAAGGTCGCAGGTAAAGTGTTCCGCATCGGCCATCTCGGCTGGCTGAACGAGCTGATGGTGCTCCAGGCCCTGGCAGGCGCCGAAATGGCGTTGCAGGATGCCGGCTATCAGGTCGAGCTTGGCAGCGGCGTCGCCGCCGCCCAGAAATATCTGATCGACACCCCATCGACGCGCAGCCTAAAGTCAGCCGCCTAGCCGGGAACGCCCGGCAGCGTTGACAAGAAGCTGGCGCATGTCGCTTAAGTTGCCGCTAGGCATGGAAACGATAAACTAATCAGCCGCACGCCGTACTCCAGTCAACGCTGGCCGGCGTCCGGCCCGGGAGATCTGGGCATGAGCAAACCGAAAGTGATCGTCACACGCCGCTGGCCGGAAAGCGTCGAGCAGGAACTCGAAAACCACTTCGATGTCCAGCTGAACACCGACGATCACCCCTTCACCAGGGACGAGCTCGAAGACGCCCTCAAGAACGCCGACGCCCTGTTCTCCACCGTGACCGACCGGCTCGATGCCGACCTGCTGGCAACCTCGTCCCGCCGCTGCAGGCTGATCAGCCAATTCGCGGTCGGCTTCAACAATATCGACATCGATGCCGCCAAGCAGCACGGCATCACGATCACCAATACCCCCGACGTCCTTACCCACGCCACCGCCGACCTTGCCATCACCCTCCTGCTCGCCGTCGCCCGACGCATCATCGAAGGCGATCGCCATGTCCGCACCAAAGCCTGGACCGGCTGGCGCCCGACCCACATGATGGGAACCCAGGTCACCGGCAAGACGCTGGGCCTGATCGGCCTCGGCCGCATCGGCGGCGCGGTCGCGCAAAAGGCCAGCCGCGGCTTCGACATGAAGGTCCTCGCCTACGACCCCTTCCCGCCCGAGGCGGGCCGCCTGGCCGAACTCGGCGTGACGCTGGTCGACAGCCTCGACGAGATTTTTCGAACCTCGGACTTCGTTTCGATCCACTGCCCGGCAACCCCGGAAAACCGCCACCTGATCAACGCGGAACGCCTCGCTTCAATGAAAAAAAGCGCCTTCCTCATCAACTCCGCGCGCGGCGACATCGTCGACGAACAGGCCCTCGTCAACGCCCTCGCCCGCGGCGGGATCGCCGGCGCCGGCCTCGATGTGTTCGAGCATGAACCCGAGGTCACCGAAGCCCTCCTGACCATGGAAAACACCGTCCTCCTCCCCCATCTCGGCAGCGCCACCACCGAAACCCGCGAAGCCATGGGCTTCCGCGTCCTCGACAACGCCAAAGCCTTCTTCGCCGACCGCGAACCACCCGACCGCGTCGCCTAGCCGACGGCGGCGGTCGCTGGACTTTGGTTCGAACGAGGGCGAGTCTGCCGGCGAAATGTCGTCAACAAAAGAGAACCACCCTTGCCCACACCATCATTGCAGGGTCGACCCGGCAATTCGTCCATCGGCCAGAGGCCTAAGGGACGAGGGGTAATAAGATGTGGTGACCGCTTCTGTGAAGGTTTCTCGGACGCCGATCATACACGAGCAGACGAGCTTTCTGGGACCCAAGCGTCGGAGAAGCGCCAAGGTAGGAAATCGCGGGGTTGAGCTGCGGTGCAGCTTGCCGAGGTCTATGGGGAATGGATGCTTTCGGTGGGATTTGTTGCTGTCGCTTGCTGCGGATTTGACGCCTGAATGAGGGTGGTCACCTTGCTCACGATCGGGTTTGGATGGGGATGGTGTTGGTTGCTGGCCGCCCTGTGTGGTGGGTTTGGTTGGCGGATGGCGCTGCTGAGGCGTATTTGGCCATAGCCGGTCATTGACCGGCGATCGTCGGGCTTGGGCAGATGTTGTGGTCTGATCGGGATGCTCATGATGGCGAGGTCCGATGTTCAGGCGGGGCTCGTTGGTTTTGATGTGTCGGGGTCGTTCCCGGTTCGAAGATCTCAATGGTCCTCATGCGTCCGCCGCAAGCTGGGCATGACGGCTCGGACGCGTTGGTTTCATCCTCGGTTTTTCCGTTGTCGATCTGGGGTGAGAGACCATTGTCCGACAGGCTGAGGAGCTGCCGCGCTCGTTCGACATTCTCGGCACGGTTGCCATTAGCGAGCAGGCCGTAATGCCGGATATGGTGGAAGCGTTTGGGGAAGACGTGGATCAGAAAGCGCCGAATGAATTCATGGATCGGCAGGTTCATGGCTTTGTAGCGCTTGGCGCCTTCGGCTCGATAGTCCTTCCAGGTGAAAGTGACGGTCTTATCGTCGATGCTGATCAGCCGGCTGTTGGCGATGGCGACCCGATGGGTGTAGCGAGAGAGATAGGCTAATACGGCTTTTGGCCCGGCGAACGGCTCTTTGGCATAGACCGCCCAGTTGGTCTTATAGAGCGGTTCGAGATAGGTGTTGAAGGCGGTTTTGCCGGCAAGCGCCTGGTGATCGTTGAAGAATTTCAGGCGCCCGTCGGCATGAGCTTTCTTGAGCCCTTTTAGGATCAAGCCTCTAAACAGACGCGAGAGGACGCGCACTGGCAAGAAGAAGTTGGGCCGGCAAGAAACCCATCTGGATCCATCCATCGAGATCCCGCCGCCGGGAACGATTAGGTGCAGGTGAGGATGATGCGTCATTGCCGATCCCCAGCTATGGAGAACCGAAGTGAAGCCGACTTTGGCGCCGAGATGTTTGGGATCGGCGGCGATGGTGAGCATGGTCTCGGCGCTGGCTTTGAACAGCAGATCGTAGATCACCCGCTTGTTTTGATAGGCGATGTCGGCGATCAGCTTCGGCAGGGTGAAGACCAGATGAAAATAGCCGACCGGCAACAGCTCGGCTTCGCGATCGGCAAGCCATTTTCTTGCGGCCGCGGCTTGGCACTTCGGGCAGTGCCTATCGCGACAACTGTTGAAGGCGATCACCGTATGATCGCAGTCATCGCAGCGTGCCACATGGCCACCGAGCGCCGCTGTGCGGCAGCGCTCGATAGCACTCATCACCTTGAGCTGACCGAGGCTGACATGACCGGCATTGGCAGCTCGCCAAGCGGCCCCGTGGTCGCGGAAAATATCCGCGACCTCCAGCTTTGGACGGGACACCGTTGCGGCGGGCTACGCCGGCTCGAGTTTCCTCTTCTTCGTTTTGACATGGCCTTTTGGCTTGGACAAACGATCAAGTGGGCTTTCGACCTTGGCAATCATGCCGGTGGCGACTTGTGTATAGCGCGCGGTCACATCCAATTTGCTGTGTCCGAGCATCGCCTGAATCACACGGATATCGACACCGCTCTCTAGCAGATGGGTGGCGAAACTGTGACGAAGCGAATGCAAGGTCACCCGCCTGGTGATCCCGGCCATTCTCACGGTCTCGCGGAACAGGCGGCTGAGCTGGCGGGGCGTGGTCGGCCCCTCATCCTTGCCACCCGGGAACAGCCAGCGTTCCTGAAGCGGCGTGCCGGCGTCGAGACGCTTGGATCGGACCGGCCACCAGGCCTTGAGCAAGCCAGGCAGGTCGTTGGGCAGCTTGACCTGGCGATCTTTCCTGCCTTTGCCCTGGACAACCCGGATGATCACCTGGTCGATGTCGATATCGCCGACCTTAAGCCGGCACACCTCTCCGGCGCGCATGCCGGTGCCGTAAGCAATGCTCAACATCACCTTGGCCTTGAGCGGCCGGGCAACCGCCAAGAGGCGCTTGACCTCGTTGACGCTCATCACCACCGGCGCTTTCCGTGGCTCATTGAGATGATAAATCTCTTCCGCGAGATCGAGGCGCCGGAGCGTCACCCGAAACAGAAACTTGACGCCCGACATCACGGCATTGCGGGTGCCAATACTCACCGCTTCCTCGGCCAGATGCAGCTGAAACTGCCGAATATCTTCGCGCGTGGCCGTCTCGGGCGAACGCCCCAGAAAAGCAGCAAACCGCTTGCAACTCCGGATATGCGCACGCTGCGAGTCCGCCGAAAGCTGGCGTGCCGTCATATCCTCGATCATGCGCAAGCGAAGGCGGCTGATCTTATCGGTCATCGAAACAACTCCCTAATTGAGGTGCACACCCCAATCGTCGGGAAGTCGCCAAAAACCTTCATTACGAGACTTAAGTGTGGAGAAAAACACTCAGCTCAAGCTGCAAATCCAGCTAGCGCGTAGCGATTTCGTGCTTTGGCACTAAGCAGACCCCCACGACCCCCAGTTCCAGCAATGATCGGTCTCGGTCACTGATTGCCCGTCAGGATCGATCGAACCCTCCGTGGTCGTCCGTCAATTCTCCGCTTGCACAAAAACCCTTGGTGGGGATGATCAACGGTGACGAGACCATAGGCTCGATCTTGAACAAATTCCTACAACACGTTAAGTTGCAGCAACAACGCCAGAAAATATCGCGAGACCCTGAAGCCAACGCCGGGCGTCGCACGCCCAAAAACCAAACGAACCCGAGAGCCGCGGAAAAGCTGGTTTTTTTGGCGCTCGCCCACCGCTTGCGGCTGGTTCTCCTGTCGTGATATCCCCATATGTTAGACGCAACGTTACAGAAAATTCGGGTGGGGCAGCCTGGGGCTGCCTGGCAAAAAAACTGGAGAGAGGCAATGGCGACAGCGTTGAAGGATGTCCGCGTTCATTTATCGGATGCATCCCTGCTTCGAGAGCAGTGCTACATCAATGGCGCATGGGTCGACGCCGACGGCAAGCAGACGATCGAGGTGACCGACCCCTCGAACGGCGAGGTCATCGGCACCATTCCGAAGATGGGCGCCGATGAGACCAGGCGCGCGATCGAAGCGGCCCACGAGGCGTTCAAGAGCTGGAAGCGGACCACGGCCAAGGAGCGGGCCGCGATCTTGCGGCGCTGGTTCGACCTGATGATGGAAAACCAGGAGGATCTCGCCATCCTCATGACCCGGGAACAGGGCAAGTCCCTTGCCGAAAGCCGGGGCGAGGTTGCTTACGGCGCCTCCTTCATCGAGTGGTATGCCGAAGAGGCAAAACGCATCTACGGCGACACCATTCCATCGCCCGCCGCCGATCGCCGCATTCTGGTGCTGAAGCAGCCGGTCGGCGTCTGCGGTGCGATCACGCCCTGGAATTTCCCCAACGCGATGATCACCAGAAAATGCGGCCCCGGCCTCGCCGCCGGCTGCACCATGGTGGTCAAGCCCGCGACCTTCACCCCCTACTCCGCCCTCGCCCTCGCCGTGCTGGCCGAGCGCGCAGGCATCCCCAAGGGCGTGTTCAACGTGGTCACCGGCGGTTCCAGGAGATCGGCGGCGAATTGACGTCGAACGACCTTGTCCGGAAAATCACCTTCACCGGCTCGACCGAGGTCGGCATCCTGCTGATGAAGCAGTCCGCCGATACGGTGAAGAAGGTCTCGATGGAACTCGGGGGCCACGCGCCGATGATCGTCTTCGACGACGCCGACATCGATGCCGCGGTCAAAGGCGCCATCGGCTCGAAATACCGCAACTCCGGCCAGACCTGCGTCTGCACCAACCGCATCTACGTGCAGGACAAGATCTACGACGAGTTCGCCCGGAAGTTCGTGGCTGCCGTCAAGGAGTTGAAGGTCGGCAACGGCCTCGAAGACGGCGTCGTCCAGGGCCCGCTGATCGAGCCTGCCGCGGTCGACAAGGCCGAAGCCCATGTCGAGGACGCCAAGAAAAAGGGCGCCAAGGTGCTCGCCGGCGGCAGCCGTCATCAGCTTGGCGGCCAGTTCTTCGAGCCCACCGTCCTCGGCGACTGCACCAAGGACATGGTGATCAGCCACGAGGAAACCTTCGGTCCGGTCGCCCCGCTCTACCGGTTCAAGGACGACGACGACGTGGTCGCCATGGCCAACGATACCGAGTTTGGCCTCGCCAGCTATTTTTATGCACGCGACGTCGGCCGCGTCTTCCGGGTGGCCGAAGATCTGGAAGCCGGCATCGTCAGCGTCAACGAGGGCATCTTCTCCACCGAAGTCGCCCCCTTCGGCGGCTACAAGCATTCAGGCGTCGGGCGCGAAGGCTCCAAATACGGCATCGACGACTACCTCCAGATCAAATACGTCAATCTCGGCGGCATCTAACCCGGGCACGGCCTGGATCGCTCACGGGAACGGGCCCGTACACCGTATCATTCTCGGTGTGCGGGCCGCCCGCGGTCAAGGATCGCCCTTGGCTGCGGATCACATTGTCGTTCTGTTTGCTGACAAGATCTTTCGAACGCCCTATCAAGGAACAACATCGGATTGACCGAACGCCCGATCGGGGAGCTGATCGCGTGGCGTTTGACGTTGTACGCGCAAACCAAGTCGTACGCGCAAACCAAAAGGAAAAGACGTGGCGGATTTCGATCTTTTTGTCATCGGCGGTGGCTCGGGCGGTGTCGCCTGCGCCAGGCGGTCCGCAAGCTACGGCGCCCGCGTCGGGCTGTGCGAGGACAGCCGGCTTGGCGGGACCTGCGTGATCCGCGGCTGCGTGCCGAAGAAACTGATGCGCTACGGCGCCCTCTTCTCCGAACATTTCAAAGCCGCCCGCCACTACGGCTGGAACGTCGGCGACCCCGGGCTCGACTGGCGGCAACTGATTGACGCGCGCAATCGGGAAATTGCGCGCCTGAACGACATATATCGAAACATGCTGGATAAGGCTGGGGTGCAGGTGATCGGGGGGCGTGGACGGGTGATCGGACCCAACAGCGTCGAGGTTGCCGGCAAAAGTTATAGCGCCGATCGTATTCTCATCGCGGTCGGCGCAAGGCCTAGTTTGGTCGACGTGCCCGGGATCGAGCATGTCATCACCTCCAACGAGGCGCTGGAGGGGATGACCAGGCAGCCGCAGCGGCTGGCGGTGATGGGGGCCGGTTACATCGGTGTTGAGCTTGCCAGCATCTTCAATGGCCTGGGCGTCGACACCACGCTGATCTTCCGCCGCGACCTGCCGCTGGCCGACTTCGATCAGGATCTGCGGGTGGCCCTGGTCGAGCAGTTCAAGGTTCGTGGCCTGAATGTTCAATCCGGCACCACGATCGCGGCGATCGAGCCGGACGGCGACGGGTTCAAGGTGACGACCTCGGCCGGCGAGATGGTCTTTGATACCGTGCTCTATGCTACCGGTCGAAACGCGATTCCGAACACCGGGAATGTGGGCTTGAAAGAGCTCGGTGTGACGATGGACCGGGTGGGTGCCGTGCAGGTGGACAGCTCCTATCGGAGCAGTGTTCCAAGCATTTACTCGGTCGGTGATTGCTCCAACCATGCCGGTGCCGGGCTCAACTCCGGGGGCCATGATCTGACGCCGGTGGCGATCGCCGAGGGTCGGGTGATTGCCGAAAGCCTGTTCAACGACAACCCGCACGAAGTCTGCTACGACACCATCCCGACCGCCGTGTTCGGCCTGCCAGAGGCGGGATCGGTTGGTTTGACCGAGGAAGAGGCGCTAAAGAGGGGCCATCAGGTTTCGATCTTCAAGACCAGCTTTCGTCCGATGCTGCACACGTTGACCGACGAACCTGTCAAGATCATGATGAAGCTCGTGGTGGATGCAGCTTTCCGATCGCGTGCTTGGTGCCCATATGGTCGGCGATGATGCCGGTGAAATCATGCAGGGCCTGGCTGTGGCGATGACATCCGGGGCGACCAAGGCCGATTTTGACGCGACCGTTGGTCTGCACCCCTCGGCAGCCGAGGAATTCGTCACCATGTATCAAGCGTCGGTCTGATCGCATGGTTTTGTAAAGCGGCACTGGCCCTCTCCCCGGCCCAACCGGCCGCAGGATCGCACCCTATCGGTTGGTTGGGCGGGGGGCCGGTACCGCGGCTGAGTAAATGTTCGAAAAGGATTTTCTAGATGGCAAGAGCATGGACGCCGAAAAGCTGGCGCAATTATCCGGCCGCCCAAATGCCGAACTACCCTGATACGGACGCTCTGGCGTCTGTCGAGAAGAAGCTTTCCGGTTACCCGCCTCTGGTGTTTGCCGGCGAGGCGCGCCAGCTCCGGAAGAAACTTGCCGAGGTTTGCGAAGGCAAGGCGTTCATGCTCCAGGGCGGTGATTGCGCCGAGGCGTTTGCCGATTTCAAGCCGGACACGATCCGCGACACGCTGCGTGTGCTGCTGCAGATGTCGGTGGTGCTGACCTACGGCGCTGCCTTGCCGGTGGTCAAGGTCGGTCGCCTCGCCGGTCAGTTCGCGAAACCGCGATCATCCGATACCGAAACTCAAGATGGCCGTGAGCTTCCGAGCTATCGCGGCGACATCGTGAACGACATCGCTTTCGAGGAAGCTGCAAGGCTTCCCGATCCCGAGCGCCAGCTTCAGGCCTATGCCCAGGCGGCCGCCAGCCTCAACCTCCTGCGCGCTTTCACCCAGGGCGGCTATGCCTCGCTGACCCGGGTGCATAGCTGGAATCTCGATTTCGTCGACAACTCGCCGCAGAGCGAACGCTATCAGGACCTGGCCGACCGGATCACCGAGGCGGTTGCGTTCATGGAAGCTTGCGGCGTCTCCGACGTTTCGACCCCGGATATCCGCCGGACCACGCTTTACACGTCGCACGAAGCCTTGCTCCTCGGCTTCGAGGAAGCGATGACCCGAATCGATTCGACCTCCGGGCGCTGGTACGACACCTCGGCCCATCTGGTTTGGATCGGCGAGCGCACGCGGGATCTCGACGGCGCTCACGTGGAGTTTTGCCGCGGCATCGCCAACCCGATTGGTATCAAGGCAGGCCCCGGCATGAGCGGCGACGAACTCTTGCAGCTTTGCGACGTTCTGAACCCGACCAACAAGCCCGGTCGGTTGACGGTGATCACCCGCATGGGCCAGGAGAAACTGCGCGATGCCCTGCCGCCGCTGATCCGTGCGGTCGAACGCGAAGGGCGAAAGGTGGTCTGGACCTGCGATCCGATGCACGGCAACACCATCAAGTCCAACAGCGGCTACAAGACAAGGCCGTTCGACCGGATTTTCGCCGAGGTGGATGCCTTCCTGCAGATCCACCGGGCCGAGGGCACCCATGCCGGCGGGCTGCATATCGAGATGACCGGCCAGGATGTCACCGAATGCACCGGCGGCGCCCAGGAAATCACCGCCGAGGATCTTCGGGACCGCTATCACACCCAGTGCGATCCCCGCCTCAATGCCTCTCAGAGCCTGGAGCTGGCCTTCCTGATCGCGAACTCGCTTAAGGAAGCGCGCGAAGCCGATCGGATGGCCGCGCAATGAGCGGGACGGGCAAGGCGGGCAAGGGTGCGCCGGGCGGTGCGGACCAAGGCGGCGATCACGCAAGCGTCGAGGAGGCGATCCAGGCGATAGCCGAAGGCAACATGGTGGTGGTGGTCGACGATGACGATCGGGAGAACGAAGGTGACCTGGTCATGGCCGCCGCCAAGGCCACACCTGAGCAGATCGCCTTCATCGTCCGCAATACCTGCGGCATCGTTTGTGCGCCGATGACCTCCGAAGATGCCAAGCGCCTGCATCTCGATCCCATGGTCGCCGCCAATGATGCCCCGCTCGGCACGGCCTTTACCGTCTCGGTCGACTACCGTTTCGACACCACAACCGGCATCTCGGCGGCCGATCGCTGCTCGACCGTGCGGGCCCTTGCCAGCGGCAATTCCGGTAGTGCCGATTTTGTCCGTCCCGGCCATATCTTCCCGCTGATCGCCAAGGACGGCGGCGTGCTGATGCGCTCCGGCCATACCGAAGCGGCCGTTGATCTGGCGCGGCTCGCAGGATTGCCGCCGGTCGGTGTGATCTGCGAGTTGGTCAATGACGACGGGACGGTCAAACGCGGCCCGGAAGTTCAGGCCTTCGCTAAGGAACATCACTTCAAGACCATCTCGGTCGCTGACCTCATCGCCTACCGCCAGCGCCGTGAGCGCCTGATCGATTGCGTCGGCGAATTCGAGGTCACCACGGAAATCGGCCCGGCCAAGGGCTATGCCTATTCGACCCCGTTCGACGACGTTCAGCATTTGGCGCTGGTATTCGGCGGCGTCGGTGATGGCGAGGGGGTGCCGACCCGCTTGCATCGGGAAGACGTGCTGTCCGACGTGTTCGGCCGCCATACCCTTCTGAGCAAGGTATTCAAGCGTTTTGACGAGGAAGGACGGGGCGTTCTGGTCTATCTTCGGGAAGGCGCGGCAGGGGTGCCGATCGGCGAGTTCGGGGCTGCCGATCAACAGCCGACAAATAGTGATCTCTCACGCAAACAGTACTGGCGTGATGTCGGTCTTGGTGCTCAAATACTACGTGATCTCGGTGTTTCGTCGATCAAGCTTTTAGCAACGCGATCGCGTCAGTATGTAGGTCTTGGCGGTTTCGGCGTCTCTATCGATGGAACCGAGCTGCTCTCCAGTTAATCAACCCGCCGCGTGAGCGGCCGTGGTTTTTAGCATGAGGATCGGAATGCTCGATATCGCCGTTTGCAAGGCTTTCGCTAAAGCGAATGTGGCCGTCACGCTGGGCGTTATTCAGTGCAGCGTCACTGTCACTGAGCCTGGTCAGTCCTTGAGCGAAGCCCTGGATCTTGCCGCCGCCGATCGATTGTCCACCCTCTCCGGCGGCACGGTCGGCGACATCGCCCAGATCAGCGAGGCGCGCCAGGCCTATAAGGCCTTGGGCAAGGACCCCAGCCGCTACAGGCCATCGGCGGAGGCGTTGACGCGCAGGCTCACCCAAGGCAAAGGTCTTTATCGCATCAACAATGTTGTCGATACCACCAATCTGATCTCGCTGAAGACCGGCTTTTCCATCGGCGCCTATGATCTCTCGACGCTTGTTCCCCCGATCATCTTCAGAAAGGGCGGGACGGATGAGGGATACAAAGCGATCGGGCGCGGCCGGCTCAACCTCGAAAACCTGCCCGTCTTTGCTGACAGTGAAGGCCCGTTCGGCAGCCCGACCAGCGATAGCGAACGCTCCTTGGTGTCGATGGACACCGACGAGATCTTGATGATGATCATCGGCTTTGGCGAAACACCCGATATGAGCTCGGTTCTGGAATACTCCGCCGAACGACTTCGCCTTTTCTGCTATGCCAAGAACCTGCAAACCGACATCGCCACCAACCGCCCGCTCTGAGGCCATGCCATGGCCGGGACGAACCTAGACAGTGAGCCTGGCGGGACCGTCGCGTTGCTGGAAAAGTCAATGTTGACATCGTGGCCGGCTCTTTCGACCTCGTTTGATGGGGATTGGGTGATCCGGCTTGCCAACGGCGTGACCAAGCGGTCCAACTCGGTCACCTGTCTTGGCGCCGATGCTTCGGATCTCGAACCAAGGATCGATCGGGTCGAGGCAGCCTTCGAACGCCACGGTCTGCCGCCGGTCTTTCGCATTTCGCCGCTGGCTCCGCCTGCCCTCACCGACGTTTTGAACCGGCGTGGCTGGACCCGGTTCGACGAGAGCATCGTCATGACGGCCGACACGGCCCGCGGTTACCAAGAGAGAATGGAAACGGGAACCAGCATCGACATCGCGGGGAAGCTCGATGACGCCTGGCTTGAGGCTTGCTGCGGGATCGACGGAACGCGCGCCACGGATGTTGCGACCTTGTCACTGATCCTCGAACGCCTCATCCCCGAAGCCGGCTTCGGGCGCCTCCTGGCGGATGATCGACTTGTCGCCCTGGCTCTGGCGGTGGTCGACGACGGGCTGGTCGGTCTGTTCGAGGTGATGACGGCAAAGGATCAGAGACGGCGGGGTTTTTCACGAGCCTTGATCTCGCATCTGCTGCGCTTCGGCAGGGAGCATGGCGCAACCACCGGGTGGCTTGCGGTTGCAGCCGCCAATGAGCCAGCCGTGAAACTCTACCGATCCCTCGGCTTTTCCGAAGTCTATCGCTACCATTACCGCGCCAAGGGGTAGCAAGCGGGAGGTATGGATGCAGCTTCCGACAATGGTCTGGCTGCTGATCTTCACGATAGTGGCGGCGTCCTCCTCCTTTGCGGATGATCGACGTGTCGAGCCCTCAGAGGTGGTCAAGACGGCCAAAGAACGGTTGGTCAGCAAAGCGGTCGATCCACAGCGCCTCAACGATTGCAAGGTACCGGTCGAGCTGCGCGATGCGAACCGACCGAGACCGGATGATTGCCGGAAGATGGCCGAAATCAAGATCACCCGGAAAGAAAACTTCCGGGACCGAGTAAACTGCCAAGTCCAAGCCAGCAGGCGCAAACCCGCTTGCCTTGCATCCTCGAACCCCTTAAGCCGGGAAGTCATCCTAGACAATAGGAGAGCCCGTGATGGGGCCGAGTGAGACCGATCTTCCAAACTTCACCGACAAGTATTTTCTGAAGACACGCGAAATCGTTCGTCAGTTCGGTGACACGGACGTGACCTATGCCGTGTTCATGCGACGCCCGGTCATCTTCACCCCTCGTCTTGCAGTTGAATGGCTCGAAGCGATGGCGAAAGCGCGCGGCGCAGAATTTGATATCGAACTCCGCTTCGCCGAGGGCGATTGGGTCGGTGCCGGCGAACCGCTGATGTACATCACCGGCCCGTTTGCCCATCTGGTCGATCTGGAAACCGTCTTCCTGCAGCGCCTGGGGCCTCCCTGCGTTGCCGCGTTCAACGCCTATCTGATGTGCACGGACCTTCCCTATGTCGGGTTTATCGCGATGGATGCGCGCCATTGCGCCGGCGCCGACATGGCGGAGATGATGGCCTATGCCGCGAGTGTCGGCTCGACCAAGGCCAAGGTCGAAGACGAGGCGATCGGATTTATCGGCAATGCGACCGATGCCACGGCTCATTTTTTCGGCAATGACAAGGGGCTCGGCACCATGCCGCACGCCTTGATCGGCTATGCCGGATCGACGCTGCGCGCCGCCGAGATGTTCCACGACGTCTATCCCGACGATCAGCTGTTCGTGCTGGTCGACTATTTCGGCAAGGAGATCACCGACAGCCTCGAGGTCTGCCGTCACTTTCCCGCGCTCGCGGCCGCGGGTCGCCTTGGCGTGCGCATCGATACTCATGGCGGCCGGTTCATCGAAGGTCTGGACACCGCAACGTCCTATGCCGTCCTCGATCGTCACGCCCCCCATGCGATCCGCACCTATCGTACGGAGACGGAATTGCGCTGGCTGACCGGCACCGGCGTGACCGCAGCCGCCCTCTTCCATGTTCGAGAAACGCTCAACGAGGCGGGCTTCGATAAGGTCAAGATCATCGCAAGTTCCGGTTTCAGCCCGAAAAAATGCAAGCTCATGGCAAGCATCAAGGCACCGATCGACTTGATCGGCACAGGCTCCTATCTGCCCGAACTTTGGGGCGAAACCTATGCCACCGCCGACGTCATCGCCTATAATGGCCAGCAACAGGTGAAGGTCGGACGCGAGTTCCTGTTTCCGGCAAAGCCGGGCGACGACTAGGCTGCAAGCGCCCTCGATTTGCCGCCTAGTCACCTCCTTTACCCTGAGACTTGTGTAAAATAGGATTCCGGGGCAGGATATGCGCGAAAAATGCTAGCAGGGACTAAACTGTTCAACAATAGAATTGGGGTGGTAGGAGTTCATCATGCTTAATGAGTTCAAAGAGTTCATCATGCGCGGCAATGCCATGGACATGGCTGTCGGTATCATCATGGGTGTTGCATTCGGCGCCATGGTCGGCTCGCTGGTCGAGGACGTCATCATGCCGCCGATCGGCTGGCTGCTGGGCGGGCGTCGATTTCAGCACGATCTTCTTCAGCCTCACCGGTGAGGACTATCCGAACCTGCAAGCCGCCAAGGACGCCGGAGCACCAGTGATCGGCATCGGTGCCTTCATCAACACCATCTTGAACCTGGTCGTGGTCGGCTTTGCCGTGTTCATGCTGGTCAAGGGTGTCAACAAGATGAACCGCGCCAAGGAACTGAAGAGCCCGCCCCGAGGAGCCCGGTGCCGACGTTTTGCTGCTCACCGAGATCCGTGATCTCCTGAAGAAGTAGGTGAGCGGGTTGCAGGGCGGCGACAGATTGGCTTAGGTTGAATGCGCTTTCCTGCTGAAAATAGGCTTTGAGCACGTTCAACTATCTGTTCAATGGAGAGAACGATGAACTATCCGATCGAAGAAATCGAAGGCATCGGCCCGGCTTACGGCAAGAAGCTAACGGCCGCCGGGATCACCAATACCAAGAAGCTGCTGGATCGCTGCGCCAGCGCCAAGGGCAGGCGCGAGGTGGCGGGCACGACCGGCCTTGATGACGGCCAGCTCTTGAAGTGGGCTAATCTTGCCGATTTGATGCGGATCAGCGGCATCGGCAAGCAGTTCTCGGAACTGCTGGAAGCGGCCGGTGTCGACACCGTCAAGGAGTTGCGCAACCGTCGCGCCGACAATCTGGCGGCGAAGATGAAAGAGGTGAACGCCGAGAAAAAGCTGACCAGGACGACGCCCTCTGAAAAGCAGGTGGCCGAGTGGGTCGGCCAAGCCAAGAGCCTGCCGCCGATGATCACACATTGACCATTTGCCTTTGCCTCAAAGAAACACCTTTCCATCGGCGTTTCTTTGCAGCATCTCGGTAACGGTCGGTGACAAAAACCGACCATCTACCGGCTTGTCGACAAGTTGTCGTGTAGAAATGTTACCAACTTTTCGACATGCGCAGTTCTGGAACAGCGACTTGTAGCGCTTCTGCGAAAGTCATAGAACGTTTTCGTCATTTAAGTCATCGCCTGCTAACAATTGCTGCTCAATGTACACTGTCGCTTTATCAACCAAATCGTCTATCATGCGGAAAAGTGAGGGAAGGTTTGGGCGGTCGATGAAAGCAACATCAATTATTGGTTTAGGTGCGATCTGCTTTGTGCTGCTGGCTATTCTCTCCATTGTCTTGGCGGGCGGCTGGATCGAAGACAATCTTGCCAGGAGAGCCTCGACGAGCTCAAGGCCGCCGGTCAGGAATGGGCGTCGATCGAGATGAGTGGGCGGGATGCCACCTTGTCCGGGACGCACCTGACGCCAACGCCGCCAAGACCGCGGTCGGGGTCGTTTCGGATATCTGGGGTGTCCGGGTCGTGAAAGACGATACGACAAAGCCATAGCGATACGACCTTTTGCCTTTGAACAGGAGCTCGCATACAGCAATCAAATGGTGTTGCCGGATCGGAAAAGTCGGCGCATTGAAATAATCAAAGATCAATAGGTGTCGATCGCAATATAACCATCGCAGTCAAGCCGATTGATCATCGATGTAAAGGAGAGGCACCTTGGGCTATCTGAGCTTTCAGATCATTTTCTTCCTGCTGCTCGCAGCAGTTGCTTGGCTTTATCATCGGCTGGCTGCTGCGCGGTTCCAGGTTCCAGACCGAACTGCAGGACCTGGACAACCGCTGGCGCACCAAGCTCGGCGAGGTCGAGAGCGAGCGCAATCGATTTGTCGCTGAACTGACCCAGGCCAATGAGAGCAAGGTTAAACTGGAAGCCGATGTCAAACGTCAGTCCGAGACCCATGAGAGCAGCATCCAGCAATTGAAGCGCGATCATCAGACCAAGATCGCCGCCTTTGCTGATCTCGACAAACAGGCGGCAAGCTTGAAAGCCGATCTGGCCGCCAAGAGCGACGCGCTCGGCAAAGCCGAGGCGGAACTGGCCAAGGCACAGCGTTCCGGAGGCGATGCCGGCCGGCTCGGCAAGGAACTGGCTGCGGCGAGCGAACGCGCCGCAACGCTAGAAGGCACGCTCAAGGACGCCAAGGCTGCCAACGCCGATTGCAGGAGCGAGGTCGAACGTCTAAGGACTGAGATCGCCGACCTCAAGCGCAGCGGTGGCAGCGGTACCGCTGGTACGACATCTTCTGGCGGTGCCATGGGACTGATGAGCAGCCCCGGCAGCGTCTCGACGCCATCCGGCACAGGCGCCGTCAGCTCGCCCGGAGGTGCCGGCGTCTCGGCTGGTGGTGGCACCGCTAGCAGCGCCGGTGGCGGTCAATCCGGCGGTTCGGATCCGACCTATGCGCAGCGAGCAGCCTCGCCCTCCTATCTTGCCGATGGCGGCGGTCAGGGTGTTGACGGCGCCCATCAAGCGCCCTCCTCTGGTATGTCGGCATCACCCGACGCCACGACATCCGGCGATGACGAGGAAGGCGTGCAGCCAACAGCCTTGACATCGGCCCGCGATGGCCGGGCTGACGATCTCAAGCGGATCAGTGGCGTCGGTCCCAAACTTGAAAAAACCCTGAACGGCCTTGGCATTTTCCACTTCTCCCAGATCGCCGAGTTCACGCCTGACAATGTTGCCTGGGTCGATCGCCATTTGCGCTTCAAAGGTCGGATTGAGCGTGAAAACTGGATTGATCAGGCGCGCATTCTCGCCACCGGCGGTGAGACTGATTTCAGCAAACGCCAATAGCCACCGACAAGCCTCCCGGTCTGCCGAAAAGGACCGAGTTTTGTCCGTTCCCTTGATGTCATGTCACGTCATCTCGCGGCATCCTGCTGTTTTCTTGCCTTAAGGTTGCCATTGGGTCTGGCGAGGCATCCTGGTTGATGGCAGTCTGTCGGCATGTCCACAGCATTTGGGTCTCTGTTGGTGACAGAGGGAAGGCCTCGCAACCAGTTGGTCGTCACATCTTCCTTCGTCTGAGGCGTTGGGAAGCAAATGTTGTGGACATGCCACTAGCCGCTCATGTACGGCTGCTCGAAGGCCATCATGCCAGGATTTCATCAAGCCACATGCCACTCTTGCGAGCCTTGGCATCAACATCGGTGTTGTCGATCCTCCGGCGCTGAGAGACATGGACCGGTACTGGGCATGCCCTCTCGGACATGGCTCTAGACGATGAGAGATCACGCGCAAGTCGTGGTGATCGGCGGCGGGATTGTTGGCTGCAGCATCCTCTATCATCTGGCCTCACTCGGCTGGCAGGATGTGATGCTCCTGGAAAAGACCGAGCTTGCGGCGGGCTCCACCTGGCATGCGGCCGGCCATGTTTCGCGGTTCGACCCGCTGCCCAATCTGATCAGGCTGCGCGATCAAAGCGTTCAGCTCTACGAGCATCTTGCCGGCGATCCCGGAATTTTCTTCAAGACTCACCGAACCGGCGGCATGGTCCTGGCATCGTCCGAGGAACGCTTGATGGAGCTCAAACTTCAGGCGGCGCGCGGCCGTTCGCTGGCGATGCCGCATGTGATCATGAGCAGGCGCGAAATTGTCGATCATCATCCGCTCATCGATCCAGCAGGCATCATTGGCGGGCTTTATGACCCGCTGGCCGGCCATGTAGATCCCTATGATTTGACCCACGCTCTGGCGCGCGCAGCCGAAGGCAATGGTGCCGAGATCAATCAGCAGACGGCGGTCATCGCCATGTCCGAGGAGCCGGACGGTTCCTGGCTGATCATCACGGATCAGGGTGAGATCATCGCCGATGTCGTCGTCAATGCCGCCGGCCTTTGGGCCAATCGGGTGATGGCCCTGATCGGGCTCGATTTGCCGATGGTGGCGATCGAACATCAATATGTGATGACCGAGCAGATCGCCGAGGTCCGGGACGTTGATGGCCATCCTCCCTCACTTTACGAGCCTGACGCTTCCTTCCAGCTCAGGTGCGAGCGCGATAGTCTGCTGATCGATGCCTATGGCGAGGAGGCCCGTTGCTGGGCTTTGGATGGCATTTCCGATGATTTCGGCAGCAACCTGCTACCGGAGGTTCTCGACCGTCTGAAGCCCTATCTCGCTCTTGCCGCCAAACGCATGCCCTGCATGAAAGGGATCGCGTTGCGCTCACCGATCAACGGTCCTTTGACGGTGACGCCGGATGGGCGTCCTTTGCTCGGCCCTCTTCCGGGCTTTCGCAATTTCTTCGTGGCATGCGGCTTCATGGACGGGCTGTCGCTTGCCGGTGGTGCCGGCAAGGCTCTGGCTGAATGGATCATCGAAGGCGAGCCGCCGCTCGATCTGTTTGCCGTCGATGTGACCCGGTTTGGCGCTTTTGCTCGGCAGAGCTATACCATGGCCACGGCCAGGGAAGCCTATCGCCGTTCCTTTGCCATCGACTTTCCCCACCATCGTCTGCCTGCGGGAAGGCCGCTGAAACGCACGGCCATTCATGATCAGCTTGCGGCCAAGGGAGCTCAATTCGATGCGCTTTTCGGATGGGAGCGCCCCTGCTGGTTTGCCAAGACCAACAAGGAACGCCAAGTCGTCAAGACCTTCAAACGGGGGCCTTGGTTCGAGGCTGTCGGGCGGGAATGTCGAGGGCTTCGCCGCGCCGTGGGCATCGCCGATTTGACCATGGTCTTTGCCAAGCATGTGATCGAAGGACCGGAGGCCGAAGCCTCTCTGGACCGGGCTTCTGGCCTCGACCCTGCCAAGCAACATCGGCCAGATCAGCGATGCCTTGATGCTGAACCGGCAAGGGCGGATCAGCGGCTTCTTCACGCTGGCCCGTATCAGTGAAGAGGGCTTTTATCTGATCGGCCCCGCCGCGGCTGAGCGGTTTCATCAGCGTTGTTTCGAGCAGCATTGGCCGGAGGCCGGGATCATCTATGCGCCGGTCTCGGTGCGCTACGCGGTGCTGGCAATCGCCGGACCCAAGGCAAGAATTCTCCTGGCACGCGTCACCCATGAGGATGTTTCGGATAAATCACTGCCCCCCAAGACCATGGCCGAGATCGAGGTGGGCGGCGCCCCTGCTCTGGTCATGCGCCTCTCCCTCACCGGTGATCTTGCCTATGAAATCCATGTCCCGATGGAGTACCAGGCCACGGTCTACGAAGCTCTTTTCGTTGCCGGTCAAGATCTCGGCCTGATCGACGTCGGCATCATGGCCTTGAAGGCGCTCGGCCTGGAAGCCGGCAATGACCGGTTCTTTGGCGAGACGATCGCCGACCTTACGCCTGGCGAAGCCGGGCTCGAGGATCTTATCGATATGAGGAAACCCGACTTTCCGGGCAGGAATGCCTTGGCAGGCCCAATGGCGGAGGGACCGCAACGCAGGCGGGTTCTGGTCGAGATCGATGCCGATGATGCCGATGTGCTCGGGGGAGAATCGGTCTATCACGACAATACCGTGGTCGGCGCGGTGATCACGGGTGGTTTCGGCCATAATGTCGACATGAGCCTTGCCCAGCTGCTCGTGCCCCTGTCGCTGGCGAAGCCGGGAACAGCATTTACCATTGATATTCTTGGCGAACGGCGCGCGGCAAAGATCCTCGAGAAACCGCCGCTCGATCCCGATGATCAGCCCCTTTCCATCTAAAACGGGGTGCTCTTAACCGTCATCGCACGGCATCATCACAATGTCTGATTAGCAATATCGATCGATCGATCGAAGCGAAAGAAAGAGCTGGATCATCTCGTTCAGGAGGCACCGGGGCCGCGTCTTTGCCGCTGGTTTCGCCGCCTATCGTCTCACAACCTCTTGATTTTCATCGCTCATGTGAGAGTTTGAGCTTTGCTCCTCGTCTTTCAGGACAACAATTCCCATGACCAAAACGATCGGAATTCTGACAGCCGGCGGTGATAGTCCGGGCTTGAATGCAGCCATACGTGGTGTCGGCAAGGCCGCCATCGGCGCCTATGGCATGCATGTCATCGGCTTTCGGGACGGCTTTCGAGGCTTGATGGAGAATTGGACCATCAGACTCAGCCGCGCCGAGCTTTCGGGCATCCTGACCATTGGCGGCACGATCCTGGGCACAAGCCGCGATAAGCCGCACCGCATGCCGGTAGGCTCGAAGACCATGGATATGACCGATCTGATCATCGAGAACTACCATCGTCATCAACTGGATGCCCTGGTTTGCCTGGGTGGCGGCGGCACCCAGAAAAACGCCTTCCGCCTCGCTCAAAATGGGTTGAATGTCATCACGCTGCCCAAAACCATCGATAACGATGTCGCGATGACCGACATCACCTTTGGCTTCGACACGGCCCTTGGCATTGCAACCGATGCGATCGATCGGCTCCATTCCACCGCCCATAGCCACCACCGGATCATCGTGGTGGAGGTGATGGGACATAAAGCCGGCTGGCTGACCTTGGGCGCCGGGTTGGCCGGCGGTGCCGATGTCATCTTGATCCCGGAACTGCCTTACGACATCGACCTTGTCGCCGAATTGATCCGGCGCCGAAGCAGGACCGGCAGCCGCTTCAGCATCGTTGCCATCGCGGAAGGCGCGATGTCCACGGATCAGGCCAAAGCTTATGAAAAGGCGCTGAACGACCTGGACATGATCAAGAGCGAGGAGGCCGATGAGCATGGCGGAGCGAAGAACAGTCTGAAAAAAATCGATCAGCGCAAGAAGAGGGCAAAGGAGAAGATTGCCGCCATCGAGGCCAAGCTCAGCAGAACCACCCTTCAGGTTTCCGAGGCGCTGGAAGCCAAGACCGGGCTTGAAGCGAGGGTGACCATTCTTGGTCATTTGCAGCGAGGCGGCACACCATCAGCCGCCGACCGGCTGCTGGCAACATGTCTGGGCACGGCCTGCGCCAAGCTTATTGAGGAAGGGATATATAATGTGATGGTGGCGGCCCGCGGTGAAGGGGCCGAAGCGGTGCCGCTGGAAGATGTGGTCGGCAAACGGAAGATCGTTCCCCAGAATCATCCCTGGCTTCAGACCGCACGCGACATCGGCATTGCCCTGGGCGATTAAGTTGCGCTTGCGGGATCGGTTGAGGTTGGCTAATGCGATGGGCGTGATTACAACCAAGGGGAGAAGAGCCATGTCTCTTCTACCCGCTTGAATGTGAACCCTGCCGTTTGGAAAAGCCGCGGGCCGGGTTCAACGAGCATGCAACCGAAGGGCCAGGAGCCTCCTCGTCATGACCGCGCAAATCATCGCCGTGCAGCTTTTCGATCTGGTTGTCTTCGGCGGCACCGGCGATCTTGCCCAGCGCAAGCTCATGCCGGCTCTCTTTCATCGGGACTGCGACGAGCAGATGCCGAAGGACAGCCGCATCATCGGCATTTCCAGGCGGGATTACAGCCGGGAAAGCTATGCTGGCCTGATCGAGCAGGCAATCCGCGAACACGTTACAGCGGACCAGATCGATGAGCTTCATCTGACCAGATTCCTCAGCCGCCTCGATCATGTCACGCTGGATGCGACCGGCAATGACGGTTGGGACGATTTGCGCGGTCTGCTCGATGGTCGGGATGACCGCGTCCGCGTTTTCTATCTGGCCACCGCCCCTCGCCTGTTCGGTGATATCTGTCGGCGAATTGGCGAGGTCGGGCTGAAGACGACCGAGACCCGCGTGGTCCTGGAAAAGCCGATTGGCCACGACCTCGCTTCGGCCCGATCGATCAATGATGCCGTTGGCGACGTTTTCGACGAGCATCAGGTCTATCGGATCGATCACTATCTCGGCAAGGAGACCGTGCAGAACCTGATGGCGCTGCGTTTTGCCAACTCCATGTTCGAGCCTCTTTGGAATTCATCAGCGGTCGATCATGTCCAGATCACCGTGGCCGAGAGCATCGGTGTCGAGGGGCGGGGTGGTTATTACGACAAGTCCGGAGCCCTTCGCGACATGGTGCAGAACCATATTCTCCAGCTGCTCTGCCTGGTCGCCATGGAAGCGCCGACCTGCTTCACCGCCGATGCGGTGCGTGATGAAAAACTCAAGGTTCTACGGGCGCTGAAGCCGATCACCGGGGCAAGTGTTTCGCAGAAAACGGTCCGCGGCCAATATCGGGCAGGCTCGTCCAACGGTCATCCCGTCCCCCCCTATCGGGACGAGATCGATGCCATCGATGGCAGCCTGACCGAGACCTTCGTCAGCTTGAAGGCCGAAATCGAGAACTGGCGATGGGCCGGCGTGCCGTTCTATCTCCGCACCGGAAAACGTCTGCCGACGCGCACCTCCGAGATCGTCATTCAGTTCAAGCGGATCCCTCACTCCATCTTCAACATGCAGGCCAACAACATTCCGGCCAATCGTCTCGTGGTGCGCCTGCAGCCGGACGAGGGCATCGAGATGTCTCTGATGGCCAAGGATCCCGGCCCCGGCGGCATGCGCCTGCGTGAAGCCGCCTTGAACCTGTCGTTTGCCGAAACCTTCAAGGTGCGTTATCCCGATGCCTATGAACGTCTCCTGATGGACGTGGTGCGCGGCAACCCTACCCTGTTCATGCGGCGCGACGAGGTCGAGTCGGCCTGGAGCTGGATCGAGCCGATCCTCGAGGGTTGGGAACAGCAAAGAGAACCGCCGAAAGCTTATCCTGCGGGCACCTGGGGCCCAACCGCCGCGATCGCGCTGATCGAGCGGGACGGCCGTACCTGGTACGAAGGCTAAACGCGGAGTGCGCTGCATCCTGGGGTTTTTCGGCGACAAATCCGACAGATCTCAGGACATCGAGGTGAGACCAGCTTCTTGGGAGCAACGATGCATCCACGTTTGATCGAGATCACCGATCGTATCGCTGAACGCAGTGCCGCAACGCGAACTTCCTATCTTCAGCGCATCAGAGCGGCCGCCGCCAAAGGTCCCATGCGCGGCACGCTCTCCTGCAGCAACCTCGCCCATGGCTTTGCTGCCTGCGACCTCCATGACAAGGAGGCGCTTAAGGGTGCGGAACGCGCCAACATCGCCATCGTCTCGGCCTACAACGACATGCTCTCGGCCCACCAGCCGCTGGAGACCTACCCTGCCCTGATCAAGCGGGCCTGTCGCGATGCAGGCGCCGTTGCCCAGTTCGCAGGCGGCGTGCCGGCCATGTGCGATGGCGTCACCCAGGGACAGCCGGGCATGGAGCTTTCGCTGTTCTCCCGAGATGTCATCGCCATGGCGACCGCAATCGCCCTTTCCCACGACATGTTCGATGGTGCGCTGCTGCTTGGCGTCTGCGACAAGATCGTGCCGGGTCTGATGATGGCGGCAGCCAGCTTCGGTCATCTGCCTGTGATCCTGGTGCCCGCCGGCCCCATGCCGTCGGGACTTTCCAATACCGAGAAAGCCAGAATCCGTCAGCTCTACGCCGAAGGTCAGGTGGATCGGGCAGCCCTTTTGGAAGCGGAGAGCCAATCCTACCACAGTGCCGGCACCTGCACCTTTTACGGCACCGCCAACTCCAACCAGATGCTGGTGGAGATCATGGGCCTGCATATCCCGGGCGCTGCCTTCATCAACCCCGGCACCCCCCTTCGCGAGGCCTTGACCAAGGCCGCGGCTCAACGCGTGACTGAGCTTACGGCGCTCGGCAACGAGTATACCCCCGTCGGCGAGGTCCTGTCGGAAAAAGCTTTCGTTAATGCAATGGTCGGCCTGCACGCCACCGGCGGCTCGACCAACCACACTATTCACTTGGTCGCCATGGCCAAAGCCGCCGGCCTCCAGTTGACCTGGGACGATTTTTCCGATCTTTCCGACATCGTGCCGCTGCTTTGCCGGGTCTACCCGAACGGCCTCGCCGACGTGAACCATTTCGAGGCCGCAGGCGGCCTCCCGTTCGTTATCGGTGAACTCTTGAAGGCGGGCCTGCTGCACGACGACGTCCTTACCGTCGCCGGCGAAGGGGGGCTCAAGCGCTATACGGAAAGGCCGGAACTCGACAATGATCGGATCGTCTGGCGAACCATCACCGAGGGGGGCGATCCGAGCATCGTCGCGTCGTTCGGAAAGCCTTTCAGCAGGAATGGCGGGTTGAAACTGCTCAAAGGCAATCTCGGACGAGCCATGATCAAGATCTCGGCGGTCAAACCCGAGGCCCGCGTGATCGAAGCCCCTGCCGCCATTTTCGAGGATCAGACCGACTTGCAGGCAGCCTTCAACGCCGGAAAGCTGGAACGTGATTTTGTTGCCGTCGTCAGCTTTCAGGGCCCGAAAGCCAACGGCATGCCTGAACTGCACAAGCTCACCCCGCCCCTTGGCGTTCTGCAGGATCGCGGCTTCAAGGTGGCGCTGGTGACCGACGGGCGGATGTCCGGCGCTTCCGGCAAAGTGCCGGCCGCCATTCATGTCACACCGGAAGCCAAAGACGGCGGCGCCCTGGCGAAACTCCGCGAAGGCGACATGATCAGGCTCGATGCAGAGCGAGGGACGCTCGATGCCCTGGTCGATGCTGACCTATGGCAGGCGCGAACGCCGATTGTCGGTGATCTCTCGCGCTATCAGACCGGTCTCGGGCGAGACCTGTTCGCCAACTTCCGTGCTGCGGTGACCAGTGCCGAAGAAGGTGCGTCGTCCGTCTCCTTTATCACCGCAGCATGAGGCCTCCACAACCACGGAACTTGCATGAACACTGATCTTGCCCCTCTTCTCTGCCTGGCACCGGTGGTGCCGGTGCTGATCGTCGAGCGCGTCCAGGATGCGCTGCCGCTCGCAAGGGCTCTGGTCAAAGGCGGCCTTCCGCTGCTCGAGATCACGCTGCGCACGCCCGCGGCGCTGGATGCCATCGAGGTGATTGCCGCCGAGATCGAAGGCGCTGTGGTCGGTGCCGGAACCGTTCTCAACGGCGATCAGCTCGAAGCTGTCGCCAGGCGCGGTGCCAAATTCGCGGTCAGCCCGGGCGTAACCGACACCTTGCTCAGAGATGCGAGGGACCTCCCCGTTCCGCTTCTTCCGGGAACGGCCACGGCCAGCGATGTCATGCGCCTCCTCGACCATGGCTTCGCGTTCATGAAATTCTTTCCAGCCGAACCGGCTGGCGGCATCGCCTATCTCAAAGCCCTCGCCAGCCCACTGCCCGGCGCGTCTTTTTGCCCGACCGGTGGCATCAGTCTCAAGAACATCTCCGACTATCTCGCCCTCCCCAACGTCGTCTGCGTCGGCGGCTCCTGGGTCGCACCAGCCGCAGCCATCGCCGCCGGCGATTGGGATATGATCGAGAACCTGGCGCGGGAGGCGGCTGGCTTTAAGGCGTCTTGAAGAATCGGAACGGACCAAGTCTTCAAGACGGTCGAAGCCACGGCCAAACATGTCAAATTCGTTGCTTAAAGAGCGGCTGCCCTTTACCAAATCTTAACCAAAGAGTGCAAAAATACTGAAAGTTGAATAGGGAAAGTGATGTCCTCTCTTACCGACAGCCCAGCCTGGACGGCGCTCGCCGAGCACGCAGAAGAGATGCAGGTGGTGCATCTGCGCGATCTGTTCGAAAAAAACCCGGATCGCTTCGAGGCATACTCGATCGAAGATGACGGTCTTCTGCTGGATTTTTCCAAGAACCGGGTGAACGACGTTAGCGTGCGCTTGCTGCTGGATCTTGCGCGCGGGGCGGATCTGGAGCGTTGGCGGGATCGGATGTTCGCCGGCGAACCGATCAATGCGACCGAACATCGAGCCGTGCTCCATACCGCCCTCCGCAACCCATCCGATCGATCAGTTTTCGTGGACGGCAAAGACGTCATGCCCGCCATTCATGCCGTGCTCGAGCGTATCGGGGCCTTTTCCGACGAGGTGCGGTCAGGCGCATGGCAAGGCTTCAAGGACGATACCATCACCGACATCGTCAATATTGGCATTGGCGGTTCCGATCTCGGCCCGTTGATGGTGTGCGAAGCCCTGAAACCTTATGCAAGGCCTGGCCTCCGCTCCCATTTCGTGTCGAACGTCGACGGTGCTCATCTCAGCGACACGCTGGCCGACCTTGATCCGGCGCGAACCCTGTTCGTTGTCGCCTCCAAGACCTTCACCACCCAGGAAACCATGACCAATGCGGCCTCGGCCCGGGTCTGGCTGGTCGACAAGCTGGGCAGTGACGAAGCCGTTGCCAGGCACTTCGTCGCCGTCTCCACCAATAGAGAGGCGGTCGCGGCTTTTGGTATCGATACGGCCAATATGTTCGAGTTCTGGGATTGGGTTGGCGGGCGTTACAGCCTCTGGTCGGCGATCGGCTTGCCGATTGCCCTGACCGTCGGCATGGAACGGTTTTTGGACCTGCTCGGCGGCGCCCATCAGATGGACGAGCATTTTCGAACCGCACCGCTGGATCGGAGCATGCCGGTGATCCTCGCTCTTCTCGGCATCTGGTATCGAAATTTCTTCGGCGCCTCGAGCCATGCGGTTCTGCCCTATGACCAGCATCTCCATCGCTTCCCCGCCTATCTCCAGCAGGGGGACATGGAGAGCAATGGCAAATCGGTCCGGCGCGACGGCGAACGGGTCGACCACGCCACGGGTCCGATCATCTGGGGCGAGCCAGGCACCAATGGCCAGCATGCCTTTTATCAGTTGATCCATCAGGGCACCGAGCTGATCCCGGCCGACTTTCTGGCGGCGGCCAACAGCCAGACACCGCTCGGCGACCATCAGGACAAGCTGCTTGCCAATTTTTTGGCCCAGACCGAAGCCCTGGCCTTTGGCAAAACCACGGAAGAAGCCCGGATCGAGCTCACCAATCAGGGCTTGACAGGCCGCGATCTGGAGGCGCTTCTTCCACACAAGCTGTTCGAGGGCAACCAGCCGACCAACTCGATTCTCTATCCGAAGCTGACCCCTCATATGCTCGGCCGCCTGATCGCCCTTTACGAGCACAAAATCTTCACCCAGGGCATTATCTGGGGGATCAACAGCTTCGATCAGTGGGGCGTGGAACTTGGCAAGCAGCTTGCCAAGATCGTCCTTCCTGAACTTAAGGCCGAGGGCCCCATCGAAAGCCATGACAGTTCGACCAACGGCCTCATCAACGCGATCAAGATGATGCGGGACCGATAATCCACGCGTTGGATCCCATCAGGATCGAACGTAGCGCCGCTCCAGATGGGCGAGATAGGGAGCCAGCGTCAGCTCTCGCCCGGTGGCTCTGGTCAGGAGGCCCTGCATATCGAACCGGGCACCTTGCTCATGGACCTCGCCACGGAGCCAGGCCAGCAACCTCTTGTGATTGCCGCGGGCAATGTCATCAGCCAAATTCGGCAACGCGTTGGAAGCCGAATCGAAGAGTTGAGCGGCCGTGATCGCACCAAGCGTATAGCAAGGAAAATAGCCAATGGCGCCGCCCGGCCAGTGGATATCCTGGAGGCAGCCCATGGCATCATCGGGGGGCGTGTTGCCGAGAAGATCAACCATGGCTTCACTCCAGGCCCCGGGCAGATCGGCCAGCGGCAGGTCGCCTGACAGCAAGGCCTGTTCCAGGCGATAACGGAGAATGATGTGAAGGGGATAGGTCACTTCGTCAGCATCGACTCGGATGAAGCCGCGCTCGACCCAGATGGCATCATGGTAGAGATTGGTCGGCGCGAACGCCTCCCGCTCGCCGAAGCCATCGATCAGGAGAGGTGAGAGATAGGTCAAATATTCCTTTGAACGGCAAACCTGCATCTCGATCAGGAGCGATTGGCTCTCATGGATCACCATGCCGAGCGAACTGCCGACCGGCTGTCCGCGCCATGGCTTGGGGAGCCCTGCCTCATACAGCGCGTGGCCGGTTTCGTGCAGAACGCCCATCAGCGCTGAGGTCAATTCACGCTCGTCATAGCGGGTAGTGATGCGCACATCGTCCGGGAGGCCGCCGCAAAACGGATGCTGGCTCTCATCCAGACGTCCCTGATCGAAGTTGAAGCCGAGGCTTGCCATAAGCTGCTGGCCAAGCTCCTTTTGTTTGACAACAGGAAAGGGCCCCTCGATCGGTAGCGGTTTTTTTTGAGTGACAAGAACCTTCTCCAGAAAATCGGGGAGGAAATATGCCAACCGATCGAAAATCGGATCGATCCCGGCACGCCGAAGGCCGAACTCATAGCCATCGAGCAGCGCATCATAGGGTTCCAGATCAAAGGCTTGCCCGAGCGCGACGGCACGCTCGCGTTCAAGTTTGAAGACTTCATCAAGGGCTGGGAGCAACGCAGGAAAATCAGCCGCTGCTCGGGCGGAACGCCAGATCATTTCAGCGCGATTGGTCGCTTTGGCAAGGGCGCTTACCAAGCCGGGATCGATGGCAGCGGCACGACGCTGAGCAAGGCGCATCTTTTTGAGATTGGCAGTCTGCCAGGGATCGAGCCTGTCCCCATCGGCCTCGGCTTCTGCAAGGAGATCGGCAACATCCGAGGTCGTCACGATTTCGTGGGCAATCTGCGCCAGTGTCGCAAGCTGTTCACCACGCACCTCGCTTGCTCCCTTGGGCATCATGGTCTGGCTGTCCCAATTGAGGATGGCCAAAGCCCCTTGGATATCGGCAACACGCTTGGCACGGGCTTCGAGAGCTTGATAGGCGGTCATGGAACTGCTCACGCTGTTTGAACGGTGCTCGCGGGCACTGTATCGGCTTTAGGAACAGCAGCCGTCTCGGCCGGCGGGTATCCAAGCGTACCGGCGCGGCACATGATGCGGGTGACGTAGGCGAAGGTCAGCACACCAAGGGCTTGATGAGCGACAGCAGTCCAGACCGGAACTTCGAGAAAGATCACGGTCGCTCCCAACATGATCTGGCAGAGAATGAGCATGAAGGCACCGTGAACGAGACCTCTCATCGAAGATGCGCGCCGCCACGTGAGAAAGAGCAGGATGACGCCAAATGTGGTGACCAAGGCAAGCCAGCGATGGGCGCTGTGCAAGCGAATGAGCGGATCACCAAGATCTGGAATGATCGCACCGTTGCAAAGCGGCCAGGTAGAACAAGCAAGCGACGCACCGCTTTTGGCCGTCATGGCAGCACTCGCCATCGTGCCGATCGCGAGAAGCCAAACGGAGAAACTCATCAAGATTAACGATTTGCTAACCCTGTCGGCGTCATGATCCGACTTCTCGGCGGCTGACCTGGCGACGATGCCGGATCGCTCGAAGATCAGCCAGAGCACGGAAAAGAGGATCAATGCGGTGCTTAGATGAAGAGCAACGGACCAAGGGCTATTTTGATCGAGAACGGTTACGCCACCCAGACTCGCCTGAATCAACAGGAGAATGACGAGCCCGACGCCGTAGAGCGGCAGGCGCGGTTGCTGCTCGCGAGGCGCCAGCAGCAAAAGCCGATCACCAGGATCAACGGCCCGAGGAAGACACCGGCAATCAGGCGATGGACCCACTCCAGCATGACCTGAAAGTACGTGTAACCGGCATCCGCCGGAATCTCGTCGGCAAAGCGGGATCCAATGGCCGTAGCAAGTCGGCCAATCCGGGCAGGAAAGGCCCGAATTCGTAGCACGAACCCATGCACCAAGAACGATGAGGGCATAGGTAAGAACAAGGGCGACACCGGTGATGCTACGCAGTCCACTCATGGGGGTGCCTTTCATTCCAAGATATCAGGATGGATGTCGGGATGCGGCCTGTTGACGACGAAAGACGATATAGACGCCAACGAGAGCAACCGCCAGTCCGTACCACGTTGTCGCGTATTGCAAATGATTGTTGGTAAGCGTGATCTGGGTAAGGCCGCCGATGGGAAGGCCGCCGGGATTGGGTGTCGCATCGGCCTCGATGACCAAGGGTAGAAGATCGATTCCCATGGCAGTTTCCATGGCGGCAATGTCATAATGGTACCAATGTCCGGATTTTGGGTCGTTCGAGGGCGTAAACCGGCCTGGTTGATCGTCCAGCCGGTAACGAGCGATGCCGCTCAGGCCGACCGTGCCATCCTGCCTGTCCTTCGCGCCTGGAAGCCGGGTGCGTCTTGTCGGCAGGAACCCAGCCGCGATCGACCAGAAACGTTTGGCCATCGGGGCGGGTGAGAGGCGTCAGAACATGATAACCCAGGACGTTGTTTCTTGCCTTGACCCCAAAGAGCTGCTCGAGATCATGACGAAACCGGCCTCGGAGCCTGACAGTCTTGAAATCAAGACTTTGCCAGTCATCGACTCTTGCTTTGAAGATCAACAGGCGAGGCCGCGAGCCCCGCTTCGCGTCTGGCGATGATGTCTTCCTTCCAGGCAAGCCTTTGCATCTGCCATGTGCCAAGTCCAAGAAGGATCATGGTGCTTGTGAGGACAATGCCCGAACGCAGGAAGCGGATCATGGTTTTCGCGTAACAGACTGGATCATGGTTTGAAAAGGTTTTCCTCTCTCGCTGCGACGATAGCGCAAGGCTGTCGGGGGCGACATGACAGCGATCGATGCTCTCGAACGCTGGGCGAATGGCAGAAACCAAGAAGGAATAGGTAAGCCAAAAACATGAGTTGGGAACAGCGTTGCCTTTTAAAAAATTGCCTTGTACTTCCTTTGAACTATTGTCATTTTCTCTCTAGAAGTAAGCTCTGCCTTCGCTCCACCACATGCTGTGCTGAAGAAAAGACATGGGATGACGCCTATGAGCGGATCGATTCTCCACTGGGATGGTCTGGATATCGCCAAGTTCAGCAAGGTGCCAATGCAGATCAGCCATCATCTGCACGAGTCTGCGTTGTTTGGAGATGATGCTCTCGCTCAGCTCATCGAAAACTCAGATCGGGAAAATTACTACGTCAACACGATGGATATCGATGCCCACGACACGTCGACGCGGCGCGAAGGTGAGACCGGTAATCTTAGCGGCGAGGAGGCACTCAAGGCTGTCGCAAATGGCCATATCTGGTACCTTTTGATGCAGCCGCAGAAGATCGATCCGCGCTATGGCGAGTTGGTCGACCATATCTATGAGGACATCGGGCACAAGATACCCGGCTTCAAGGCCACGATGAGGAAGATGTCCATTCTGGTGTCGTCGCCCAAGGTGCAGGTTTACTACCATTGTGATGTGCCGGGCCAGACGCTCTGGCAGATCCGCGGCAGCAAGAAGGTCTATGTCTATCCCAATCGGGAGCCTTATCTCGATCAGCCGAGCCTGGAAAAAGTCGTGCTGAACGAGGCGCATGAAATTTCCATTCCTTACCGGCCGGAATTCGACGACGATGCCGAGGTCTACGATCTGCAGCCAGGCCAGATGCTGCATTGGCCGCTGAATGCACCCCATCGCATCGTGAATAATGATTGTGTGAACGTCTCCTTCACCACCGAGCATTTCACCGATGAAATTCGGCGAAAATTCATCGTCAACAAGGCCAATGGCATTTTAAGGCATCGCTTGGGCTTGAATCCGAGATCGCAGGACACCGGTGGTTTGTCCTATTGGCTGAAATACGGCATCGCCGGGGCTTACAAGATATCGGGGTTGCAAAAACAGCGGCGTCTCTCGTTCCACGTGGACTTCACCGTCGACCCGAACGCCCCGCTGGGTGTTCGGACGATCGATGGCTATGAATTCCGAAAATAAGGATCGCGCCAACGAAGCGCGTCTTTCAAAGGCCCGGCGGCAAGACCACATCGTTTGGTTCCTCGAATGAAGAAAAATGATCATTGAATGCCAAACGGTTGGGTATTGCCGGAGGAAACCTCCGGCCTGGTCGCCCCTCTAGCTCAATGAAAGCGGATGCTAGGGTCGTCTTTTTTTCCGATTTGCCTGCGATGGCACGTTTGGAGCAGGCTTGGGATGCGTTGGCGCGCGATGCTGCCGAGCCGGTTTTCTTTCAAAGCTTCGGGTGGGTCCGGCACGTTGCCAGGATCAAGCTGGAATGTGCCGCCAGGTCGTCTTGGCGCCTTTGCCTGGCAACGATCTGGATCGGTGATGAGCTGGTCGGGATTTGGCCGCTTGCCTTGCAAAAGGCGGGGCTTTGCTGGATTGCAAAATGCCTTGACGAACCGTTCGGTCAGTTTGCCGGGCTGTTGAGACGGAGAGATCTCGATCCTGGGATCGGCGTCCGTACCGTCGTCCAGGCGCTAAAGCATCAAGACATCGCATCCGGGCTCAGGATCGAACGGGTGGTTGAAGGCTCTCAGCTGCATCAGCAACTCTTGGAACATGGTGCGACGATCGCTTTTTCGGACAACTCGGTGTTCTTGGATTTTCGGCCCTTCGCATCCTACGAAGCCTATCTGAAAAGCCTCCGAGCCAAGACGCGAAAAAACCTCAGAAACGCACGCAATCGTCTGGAACGGGACCATAGGGTTCGCCATCAGATCACCACGGAACCGGATGAGATTGCGGCCATCATGGCCGATACCTTCGAAGGCCGGCTAGTCTGGATGCAAGAGCATGCCAAGACAGCGCCGGCCTTCCGTGATGCCACCTTTCGTCACTTGCTCGATGGGCTGCGCAACAGCCCGGTTGCAGACCAGCTTCTCGGGTTTCGCTTGCACACCGAGAACGACACCATTTCGGCACAATGGGGGTTCGTCTTTGAGAAGCGGTATTATGCCTATATTTCAGCCCGCAATCCGGCTTTCGACAGCTTCAGCGCCGGGCGTGTCCACCTTGGGATGGTGCTGGAAGCGTGCTGGGAACGCGATATCGAGGTGGTCGAGCTGATGGCACCTCGGAGCGATTACAAGCTGAACTGGACCAAGTCGATACGCCGCATCGATGATTTCGGCCTTCCTCTGACGCCCGGAGGCTACCTTTATCTGGAGGTCTGGCGGCGCCATGGCCGTGCCATGGCCAAACGTCTCTACGAGACCTTGCCGGACAGCCTGCGCCGCCCCCTCTCACAAGCGACCAACAGAAATGCGACGCATCCGAAGAGCGTGCCGTAACCTGGTCAGCGTTCAGGGAAGCTTGATCGCCGGGAAACGGATCGACAGCGCCACCATTTCCTCCTGAGCGGCGATCACGCTCAGTTCGGCATCACCTCGATCGGCGGTGATCTCGACCAGCGAAAAAATGGCCGCTGCACTGCGCTCGAGGGCTGTCTTGATCGTGGTGGCCTTGAGATAGTGGCCCAGAAACAACGCGCTGAATGCATCGCCGGTACCGGAAAAATGCCGGGCAAGTCGAGGTGTCAGCACCAGCCAGTGCTGATCCCGGCTTGCCGCCAACATGCCTAGATGCTCCGGATGATCGGACAAGGTCAGCCCGGTCGCAACCACCAGATCAGGCCCAAGCTCCAGGAGGGCTGCTGCCGCTTCTCTCGCCTGGGCGAGATTGGTGACCTCGCGCTCGGCGAGCAAGGCAAGCTCGAAACGATTGGGTGTCAAAATGGTCGAAAGCGGCAAGAGACGATCTCGTATCGCTCGCGGTATGTCCGGCTTCACGAAGACGCCCGGACCGTCGTCGCCGATGACGGGGTCCAGAAGATAGACGAGACCCGGACGTTTGGCGGCAATCGCCGCCTTGGCCCTGATCACCAGATCCACGACCTTCGCATCACCGAGATAGCCGACCAGCAAACCGGCACAGTCGGCAATGGGAGCTTGTTCGAGCAGGCCGTCGATGATGACCGCCAGACGTTCGGGCTCCACGATATGCCCCGAAAATCGGCCGTAGCCCGGGTGATGTCCGAGCTGCACCGTGTTGACCGGCCAGACGTCAAAACCCAGCCGCTGCAACGGCAATACCGCTGCCTGGTTGCCGACATGGCCATAGGCCACGGCGGACTGCAGGGAGAGGATTGCCGGCGTCGCCGCTCTCGGTGCCTGGCTGCTGCCGGTCAAAAAAACCTCCCGCTACCGCTGATCAGGCTCTCCCGACGTCACATCGGGTAAACCATTGTCATACCGACAATGACCGAGTTAATAAAAGACTTGGAAAAAACATGCTATGGGCAAAAACCCTAGCAATTCTGCCCGTCTCGGGTTCGTTCGGTTTTACAGCCCCAATCCGGCTCGGATCGTCGATCATACCCGACGGCCGCAAGTATGGCGCCCGCCAGGAGCAGGGCCACGAGCAGGCGATGCAGCCATCCACAGTCTTCTTTTTCCACGGGATTGCAAACACCGCAGTGGATGCACTCGCCGAGGTTGGACGCAATCGGTTTCTTGCAAAGTCTGCAGCAGGCTAACTTAACGTCGGAACACGTCATCGATATCGAACTCAATATGTCCAGGAGTTCTTATTGTGCCAGCGCATCGGCGTCGATGGTCACGGCAATGTCGATGACAACACGCCATCAGATCGTTAGAATATACACTTTAAAGCGATATTATTGCCAATCAAATTCTCTTATTTAGCTATTTTTATCCCAACCGTTGCGATTAGGTTGCAAACTCGGGGTCTTCGGCTCTATCGGAGTTTTCATTTCTGCCGGCCATCAGCCGCAGCACTGATCGCTTAAAACGAAGAAGAGTAAAATGATAAACAAGATGATCCATGGCCATAATGGCGGGTCCGCTTTTTTGATGGGATCGCAGACGCCGCAGTGGATGCACTTCTTGACGTTCGAAGCGAGTACATTGTTACATATCTTGCAGCATTTGGCGGTGACTTTCGGTGCTGCCATCGCCTCAGCCCCAAGTCCAGCGTTCGGCCATCCCTGTACGGCTCATTGGCTTCGCCCCTAATCTATTGATTAATATGCAACAACAACAAAAAAATCTCTTGGAAAAACGCCATTGACCGTTATCTCGTCGAAGGACAAACAAGGAAGATTGATCGTCGAACATAGATCACCAAAATACCGTTATCATCGACCGTATCTCGACCCGCACAACCAAGCGGCGAAGCCTGAAAGTCTGGATGACACCTTTTATAATGTATTTTAGCGGTTTTTTATAGCCTCAAAGGCGAATAGCCGGACAAAGACGCCCGGATCGTCATTCGATTCGACTAACCACCTGTTTCAATTCAATTTTGCTTGAAACAAAAAATACCGTTCTGGAACGATCAGTCCTTCAGGCGGGCTTTCACGTAAGCGCCGGGGGCTGGCTCGATCGGTTTCAGCTGGCCAGCGCCGACCGCGCGAGCAGGAATTTTCTTTCCCGCTTTATTCGCAAGCCATCGATACCAATCAGGCCACCATGAGCCGTCATGCCAGGTCGCATCTTCCAGCCAGACGTCCGGATCTTCGGGCTGCTTGGCGTTGGTCCAATGACCATATTTCTTCGACGCGGGCGGGTTGATCACGCCGGCAACATGGCCTGATGCCGCCAGCACGAATTTTTTGGCGCCGCCAAACAGCTGGATGCCGGGATAGCAGCTTTGCCAAGGCGCGATATGGTCCTCCTTGGCGGCCATCAGATAGACGGGCGTCTTCACCTTGCCAAGATCGATCGGAACGCCGTCGAGGGTGAGGCCACCCGGCACACGCAGAAGGTTCTTTTGATAGAACTCCTTCAAATAATAGATCAGCATCGCCGCCGGCATGCGTGTGCTGTCCGAATTCCAATAGAGGAGATCGAAAGCCATGGGCTCCCGCCCCATCAGGTAATTGTTGACCACGAAGGACCAGATCAGATCGTTCTCGCGCATCATGGAGAACATGTCGGCCATGTGGTGGGCCTCGAGATAGCCCTTTTCGGCGATATGCTGCTCCATCTGGGCAATCTGCTGATCGTCGATGAAGATCCTGGCCTCGCCCACATCCTTGAAATCGAACATCGTCGTGAGAAAGGTGGCCGAATGAAGGCGCGCCGCCTCGCCCTTGGCGGCAAGATAGCCAAGCGCGGTGCTCACCAGGATGCCGCCGATGCAAAAGCCGAGAATGTTGATCTCGTCCTCGCCGGTGGCCTGCTCGATCGCATTCATGGCCGCCAACGGGCCGTCGCGGAGATAATCCTCGAACGACTTCTTGGCGAGCTTCTTGGTCGGGTTGACCCAGGAAATGACGAACACGGTGTGGCCCTGGTCGATCGCGTGCCTGATGAAGCTGTTCTTCGGCTGCAGATCGAGAATGTAGAACTTGTTGATCCAGGGCGGCACCAAGAGGAGCGGACGCTTGTACACGGTCTCCGTGGTCGGCGCATATTGGATCAGCTGCATCATATCGTTTTGAAAGACCACCTGGCCTTCTGTGGTCGCAACGTTCTTGCCGACCTCGAAGGCCTTCTGATCGACCATGCTGATCTGCAGCCGGCCCTTGCCGTTCTCGAGATCGGCGAGCAGATGCTGCAGGCCATCGATCAAATTCTGACCGCCGGTTTCCTTGGCCTTCTTCAAAACGGCGGGGTTGGTGGCGGCGAAGTTGGTCGGTGACATCGCTGAAATGAATTGGCGCGTGTAGAAGGCCACCCGATTATGCTCTTCCGGGTCTTGCCCCTCGACCTTGTCCACGACCTGGCGCATCCATTGAGCGCTCAGGAGGTAGGACTGTTTCAGATAGTCGAACAGCAGATCATCGTCCCAGGCCTGATCGCGAAAACGGCGATCGCCCTTCTCCGGTCCGATCGCCGGCTCGATCGTTTCCCCTCGGGCCCGTCGCACCATACGCTGCCAGAGATCGCTCTGCGCCTGCCAGTACTGAACCTGTGCCTCGGCAAGCTTGCCAGGTTCAGCCATCAGCCTTGCGCCGAAGTCGACGAAGGCTTTGGTCACCGCAGACGGATCGACCAGCGAAAAGCCGCTCTCGGCATGCTCTTCGATCTGGCGCTGCCAAAAGGCCTGGATGGCGCGCTGGCTCCGCTCGGTGAAGGCGGCGACCTGCTCGGCCATCTCGTCGGGGCTGGATTGTGGCGTGGGGGTCATGCGTCAACACCAAGGTCTGAAAGGGAAAAGCTGATCGAAGGAGAGGTAAATACGACCGACGGTATGATCAAGCGATCGAGGAACCACAACTTAATAAGGCAAACGCTCGAACAGTACTATGCAAAGAGTTGCGTTTTGATGCCAGCCCCTCTTACGATAGTGTAAAATAGCACCCATCGGGAGGTCTTCATGGTCCAACGGCGACAGGCGTGTTCAAGATCGTCTTTTGTTACGTCCTTGTCGGGATGAAGCTGACCGATGGCTGATCTTCAGCTCCAGGGACTGATCAAGCGCTACGGTGATGTCGAGGCGCTTAAGGGGGTCGACCTCGAGGTGCGCTCCGGCGAGTTCTTCGCGATCCTGGGCCCGAGCGCCGCCGGCAAAACCACGATGCTGCGCACCATAGCCGGCCTGGAACGGCCCGAGGCCGGCTCCGTGACGTTCGACGGTAGGGATCTGACCCGGGCGCCGGTTCAGGGCCGCGGCATGGCGATGATTTTTCAGACCTTCGCGCTTTACCCGCACCTTTCGGTCCGGGACAACCTCGCCTATCCGCTGAAGCAGCGAAAGACACCCATCCAGGAAACCAGGGCGAGGCTCGCCCAGATCGCCGCCATGCTGAAGATCACCCACACGCTGGATCGAAAGCCCAGCACCATGTCCGGCGGCGAGCAGCAGCGCCTGGCGATCGGCCGGGCGCTTATTCAGAACCCCGAGCTGTTGCTGCTGGACGAACCGCTGACCAATCTGGACGCCAAGCTCCGCCATGAGACCCGCGCCGAGTTCAAACGGCTGCATCGCGAACTTGGCATGACCATGGTCTATGCCACGCCGGATCAGCTGGAGGCGCTGTCCATGGGCGAGCGCATCGCCGTGCTGCGGGAAGGCAGGATCGTGCAGACCGGCACGCCGGATGAGCTTTATGATACGCCGCTGAACAGTTTCGTCGCGACCATGGTCGGCGCGCCGCCGATGAACTTGGTGCCGGCGACGATGCGCTCGAATGGCTCGGGTGCCCCGGTGGTCGCCTTGCCGTTTGGCGAAATGGACGGCAGCCGCTGGCAGAATCGGGCGGATGGCGAGGTGCTGTTCGGCATCCGGCCGCACGATCTGACACCGGCATCCAAGGCCGATGACGCCGCACCGCGATTTGCCGCAAAAGTGCATCTGACCGAGCCCCTTGGCGACGTGACGGTGCTGGACGTCGATGCCGGTGGTGCCATGTTGAAGATGGCGTTGCCGGAGGAGGAGGCACTGGCCTACCCGCCGGGTGCCGAGCTTTCGGTGGCGCTGCGCGCAGAGGCAGCTCACCTTTTCGAGAAGGAGACGGGCCTGGCCATCTGAAGGCCACAAAGGACGATCATCAGCTGAGGTCAACGTCAAGGAAAGAAAGGGAGAACATGCGTACTGGGTCTAAAATCATCATGTCGCTGGCGAGCGGGGCTTTGCTTGCCAGTGCAAGCGCGACCAGCCTCATGGCGGCCGATATCACCATCACCATGGCAGCGCCCGACTGGCCGCCGACGCGGTTCATGAAGGAGGAATTCGACAAGACCTACTCATCGCCGGACGGGCACAACACCACGCTCGACATGGACTTCATTCCCTGGCCGAGCTTTTACGAGCGGGTCGCCGCCTCGCTCACCTCGGGCGAGCAGAAATACCAGATGATCGTGACCGACAGCCAGTGGCTGGGTTCGTTCGTCGAGGGCGGCTACTACATGGATCTCACCCAATATATGAAGGACGATCCGGAACTGACCGCGATCATGAAAGACCTGCATCCGGTCCTGGTCTCGGCCTATTCCACCTACCCGCACAAGACCCGAGCGCAGCTCGAAGAGGCGGGCGAATGGCCGGCGCCCGACACCAACTACTACGGTTTTCCGCAGTTTCCCGACACCTACGTCACCTTCTACCGCGAAGATCTGTTCTGCCACGAAGGCGAAGGCGCGGCGTTCCAGGAAGCCTTCGGCAAGAAACTGCCCTGCACCTATGAGGACTGGCAGGACGTCGACTGGGATACCTGGCGGCGACATCGGCGAGCACTTCAAGCGCGCCAAGGGCGAGCCGCTCGGCGACGGCGTGGCCGAGGACGATTTCTACGGCATCGCCTACCAGGCCGGCAAGGGCTACGACTTCTCGACCATGGCGGTCAATGCCTTCATCTGGCAGTACGGCGGCGGGATCTGGGATGAGACCAGCGCTCCCGAAGCTCAGGCCGAAGGTGTCGTCAACTCGGACGTCGCCGTCGAGGCGTTCGAGCATTATCTCTCCATGCTGCCGTTGATGCCGCCGGTAGCGCAGACCGGTCAGATGGACATCTTCGTCATCCAGGACCTCTACATGCAGGGCAAGGTGGCGGCGATCATCGACTGGGTCGGCCTCGGCGAGCCGGTGCTCGATCCCAGCACCTCGACGGTGTCCGACAAGTCCGCCTTCGGCGTGGCGCCCGGGCTCAGGAAGGAAGACGGCTCGATCGACCGCACCGGCAATATCGGCGGCCAGCCGTTCGTGCTCACCACCTGGAACGACGAGGAGGTGATCAAGGAAGCGCTGAACGTGGTGAAATGGTGGCTCAATCCCGACACGCAGAAGACCTTCGTCGCCAATGGCGGGCAAAGCGGGTCTGATGAGCGTCATGGCCGATCCTGAATATAACGACCTTCGCCCCTGGAACCGGGCGCATGTCGAGATGCTGGACTGGCAGAGGGACGTCTGGCACATCCCGGAGTTCTTCGAGCTGCTGACGCAACAGCAGGAAGAATTCGACAAGGCGATCACCGGCCAGATTTCGGCGCAAGGAAGCGCTCGATGCGGTCGCTGAATTCCAGCAGGACGTGCTGGAAGAGGCAGGGCATATCGAGTGATCTGATGTTTTGCGCCGGAGGCCCGGTTTCTGACCGGGCCTCTCTTCTTGGCAGACGGGATGATCGGGCAGCCATGGCGGTAGCGACGGCGGGACATCAAGGCAGGCAAGGCGAAACGGGCGGTTTCTGGGCCTGGATGATGGCGCCGGAGCGACGCGGGCCCTATCTGGTGGCGCCGGCAATCATCGTGCTGTTCGTGATGAACATCTTCCCGCTGCTCTGGTCGTTCGGGCTCAGTTTCTTCAACTTCCGCGCCAACAAGCTGACGGTGCCGGAGTTCAGGGGGCTGTTCTACTACGAGAAAGTCCTGACCGACGACAAGGTCTGGGAGCGGTTTCAGACCACCGCGATCATCGTCGGTTCCTCGGTCCTTCTGCAGCTGATCATCGGATTCCTGCTGGCGCTGATGTTCGCCACGCGTCTTTCCGCTCCGCCGCATTCTTCTGATGCTGGTGCTCACCCCGATGATGCTGTCCTTCGTGTCCGTGGGCGTCTTCTTCAAACTCTACTACGAGCCGACATTCGGCTTGGTCAGCTGGGTGATCAACCAATTTACCGGTGAGCCGTTCGTGATGCTGGGCACGCCGGCCGGCGCCATCGCCGCGATCGTGATCGCCGATGCCTGGATGTGGTCGCCCTTCGTCATGCTGCTGGTGCTGGCGGGCCTGGTGAGCGTGCCGAAATATCTCTACGAGGCGGCCGAGATCGACCGTGCGTCCTGGTGGCGGAGGTTCTCGCACCATCACCTTTCCCTATATCAAGAGCCTGCTGCTGCTGGCCGTACTGTTCCGCACCATCGAGACGTTCAAGATGTTCGACCTCGTCTACATCATCACCGAGGGCGGGCCGGGCAGCGCCACCGAAACCATCGCCGTCTACGTCTACCGCATGGCGTTCCAGTTCTTCAGGACAAGCCAGTCCGCAGCGCTCGCCTACATCATGCTGTTCGTCGTGATCGTGCTCACCAACCTTTACCTCTACGCCGTCAAACGCCGCGAACGCGAGGCCGTCCTGTGAGGACCTCATCGACTTGTTCCATCGCTTGGCAGCGGCATTGCTCAAAGGGGGCGACGTGATGGCCGCTTCGACTCGTCGGGAGATCGGCAAGGCGGGCTGGGGCTGGACGGCGTTTGTCAGCGTCGTCAGCATGATCTACTTCTTTCCGGTGCTGTGGATCATCCTGACCGCGTTCAAGACCCGGACCGATGCGCTGGCGATCCCGCCGAAGCTGTTCTTCACGCCGACCTTCGACAACTTCATCAGCGTGTTCTACCGCGCCAGCATCACCGCAGGCGCCTCGCAGGAGACCAATTTCCCGCTCTATTTCTTCAACTCGATCTTCATCGCCGGCACGTCGGTGCTGCTCGCCCTGATCGTCGGGCACGCTGGCCGCCTATGCCTTCTCCCGCCATCCGCTGAAGGGCAACGACACCTATCTGTTCATCATCCTGACCACCCGCATGCTGCCGCCGATCGTGGTGATCATCCCGATCTTTCTGATGTTCAGGATTACCGGCCTGGCCGGCTCCTACTGGGGCATCATTTTCCTGTACACCGCGTTCAACATCCCGTTCTCGGTCTGGCTGGTGAAGAGCTTCTTCGACGAGCTCAACCCCGAGGTCGAGGACGCCGCGCGCATGGACGGCGCCACCGAAGGCCGGGTGTTCTTCGGCATCTGCATTCCGCAGATCATGGCCGGCCTGGCCGCGACCTTCGTGTTCGGCCTGATCCTGACCTGGAACGAGTTCCTGTTCGCGCTGCTTGCTGACCGGCGTCGAGACCCGCACCGTGCCGGTCGCCATGGCGCGCACGCTGGGCGGCGAGGTCGGCGTCGACTACGGCCTGCTGGCGGCGATCGTGACCCTGTTCCTCATCCCGATCTTCTTCGTCACCTTCCTCCTGCAAAACCAGCTGCTGCGCGGCGTCACCTTCGGCACGGTCAAGAAATGATTCTTTTGCAGGACCTGGAATGCCTGAGTTTCTGATGAACGGGATGCATCGCTCACGATCGACGCTTGCGCTGGATACCAAGCCAAGTGACAGGAGAAAAGCGCGCATACCCCTGGATTTCTTGGCATCTTCTTCAAAGGCGGTGGAAACCAAATGAAATGGACATTCCACTAAATGACCATTGAGCTCAGGCAAGTCACAAAAAAATTCGGCGATCTGACCGCGGTCGACCGCGTCGACCTTAAGGTTGGCGAGGGTGAGGTGCTTTGCCTGCTTGGGCCGAGCGGCTGCGGCAAGACCACGACGCTGCGCATGATCGCCGGCTTGGAATGGGCGACATCGGGCGACATTGTCTTGAACGGTCGGCAGGTGAACGACCTTGCCGCGCGCGACCGCAACGTCGCCATGTCGTTTCAGTTCTACGCGCTCTATCCGAGCCTGGATGTCCGGGACAATCTCGCTTATCCGCTGCACGCAGAGGGCCTGGGCACGGCCGAGATCGAAAAACGTGTCGCCGAGATTGCCAAGATCCTGCAGCTCGACCACGTCCTGCACCGAACACCCGGCCAGCTTGCCGAGGGCGAAAAACAGCGGGTGGCGGTCGGCCGCTCGATCATTCGCGATGCCGCCTGTTTTCTGTTCGACGAGCCGCTGTCCCGCCTCGACGTGCAGCTTCGGGAAACCATGCGCGGCGAAATCAAGGAGGTGCTGGAAGGTCTGAACAAGCCGACCGTGATCGTCACCCACGACCAGCTCGAAGCGCTGACCATGGCGGATCGGATCGCGGTGATGCGCGACGGGCTGATCGAGCAGGTCGCAAGCCCGCACGAGATTTTCGCGAAGCCTGCCAATCTGTTCGTCGCCGGCTTCATCGGCACGCCGCAGATGAACCTGGTGCCGGCGAAACTGATCGAGCGTACCAGCGACGGCGTACGCTTCGCGTTCGATGATCAAAAGGTGATCATTCCGATCAACGGCGGCACCTCGAAACTTCGCGCCGGCAGCGACGTCACCCTGGGGATCCGGCCGCGAGCGTTCGATCTGGTCGATCAATCCGTCTCCGATACCTTGAGTGCCAGCGTCGACATCATCGAACCCATGGGCGCCGAGACCCTGCTTCATCTGGTTACCGGCAGACAGCTTCTTCGGGTCGTGGTTGATCGCCGCGTGAAGGCCGAGATCGGCGAGACCGTTCATCTGCGCTGCCGGCCGAGCCAGTTGCACATCTTCGATCGGGACGAACAGCGCATCGAGCGGTCGATGGACGACAGTTCAGTGCAGGCATCCGGGGAGATCGCCCCATGACCAGAAGCCAGGCCAAGATGGTCGAGTATGGTATCATCGGGCTTTGCGTCGTCGCCTTGATCATGATTTTTCAGCCCTTTGCCCTTCCGCTCTATTCCCTAGGCGCAGGCTTGGTCGTCCTTGGCGGGCTCGCCTTCAACCTAATTCCGTTCTGTCGCGAAGGGGTGCCTGCAGGCAAGCTTCTCAAGGTCGCGGCGATCGTGATCGTCATTCTCGCCGTGGCCATCGCCTTGGGCATCGGGACAGGCTACCTCTATGTCTGGTACTTGGAATTTCAAAGAAATTGACACTAAAAACCTGATAAATACTCATCATTCCGAAAGTGTTGCGCACCCGCATCAAAGTCAAAGCGGCCAGCCCCGCCCGATCCAAGGCTATGAATTTCAAGGTTTTTGCATTTGCACTTTATTTTGATATAAAAAGACGGAATAGCTTTGCAACTTTGGGCGTTGACCTCTTTATCGAAACGATATTCGGCAGATCACCATGATGCGGCATCTGGTATGATGAGGACATTGGCCCCGCGCCTTGCTGTCGTTGCTTTGTTGGGCGCAGCGCTCTTCGGCCTGTCGATACAGCTCGGATCTGCTGATGTCGAGGTTGGAGACAAGAAGCTCCAAGCCTTCATCAAGGCGGCACTCGCCGTCGACCATGTCATGGACAAGTGGCAGCCGAAAATCATCCAGGCCAAGGGCAGCCAAGAAACAAAATCGCTCCATCTCAAGGCCAATGCGGAAATCAGAGAGACCATCGAGCGGACCGACGGCATCTCCTTCGACGAATATCAGAAGATAAGGAATGCCATCGCTGCCGATCCTGACATGCTCGATCGCGTCACCAGCATCATGTGGCAGAAAAAGGACGATTGAGGCTGTTGCTGTAGGACCTGACCAGGTTCGTGCATGATCTGCTAAAGGCTGTGGCCACGCCGCGAGCAATCCGGCTGTTCCAAGCGCTTCGTTTCAGCTGAACGATAGAGCGCCTCTTCGATCCTGATATTCATCAAGTAGTCCCGAGCGCTGTTCTCCAGCACGCTCCCCTGGATGAAATGCGCCAGGACGTGCCGTTGCAGCGTCATGACGCAATCCCCGCCAAAGCCGCGGTTTTCCCAAGGGTAGGCGTGAGGCTGCTCCCGGCCCAGATGAGGACGCAGCCAAAGACCGCCATCGCCATCGAGCCGAAGCGTACCTTCGGTTCCCTCGATCAGCAGCACCCCCATGGTGAGACGCGGGTTCTCCGCTGGAAAGTCGAGAAGCCGGTTGCCATCGAACAGACCGTGCGCGCCTGAAGCAAACTCGAAGATCAGATAGCCGGCATCCTCGCCCATGATGGCCGTGTTCAGACGCCTGAGACTGGCGTAGACGCCGCTCACCTCGCCCATAAGATAGCGAAAGCTGTCGATCTGGTGGATGGCGGTCTCATGGATGAGAAAGCGCTTCATCTTCTGGAAATAAGGCTGGCGGTCGAGATAGGCGTCGGTCCCCTGCCCGTCCCCCGGCCGCAGGCGAAAGCTGATATTGGTGACCTTGCCGAGACGCCCTTCCTCCATCACCCGCTTGGCCTCCCGATACCAGGGCTGAAAGCGGAAATTCTCGTGGACCACCAGGATGATCCCGGCATCCTCGGCGATCTCGACCATGGCTTCGGCCGTTTCGAGATCGCCGCCCAACGGCTTTTGGCAGATGGCATGGATCCCGCGTTTGGCCGCTTCTTCGAGCAGTGCTTTATGGGTGCTGGGAGGGGCGACGATGTCGAGAAGGTCGGGCTTGGTCTGATCCAGCATGGCGCCGACGTCCTCGAAAAGGGCGCTCACGCCGAAGCGATCACCGATCGCCTGCAACCCCTTCGGATCGAGGGAGGCGGCACCGACCAGTTTGGCCTCCGGCAGCCGCGACCAGGCATCATAGTGGAATTGGCTAAAATAGCCGCTGCCGGCAACGGCGATGTCGAGCGCCATAACGGTTTCCTCGAGCTTGGGTCTTGACGATGGGATCATGATCCCGTCATAGCGATGATTGGTCGCTATCGAAATACCGGGGAGTGAAGGCTTGAATACCGAGTTCAATATTGCGGTGCTGCCGGGAGACGGTATCGGCGAAGAGATCATGGCGGTTTGCCTGGAGGTGCTGAAGGCACTCGAGCAGAAAACCGGCGGCTTTCGGCTTCGAACGGAAAGTCTGACCGGCGGCGCTGCCGCCTACCGGGATACCGGCACGGCGTTTTCCGATGAGAACTTCAAGAAGGCCGAAGCCGCGGATGCGATACTGTTCGGTGCCATGGGGCTTCCCGATGTCCGCTACCAGGACGGCACCGAAATCGCCCCCCATCTCGAGATGCGCCGGGCGTTCGGCCTCTACGCAGGCCTTCGTCCGGTCAAGGCTTTTCCCCATGCCAAGCTCACCTTGAAGGATTCTCGCGCGGCGACGATCGATTTCTTGATCCTGCGCGAATCCACCGAGGGGCTGTTCGCCTCGGTCGGCCGCGGCACCGTGGAGAATGACGAGATTGCGCGCGATACGCTGGAAATCACGCGAAAAACCTCGGAGCGGCTGTTTGACGTGGCGTTCAAGCTTGCCACCCAGCGAAAGGCCCGCGGCCTCAAAGGGAGGGTCACGTGCGTCGACAAGGCCAATGTGTTCACCTCCATGGCGTTCTTTCGGAAAATATTCGATGAGCGTGCGAAGAATTTCCCCGAGATCCAGGCGGACCATCATTATGTCGATGCCACGGCCCTCGATCTGTTGAGAAAACCGTGGGAATTCGATGTGCTGGTCATGGAGAACATGTTCGGCGACATTCTCTCGGATCTGGGCGCTGGCCTGGTTGGCGGCATGGGCATGGCGCCCTGCGCCGAGATCGGCGACAACCATGCGCTCTTTCAGCCTGCCCATGGCTCAGCACCCGATATCATGGGCCAGGACAAGGCCAACCCGACGCACCGGATCGCCATGAGCCTGGCCCTCACCGCGCTCCGGCGGCCGGGGATCTCGATCGCGGAGCCGGGAGTGGTGGAGAAGTCGTACCCGAGCTTCTGGCGACACTTCGACACGCTCGCCGGATGAGGCGCCGGATGAGATGCCGGATCGCGGCGATCGATCACCCGGCCCTGGCCGCCTCTGTGGCGGAGTCCGAACCGACCGTTGCCCGGCAGCGGTCGCGTCGCGAGCTCGTCGAGGGCGCTCGGACCGACCGCGATAGGATCGCGGTGCTGTTGCAGGCGGCGGCGCTCACCTCCCACCTCGAGCGGGCCGCGTGGGAGCTCACCACGGAGTGGTCGAAGGGTTGGTTGGACCGGCAGGGACTGGTGCGCGGGATGGCGGCCAGGCCCAGATCCCGAGCGCCGAACGGAGGCCGGTTCTGTCAGATCCCGCTGAGAGATCTACTGCGCCGGCTTTTCCGGACCTCGGCGGGAGTCGCGGGCCGTGGCGCCGGCCGGATCGCAGCCCGCAGTCTGCTGACGCTCAGCGATACCCTGC
>CAWBCX010000067.1:7500-147140 GCA_963787265.1 uncultured Alphaproteobacteria bacterium | reverse complement strand
AAGTGAGGAAGATACTTTAGGTTTAATGAAAATGTGCTCAGGGTTAGGTGATGTTTACATTTTAGAAAAGAAAAACAAAGAAGCTCTTTCAATTTTAAAGGAAGGTATGGCATATAGTATTCAATACGGCACAACATCACATACTATTGATTTTTTAAAGAGTATTTCAATTGCTTATCAAAACATGGGTGATTACAAGAATGCCTTTGATTATTATAAAGAAGGTTCGCAACTTTCTGACTCGCTATACAATGCAGATAATTCGAAAATTTTGTACGATATGCAAATCAAATATGAAACCAATGAAAAAGAGAAGAAAAACAAATTGTTGGCTGCCGAAAACATCATTTCTTCAAAAACCATTCGTTATCAAAAATTTGTTACTTACATTATTATTGTAGGCTTAATATTAGCTATAGTATTTGGATTTCTAATTTTCCGGGGGTTAAAAAAGCAAAGGAAAGCGAATAGAATAATTTCAGAACAGAAAGAAGAAGTATTTAAGCAAAAGGAAATTATTGAAACAAAACAAAAAGAAATTTTAGACTCAATACATTACGCAAAACGTATCCAAAACACATTATTAGCCCATAAAGAATTTATTAATGAGAATACTCTTGACAATTTCGTTTATTTCGCACCAAAAGATATTGTAAGCGGGGATTTTTATTGGGCAACCAAATATCAAAACAAATTCTACTTAGCGGTTTGTGACAGCACAGGACATGGTGTTCCTGGAGCATTTATGAGTCTACTTAACATCACATTTTTAAATGAAGCGATTAATGAAAAACAATTATTACAAACAAATGATGTTTTTGACTTTGTAAGAAAAAGATTATTGGATAGTATTAGTAAAGAAGGACAAAAAGATGGTTTTGATGGGATTTTGATTTGTATTGACAAAGAAGATAATAGAATAACTTATACCGCAGCCAACAACAAACCCATTTTATGCAACTCAAACGATTTAAAAGAATTTAAATCTGATAGGATGCCAGTTGGAAAAGGAGAAAACGAAAAGCCATTTTCAACGCATGAAATAAATTACACATCAGGAGATGTATTATATTTATATACAGATGGATTTGCAGACCAATTTGGTGGACCAGATGGAAAGAAATTTAAATACAAACAATTGAATGAATTCTTACTTTCTATTCATCAATTAGAATTATCAAAACAACTTGAAACAATTAATTGGAAATTTAATAATTGGAAAGGTGACTTAGAACAGGTTGATGATGTTTGTATTATTGGAATAAAATTACTCTAACTTCTGAACTAAAAATAGAAATACGCATTTAAAAACTATGTGCAACAAGCTACTCAGATATCTTTTCATACAATGCATACTTTATGCACAACTTAATGCTGCTGTAAAACTAGATAGTTTAAACAAAGTCCTTAATTCAGCCCAAAATGACTCTATAAAAATATTAACCTGCATTGGGATCTCGGATGTTTTTAAAGATTCCTTACCAAACAAATCAATTGAATTTTTAGAAAAAGCAAATTTACTTGCTCAAAAAACAAAATCAAACTTTCTACAAGCCCGAGTATCAAGCGAATTAGGTCACATCATGTTTTATCTAAGTGATTACGATAAAGCTATAAGTTACTTCTTGATCTCGAGTAACTTTTACAAACTAACGAATAAACCAGATGGCTTAGCCAATTGCCTTAACAACCTCTGTAGTATTTATATTGAACTTGGAGAGTATAAAAAAGCATTGCAGTATATTCAAAATGCCCTATCTATTTATGAGGACAATTTTAAAAAAGGTAAAGTATCTGAAAATCAAATTGCCATGGCTAATGGTAATATTGGAAGGTGCTATTATTACATGAATGATTTTACTAATGCAAAAAAATACTATAATATAAGCCTAAACCTTTCGATAAAAACAGAAAATGAAACTAGAATTGCTCTAATGTTAAATAACATAGGAAGCTTATTTGCAGAACAAATTCAATATGATAGTGCACTAAATTACTTTAATAGATGTTACGAAATAGAAAGTAAACTAAGTAACAAACAAATGCTCATTACAGTTTTAAATAACATTGCAGAACTAGAGCATAAAAAAGGGAATGAAACTGAAGCGATTGCGCATTATACAAAAGCGCTACATCTTGCCCAAGAAATTTCCTACTTAGATGCCATAAAAACAAGCTACAATGGTCTTCACGGGATTTACCTAACACTTAAAGACTACAAAAAAGCGCATGAATACCTAGAATTATATATGAACGTGAAAGACTCTATTTTCAACGAGAATAACACGGAAATAATTAATGAGATGCTTACCAAATTTGATAGCGAGAAAAAAGAACAAGAAATTCAACTTTTGCAGAAGGAAAAATTAATTCAACGTTTTTGGAAAAATGCATTATTTATTGGCGTTGTAGCTTTAGTATTAATTGCCGTACTGCTGTTTTCAAAAAATAAAGCTACACAGAAATCAAAAAAAATAATTGAACTACAAAAAGACGTAATTGAAGAAAAGCAAAAAGAAATTCTTGATAGTATAAATTATGCAAAACGAATTCAAACAGCAATAATAACCTCAACTGAACTAATTGATAAACAATTTACAGATAGTTTTATATTTTTTCAGCCGAAAGATATTGTTAGTGGTGATTTCTACTGGATAACTGAACATGAAGACAATATATATATTGCTGTATGCGACAGCACTGGGCACGGAGTTCCTGGGGCATTTATGAGTTTACTTAACATAGGTTTTTTAAGCGAAGCTATCAAGGAAAAAGTATTTTGGAACCCAACAAAGTATTTGATTATGTTAGAAATAGATTGGTTAGCACAATAAGCAAGGATAACCAGAAAGATGGTATGGACGGGATACTTATTTGTGTAAATAAATCAACTAGAAAAATAAGCTATTCAGCTGCCAATAACGAACCTATCTTGGTATCAAATAAAAAAATTATTGAATTACCTAAAGATAAGATGCCGGTAGGGAAAGGCGAAAAATTAAATGGTTTTGAATTATTTACTGTTGAACCAAAGAAAGGAGATATTTTATACCTTTATACAGATGGTTATCCAGATCAGTTTGGAGGACCTAAAGGCAAAAAATTCAAATACAAACAATTGAACGATCTATTGTTGTCCATAAATGAACTTGAATTGAGCGAACAGCAACAAATCCTAAACGAAACATTTAATGCTTGGAGAGGGAATCTAGAGCAAGTAGATGATGTATGTGTTATTGGACTTAAATTTTAGCGGGTTTGAATTGCAATTTTACTTAACTTAGTGCTAGCTTGAACAAACTATTAAAATATACATTCTTACAACTATCATTATTCCTTTCAATCATTTCGTTTGGACAGAATACTGAACTAGATTCTTTGAAAAGAATCCTAACAACTACAAAAAACGATTCTGTAAAAACGGAAATTCTGAGTTCATTAGTTGAAATAGCTCCCGAAGGTGAGTGGCAAAAATATAATGTTCAATTACATGAAATTACAGAAAAACAGCTAAAAAACTGCAAAAGCAAATCAGAATGTGATTTTTACAAAAAACAATACGCTACAGCTTTAGTAAATACAGGCTATTTTGTATATGGAACAAGGTGTTTCGGTTAAGTCACTTTCCTATTATATTAAAGGGCTAAAAATATATGAAGAATTAAATAATTTAGAAGGTATTGCCGAAACTAATAACAATATTGGATATGTTTTCCAGCAGCAGAAAAACTTATCAAAAGCAAAAGAATTCTACGAAAAATCGCTGAAAGCTTTTGAGAAAATTAACGACAAAGAAGGCATAGCATCTACTAGTAACAACATAGGTTACATTTTAAAAAATCAAATGCAATTTATTGAAGCTAAAAATAGCTATTTAAAAAGTTTGAAAATTTATGAGGAAATTTCAGATGAAGGTGGCATTGGAACAAGCTGTAATAATTTAGGTAAAATAAACTTAATTCTACACGACACTTTAGAGGCAATAAAAAATTTCGAGAAAAGTGAGAAAATGTTTGCCAAACTAAATGACAAAGAAGGCCTCGCTTTTGTATCGCATAATTTAGGATTGCTTTACTTCGGAACCAATAAACTCAATGAAGCTATTTTAGCAGCTAATATATCATACAATTTAGCTCTAGAACTCAAAAAACCAGAAAACATAAGGGACGGGGCTAAATTAAAATACGACATTTACAAAAAGTTACGGCATCGACCTGCTCGTCCTCTTGCCGTTTGGCATCAAGGGCCTTTTGCTGACGCCATGCTCTTTCGCTCATCGCAAGGCCGCCAAGAATCAAGCCTAGCGCGAGCAAGGCCGTCCATCTCGGTTCTTCACCCAGCAAGACCACCCCGACGAGGATCGCCCAAAGCGGGATCAGATAATTCAGGGAAGCGACGAAGCTCGGTCCTGCGATCGTGATCAGCTGGAAAAAGATCACCGGTGCCAAAGCGCTGGCCATCAGCGCAAGGGCAATTCCCGCCGCCAAGCCCTGAAATGAGGCCGTTTGAAGTTGTCCGGGCAAGGCGAGCGCACCTAGGGGCATCATGATCAGCGCGCCGACAATCATGGTCCCGGCCGCCGCCGTGATGGGATCGAAGGCCGGGCGATGACGGGCGATGATCACGTTGGCAGCGTAACAAAGGGCTGCAAACAAGGTGGCAAGCTCGGCCCAAAACGCCGTTCCCTGGCCGCTGAGTTCCAGGAGGGCCTCCGGCCCGATCAAGATCACGACACCGACCAGCCCGAGAAAGCACCCGAAAAGCTTGCGGCTGGTGAGGCGCTCGCCCGAAACGAAGATATGGGCGAGCAGCAGTGTAGAGAGAGGCATGATCGACATCAAAATGCCGGCAAGACCGCTGTCGATGACCAGCTGTGCCCTGGTGATCAGCCAGAACGGCAGGCAATTGCCAGCGATCGCCAAGGCAAGGCTGAAGAGCCAGAACCGGCGCGATCGAGGCAGTCTTTGTCCGCGCAGCCAGACGATCGACGTCAGGACGACAGCCGCCAGAATAAGCCTGCCGGTCACCAAAGCCGTCGGCGTGAAGGCCTCGATCGCAATCTCAGTCAGCCCGAAGGCGCTGCCCCAAAGGATGACAATGGTGAAAAGCAGAAGCCAATGGCTGATCGGGCGTGTCACGATCGTCTCGATCGGAGGCTGTCACCTGCGTTAAAGGAGGCTTGCATCGTTTCCATGGGTCTCTTCATAAGATGACAAGGATAAGTGTGCTATCCTCAATTCCAAGGTGGTCGTTTTTTCCAGGGGCCTGAAACCGCGGCTCGCAGCAAAAAAGACGCGGGCGCTCATCAAGTCAGGAGGCAATCTTTGCACGAACCAACCGTTCTTGCCGAGCTTACCGACGGCGTGGCAACGATCACGCTCAATCGGCCGGAAAAGCTGAATGCCTTTACCGAAGCCATGCATCAGGATCTCGTCCATCTGTTCGATCGGATCGAGCTGGATCGGGCGATACGCGCCGTCCTCATCACTGGGGCTGGGCGGGGGTTTTGTGCAGGTCAGGATCTGCATGATCGAGCCGATGCCGACATGGTCGATCTCGGCGACAGCCTTGATCGCCTCTACAACCCCTTGATCCGCCGGATCCGCAAACTCGAGCGCCCGGTGATCTGCGCGGTCAACGGCGTTGCCGCAGGCGCTGGCGCCAATTTCGCCCTGGCCTGCGATATCGTTCTCGCTGCGCGCTCGGCCAGCTTCATCCAGGCCTTTATCAAGCTTGGCCTGGTGCCGGATGCCGGTGGTTCCTTCATGCTGCCAAGGCTGGTCGGCACGGCCAGGGCCATGGGCATGGCGATGCTGGGCGACAAGATCAGCGCCGAGCAGGCGGCCGACTGGGCGCTCATCTGGAGCGTTGTGGATGATGACCAGCTCATGCAAGAGGCGCAATCGCTCGCGCGGCATCTGGCAAAGCAGCCCACCCGCGGATTAGGATTGATCAAACGGGCGATGAATGCTTCCGCCACCAATAATCTCGACCAGCAGCTTGATCTGGAACGGGATCTGCAGCGGGAAGCAGGCAAGACCGATGACTACCTGGAAGGCGTCAGCGCGTTTCTGGAGCGGCGGCCTGCGGCATTCAAGGGGCGCTGAGCCAGCGCGACGCCAGGTCGACATTGATCCTGGGCATGCCGAGAGGACCGAAAGATGATGGTCGACCCTGAAGCAAAAGCGCTGGCACGCCTGGTCAAGGACGACATGTATGCGCGCGATCATGCCTCGAAAATGCTCGGCATCCAGGTCGATGAGATTGCACCGGGCTTTGCGCGCTGTTCGATGACCGTACGCGAGGACATGATCAATGGCCATGATACCTGCCATGGCGGTTTCATCTTCACGCTTGCCGACAGCGCTTTCGCCTTTGCCTGCAATGCCTGCAATCGGACAACCGTAGCGCTTCAAGCGCAGATCACCTTCACAGCACCAGGGCACTTGGGCGATGTTCTGATCGCCACGGCAACGGAGCAGAACCGGACCCGGCGAACCGGCGTCTACGATGTCAAGGTCGTCACCGAAGATGGCCGCGATATCGCGCTTTTCCGCGGCAATTCCTACGAAACCAAAGGAACGGTGTTGAAGGAGAAAGCGTGATCCGTTGGCGGCCGATTGAAATAGTCTGATCGCCGTTGCCATGGGGGTAGGCGCAGGTTGTTCCTTGACAAACATGACATCGAGGCTGATCTGGGGACGATGCCCTTTGTCGCCGGCATGATCTGTTCAGTTTGAGCCTGGAGCCATTGATCCGTGAATGACCTGATGGACGCCGATCCCGCCGCCGCCGATTTGGCCGCCCGGCAAGCCGCCGCCAGACTTCGAGTGCGGATCGAAGACCTCGATGCCGATGCCAAGGCTCTCCTTTTTTCCGAAGCGCGCACCCATAATGGCTGGCTGGACAGGCCGGTCGACAAAAAGACGCTGATCGAACTCTACGACCTGATAAAATGGGCGCCGACCAGCGCGAATGCGCAGCCCGCACGCTATGTTTTCCTGACCTCGGCGGCGGGCAAGACCCGATTGAAGCCGCATTTGTCGACCGGCAATGTCGACAAGACCATGACCGCCCCCGTCACCGTCATCATTGCCCACGATCTCGCCTTCTTCGATGACATGGCGACGAACTTTCCGATGAAGGACATGAGCGGCCGTTACCGTAACGACCCGGCGGCAGCCGACATGATGGCCCTTAGAAACGGCACGATTCAGGGCGCTTTCCTGATGCTCGCTGCCCGCGCCGTCGGTCTCGACGTTGGTGCGATGTCCGGCTTCGATCACGAAGGCGTGGATCGCGAATTCTTCGAAGGCACGACCCTTCGTTCGAACTTTCTCTGCAATCTCGGCTACGGCGACCCCTCCAAGCTCTTCCGCCGCCTGCCTCGCTACGATTTCGATGCGGCCTGCCAGATCATCTAGTGGTATGATCACATCATTTGATTCCCACATGATGTGAAGCCAATTCTTCTAAATTCAATGCCTTACGGCTTTTGCCTAGGGAATCATCCGTTGTGGTCGCACCACTAGATGGCATGACCACGGCCTTTAATTTCCATGAGCCTATCCTGGGAAGACGGCCGAGACCGGATGAGCGCGTCGTGCAAGTTCAACGAAAAAGGTCCCCTGGAAAGACCTTGAGCCGCTGACGCCTGGCCATCATTCCCCCGGCCCGAAAACCAGATGCCGTGGTCACACCACCCGTTAGCCATTGGCGACGCCGCCATCGACATTGATCACCTGGCCGGTGATGAAACTGGCATCGGGGCTCAGGAGAAACCGGATCACGGTGGCGACCTCGCGCGGGTGGCCGAAGCGCTTGAGGGCGGTCTCGGCAAGCAGCCGCTCGCGACGGCTCTCATCGGCGAGCAGATGCGCCGGCATCGCCGTTTCGATAATCCCGGGTGCCAGGCCATTCACCAGGGTGTTCGGTCCAAGCTTCTTCGCAAGGGCGCGCACCAGACCGACGATACCGCCTTTTGCCGCGGTATAGGCAATATGATCGAACGAACCGCGCCTGAACGCGACCGAGCTTACGAACACCATGCGGCTGGGGCCGTCGGTCGCCAATCTTGACCGGCAGGCGGCCGCCATATCGAAGCCATTGGTGAGGTTGGCGCCCATCACATCGTCCCAGATCGGCCTGGAGGCTGCATCCAGATCGTCCGCCACGAAGATACCGGCGAGATGCACCAGACCGTAAATCGGCCGATCGATGCCATCGAGCGCAGCGCTGCATGCCGCAGGCGTGCTCAGATCTGATGTGACGGTTCGGACCCGTTCGCCTGCCTCCAGTTCGCTCCTTACCGTCTCCAGCCCCACTCCATTCGGATCGATCAGGCAAAGATCAGCCCCTGTCTCCAAGAGCGTGCGCGCCGTTTCCAAGGCAATCCCGCCAGCACCGCCGGTAATCACCACCGTCTTCTTCGATAACTGCATGCATCCCCCGACGACGTTGTTATTGTTGTTGTTCTGCCAGAACTTGGTTACCTAAACGTTAAGGCAGTCGGCCTTCGACAAAAATAAATTGGCCATCGCCAAGATCTCCCGCACCAGCTCTTGTACCATATCGGCCGCCGCCAGCGCGCTGCCCATAGCGGCTGCCACCGACCGCTGTTGTTCGCCATTCACCGGCTCGTTGTCGCGCAGCACGCTCGGCAGCATCACGCAGCTGCAATGGCCATGAGGCACGCCGGCAACCGCCCCAAGCTGATGCCCGATCCCGTGGCTCGTTCCCCCAGGGAAGACGCCCGAAAATGACCCGGTCTGGCGCCAGAAATCGGTAGTCACCAGCCATGGCCATGGGAAGGCCTCCCCGTTCGTGATGCTTCTCCATTGACGAAGCGCTTTTTAAGCGGGGTCAAGTCCGAAAACAGCGAGGTCATTGAGCTAAAGTGAAACCACATTGATTTCTAGTAAAAATTGAAATTTCCCCTGATCAAACAATCCCAAAGATAGAACATCTTGATTCTGCTCAATTTTTCTTGAATTGGAGCCCGAGAATGGTTAGCCCGGCCAGAGCTTACTGATATTGATAAGAGCCGTTCCGGCAGGCTAGTAATGATTTTGTGAGGATTTTATGGTGCTTATTGGTAGCATGCCTAGCGGAAGTCGCCTGCCAAGAAGTCTTCCGCCTATGATGGGAATGGCCGATCGGAAGTTTCATTTCAAGGCGTGCAATTCGCCTCTATTTTGGTCGATAATGTGACCGTTCTTATTGTCGAGAAAACCTCGAAGGGCGTGATGTTACGGCCTGCGCAGATCATTCGATCCGTGACCGGCCTCAGCGCTTGGCAGGTTGTTCTCAGAACTTTTCTGACCTTTGTCGCCGATACGCGTCCGTGTTTTGCGATTACCGAGGAACCGCGCGGCTGGTCGGTTGGGCACGAATTGGGCAGGGGGCGGACATGGACGGTCGACGGCAAGCCCTATCTCAGCGTCTTCTTTTCCACGATCAAATCACCGCATCTCGACAAGATTGCCGCAAGCGAAGATTTCGAGCGCGGTTTCCTCTGGTTCTTGTTCAAGGGCAAGGGTCAGGAGGCAACCATGAGAGACCTCTTGGCCGATGCGCGTGCCGCAAGGCGGAACAATCAGCGATTGAAGAACGTGGAACTTCTGCGGCTGACCGGCGATGGTCAGATCGTCGAGTGGCAAAATCCCGGGAAAGATGCGGCAGCCATCGATCGGATCGCCGATCAGATCGCCAAGGACGCCGGATGGGAGGTCAACGCCATTTGAGGTCATGAGGCTTGACCGGCAAGCGGGCAGCGCGATCGGTTTTCTGGACTATTTTCCTAATTTACGATAACCTTCTTCACCATAACCGTTGCTGAGCAGACCTTATCGGCTCATCGACACGCCAAAAACGAAACGAACCCGAACATCGCTGTTTCCCTGGTGTTTTGGGCAAAACGGGAGAAACAGCGAGGGCAACTCGCCATCGCCACCATAAGAAAGAATTTTTCTGTTTCCGTGCGATATGGTTCGGTATGATGTCGACTGTGCATAGCGGTGGAGCGTGTTGATGGTTGTTCGAGAGGTCGTCATCTCCTTTGTCACTGTGATCGGCTTGCTGGCCGCGGGCATCGCGTCCGCCTCGGCAGCATCGACGTCGGCGAATGACATTGCCTTCACGTCGATCGAGGGTGATCCCCTGCCGATGTCGAGCTTTGCCGGCAAGGCTGTCCTGGTGGTGAACACCGCCTCCCTTTGCGGCTTTACCTACCAATATGCCGGGCTGCAGGAGGTCTGGGAGCGCTATCGTGACCGGGGTCTGGTGGTTTTGGGTGTGCCGTCCAACGATTTCGGTCAGCAGGAGCCCGGGAAAGAAGCCGAGATCAAGGAGTTTTGCGAGGTCAATTTCGACGTCGATTTCCCGCTGACCACCAAGCAGTCGGTCAAAGGCAAAGACGCCCATCCGTTTTTCCGGCATGTTGCCGCGACCCTCGGCGAAGGCAGCCTGCCGCGCTGGAATTTCCACAAATATCTGGTCGATCCCGAAGGCGATCTGGTCGGCGCCTGGTCCTCGAAGGTCGAGCCGGCTTCGAAAGAAATCACCGACGCTATCGAACAAACCTTGCCCTGATGCCATGACAGTGCCCCACGATCCCACCCGCCTGCCGCCCGATCTGCCCCGTCCCGAGGATGACGGCGCCTGCGACCATCTGGTCGATCGCCCGCTGCATTCGCTGGCGCTTCCCGCCACCAGCGGCGGCACCTTCGATATCGCGACCAGCTCTGGTCGTTGGGTCGTCTATTGCTTTCCGATGGCCGGCCGGCCAGATGTGCCGCTTCCCGAAGGCTGGGACGACATTCCGGGCGCGCGCGGCTGTACGCCGCAGTCCATGGCATTTCGCGATCAACATGATGACATTCGGGCCCTGCATGCCGATGTGATCGGCGTCAGCACCCAGACGCCGGAAGTCCAGGCCGAGATCGCAGACCGCCTGGCCCTGCCATTTCCTCTGTTGAGCGATACGGCTCTGACCTTCGCCTCAAGCCTCGATCTGCCGATCTTCGAGGTCGACGGTATGCGCATGATCAAACGGCTCACCCTGATCGTCACCGAAGGCATGATCGACCATGTCTTCTATCCGGTTTTTCCGCCCGGACAAGGCAGCCGAAGAGGTCATTGTCTGGCTCCTTGCTCACCCAAGACGCCCCGGATAAATCGAGTCTAAATTTCCGAAGGAAACAGGCGTCTTCATCGGCTTTCGGCACCTTCTGGTTGCCGAATTTTCACGAATTTTGGCGTGACAAGGCCGTTTGTTAATAAAAAATTCAACTTTTTAGGGAAATAAGGCTGTTGTCAGAACCAGCAATGGAGAGTTTTTTGATGGCAGTTGCAACCCAGGTCGAATTCGAAATTGAACGGTGCTACCCCGCCTTGGAACGGTAAAGCGCCGAAGAAGACGGTAGCGCGTTCTTCCAAGTCCCAAAAGCCCGCTGAGGCCACCAGTGGCAAAGCGAAGCCGAAGGCCGCCGTAAAATCGAAAGCGGCGGTAAAGTCGAAGGCTGCAGCGAAGCCGAAAGTCGCCGCCAAGAAAAAGGTTGCGGTCAAGGCGAAGACAGTGGCCAAGAAGGCCATCGCCAAGCCTTCAGCCAAGCGTGCTGCCCCGAAGAAGAAGGTTGGCGCTCAAGCCACCACGTCCGTTGCCACCAAGTCCAAGAGCAAGGCAGCGCCTAAGCCTAAGATAAGCGCTACTGCCAAGCCTGTAGCAAAGCGTACCGTTGCCAAGACGCCGGCCGCGACCAAGACCAAGGTCGTCAGGGCAAAGACCGCACTAAAGAGCACCACCGGGACGGCGACGGCCGCGAAGAAGCGTGTCGGCCCTGCAGCCAAGAGGTCTGCTGCACCCAGGAAGGCCGCGGCGAGCCGGAGCACAGCCCGTACAAAGACCGCAGCCCGCACCATCAACAGCAAGCCGATGAGCGCTGAGATGATCAGGCATGCCGCCATGATCGGTCAGGCTTATGGCGCGCATATCGGTCAAGGCTTCACCAAGCTTTGCCGGGATTGGGCAGTGCAGATCAAGAAGAGCCGGACGCTCGATGCGGCCGGTCGTCAGTATCTCGACATGTTCGTCAAGATGACCACCTGGCTCGATCAGCAAGAATCACGCGCTCGCAAGGGCTAGTGGTATGACCACAGTGGAAGATTTCCTTCGGGGCAAGCTTGACCCTTGAATTTTGACGATCGATTTTCTTCCACTGGGAATCCAATGTTGATGGTCATACCACCAGACCTCGATGTTTGATCTCCTATCGAACCCACTCGCTTTCTTTTCCATGTCCAGGCCCAAGGGCACCGATTTGGGAACAGGAAGTGGGTGGGATCGAACTCCAAGCGCACACCGGCAGAGCTTCCGGTCATGGAACTAATCCTGGATGTCGATCGTGAGGCCGAGAAGAAGAAAACTCCAGGATTTCCCATGCGAGTTGAGATTGAGCGACAGGTTGACGCCACCTTCCAGGGCCTGATCCATCACGAAGTTCAGCCCGAAGAGGTGATCAAGTTCGAAACGCTGAATGTCGCCACGAAGCAGATGGGGGAATTCCTTCTTTAAACGGTCGGGGGTCAATTGTGCCTCGATCATGGGAAAATGGCGCGCATCGAAGGCAAAAACACTGACGTTTGAGCGGTTACCTTTATCGCCAGCACGTGCGTGAGCGATCGAGCGAAGCGGCACGGCTCGGTTGCTCATACCTCGATGATCCTCAGGCCAGGCGTGATCCGCTCCCGATCCAGGAAGGCGCTGTGGGTAATCACGCTGGGTGTTATCTGCCCTCGATAACCACCGCCGCCCGCGGGGCCGCAGCAAAGCAGCGCTTCCATTTCCCAAAGAAGCAGCTCGGCTTGCTCGCGACGGTCAGCGCGAAGCGCCGCGCGTACACGGATGTCCCGAACCTCCTCGTCAAGCGGTGTGGGACCGGCGTTGCCATGAAGCGCGTTCAACCCGATGAGGTCGATGCGCAACGGCGCATTGCAGCCGTGGAGGCGGGTCATGCGCTCGTCGAGAATGTCCTTGGCGAGCTTGGCCCGACCTGCCGCCCCCGGCCCGGCATAGGAAATGCCGGCTTCGGCCAGAAACCCGCCGTCAAACGCGACGGTAGTCTTCAGCTTTTCGGGCCGAGCGGTACCGTTTGCGGATCCTACCTGAACCCGATCGGGGGCAACTTCTTTGATCAAAACGCGGCTGAAATCAGCGGCGACATCCGGGGTAAGGTAGGCTCGAGGATCATGCACTTCGTAGAGGACCTGTTCTTTGACCGTCTGCTCGGTTACATGCCCACCGGCCTTGTCAAGCTTGGTAATCACCGCCGAGCCATCGTCGCTGACCTCGGCGATGGGAAAGCCGACATAGGCGAGATTGGGGACATCCTTGACCCCAGGATCAGCAAAATAACCGCCGGTAACCTGAGCAGCACATTCCATCAGATGTCCGACAAGCGTGCCGGCACCAAGCTTTGGCCAATCGTCGTCTTCCCAGCCGAAAGCGTGACGCAATGGGGCCAGAAAGAGACTTGGATCGGCGACCCTCCCTGTGATGATCACATCGAGACCGCTTGCCAGCGCCGGCAGGATCGCATCCGCGCCGAGATAGGCATTGGCGCCCACCATCTGGCGTCCGACATCGGCGACCGTCATGCTGGTATCGTCAAGTTCGGTGTCCGGTCCAATCAAGTCCGTCACGTCATCGCCAGAAACGGCGCCGACTTTGCATCCCCAAAGGCCGAGGTCACGGGCCACGTCCACCGCCTTACTGGCGGCAGCATTGGGATTGGCGACCCCCATATTGGTGATCAACCGGGTGCCGTTCCTGAAGCAAAGCGGCAAGACCGCCCGCATTCGCCGCTCAAGCAGCGGGTTATAGCCAGCTTCCGGGTTGGCCATCCGATCACGATGACCGAAGGCCAGGGTCCGTTCGCCGATACACTCGAACACGATCGCATCGAGGTCGCCATGCTGAACCAGCTCGACCGCAGGCTCGAGGCGATCCGCGGAGAAACCGGCACCTGTTCCAAGTCGAAACCTTCTGGCCGTGGTCATGCCGAATTCCCTCTTTTTCTGGTTCTCGCGACCAATCGCGTTGATGCTCTCAGTCGCCTGGCAGAGAGGACCCTGTCATCACCATCGTAACCCCGGCTACCATGCACAAGCATCCCTGTCCGGACCAGCGGTGCGATCAGGCCTGATCGATCCCGCTTTCCTCCAGATCGAGGATTTGCGGCTGGTGACCCATGGCGCTGATGAACCTCGGTAAATCCTCTGACTTGATGGTCGTCGTCGCCTCGTTCGTGAGCGGATGATAGTTCAGAAGGTCATGGGATAGCATCGCCTTGTCGAGCAAAGGCTGAACATGATGGTCCTGATCGTTGATGAGCGCAAAGGGCGTCACCGAACCCGGGGTTACGCCAAGTGTTTCCAGGAGCAGTTCCGGCTTGCCGAAGGACAGGCGCGGGCATCCCAGCACCTTAGCGAGCCGGTTTGTATCGACCCGGCGCCGATCCAGACAAACCAGCAGCCAGAGCCCGCCCTTCTTGTCCTTCAGGAACAGGCTCTTGCAGTGCGCGCCCGGAAGATAGGCAGTGTGCACTGCTGCTTCTTCAACGGTAAATACGGGAGGATGCTCGATGGTGCTATGGTCAATCGCGAGCGCCTGCAATCGAGCGAACAAGTCTTCGGAATGATAAGCCATAGAAGCGGTATAGCCGGGCTTGAAACGGACTGCAATCGACGGATCGGGGCATGGACGTCAACGAGCAGGCGGGGGCTCCCGCCTAATCCCAGCCCACCGGCTCATAGCCACGCTCGCGCAGGCAACGGTCGACGAAATTCTTGTAAGCACCGCTTGGCTGGGGACGGCTGAAGATCGATCGCATCAGGCCCGCGGTGGCTCCCGTCGCAGCACCAAAAGCAGCCCCGCGGCCAGCCGAGCCTAAAACGGCGCCGCCGACGGCCCCCGTCGCTGCACCGGCTGCCCCGCCGACAGCGGTATTCTTTGCACTTCTTTCCGCTTGGCCGGAAGCCGGGTTAGCACCACCGGAAGCCGCAAGTTGCTTGCACGCTTCGATGTCACGGTTCGCCTGCGCTTGCCCTGACTCGTTCAGCCTCGCATTGGGATAGAGGACGGGGTTTGGTGCGGAACACGCCGTCAATGGCAACAACAGGCAAGCGCCAAGAATGATGGTCTTCACGGGTGTCATCATGGATTTCTCGCCCTCATCCGGTCAGTTTCGGACGCAGCCAACGCCAACGCTCTTTCGGCAGAACCCAAAGATGACGTGTCACCGTCATGATCAAAGTCAAGCTCATGGTCCGTCGGCCTTCGAACAGGCTCTAAGCCTTCTTGATGAGCAAACAGAGGGAGGAAACCACGAGGCAAAGGGCCAGCAATTCGCCAAGGCCGACCGCTTCGCCCAATATCCATGCCGAACTCACCACACCGACGACCGGGACAGCCAGCACACCCATGGCAGCGACATGAGCGGGCAGCAGGCTGACCAGCTTGAAGTAGGCGGTGTGGCAAAAAACCATGGCAACGAAGATGGCATAGCTCAGCCCCATCAGCGCCGGCCAGCCGAAATCGCCGAAGTCGGGGATGGGCTCCAGGATCAGCCAGCCGATGACGATGGGGACGCCACCGATCAATTGCTGCCAGCCGGTCAAGGCCATGACCGGCATGCCTCCCCAATCAAATTTCTTGACCAGGATGGTGCCCAGCCCCCAGTTCAAGGCGGCAAGGGTCATGAAGAGCGCGCCCAGTGGCGCGCCGCCGACGACCTGGAGATCTTCGCCGATCAGGGTCAGCAATGCCGCCATGCCCAGCATGAGGGCAAGCATTTGGCGTCCGCTGGGTTTGGTGCCGAGAATCAACACGCTGAACAGAGATGTCCATAGAGGCATGGTGTAACCGATGATGGCGGCACGTCCGCTACCCGTGTGCAACAGGCCGTAAGCGGAACAGAGATGCCAGCCGGTGATATTGAAGATGGAAACGAACGCCAGCATGGCCAGACGCTCGCGGGGAAAAGCGACCGCATGGCCTGAAAGCCTGGTCAGCAGCAGCAACGTGCTGCCGCCCACCATCAAGCAAAGGGTCCGAAAGGTCCAAACGGGGATATCCTGAAGCGCAAGCTTCATCATCGGCCAGTTCAGGCCCCAGGTGATCGAAAGCGCGATCAGGAGAAGAATGCCGGCTTTCGGAAGCCCCCCAACGCTTGTCGCCGCCATGTGAGGCTGTTGTTTCTCTAGGGACTGGGCCATCGACCCACCTGGAACCCGATGATCCTCCGACGAGATCGAGATGGCCCGGCGCCGATGAAAGGCCCGATGCCTTCCATGGCGTCCTCAGAAATCACTGCACCGTCCGCCCTTCTCCCAGTCGCCATAGCGCGTAGGTTCAGGACCCTTCGGTCCACCGATTTCCTTCTTCTTATCGGCGAGTTGCTTGTCCGATGGCGTGGCTGAGTTTCGAGACGAGGATGAGCTTTCTGAGGTCTTCGATACACCCGCTTCCTCAGGCATCGCCAACCGGTTATCGGTTTTCTCCGCCATATCGGCTCCTGCTATTCGGCCTTGATCTGCTGCAATGCCTTATCCCGACACTCCTCGAGATGTTTTCGCAGGATGTCTTGATCGATCTCGATCGACTTTCCGGCGAGATCCGGTTTTACCTTGTCAAAAACGTCATCATCGCCCGGTGCGTCAAAATCGGCCATGACCACATCTTTGGCGTAAGCATCGGCTGCATCGCCCGAGAGACCAAGTTTTTCGGCGATCCACAGGCCAAAAAGCTTGTTGCCGCGATTGCGCGCCTTGAATTGCAGTTCCTGGTCGTGCTTGAAGCGGGTTTCCTCTTGCTTTTCGCGATCGTCGAAGGTCGTCATGCCAGCCTCTCTTCATCTGTCGAATTGTGTAGGGCGAACCTGGCCACAATATAGGTAGAGAGAAGCACCGACGCCAGCGCTAGTCTGACGAACCTGGCCTATCAATCGGACAAGGTTGCAAAAGTTGATGAGGAACCCACGAGATCCGGCCGTTTTCGGCCATGTTCATGGACGTGAAGCGAATGCGTCAATGCACCAAGAGAGGTAAAACCTGACGCCATGTGTACCCTTGTCATTCTGCGCAGGCCGGAAGCAGCATGGCCGTTGATCCTGGCTGCGAACCGTGACGAACTCGACCACCGTCCCTGGCGAGCGCCGGCACGCCATTGGCCTGATCGGCCGGATGTCGTGGCAGGCCTGGATGTTTTGGGCGGCGGCAGCTGGTTCGGGGTGAATGATGATGGCTTGGTGGCTGCCGTTCTGAACAGGCCCGGAACACTTGGACCGGAAGCCGGCAAGCGGTCGCGCGGCGAGCTGGTCCTGGAAGCCCTCGACCATGTCGAAGCGAAAACGGCAGCCGAAGCGCTCCTGGACATCAATCCCGGAAGCTATCGCCCCTTCAATCTCGTCATTGCCGATCGCTACGAGGCTTTTTGGCTCCGCCATGCCGGCCGGCAGTCGAGCTTTCGCGTTCGAACGTCGTCAGGCGTTTGGCGGGAACTCGATCCGCTGCATATGCCGGGACGTGAACCGCTCGACATGCCCGCCAGTGAAAACCAAGCCATGGCCTACGACGTTAAGATTCTTTGCCGACCCATTCCCCATGGCCTTTCGATGATCACGGCGCATGATCTCAACGATCCGACATCGCCATTGATCAATCACTATCGATGCCGTTTTAGGAATGCAGACGTGCCCGATCCGGAAAAAGGGGCTTGGGCGGCCTGGATCGAGCTCTTGGCGGATCATCACTCACCGGATCAGGACCCGCGGCACGCCATGACGGTGATCAATGCCGGTGATTTCACCACGGTGTGCAGTCAGCTCCTCGCCGTCCCGGCGATCGGTGAGGCCAAGATGAGCTTCGCTGCAGGGCGTCCGGGCGAGGTGCCGTTCGAGCCGGTGGACTTCGATACGGTCGTCATGCCCGATTCTCTGAACGATGTTGAAGGGAACTGATTTTCGGCCGAACCGTCGTCATCGCTCCCATCGCTTTGTTTCGCGCGCCTAGCGACGACCGCGAGATCGAGGGCGTCTCAGCAAGACGTAGAGGGCGCCCGCCCCGCCATGGCGGGGCTGAGCGGTGCAATAGGTGATGATTTTTTCGCGGTTGTTCCGTTCGGAAAGCCATCTTGGAATCATCTGGCGAAGGACCCCATGGCCATCCACGCCTTTGCCGGTCACGATCAATATGCAGCGAAAACCGCTTACCACCGATGCTGCGAGAAATTGATCAAGGGCCGCATGAGCTTCGCTTTGAGTGCGGCCGTGAAGATCGAGCCGGCTCTCGATCGGAACTTGCCCGCGCCTTAACTTTTCCCAGGTGCGTCGGTCGGTGTTCACGGGCCGGTTTGGATCAAGAGCCGGCATCGATGTTGGCGTTGCCGGGGACGCCGCTTGCCGGGTTCTCGTGGGATGACCGGGGTTGGATGTGGCCCAAGCCTCGGCAGGCTTTTCCGGCCGAGGCTTGGGCTTGACCGGGGTCGGCGCCTTTTTGGTCAGACGCTCGATGTCGGCCGTCACCCGTTGCCAAAGGCTGAGCTCATCCTTGGTCAGGCGTCGGTCTTTGGTCATCTCTGGGCGTCTGATGCATCACCGCCGATGTCGGGTCGATGGCCCCGCGTGTCTTTGCCGGCGTCATCGACCAGGATGATCAGGAGCCGCTTCGGGCCGTGAGCACCGAGCTGCAAGGTCTGCTCGATATCGCCGGAGCGCGATGGACCGGTGATCAAGTTGACGGAACGCGGCAAGGAACGCTCGTTGCGAAAGGTCTTGAAGGCGTCTTCGTAAGCACGATGGACGCTGGAACTCGGCAGCGCGATGATCGAGGTCTCGGGCAAGAAGGCGAGCATGGTTGGATGATCGGCATCGGAGGCAAGCATCAACGTGCCGGTTTCCGCGATGCCGGCAAAGGCAGATGTGAGGCCGATCAGGTCATCCTCCCTGGGTTTGCCCTCGCGAATCTCCCAGAGCGCTTCATGCCATGGCGCCGCCTTCAGGTCGGGATCGGCAGCGGTGACCAGCTTCAAAGGGAGATTGTGGCGGCGCAGATAATCGGCGATCGCCTCCGGAAGGTCGGCGTAAGTCTTGATGCGAAGAACGCTTGCCTGGACCGCTTCTGCCTGCCGGCTGAAGAGATCGATCCTTGCTTCAAGCCCGAGATCGCCTCGCTTGGGCAGAATTGTCGGCGCCGGGTTGGCCAGCCTCGCCTCCACGGCTTGACAGGCTTGATCATCGCCGCTGTCGGCCTCATCCGATCCTCGGCGCCCCAAAGCGTAGCGCATTCGGCTAAGGATCGCTTGTCGTGCCCCGCTCATGACTGTCTTGGCCTTTCCCGTTGCCAACGTGACTGAAAGGTAAGGCCGGCGGGGGCGGGCAAATCACGGGAGCAGGTCCAGCCGCCGGCTAGCGGCAGTGTTCGAAAACGTCCTTTCCTCCGGCCAAGCCAGCCCAAGGCGGCCATCGCGATCCGGGCGCTGAAATGGTAGAGCCATGGACGCTTGGCGGCAAATGACCATAAGGCCAGCCCATACCGGGCGGTGGGGGGCGTCAGTTTTTTCTGAAACTGATCCTCCCGCCAATGGCGCATCATTTTGGGAAGCGGAATGCGCACCGGACAGACCTGCTCGCAGCGTCCGCAAAAGGTCGAGGCGTTGGGCAGATGCTGGCCCTCTTCGATGCCGATGAACTGCGGGGTGAGCACGGCGCCCATGGGGCCAGGATAGACCCAGCCATAGGCATGACCGCCCGCGGTCAGATAGACCGGGCAGTGGTTCATGCAGGCGCCGCAGCGGATGCAGCGGAGCATGTCCTGGAACGCCGTGCCGAGCATGGTCGAGCGGCCATTATCCAGGAGAACGACGTGAAATGCCAATGGACCGTCCAGATCTTCGTCCCTCTTGGGGCCGGTCAGCACCGTGGTATAGGCAGAAAAATCCTGACCGGTTGCCGAACGGGCGAGCACGCGAAGGACAGCGAAGGCATCATCCAGCGTCGGCACCAGTTTCTCGATGCCGGCCACCACGATATGGGTTTTCGGCAACCCCTGGGTCAGCTCCGCATTGCCTTCATTGGTGACCAGCACGATCGAGCCGGTCTCGGCAACAAGGAAGTTGGCCCCTGTGATGCCGACATCGGCATCGAGATAACGCTGTCGCAGAAACTGGCGAGCTTCGCCCAGGAGCGCTTCCGGTTCTTCGACCCTTGGCCGCCCGTGATGCTCGGCAAACAGGTCTGAAATGCGATCCTTGGTCATGTGGATCGCCGGTGCCAGAATGTGACTGGGTCTTTGTCCGGCAAGCTGGATGATATGCTCGCCGAGATCGGTCTCGACCGGATCGATGCCGGCGGCCTCCAAAGCCTCGTTCAGGCCGATCTCTTCGGTCACCATGCTTTTCGACTTGGTCACCGAACGCGCGCCAGCCTTTTTGCACAGCTCGATGATGATAGCGCGTGCCTCGGCATCGTCTTCGGCCCAGTGTACCTGGCCGCCTTGCTCGATCACCCGCTGCTCGAAAGCCAGCAGATAAAGATCGAGATGGTCGAGGGTGTGATCCTTGATCGCCTTGGCGGCATCGCGCAGGGCCTCGAATTCAGGGAGCCTGTCCGCGGCATCGGCGCGTTTCTTCTGAAACCCGCCCTCGGCCATGGCGAGCGCTTTTTGCAGGGCCTCATCGCCCAGCGCTTTCTTGACATTGCTCTTGAAGGCAAGGGAGGTGGGCTGCATGGACACTCTCAGGTGTTTTCCGATGGCAGTGCTCTGCCATCCGGGCCGCATCCGATCGGCGGCTCATCGAGATCACCTGCCAGGACTTCTGCAATATGGCGCGCTTCGACGCGGCTGCCCAGCCGTTTGAGACGGCCTGCCATGTTGAACAGACAGCCAAGATCGCCTGCCAGCAGCAGATCCGCATCGCTCGCTTCGATATTGTGCACTTTGTCGCTGACCATCTTGGTCGAGATATCGGGGTATTTGACGCAAAACGTGCCGCCAAACCCACAGCACACCTCGGCAGCCTGCATTTCTAAGAGTTTAAGGCCATCGATGCTGTTCAAGAGTGTGCGGGGCTGCTGCTTGATGCCGAGTTCACGGAGGCCCGAACATGAATCGTGATAGGTCACCTTCGCCGTCAAACGAGAAGTCACCTGTTGAAGGTCCAGAATATTGACAAGGAACGTCACCAGCTCGAAGGTTCGATCGGCAAGGTCTTGGGCTCTTGCCTGCCAGGGATCATCCGGCAAGAACAAGGAGACATAGTGTTTTTTCAGCATGCCGGCGCAGGAACCGGAGGGCACGACGACATAGTCATAGCCGACCAGTGCCTCAATCGTTTGCTGGGCGATGGCCACGGTGTCGGCACGGGCGCCCTGATTGTAGGCGGGCTGGCCGCAACAGGTTTGGCCCTTGGGCACGCTTACCCTGCAGCCGGCATCTTCCAGGAGTTTCACCGCCGAAAACCCTACCGAAGGTCTGAACAGATCAACCAGGCAGGTGACGAAGAGGGCGACATTTTTTCCGGTCATGAACGCGATCAACCTTCCTTCAGCGGCGGTCACGCTTGGCCGCACTGCCGGCCAAAACGAAAGCTCCGCGCAGGAGCCTTACCATGGCGGTCTTATGTGATGAAGGCTCATATCGTGCTGGAATCAAGTGCTGCAGCCATCCGCTGGATGAGCTGACCGTCATGGGCACCTCATGGGGCAGCCCCACCGGTCAGCTGGTTCGAAGAGCGGCTCTCGGCACCAGAACGAAGAAACGTCCCTGGCTCTTCATATGACCGGCGATCATTTCCGCCTGTTCTCCAGCCCCCCAGAAAACATCGCCGCGGATAGGGCCCTTAATCGCCCCGCCGGTATCTTGCGCGATGACCAAGCGGTTCAACGGCCGTTCGCCATCGGGCCAAGGTGCTGTGGTCTCGAGCCAAAGGGGGGCCCCAAGCGGAATGTGACGTGGATCCACGGCAAGGGAACGGCCGGCGGTAAGAGGGACATTTTGCGCGCCAAGCGGCCCTTCGCTCGGATCAAGTTCGGTATTCTCCCTGAAGAAAATGTAGGATTTGTTCCGCGCCATAATGTCTTTGGCCTGGTCAGGATGAGCGACCAGCCACTCTCGAATACTCTGCAGCGAAACCTCTTTCGGGTCCAGGGCGCCGATCTCGATCAAATCGCGGCCGATGGCTCGATAAGGAAGGCCATTTTGCTCGGCGTAGCCGACCCTGATGATCGTACCGTCATCCAGACGGACCTGACCGGAACCTTGAATTTGCAAAAAAAACTTTTCGATCTCGTCATCCACCCAGACGAGTTCAAGCTTCCTATCGGCAAGAGCGCCGTTCACGATGTCGTCGCGTGAATAATAGGGGATGAAATCCTGGCCTTCGATGCGGCCACGAATCGACCGCCCTTTAAGCTCCGGATCGAACCGGCCGAGATCGACATGCACCAAATCGGTCGGCGGTACATAAAGAGGAACATTAAAGCTGCCGTTGCGCGCCTTGGAGCCATGAAGCAAAGGCTCGTAATAGCCGGTGAACAAGCCTTCCGTCTCGCCATCCGCCGTGATCTCGAAAGGCTGGAACCACGCCTCGAAGAATTGCCTGGCCGCTTCGGCATCAGGCCTGTCCCCGACCTGCTCGGCTGCCGCGCATGCCATCCGCCAATCGTCCGCTTTCCCGTAAAGCGCATGAGACCCGATGGTATTGTTCCCGGCATGCCGCGTCAGTTTTTCACAGGAGCGTCGAAACGCTTCGACGGCGGCGGCCGGGTTGTCGTCACGCCACCCCGTCAGCTGCTCATAGGCAATGGGCGAAAACTGGACCTGCGGCTGCACATCCTCGCTCTTCCCGCATCCGAAGAGCAGGAAAGCCAAGGAGATCGGCGCAACGATTCTTCCGATAGAGTAAGTCAAGGTACGATCGAGCTAGTTCGGCGTGCGTGTTTCGGTCAGGATCCAGTTCGGATCTTCGTTTTCCGTATTCCGCTCAAACGTCCAGATGTCAATAACGTCCTCGGCTTGACCGGGATCGCCTTCGACCACATTGCCGTCGCGATCATGGACGATATTGACCTGTTCGCTCTCGAAGCGGAGCGTGACCGATGCCAGGGTGCCATCAAGCTTGGCTTCCAGCACCTTGGGATCGCTGACCATGATGAGCTGGGTGTCCAGGCTTTGCTCAACAGCCACGCGCTCATCGATGGCTCGTGCGAAACCGCGAAACACCTGTTCGGCAAGCAAGGGCCGCAAGGAATCCTTGTCACCAGCTGCATAGGATTCGACGATCATTTCGAAGGCGAGCCTTGCACCAGACAGGAACTGTTGCAAATCAAAGCTATGATCAACCTGACGAATGCTCATCAGGCCGGCCTTGACGGTCTCATCGCTCAGCGCGTCGATAGCGAGGTCATTCTCAGGTGTGGCAATACCACGATCTCCAATTGGCACGACATTGTCGGTCGATCCATCGTTTCTCACTTCGCCGAAACCTTCGGTACGACGGCGTTCTTGACCAGTTCGACGACCCAGCACGCTACGGAGGCGAAGTGCGATAAACGCGGCAACCATAGCGAAAAACAAGATGTCGATATATGCAAATCCTTCAGACATTATGGCTCCGTTGAAGCCTTTGGTTGCAGCGGCGAGCAGTTTGACGGATGTTAACCGCTGAAGCGACCGATGCAAGTTAAGGTTTTATCATTAACAAACATATAATGACCCGAACAGAAAAACAAACCACACGTCGGCTACCTATTGGACGAATTCTGCTGATTGCGTTCATTGTGATGCCGATTATCGAGATTGCTGTCCTCATACAGGTCGGTGGCTGGCTTGGGCTTTGGCCAACGCTGGCCTTGATTGTCTTGACGGCCATCGCCGGGACATGGATGTTGCGCCGGCAAGGCTTTGCCGTTCTGAGGCGGGCGCAAACCCAGCTCGAGCGCGGGACGGTGCCTTTGGCGGAGGTTTTCGAAGGGTTTTGCCTGGTGATCGCAGGCGCGTTGCTCCTGACGCCGGGATTCGTCACCGACGTTATCGGCGGCGCGCTGCTTCTGCCGCCGCTTCGAGCTTGGTTGTATCGAACATTGGGTAGCCATTTCCGTGCTTCAGTCAGCTATGGTGAAACAAATATTTACACCAGGACATCGGGATCTGATCATGCCGCGCAAGGCAGTCATGACAAGGGCGGGCCTGTGGTCGAAGGCGATTTCGAGACGATGAGCCCCGATGAGAAAAGCGCCGACGATGGCCAGGATCGATCAACAGAACCGTCCGACAAAGCATCGTCGGACAAACCCTCCAAACCCATGCCGCCGCCACGAGGAAGTTGGAGCGATCCGTCATGATGTTCATTCGCCATGCGCAGTCCGAATGGAACCGCCATTTCTCGTTGACGCGCGTTGATCCCGATATCCGCGACCCGTCACTGACCGAGCTTGGCAGGCAGCAGGCCGTCGGTTTGATCGAGAAGCTATCGGGAAAGGGTCTGACGGCGCTGATTGCGAGCCCCTATCGCCGCACCTTGGAAACGGCAGCCATTGTCGCCGATGCCCTCAATCTGCCGATCAGCGTCAACCCGTTGGTGCGTGAGCGCTGTTTCTTTTCCTGCGATATCGGCAGTGATCCCGATATCCTGATGCCGATTTGGCCCGATGTCGACTTCGTCGGGCTTGGCAATGGGTGGTGGGGGGAACCGCCGGAGAGCGAAGCGGAGATTGCGGTGCGCTGCGACCTTTTCAGGCAGGATCATGCCGATCTTCTGCAGCGCGATGATGTCGCGATCATTTCCCATTGGGGCTTCATTCGCGCCTTCACCGGACACGAAGTCGAGAATGCCACGATCGTTCATGTCGGGCCCGACACGATCAATCCATCCCCTTAAGGAAACACCAGTCTCGGATGCCCCGGATCGCGGTCATCTTACCGTTCAACCATTACCTAGAGGACAATATCGATATGGCTGAGAACCCAGAAACCCCGGCGGCCGGCGCCAATCCGCCGGAACAGGCCGAAGCGCCCCGCTTGATGGTCCAGACGCAGTTCATCAAGGATCTTTCCTTCGAGAATCCACGAGCACCACTCAGCCTGGAACAAAGTCAGCAGCGCCCGGAGATCGCGGTTCGCGTCGATGTCCGCGGCGAAGCCATGGCAGACAATCGCTATGAGGTCGTCTTGAACCTCAATGTCGATGCCAAGGTCGGCGATGAGGCGGTCTTCGTCATGGAGCTCAGCTATGCAGGCGTGTTCATGTTGATGAATATCCCAAAGGAAAGCCTCCAGCCGCTGTTGCTCGTGGAGTGCCCGCGCCTGCTGTTCCCCTTCGCCCGCAGGATTGTTGCCGATGCCACCCGCGATGGTGGTTTTCCGCCCTTGATGATTGATCCGATTGATTTCGTCGCGCTTTATCGGCGGCGACAACAAGAGGCGCAGGCCGCCGCCGGTGCCGGCGTGACCGGCGGCGCGCCGAGCGCCAGCGCCGTCAACTGACGAAGTTCAAGCGGTTTTTTTTTCGACTTTTTGGGCTATGCCATGCCTCGGGATGATTGGGGCATGGCAGCCGGTCGCATGAGCAAGGGCATGTCGATCCCGATGGCCGGGAAAAGACTTTCGACGTCGTCGACGGTAGCTCGGCTGCTTGCCGAACTGCGAGCCGCAGAACACACAGATTGCTTTCATCTACTCGTTGCTCCACGCTTGATCATGGTGCTCTCAAGGAAGCCTTGATCCCCCTCCTCAAGGATAAGCGAGCGCCTGTTTCTCGCCCGATCGGTATGGTCGTACAGAATGGTGCTTCCTTTGATCCTTTGAGGCTTAGCCAAAGTGAAACTTGGCTTTTTTTTTAAATTGGCCGTATTCTTAAACCTACAGATCACAATATGTTGATGCAGAATGTCGTTTCGATCCATCATTTTTACGCTCGTTGCTCTGCTTTGCGCCTTCGGGCTCGGCTATGCGGCGGTCTTCGAGTATGGTTTCGGCCTGGATCGATCGGTGAAGGAAGCCGCGATCGACGGCAAGGCTGACCTTCAAGCGGACGGCAAGACCCCTCTTGGCGCCGATGAGACGCCCAATCTTGCCGGCGCCGCTGATCGGCGCATGGACGATTTTGGCACGGGGCCAGCCGGCCAGGTGGTGACGGTGCCGCTTGGAGAACGTTATCGTCAGGCCTACAGCGGAAACTCGGGCGGTACCGGCGGCGAAGCGGCCCCAGCGAAGGATGGCACGCCGGAGGTTCAAGCGGCCGGCGCCGCCGCTGATCCCGAAGATGGATCGGATTCATCGGCACCGGAGGGAGGTGCGAACCCTGTCGTCACTGATTCAGAAGATGATCAGGACGTTGCGAGCCTCTCGAACTTTCAGGTGATCGATCGAGAACCTTCGCCCGGTACCGATGAACAGGCCGACCTCGATGCTGCCGAGGCGACGACCGCGGCGCCCAGCTTCGATATCGTTCGGGTCGACCCCGACGGCAATACAGTTCTTGCCGGGCGATCAGCCCCGTTTGCGGACGTGGAGGTCAAAGCCGGCGAAAAGGTGATCGATCGGGTGACGGCGACGGCCCTGGGTGAATGGGTGTCGACGCCACTCGAGCCGCTCGCTAGCGGTGATCAGGAATTGAGCCTTGTTGCGTCCGGCGAGAATACGCCGGCGATCGTCTCCAGGCAGGTGGTGGTGGTGTCGATTCCAGGGACAGCCGAGCAGCAGGTCGCCGATGCGAAGGAACCGGTTGCCATTCTCCTCGACAAGGAGAAAGGCGGCGAAGGAAGGATCTTGCAGGCACCGGGCACGCTCAAGGGCGAAGGTCAGCTTGCCTTGAAGCTTGTCGACTATGATGACGAAGGCGCCATCAAGCTCTCGGGCGAAGCCCCTCCGGGCGTGCCTGTGAGGATCTATATCGACAATAAGCCCACGGCCCTGGTGATCGGTGACGCCAAGGGATATTGGATCACCACGCTCGATCGCGATCTTCCCGGTGGTGATTATACGCTGCGTCTCGATCAGCTCGACAAGAAAGGCGAGACCGTCGCCCGCCTGGAAACACCCCTTACCCGTGTCACCACGCCGCCGGTCGAAGGTGCTTCCAAGGTCGACTATGTCGTTGTTCAGCCTGGCAATTCTCTTTGGCGCATTGCCAGGCGGCTGTCGGGCGACGGCTTCAATTATGTGTATATTTTCGAAGCCAACCAGGCTCAGATCCGCGATCCCGACGTCATCTATCCGGGCCAGGTGTTCGAAGTCCCGGCCGATACCGGCGTCGCCGGCTGACCGGCAGCGCCGGCCGGTTGGACAAGCGGCGTCTGTGGCGGGGTCAGGCTCAATAGCCCCTGTTCGCGGCTCTTTCGAAGATGATGCCAGAGGCAACGTGACGGCTTATCGAGTTCTGTTAGACCGCCTTCTTCGCCTGTTGCCGTGTCAGGTTGTCGAAATCATCCATCAGCTGGCGTGTGATCGTGCCGACATTGAAGCGATATTCGGCGATTTCCTTCACCGGCGTCACCTCGACGGCGGTTCCCGTCAGAAACACTTCTTCGGCATTGGCCAATTCTTCGGGCTTGATATGCCGCTCGATCACTTTGATCTGCCGCTGCTGGGCGAGCCCGATGACCGTTTGCCTGGTGATGCCGTTCAGGAAGCAATCGGGAGTAGGCGTGTGCAATTCCCCATTGATCGCAAGGAACAGATTGGCGCCGGAGCCCTCAGCCAGATAGCCGCGGTAATCGAGCATCAGGGCGTCGTTATAGCCGGCGGCTTCCGCCTCGTGCTTGCACAAGGTGCAGATCATATAGAGACCGGCGGCCTTGCTCTTCGTGGGTGCCGTGTCCGGGGCCGGGCGGCGATAGCGCGCCCAGGTCATGCGGATGCCCTCAAGCCTGGCTTCAGGCGTGAAATAGGCAGGCCATTGCCAGGCGGCGACCGCCACGTGGATCTTGCAGGCCTGCGCGGACACACCCATCATCTCGGCACCTCGCCAGGCGACAGGCCGCAGATAACCGTCGTCGATGCCGTTGGCCGCGATCACTTGCTTGCAAGCCTGATCCAGCGCGGGCACATCGTAGGGCACATCGAAGCCCATTTCCTTGCCGGAATAGATCAGGCGTGCATTGTGATCGGTAAGCTTGAACCCCTCGCCGCCATAGACCCGTGTTCCTTCGAAGACGCAGCTGGCATAGTGCAGCGCATGCGACAGAACATGAAGCTTTACGTCACGCCACGGCATCATCGAGCCATCGAACCAGATAAAGCCATCGCGATCGTCATAGGGGACGAGTGACATGAGACGCTGCCTTTCCGAAGTCATCGTGCTAAACCAACTCGCGTAGCATTGCAGAGACATGGGTGTCAACGTGAGTAAACCCAAGGCGACCCGCCATTTTCCGCCAACACCGCCCAATCCGCTTTTCCTCAAAGACGAGGAGCTGATTGAAGGTCTGGAGCTGTTGGAATTCGCACTGCAGCGGTTATTTGCCGAGCAGGCGGAGCTCCTCGGCAGCCTCGGCCTCGGTCGAAGCCATCAACGGCTGCTGCATTTCATCGGCAGGCAGCCCGGTATCACCATGGCCGAGCTGCTGTTGATCGTGCCGCTGACCAAGCAAAGCCAGTCCAGGCTCCTGAAGGAGCTGGCGGCCATGGGGCTGATCATCCAGACCCAGGACGATGCCGATCGCCGTCAGCGCCTGTTGTCGCTGACCGAGAAGGGCCGTGATGTCGATCAACGATTGAACGACGTGCTTCGACGGCGTCTGGCGATCGCCTATCGGGCGGCAGGCGCTGAGGCTGTTGCCGGCTATCATCAGGTCCTGGAGGGGTTGATCGATGAACGGGCGCGTCGCCACTTGCGTCGGCTGAAGGGGCTTCCCCAGGCGCGTTGGCAACCATCATGAGGGTGGAGGATCGAAACGGATCGACTACCCTGGACGATAATCGCCATATCCTGGTCGTCGATGACGATGAGAGGCTCAGCAACCTGTTGCGGCGCTTTCTTACCGAGAACGGCTATCACGTCACCGTTGCCGCCGACACCGTGGAGGCGGCCGCGGCGCTGAAGAACTTTGCCTTTGATCTCATGGTGCTGGATGTGATGATGCCAGGCCAGGACGGGATCAGTTTCACCGCTGAAACTCGAAAATCGACCGACCTTCCCATCCTTCTTCTGACGGCTCGGGGTGAGACCGACGATCGGGTGAGCGGTCTGACAGCGGGTGCCGACGACTATCTGGTCAAGCCGTTTGATCCACGCGAATTGCTGTTGCGCATCGCGACGATTATTCGCCGCACCACGCCTGCGATGCCCGAGCCTCCGCCGGTGCATCAGCTTCTTCGCTTCGGACCCTTCGTGTTCGACGTTCAGCGCCAGGAGCTGAAACAGGACGGCCGGCCGGTCCATTTGACCTCGGCCGAGTTATCGCTCCTGCATATTCTGGCAAAACAGCCGGGGCAGCCTGTGGATCGGCAAGCGCTGGGTGAACGGAGCCGGATCAGCGGGTCCGATCGGGCCGTCGATACGCAGATTGCACGTCTTCGGCGAAAGCTGGAACGCGATCCCAGGCGTCCGCAATATCTCCTAACCATGCGAGGAGCCGGGTATGTTCTCCGAGTTGGCGGATAGACTGACGCCGGCCAGGCAAGAGGGCTTGGCGCCCCGTGAGCCATGGCTCAGGCAGCTCTTGCCGAAAAGCCTGTTCGGCCGATCGCTCCTGATCGTGCTGCTGCCGCTTTTGATCCTCCAGGCCGTTTTGGCTTATGTTTTCTATGAACGGCATTGGGATACCGTGACCCGATGGCTCGCCGTCGGCCTTGCCGGCGAGATCAGCTTGCTGGTCGACATGCTGGAAAATGCCGAGGACGAAGATGATCAGCGCCGGATTCTGGAATTGGCGCGGGACCATTTCGGGGTGATCGTCACTCTGACCGATGGAGGAAGGCTTGCGGATCAGAACACGGAAGCCCCGAGTTCGACATCGCGTCTCGATCAGACCTTGACCAAGACGTTTCTTCGCCAAGTGAAGCGGCCGTTCGCGCTGGATACCACCATGTCCGATCGCCGTCCGCGCCAGATCGCCATCTATGTGCAATTGGATGAAGGCCTATTGCAGGTGGTGGCACCGCGCAAGCGGGTCGACAGCACCACCACCCGGATCTTTATCGGCTGGATGGTCGGGCTCTCCCTGCTGCTGCTGACCTTGGCGATCTATTTTCTGACCCGGCAGCTTCGCCCCATTCGTAGGCTTGCCTGGGCTGCGGATAATTTCGGCAAGGGACGTGATGTCGGCGATTTCAAGCTCGCGGGTGCGACCGAAATTCGTCAGGCAGGCGCTGCTTTCAATACCATGCGCAAGCGCATCCTTCGTCAGCTCACGCAGCGCACCGAGATGCTAGCGGCCGTCTCTCACGATCTGCGCACGCCGCTGACGCGGATGAAGCTGGAACTGGAGATGCTGAAGGGCGCCAAACCCCATGCCGACGACATCGAGGCGCTGAAGAACGATGTCGAGGATATGGCCCGGGTGGTCGATGGTTATCTCGCTTTTGCCCGCGGCGAGGGGCAGGAAAGTATTACGCCGACCGATCTCGGCAACATCCTGAGCGAGGTCGGCAGCCGGGTCGGTGGCGACGACGTCCATATCGAGATCGAGCTGGAGCGACCGATCACCATGCCGCTTCGTCCCGTCGCGATCAGGCGATGCATCGCCAATTTGGTCGACAATGCCGTCCGTCACGCGAGCTGGATCGGGATCAGGGCGACCTCCGAAGGCGATCAGGTGTGGGTCGCCATCGATGACAACGGCCCGGGCGTACCGCCGGAACAGCGTGAAGCCGTGTTCAAGCCGTTTTTCAGGCTTGACCCATCGCGCAATCCCAATACCGGCGGTGTCGGGCTCGGCCTGGCGATCGCCCGAGATATCGTGCTCAGCCATGGCGGTGATATCCAGCTCCATGATTTGCCGGCCGGCGGCCTGCGCGTTCTCATTCGATTGCCATGCTGAGGAAAGCGCGCAAAAATCCATGAACACCGGACTTCTTCTCGAAAACGCTCCTCCCATCGTGCTCGCTTCGGCCAGCCGAACCCGCGCTGCCATGCTGAAAGCCGCCGGTATCGATGTCGCAACCAAGGCGGCCGCGGTCGATGAAGGGGAGATCAAGACCTCCTTCAAGGCAGCCGGCGGTTCGCCTGGGGAGGCAGCCATGGCCCTTGCCGAACTCAAGGCGGAAAGGATCGCCCGAACCTTGCCCGAAGAGACGATCGTGCTCGGCGCCGATCAAATTCTTGCCTCCGAGGAGGGGTGGTTCGACAAGCCGACCGACCTCCATGTGGCGAGGCAGCAGCTGCAGCGCTTGAGCGGTGCGCCGCACCAGCTTCATACCGCCGTTGTTGGCTTTCGCGCGCAAAGGCGGGTTTGGCACCACCTCGATCTGACCAGGCTCTGGATGCGCCCGCTTTCACCGGCCTTTCTCGATGCCTATCTGGCGGCGATTGGCGATGAGGTCCTCTGCACGGTCGGCGGCTATCAGATGGAGCGCTTGGGGCCGCATCTCTTCAGTCGGATCGAGGGCGATCATTTCTCGATTTTGGGTCTGCCTCTCCTGCCGACTCTCGCTTTTCTGCGTGATCAGGGGGTCATGGTAGCGTGACCACAAGAAAAAAATATCTTACGGGGGCGGCGAAGCTCGCAGGGGTCATGGGCTGGCCGGTGCACCATTCCCGTTCGCCGCGCCTCCATGGCTATTGGCTCGATCATCATGGCATCGATGGCATTTATGTCCCGCTCGCGGTGGCTCCCGATCGGCTGGAACAAGCGCTCCGGGCGCTGAATGCCCTCGGCTTTCAAGGCACCAACCTGACCATTCCCCACAAAGAGACCGCCCTCTCGATCGTTGATGAGGCGACGGCGACGGCGCGGCGCATCGGTGCCGTCAATACGGTGGTGGTCGGTCCGGACGGTCGATTGGTGGGCGACAATACCGACGGTTTCGGCTTCATGGCCAATCTGTTGGCCGAGGAACGGTCTTGGCAGGCTGACGGCGGCCCTGCGGTCTTGCTCGGGGCGGGAGGGGCGGCACGCGCGATATCGGTTGCGCTGATCGAGGCAGGCGCTCCCGAACTTCGCCTGGTCAACCGGACGATCGAGCGTGCCGAGCGTCTTGCCGAAATACTGCGCCGGATGGCGAACGGTGCCGTGGTGACGGTCGTGCCCTGGGAGGAGAGGGAGAACGCTCTTGATCGCGCCAATCTTCTGGTCAACACCACGAGCCTTGGCATGGAAGGCCAGCCTGCCTTGGAGATCGGCCTCGACGAGCTACCGGCACCAGCGCTGGTGACCGACATCGTATACGCGCCGCTCGAAACCGACCTCCTGGCCAGAGCGCGGGCGAGAAACCACGCGGTCGTGGATGGCCTCGGCATGCTGCTTCATCAAGGACGGCCCGGCTTTTCGGCCTGGTTCGGGGTGGACCCTGCCGTGACCGATGAACTGCGTCGCGTCGTCATAGGGGATTGAGGTTTTTTGCACATGACCTTCATCCTTGGCCTGACCGGCTCGATCGCCATGGGCAAGTCGACGGCAAGCGGACTGTTCCGCGCGTTCGGGGTTCCGGTGTTCGATGCGGATGCCGCCGTTCATGGGTTGTTCGTCCCGGGGGGCGATGCTGTCGGTCCGGTGCTCGATATGTTTCCCGGATGCGGTGATGGCCAAGGCGGCGTCGATCGCAAGATGCTGGGCAAGGAAGTTTTCGACAATCCCGACGCCCTGAAATGCCTGGAACGGATCGTTCATCCCCTGGTGCGCAAGGGGCAGCGGCGTTTTCTAAGAGATCAGGCCATGAGCCGCACCCCTGTCGTCGTCATGGACATCCCGCTTCTCTATGAAACCGGCGGCGATCGATTGATGGACGCCGTCGCCGTGGTGAGTGCTCCTGAATTTTTGCAGGCGCAACGTGTTCTTCGTCGCCCGGGCATGACAAAGGAGCGACTTGCCGCCATTTTGGCAAGGCAGATGCCGGATCGCGTAAAAAGGAAGCGTGCCGCTTTCGTGATTCCGACCGGCCTGGGCAAGCGAACGTCGCTCGAAGCGATTGCGGCGATTATCGACGACGTTAAAGCACGTCGCGGATCCGCCTGGCCCTGCCGTTGGCACCGATCGACGAAATGACATTGATCGATTTGAAGGAAGTTTCTCATGCGTGAAATCGTCTTGGACACGGAAACGACGGGCCTTGATCCCGAAAACGGGCATCGGGTGGTCGAGATCGGTGCCGTTGAGCTCATGAACCATCTCCCGACTGGGCGGGTGTTTCATGAGTACATCAATCCTGAGCGCGACATGCCGGCCGACGCCGAGAAAATCCATGGCATCAGCAGCGCTTTTCTCGAGGACAAACCGGTCTTCGCCAGGATTACCGAGGCTTTCCTCGCCTTCCTGGATCAGGACGGAGACGGCGAACCGGCGCCAGGCGTTCTGGTCATTCATAACGCTGCTTTCGATATGAAATTTCTGAACAGCGAGCTTTCGCGCCTCGGCCATCCGGCGATCAGCAACGATCGGGTGGTGGATTCGCTGCAGCTAGCTCGCCAGCGCTTTCCGGGGGCACCCGCCAGCCTCGATGCGCTTTGCCGTCGTTTCGACGTCGATTCGTCCGCGCGAACCAAGCATGGCGCTCTCTTGGATTCCGAGCTTCTGGCGGAAGTCTATCTCGGCCTGATCGGCGGGCGTCAGCCGGATCTCGATCTTGCTTTAAGTTCGGTCGGTGAGCAGGTGGTGATCAAGAAAACACGCGTGCCAAGGCCCGCCCGCGTCTATGCACCCAGCGCAGCCGAGCTCATGGCGCACGAGCAATTCATCACCCGGATCAAAGCGCCGCTATGGACCGGTTGAACAGGACCCAGTTGCCGGATCAGGCGTGTTTCTGGATGATGCCGCTCACTTCGTCGAGAACTTCGGAAAGCAGGCTTTCATCATCGGCTTCGACCATCACCCGGATCAGCGGCTCGGTGCCCGAAGGACGGACCAAGAGGCGGCCATGGCCCAACAGGCGGTCATTGGCGGCCTCGATGCAGCGCTGAACCTCGCTCTGATCAAGCGGCCTGCCGCCGTCGAGGCGGCAATTGCGCAAGCGCTGCGGCAAGGGAGAAAACACCCGGCCAAGCTCGCTTAGCGGCAAATCGCGCTCGTGCATGGCGGTCAGAATCTGGAGGCCCGCGAGCAGGCCATCACCGGTCGTTGCAAAATCGCTCATCACGATATGGCCGGACTGCTCGCCGCCAAGCCTATGCCCGGAGCTGCGCATATGCTCGACGACATAGCGATCACCGACCTTGGTGCGATGGAGCTTCAGCCCCTCGCTCTCGAGATAGTGCTCCAAGCCGAGATTAGACATAATTGTGGCAACGACGGTATCGGAGCCGAGACGTTCTTGGGTCTTCCAATGGGTCGCAAGCAGCCCGAGCATTTGATCACCATCGATCAGCTCGCCGTGTTCATCGGCCAGGACCAGGCGATCGGCATCGCCGTCGAGCGCGATGCCGACATCGGCACCATGGGCGCGCACGGTCGAGCAAAGATCGGCCGGGTGGGTCGAGCCGCAATGATCATTGATGTTGAAACCGTTGGGATCGGTGCCGATCTCGATGACCTCGGCCCCGAGTTCCCACAGGACCTTGGGCGCGACGACATAGCCGGCGCCATGGGCGCAGTCGATCACGATCTTGAGACCGTTCAGCGTCATGCCCTTGGGCAAGGTGCCCTTCAGGGCTTCGATATAGCGCTCGCGCGATCCCTCGAGGCGAAGGGCGCGGCCGAGCTGGTCGGGGGCGGCGAGGGCGATGTCATCGGATTTCAGGATTTGCGCCTCGATGGCAAGCTCGATCTCATCGGAAAGCTTGTAGCCATCGGGACCGAAGAGCTTGATGCCGTTGTCCTGATAGGGATTGTGCGATGCCGAGATCATCACGCCGAGATCGGCGCGGAGAGACCTCGTCATCATTGCCACGCCGGGCGTCGGCAGAGGGCCCAGGATGGTGACATCCATGCCCATGGCGATGAAACCAGCGGTCAGAGCAGGCTCGATCATATAGCCGGAGAGGCGGGTGTCCTTGCCGATCACGACCCGGTGGCGATGGTTGCCGCGGGTGAATTGACTGCCGGCGGCCATGCCAAGCTTGAGGGCGATTTCCGCGGTCATGGGGGCTGTATTGGCCGTGCCGCGAATACCGTCCGTGCCGAAGAATTGACGGATCATCATGCTCCTAACCTCTGACGTCGCCTTGTCTGGAACGCCGCCGATCGAGTGATCAAGAGGCGTGGTCATACGTAAAGCGAGGCGTCAAGGCAAGCACGCGTGGGGATCGGGCAAGAAAACGCTGGGCTAAGGTTGCAGTTCGACCACAGGTTACTGAATCTCGACCCCCGAGATCGAGCTTCCGATATCGGGGGTTGGTCGAGCTGCTATCGGCGCTCAGGTACCAGGCTGAGGGCTTGGTTCCATGCCGCCCGTATCCTGACCCTCGTCAGGAGAGGGGGACGTGGTGGGCACGGACCCGCGCTTCCCGCCGCTCGGCGCCGATGCGCTGGGTGGTTCCTGAGGCGTCGTCGCTTTCGGCATGGGCTCGCCACGCAGAATCGCGCTAATCTCCTCGCCTGTCAGTGTTTCATGCTCGAGCAGCGCATTGGCGAGATCATGCAATTTGTCGATGCCATCACCGATCAAGGTCCTGGCTTTTTCGTAGCCGGCATCAACAAGGCTTCGCACCTCGGAATCGATCATCTGCGCCGTTTCCTCGGAAACGTTCTTGGTTTGCGTGACCGAGTGGCCGAGGAAGACTTCCTGCTGGTTTTCGCCATAAGCGATCGGCCCGAGTTTGTCGCTCATGCCCCAATGGGTTACCATATGACGGGCCATTTTGGTCGCCTGCTCGATATCCGATGAAGCGCCCGTCGTCACCTTGTCGTGGCCGAAAATCAGTTCCTCGGCGACCCGACCGCCCATGGCCACAGCGATGTCCGCCTCGAGTTTCTCCCGCGACAAGGAAATGCGATCACCTACCGGCAGACGCATGACCATGCCAAGGGCGCGGCCGCGGGGGATGATGGTCGCTTTGTGGATGGGATCGGAAGCATGCGAGAAGAAACCGACCAGTGCGTGACCTGCTTCGTGATAGGCGGTCAGTTTTTTCTCATCCTCGGTCATGACCATGGAGCGGCGTTCCGCGCCCATCATCACCTTGTCCTTGGCCGCCTCGAAATCGACCATGCTGACCATGCGCTTGCCGGTTCGGGCTGCGAGCAGGGCCGCTTCGTTGACGATATTGGCGAGATCGGCGCCGGAAAAACCGGGCGTGCCGCGCGCGATGATCTTGGCGTCGATGTCGGGACCAACCCGTACTTTCTTCATGTGCACCTGAAGAATGCGCTCGCGCCCCAGAACGTCGGGGTTCGGCACCACGACCTGCCGGTCGAAACGGCCGGGGCGAAGCAGGGCGGGATCGAGAACATCGGGGCGGTTGGTCGCGGCGATCAGGATGACCCCCTCATTGGCTTCGAAGCCATCCATCTCGACCAGAAGCTGGTTCAAGGTCTGCTCGCGCTCGTCATTGCCGCCGCCGAGGCCGGCACCGCGATGGCGGCCGACCGCATCGATTTCGTCGATGAACACGATGCAGGGTGCATGCTTTTTCGCCTGTTCGAACATGTCGCGGACACGGGAGGCACCCACGCCGACGAACATCTCGACGAAGTCCGAACCCGAGATGGTGAAGAACGGCACGTTGGCTTCGCCGGCAATGGCGCGGGCGAGCAGGGTTTTGCCTGTGCCCGGAGGACCGACCAGGAGCACGCCCTTGGGGATACGGCCGCCGACCTGCTGGAATTTTTGCGGGTGCTTGAGGAACTCGACGACTTCTTCGAGTTCTTCCTTGGCCTCGTCAATGCCGGCAACGTCGTTGAAGGTGACCCGACCGTGCTTCTCGGTGAGAAGGCGGGCGCGGGACTTGCCGAAACCCATCGCCTTGCCGCCGCCAGACTGCATCTGGCGCATGAAGAAGATCCAAACACCGATCAGCAGCAGCATCGGGAACCAGGAAACCAGGACACCCAGGAGCGACGGCATGCTGTCATCGATGGGAGCGGCCGTGATGGTGACGCCGCGATCCCGCAGGCTGGCCACCAGATTGGGATCTTCCGGCGGCACATAGGTGCTGAAGGAGCGGCCATCGGTGAAGTGACCGTTGATGGTCTTGCCTTGAATGGTGACATCATTCACCCGGCCGGAATCAACCTCGCCGAGAAAATCAGAATAGGAAAGGTTAGACTGAGGCCCGCGCCCCGACGGGTTTTGAAACAAATTGAAGAGCGCGATCAGCAGCAGGCCGATGATGACCCAGAGCGCCAGATTCTTCGTGAAGTTGTTCACGTCAGATGCCTTTCCACCTAGCTAGCCCGAACATGGTCAATCCTCTATCGACCTGCTCTTCTGTCAGTCGTTGAGCCATAAAATGTGCAGATCCCACGTTCAGCCCGCCCACCTTAGACCAACAATACTTAACATAAGCTAACTCTAGAGCTTAACATAGGCTAACAATGGCGCAGCGCAACGGTCGCCTCGGCCAAGTTTTGACACATATGGGCAGCAAACGGTGCATTGGCTAGAGGTGTTGAAGGTCTAAATTTGAGGTGGAGCGCCGAAGAATCGAAAGAACGATCGAACAAGCCGGCATGGGGGATCGATAAAAGCCTCGTTCCCTGCCAAATCGACGGGAGCGTTGCGCGCACAACGGACGGCAGGTCGCGCATGCAGCATTCGCCGGCGAGGTGGCGGCGCATCGACCAGCCGTCGTCGCCGAGCTGACGAACGACAAGATTGTTTTTTTCCGATCCGGATCGGATCAGGAACCTGTTTTCCCAGGTCTGCCACTCTTGCAGAACGCGCATCGACCGATGGACGGGCGTTCTTTCGTGACAAAAGAGCCAATCCCCCTTTCGTTTGACGATCTGGCAGTGAGCGAGAGTTTTCCCGCTAAAGGATCGATCATGGCGCATCGCGGCGAGCAGGCCTTGCAGACCGCTGCTTCTGGGAGGATAGACGCTGCCGCCGATCGCCATCAGGACCCTTTCCAGCAAGCGCGCGGCAATCGCGGCTGGAAGATCACCGAACGTCGCTTCCGGGACGCGTGCGAAACCAGCAGGATCAACGGTGACCGACCGGGCGAACATGGCATTGAGCCTACAGTCCGAGGCAAAGCGTTCGCGACCGTAATCTGCAGCGTGCCCGGCCAGATTCTCGGTATCAAGGCCATCATGACGAAGGCGATTGCGGGTGAACTTCAGGTTGCGATTGCTCGGGTCCTCGATCCAATCCTGTCCGAGCTGATCGAGCGTGGCGATCAGCCGGGTCTTGTCGATGCCAAGCAGGGGCCTCAGCAAGCGCAAGCCATGAAGATCGCGGATAGCCGCCATGCAGGCTAGGCCGTTTGGCCCACTTTGCCGCGCCTTTCTCAACGCCATCGTTTCCGCCTGATCCTGCCGGTGGTGGCCTGTGACGAGATGGAGGATGCCGGCCTCGCGGCACCAGGCGCTCAATCGATCATAGCGCGCCTTTCGCGCTTGGTGCTGCACGCCGGTCTCGGGCTTCAGGCCGGTCCAGGCGAGAATATGATGATCGATGCCTCGCCGCTTCAGCCATCGTCCGGTCTGACGCGCTTCCCCGGATGAAGCGGGTCGGAGACCGTGGTCGATGGTGAGGCCGATCACGCGCCCGTTGCGCGCTTCGGCCCAACGCGCAGCGAGTAGTGTCAGCGCCAGGCTATCGGGCCCGCCGGAGACGGCGATGGCGAGGATGGGGCCATGTTCGAACGGGCCGAGCGCGCTCATCAGGTCGTCGAATTCCACCTCGAAGAGCGGAGGAGCGCTTGCCGGCGACAACGGCAAACGTCGCCGATTGTCGATATCGCCTTCTAGCCACATTTGGCGCGAGCACGCTCCCGGTTGACGGCCTGCTGGATATGAGCCGGGGTGTTCGGAAACGTATTGGTGAGTTCATCATAGGACAGGCAGGCCTTATCACTCTCGCCCAGATTGGAAAGCGACATGCCAAGCTTCAAGAGATTGTCGATCGCTTTGGGCGAGTCCTTGCCGTAATTGCGATAGTTCCGGGCGAAAGCCGCGGCCGCCGCAGCGTAATTCTGCCGCACATAATGGGTTTCAGCCAACCAGTAGGCGGCGTTCGAAGCGAGCTGGTGGTTCTCGTGAACGTCCAAAAACAGTTCCAGGCCGTTTTGAGCACCTTGATAATCGCCTGCCTTCAACAGCTGAACGGCATTCTCATATTGCTGTTCGGCGGAGAACGTTCCCTTGTCCGGCGCTGCGATGTCAGCCGGATCGGGGCGCGGCAGGCCTTCAACGGCGCTTTTGGGAATGCTGCCGAGAGATCCTTCTCTCGGTTCCTGGACAAGTTCCTGCAAAGCTTCTTCCGGCGAGCGCGCCGTCTGGTCGACGATCACGGGTTCACGCGCACCGAGATCAGCATTCCCGGATGCTTCAGCCCCTTGATCCAAACGATCGGTGAGCTCGTCCAACCGGCGATTGGTCTGGTCTTGCTGGTACTCCAGCTCTTCGATGCGGCCGTTCAGACGGCGTAATTCCTCTTCCAGGCGTCCGATGATGGCCTGCTCGCGCGCGCGCTCATTCTGCTGGGTCTGAACCAGTTGAACATCCGGCCGATCACCTGCGATCATGGCTTTCTGATCGGCATGGCCGTCGAGGACCGCAGCATTGGCCAGGACAGAGACGGAGAACGTGCCCGAAAGAAGAACAGCACCAGTCAGAAAAGCCAGGCGCCCGCGACAAGTCCGGACGGAGGGACTGATCGATCCTAGACGGCGAGGAGGTGTCTGGTCGTGCTGTTTTGGGGGCATCAATTCACTGTGGTCACCACCGTGACCGATCTCCTGTTGTTGGCCCATGCGGTCTCGTCATTACCGGCATCGGCAGGGCGTTCTTCGCCATATGAAATGGTCAGAACACGATCGGATTGGACCCCCAAAGCCGACAAATAATTCTTAACAGCTGTTGCTCTGCGGTCACCGATTGCGAGATTATACTCTCTCGTGCCGCGTTCGTCTGCATGACCCTCGATCGTGACGACAAGGTTCGGATACTGACTAAGCCAGGCACCCTGGCGATCCAGCGTTTCGGTGGCGACCGGGCTCAACACGGCACTGTCGAAATCAAAATAGACACGATCACCCACCGAGAGCTCCAAATCTTCCTGAGTCCCGGGTTCCGGTTGATTGGCGTCCAGCGTGTCGCTGCCGATACCTCTGTCACTTTCGCCGACGGACGGTGCGGATATGGTCGGTCCACTGGTGTCGGCATCGGTGCCGTAATCATAGTCATCATTGGATGAACAGCCTGCCAAAAGGATGGCGGCGGCGAGCAAGGGGTAGGAATTCCTAAGCATTGAATGCTCCATGGAGACACATCATGTGCCATCGGCCAAACGTTGTTTCAAAGGCATGATTTCCTTCCTTACCTGCTCATCTGATGATCAACTCGGTTCACCAAAAGATCTGAAATTCGATGAAGCAGGGTAGCTATTCTTGATCACGATACCAGTTAAAGTTCTACACGTAAATTGTCGAATAAATGCATGTGATCAGGGAATCAAGACTGACCAGTCGGGGTCCGAGGCGTCCAGGGGCGTCGGCACCTCCCTTTCGTTGTAGCCGGTGACGTCGATGGTGAAGAGTTTGGTGCGATTGGTGCGGTAGTCTTTTCGACTGAACAGGATAACCCGGCCGTTGGGCGACCATGTCGGGCCTTCGTCGAGAGCGCTCCGGGTCAAGAGGCGCTCATCGCTCCCATCCGTGCGCATCACGCCGATATGAAAGAGGCCGCCTTTGATCTTGGTGAAGGCAATCAGATCACCGCGGGGTGACCAGGCGGGGCTGCCGTAATTGCCGCCGCCGAAGCTGATCCGCCTCGGCTGTCCGCCGTTGATGCTCATGACGTAAAGCTGCGGACTTCCGGCGCGATCCGAGTTGAACACCATATCGGTGCCATTGGGTGAAAACGATGGCGAGGTATCGATGGCCTGGCTGTCGGTGAGCCGCTGCCTCTGCCCGCCGACGCGGCCGTTGATCACATCGAGCATGTAAAGGTCGGAGTTGCCGTTCTCGGCCAGAGACATGGCCATGAAATTGCCATTCGGCGAGAATTTCGGCGCGAAGGTCATGCCCGGAAAATTGCCGAGGGGACGTTCGGTCGAGGTCAGAAGGTTGCGCTGATAGATCTGAGGGATGCGGCTGCGATAGGCCATATAGGCGATGCTGGTTCCTTCGGGGTGAAATCGCGGGGTCAGCACGAGATCGCTGCCATCAGTCAAGAACTGATGATTGGCGCCATCCTGATCCATGACGGCGATGCGTTTGATGCGGTCCGTTGCCGGACCGGTTTCGCTGACATAGACGATCTGACTGTCGAAATAACCCTCCTCGCCGGTGATCCGTTGATAGACCGCGTCCGCGATCCGATGAGCGATGCGGCGCCACTTGTCTTCCGTCGCATTGAAGCGCAGGCCGCGCATCTGCGTGCCGCCAAACACGTCCCATAGCCGAAACTCGACGGTGATGCCGTTGGCGTCGACGCTGCCGACGACGGTGCCGGTGACAAGGGTTTGCGCATTGATCTGCCGCCAGTCGGCGAAACGCGGCTGGTTCTGCAGCTGCTCCGGTGATTGAATGAAGGCGCGGCGATCAAGCGGCCGAAGCAGCCCCGACCTTTCGAGATCGGCGCTCACCACATCGGCGAGTTTTCGCCCAAGTTCTCTGGCTTCGGGGGTTTCACCGTAAAACTCACTGATCGCTATCGGCAAAGGTTCGATCTTGCCGCCGGTAATGTCGATCACATTCTGTGCGCGTGCTGCCCAAGGCGCATGGAACAGCAGCAGCAAGCCCAGAGCCAAGCAGCGGAGCCATCGATTATCATGCATTGCTGATGTTTTCATTTCGCCTGTTGGTCATGGCCTGAACATGAACGTCGTATCGTTCAACTGCTCGTACTTACCACTTGGTATCGGTAGAGGACTAGCCCTTAGTACAGCCCTCACCGCACTCTCAGCAAAAGCCCGGTAAGCCGGGTCGCGCGACATCCGGTCAGTCTGGTCGACGACGGTAGCATTGATCACCGTTCCATCGGGATGAATGCGTATCCTGAGCGGTACCGCTTCGTCCTCGTGGGTGCCTCCGGGGCGGCTCCAGGCATTGATGATCGCCTGCTGGAGAGCGCCAATTTCGCTCGACGTCAGCAGCTTTGCCGTCCCGCTGCGGTCCGTCCGTGCTTGGCCGTCACCATTAAGCACCAGACCTTCGCCTTCCTGCTCCACATTGCCGGCGACCTTCCTGTCAAGGTTTTCCACGCTTTTCAGCAGAGCGGCGAACTGGTCTTCCTCTTTCGGTTCTTCCTCCGCGGCAGGCTTTGGCGCGGCCTGTGCGCTCTCGGGTCTGGGCGCCGGTTTCGGCGGCTCAACCTCCTGTTCAGGTTCTGGTGGTGGCTCATCTTCCTCAAAGGAAGCTGGCGGCGCGGGTTCCGGTTCGGGCGCAAGTTCAGGTTCAGGCTCGGGCTCGGGTTCCGGCTCAGGCTCCGGTTCCGGTTCGGGCGCGGGTTCCGGCTCGGGTTCGGATTCTGGCTCAGGCTCAGGTTCGGGCTCGGGTTCCGGCTCGGGCTCTGGCTCAGGTTCCGGCTCTGGCTCAGGTTCCGGCTCTGGCTCAGGTTCCGGCTCTGGCTCGGGTTCCGGCTCTGGCTCGGGTTCCGGTTCGGTTTTCTGAGGGAGCGCTTGTGCCGCCGCCTGATCACGCGCGGCCGTGGTGGCCTGTTCGGGAGCAGGGGGATCCGGAAGAGGTTCGTCGACGGTGTCGACCAGTTCCACCGTCACCGTTTCTTCGGTCGCGGGTGGCAGGCGGCCGAATGAGGGTAGGCCAAAGAAAAGCACGGCCGCCAAAACAGCATGAAACAACAGGGAGATCAGGCTTGCGCTGCCCATCGCCCGTCAGCCTTGTCCTGCCGTGCCGTGGCCGAAAATGAGCAACCTCTCCCGGCTATTGCGCTCCATTTTCGGAGCCCTGGTCTTCAGGTGGACGTGGTTCAACGTTTTCGTCGCGAAGCTTGGTGACGAGGGCCACCTTGGCAATGCCGGCATCATGAATGGTGCCGACAACCTCCATCACACGGCCATAATCGATCACCTTGTCACCGCGAACGAAGATGCGCGTGCCTGGTTTCGTCTCCAGAACGGCGGTCAGGCGCGGGCCGAGATCATCGAGCGCAATCTCGCTTTCCTGGAGGTAGACGGCGCCGTTTTGATTGACCGTGACCGTCAACGGTTCGTCCTGGCCTGGCAGTGGCGTGCTCGTCGCCTGCGGCAGATCGACATTGACGCCCACGGTAAGAAGAGGCGCTGTGACCATGAAGACGATCAAGAGCACAAGCATCACGTCGACAAAAGGCGTGACGTTGATCTCGGACATCGGTTTGGCACGACGGCGATGATTGCCGCGCCTGGTCGTGCTGTCGGCGCTGATAATACCCAAGGCTACGCTGCCCTCGAGCCGTCGAAGCCGCTCTGGCTGTCGTCGAGCTCCCGTGACAGGACGACGGTAAACTCGTCGGTGAACGTCCCCACCCGCGTCGAATAGCGATCGACGTCGCCCGAAAGCTTGTTGTAAGCGACCACGGCAGGGATGGCGGCAACCAGGCCGAAGGCCGTCGCCAGCAGCGCTTCGGCAATGCCCGGCGCCACCACCGCCAAGGTGGTGTTCTTGGTGAGCGCGATGGCCTGGAAGCTGCCCATGATGCCCCAGACCGTGCCGAACAGGCCGACGAACGGGGCTGTCGCGCCAATGGTCGCGAGCGAGCTCAGATAGCGCTCCACCAGTTCGATCTCACGATCCGCGGTCAACGACATGACCTTGCCAACCCTGGTCAGGAGAGCAGCAGCACTGCTGGCACGCTTGGGTGCCGGCGCATCGCGCCATTCCTCCATGCCGGCGGCGAAGGCGGAGGCCATGGGGTTGTCGGGATGGGTGCCCAAGCGTCGATAGAGATCATCGAGGGCAGCACCGGACCAAAACTCCCGCTCGAAGACATTGGCCCGGCGTCGCAAATTCCTGAACTTCCAGAGCTTTTGAAAGATAATGGTCCAGGACCAAAGTGAGGCAAGAAGCAGGATGAGCATCACGCCCTTGACGATCGGATCGGCCTGGCCAACCAAGGACCAGATACTCAAGCCAAGGACTTCATCGCCACCTAGGCCGAGTGTCGCGATCGTGTTGTCTGCCATGGTTTCATCCTGTGCTCTATCAAAGCCGCCAAGCAGCCTCGCGCCGGTAATTGGAATGTAAATGGATCGCCACACAACGAAGAGCAGCAAAGGTTGAGCGAGGCGTGATTAAGTCAACAGATCAGAAACGCCTCTCACGCGAAAGTGTCAAGCTTGAACCTCATCAAAACCCTCCTTGCTCAGCTTCCAGGTTTATATTGTAGCGCGAGTGCCGCAATCAATACGCGCGGCAGGCGCGCCGGTTTCATCGCTTCGTCCAAGAGGGCTAGGCGGACCTCCAGGGACACCAAAAGCTGATCATCAACGTAAATCGACTGCACCAAATCGAGTGAGGCACCGCCCAATCGTGCAAGTTTTGTGCGGATCTCGATCGAATCGTCGAGACGTGCCGGGCGGTGATAATCGACGGTACATCGCTTAACCACGAAGCTAAGGCCGAACTGTCGTTGCAGCATGCTGTGGTCGCACCCGCAATCCCTGAGCAACTCGGTTCGGGCCCGTTCCGCGAACTTCAGATAATTCGCGTAGTAGACGATACCCGCGGCATCGGTGTCCTCATAGTAGACGCGTAGCTTGAAGGAATGCTCGGCTGCCACAGTCTTTTTTTCAGCCTTGATCCCGATCGAGCTGATCGAAAAGGTCGCTATCCAGCGGTTCGCGTTTCGGCGGCGTCAGATCGAGATGTTCCCAGGCAAGCCTGGTCAAGAAGCGGCCTCTCGGCGTTCGCTGCAAAAGGCCCTGCTGCAGGAGAAAAGGCTCGACCACCTCTTCGAGTGTGTCGCGCTGCTCGGAAAGGGCGGCGGCCATGGTATCGATCCCGACCGGGCCGCCGTCATAATGGTGGGCGATGCAGCGGAGATAGCGCCGATCCATGCTGTCCAGGCCAAGGCGATCGACATCGAGGTTGGTCAGCGCCTTGTCGGCGGCATCCGCATCGACCACCTCGATACCGCCTACGGTGGCAAAGTCGCGCACCCGGCGAAGCAGTCTCGCCGCTACCCTGGGCGTGCCTCTCGAGCGTTTGGCGATCTCGGCCGCACCGTCGGCTGCAAGATTGAGCTGAAGGAGCCCGGCACCTCGACTGACGATCCGGATCAGCTCATCATGATTGTAGAACTCCAGCCTGAGCGGAATGCCGAAGCGGTCGCGAAGGGGTGTGGTCAAAAGCCCGGTGCGCGTGGTCGCCCCCACCAGCGTGAAAGGCTGAAGATCGATGCGCACCGAGCGTGCCGCCGGTCCCTCGCCGATGATCAGGTCCAGCTGGAAATCCTCCATCGCCGGATAGAGCACCTCCTCGACCGCCGGGTTCAGGCGGTGGATTTCGTCGATGAACAGCACGTCGCGGTGCTGGAGATTGGTGAGCAAGGCGGCGAGATCACCCGCGCGAGCAATCACCGGCCCGGAAGTCATGCGGAAACCGACGCCGAGTTCGGCCGCGACGATCTGGGCGAGCGTGGTTTTGCCGAGACCGGGCGGTCCAGCGAACAGCACATGGTCGAGCTCTTCCTGGCGCTGCTTGGCCGCCTCGATGAAGACGCGAAGGTTGGTCCGAAGCTGTGCCTGGCCGATGAAGTAGTCGAGCTTCTTCGGGCGAAGCGTGACATCGGCATCATCAGAGGCGGCTTCAGGGCTGATCAGCCGATCGTCAGGGAGGTCGTCTGCTTCATTCGTCATCGCCATCAATCAAGCCGCCTCCCGTTCGCCGTCCTGCCGATGCGCGGCGAGCACACGATCATAGATGGCCATCAGTGCGTCGCCGAAGTCAGCCTGTCGATAGTGATCGCGGACCACCTCGGCATTGTTGAGGCCGATGTTCCGCATCCGCGCGCGATCGCTGTTGGCTTGTCTAAGCGCGTCCTCCGTGGTCGACGGATCATCGGGCTCGACCAGGGCACCGTGAACGCCGTCCTCGACGATCGAGCCGCTGTTCGCCGTGGTGATCACATAGCAGCCGGTGGCGAGTGCCTCGAACACCACCCGCGCCGACCCCTCGGCAAGGGACGGAAACAAAAAGATATCGGCAGCACTCAATCTTCCGGCAAGCTCACGCCGGTTGACACGACCAACCACCTGGACGCGCGGATCGGCAAGAAAAGCCCGGTGGCGGACTGCCATCACATCATCCATGGGTCCGACAAGTTCGAGTGTCCAGGGGAGATCATCAAGTGCGGATAACGCCGCCGCCAGATGATCAGCCCCTTTCCGCTGCTCGAACGCCCCAGCGAACACCAGTCTAAGCGACGCATCGGCCGCGGGCTGCCGGCGGGTCGGGAGGAGGTCGAAGAAGGCATCGTCCAGACCCTGGTAGAGCACCTCGATGCGCTCCGGATCCCAGCCTTGATGCAGAAACGTGTCCTTCACGAAATGCGAGTTGACCAGAACCCGGTCAGCATGACGAAGATCGTCCATGATTTCCGCCCAGAGCGGCGCTATCCGACCCTGTTCGCCTTCGGGCGGCAGACGTCCAACGTTGTCTACCAGATGCGCCAGCACGGCGGGATGCGCAATCGAATGGTCGGCAAGTGTTGCCATGCCTTTTTGACGCGCGGCGCTGGCGGAACAATGACCGTAGCCGGTGCGGTAGTGATAAAGCTTCGCCTGGGACGCAAGCACCGCCGATCTGGCTTTTTGCGCAAAAGCAGCCCTTGCCGTCTTGATCGCCTTATCACCGATCACCCGGCTGCCAAAATGGCCGATGGTCTCCAGCAAGGGCGTGGTGGTCAGCCGCTCGTCCGGCAAGGCCACATGGCGATCCAGGAGCCTGGCCACGCGTGGTTGCTTCAAGAGCCCGAGCATGGACAAGCGCGCCCTGACCTTCTCGGTCGGATAGAAGCCGGCAATGCATCGATCCAAGCGGCCACGGCGCTCGGCTTCGGCGGCTGAGATCAGCAGAAGAAATCGATCGAAACCGTTGGCGATGATGATATCAGGTCGAGGCATGGGTGCTCCCGCTGTCTGAAACCAGGGTTGTCAATTCTTTCAAGCCAGCGCGAATAAGATTTTCGACATGACCATCGTCACCAAGCCTGGCGGCCGCTTTGGCAACCGCGCCATGGGCCTCGCTTCGCCCATAGCCAAGATTGACCAGCGCCGAAACCGCATCCTCCACGCCGCCACCTCCGCCGGCGGTGGCCGATCTTGGCAGGGTGATCGCGGGGGTCGCCGGGAGTTCACCAACTTTGTTCTGCAACTCGCTGACCAGCCGCTGAGCGAGGCGCGGGCCAACACCGCTTGCCTGGGTGAAAGCGGCTTTGTCATGCGCCATGATGGCCTGGGCAAGCTGCTCGGGCGTCAGGGCCGAGAGAAGGGCGAGGGCCACCCTCGCGCCGACGCCCTGAACCGTTTGCAGCAGGCGAAACCAGCTGCGCTCGGCAGCGCTTTGAAACCCGTAGAGCGTCAGGCTTTCCGCTTTGAACTGAGTTTCGATCTGGAGGGCGACGGGGTCGCCGGCCTTGGGCAGATTGGCCAGTGTCCTTGCCGAACAGAACGCAAGATAGCCGACGCCGCCGACATCGATGATCACCGAATCCTCGGCGATCTCGAAAACCTTGCCGTCGAGATAAGCAATCATCGGTCCGCCTCCAGCGCAATCTCGGCCATGCGCGCAAGCTGGGTGCGGTGATGCGCATGGCAAATCGCAACCGCCAGTGCATCGGCGGCATCGGCCTTCACGGGGCCAGCGCCTGGCAGCAGAATTTGCACCATCATCGCAACTTGCGCCTTTTGCGCCGCACCCGTGCCGACGACGGCGCGTTTCACGGTCTTGGACGCATATTCCGCAACCGGCATGCCGGCATGGGCAGCCGCCAGAAGAACGACGCCGCGCGCTTGGCCAAGCTTGAGCGACGAGCCGGCGTTCTTGTTGATCACGGTCTCTTCGACCGCCGCCGCATCAGGCTGAAATTGCCGGACAACTTCTTGCAGACCGCGATAAAGCGCATCCAGTCGTTCCGCAAGCGGGTCGCCGGGGTTGCTGGTGACGACACCTGCACCCTTGAAACCGATGGCGTTGTCCCGTGAATAGATGACGCCCCAACCGGTGCGCTGCAGGCCTGGATCGAGGCCCAGCAACAGCATCAGGCGCTCAATCGCTCCAGCACTTCGTCGTCGGCCTCGAAATTGGCGACCACGCGCTGGACATCGTCATTGTCGTCAAGGGTGTCGAGGAGTTTCAAAAGCGTGGAGGCCTGGTCCTCATTGACCGGCACCGTGACCTGAGGCCGCCAGCCGAGGCGAGCTTCCTCAGGCTCACCCAAAGAGGCCTCGAGCGCTTCACGCACATTGTTGAGATCATCGGGAGCACAGGTGATATCGTGGCCGTCCTCGCTGGACTGGCAATCCTCCGCACCGGCTTCGATCGCTGCTTCAAGGACGGTATCGGCGTCTCCGATATCAGCCGGGTAATGGATTTCGCCAACCCGATCGAATTGGAAGCTCACGCTGTTGGTTTCGCCAAGCGAGCCGCCCATTTTGGAGAATGCCGTGCGCATTTCAGCAGCCGTCCGGTTACGGTTGTCCGTCAAGGTTTCGACGATGACCGCAACGCCCGCCGGGCCATATCCCTCGTAACGCACTTCCTCGTAGTTTTCGCTATCGGCGCCCGATCCTTTGTTGATCGCACGCTCGATATTGTCTTTCGGTACATTGGCGGACCGTGCCGCCAGCAGCGCACTGCGCAGCCTTGGGTTGGAGGAGGGGTCTGACCCGCCCATTTTGACGGCGACCTGAACCTCGCGGACCAGTCGCATAAATGTCTTCGCCCGCTTGGCGTCCTGGCGCCCCTTGCGGTGCATGATGTTCTTGAATTGGGAATGTCCGGCCATCGCCTGTTCGACTCGCTGCTTCCTGGTGCCTTTGGGTTCCTGTGCAAAAGTTTCGGCGACGAGGGAACGACCGCAACGCCGAACTGCAACGGTCTCTAGCACAGATTGTGCTGATCGCCCAAGACCATCACTGTCGGTCTGCCGAAAATCCCCAGCAGGAGAAAGGTTGATTGGCCTGTCATAACGCAACTTGAGGTTAACCGATCCTTAAACTTTTCCGGTTATGTAGGGGAGATCGGTCGTGCTGAGCGACGGTTTTTACAACAGTCAAGTTGGTCTATTGGATGTCTTGGAATCCGGATGATCCCGCGGAGCAACGGCGTCATCGTCGCCAATCCAGCCGAATTGCGGCGACGCTTCTGTTCGATGGCGGGGCATGGAGCTGTTCGATTTGCGATATCTCGCCAAAAGGTGCCGGTGTCGAGCCGGCGATCCCGTCAGCCCTCGGCCATATGGTGGAACTGCAAAGCGCCCGCTTTAACCGGCCCTTGCTCGGTCGCGTGGTCAATGTTACCGGCAACCGCACCAACATCGCCTTCGAACTCGACTCCTCGATGGAGTATGACCTGGCAAAATTCCTCGCAGCGAATATCGATCTGACTTAGTGCGTGGTATGACCAAACCGTTGATTCCAGCGGTCTGGACATCGACAATGCACTTCGTGAGCATGGGCTTGAATTCTCTAGGATTTGCTTGGGTCTGAGTGATATTTTTATCTACCTGTACGATAGTTGAGATATATAATTTCACTTTATTGTTGATTTTTTCGCGCGGCTGTCATATAACAAAATTGTCAAGTCAGACGGTGCCTCCCTCCCTCTTTTCGCCCCCGCCGGCCGTGCCGTCGGGGGCGATTTTTTGAGGAACGACCCTGAGAATGCTCCGGTTGGACTGGTTCCAAAGGAACTCATCATGAAAAAACCGAGTAGGATGAGCGTCAGTAAGGAAGCTATCGGTTTGAGCGATCGGCCATGCTCCGATTTCAGCTACGATCAACCATCAGATACAGCGAAGGGAGAACCTTGCCAGCGACTGATTACCTCGGCGATCTTGGCAACGACCGCTTTTCGTATGCGTGATGACGCTGCTTTGACCGAAGCGCTGCGTATGCTGGTGCGTGCGGTCAAACCTTTCGAGAGCGATTTTTCCAAAGAGCAGGATCGGTCAGAATCGTAGCGAACGCCAAGTTTGAGAGCGTCATCCGCCGTCCGTCCTCGTATCAAGACGGCAGATGACGCTCTCCTGCTTCAGACAGGGATGATAAGAGGCCACGCCGATTCTGCCCATGGCAGAGACCTTGATCTTGCACTTGGTCTTGACCACATGCTGGCGGCAGCCCATCAAAGGGCCGATTAACGTGCGCCGCTCTCGCGAGGACGAATGGACCAAACATGGCACGGCACGACCATTTTGTCGGTTCGAAAGGGCCGGCAGGTGGTGGTCGCAGGTGACGGTCAAGTCAGCCTGCAAAGCATGATTTTGAAACCGAGCGCTCGGAAGGTGCGACGGGTCGGCAAGGGCGATATCATCGCGGGCTTTGCTGGCAGCACCGCCGATGCCTTCACGCTGCTGGAGCGCCTCGAAGCCAAGCTGGAGCGCCATCCGGGTCAATTGATGCGCGCCGCGGTCGAGCTTGCCAAAGACTGGCGGACCGATCGCTATCTCAGGCGTCTCGAAGCGATGATGGCGGTGGCTAATGCCGAGATCTCGTTGCTGTTGACCGGTAATGGCGATGTGCTCGAACCCGATGACGGCCTGATCGGCATTGGCTCAGGCGGCCCTTATGCTCTTGCTGCGGCCCGTGCGCTGGTTGATATCGACGATTTGGCAGCCGAGGAGATCGTTAGAAGATCCATGGCCATTGCCGCCGATATCTGCGTTTACACCAATACTCATCTGACCGTCGAGGTCATTGATCTCTCCGAGGACTGAGCCCCGCCATGACCGCCTTGACGCCGCGCGAAATCGTTTCCGAACTCGATCGCTATATCGTGGGTCAGCAAGCCGCTAAACGTGCCGTGGCGATCGCCTTGCGCAACCGTTGGCGGCGTCAGCAGCTCGATGAAGGACTTCGGGAAGAGGTTCTGCCCAAGAATATCCTGACCATCGGCCCTACCGGATGCGGCAAGACCGAGATCGCAAGGCGCCTCGCCAAGCTTGCGCAGGCCCCCTTCATGAAGGTCGAGGCGACCAAATTCACCGAGGTCGGCTATGTCGGCCGCGATGTCGAATCGATTATCCGCGATCTCGTCGAGGTTGCCCTGACGATGACCCGCGAGCGCTTGAGCAAGGAAGTCGGCGCCCAGGCTGAACTCAATGCCGAAGATCGTGTCATCGATGCTTTGGTTGGCGACAAATCGGGGCAGGAAACCCGGGAAAAATTTCGACGTTTGCTGCGCGAAGGCTCACTTGCCGACAAAGATATCGAGATCGATGTCGTCGATCGGGCAGGGGGTGCACTGCCAACCTTTGATATACCCGGCATGCCGGGAGCGCAGATGGGCATGCTCAATCTTGGCGATATGTTCGGCAAGGCCTTCGGCGAGCGCACCAAGAAGAAGCGCATGAAGGTCGGAGACAGCTACGCAATCCTGCTCGAAGAAGAGGCTGACAAGCTCCTGGATCAGGAACAGGTCAAGCGCGAAGCGATCAACGCGGTCGAGCAGGATGGCATCGTCTTTATCGATGAGATCGACAAGATCAGCGGCCGCGAGGGCCGCCAGGGTGCCGATGTCTCAAGGGAAGGGGTGCAGCGCGATCTCCTGCCTCTGATCGAGGGCACCAGCGTCACCACCAAGCACGGGGCCATTCGCACCGAGCATATCCTGTTCATCGCGTCGGGAGCATTTCATCAAAGCAAGCCCGCTGATCTGTTGCCCGAACTGCAAGGCCGCTTGCCGATCAGGGTCGAGCTCAATCCGCTTACTCAGGACGATCTCGCTCGTATTCTGGTGGAGCCAGAGGCCAGCTTGATTAAGCAGTATGTGGCGCTGCTCGCGACCGAAGGCGTTACCATTGACTTCACCGAGGACGGTATTACCGAGATCGCGCGTCTCGCAACAGAGATCAACGATCGGGTCGAGAACATTGGTGCCCGCCGCTTGCATACCGTGATGGAGCGGCTGGTCGAAGAGATCAGCTTTGCTGCCACTGATCGGGAAGGCGACACGGTGGTAATCGACCCCGCTTATGTCCGTGAACAGGTCGGGCAACTGGTCGAAGGAGCCGATCTCTCCAAGTTCATTTTATGACGACCGGGGCACCGGTCGGCAGTTGTTTTGCGTCAATGACTGCCGGCGGCTGATTGCCCAAGAAAAAGGCGTTAAGGCCTTGAACGAAGACGAATCTTCCAGGACCTTTCAAAAGGTCACAACAAGGCGTACCGCGATCATCGGCGCGGGCGTTGCAGGTGCTGCAGCACTTGGCTGGACGATCAAGGATGCGCCAAAATGGCGGTGCTTTTCGTTCCTTGGTACGAGCAAGGAGAGCGACGACATGCCGGGCGTCATCGGTCACGAGAACCTATTTGCCGAGGCCCCTTTTGCCGAATGCCATGCCTCTACTCTTGCTGATGCCAAAGAGACATTGGTTTGCTCATGGTTTGGTGGCAGCGAGGAGGGCCGCGCCGACGTTGCCATATGGTCGTCCATGCGCCTTCGAACGGGATGGTCCGAGCCTAAGCTGCTGATCGAAGGAACAGGCGATGCCGGCGAGAGATTACCTTGCTGGAACCCGGTTCTCTGGCAGCAACCCGCGGGGCCGCTTCATCTTTTCTACAAGGTCGGCGAGACGCCGCGTTCATGGTGGGGCATGGCCATGCGCTCAGAGGATGGGGGCCAGAGCTGGACCACGCCCGTCCGCCTGCCGGCAGGGATCTTAGGGCCCATCAAAAACAAGCCGATCATGCTTGACGACGGCCGTTTGCTCTGCCCGTCAAGCACCGAGCACGCTGGCTGGCGGGCGCATTTCGAATGGACGGCGGACCATGGGCGCACGTGGCAAAAGACGGCGCCCATCGGCGATGGTGAAACCATCGAGATGATTCAGCCGGCCCTGTTCGTTCATCCCGGCCAGCGTTTGCAGGCACTCTGCCGAAGCCGTCAGGAGTTCATTGCCGAGATCTGGTCCGAAGACGGTGGCCGGACCTGGTCCGAGCCAAGTCTGACGGCGATGCCCAATCCCAATAGCGGCTTCGATGGGCTGACCTTGTCGGACGGCAGGCATCTTCTGGTGCATAACCCGGTCGCGCAATGCCGCTCGCCGTTGGTGGCGTCCCTGTCCGAGGACGGCAAGATATGGCGCGAGATCGCGACACTGGCGAGCGGAAACGGGGCCTTCAGCTATCCCGCTATCATCCAGAAGAGCGATGGACTGGTCCACATCAGCTATACCAACAGAAGAACGACCATCACCCATGTGACGATCGATCCCCAAGCGATCTGATCGGACCGGCGCCTGTTGCAGCGACGCCCTGAAGCGAAGCTCGGCGTCAGGCCATCGCTTTTTCAAGGTTGCCAGCGACGGCGTGCAGAAAACCCTCCGTCGTCAGCCATTTTTGCTCGGGGCCGATGAGGAGAGCCAGATCCTTGGTCATCTGACCGCTCTCAACGGTGTCGACGCAGATCTTTTCCAGGAGCTTGGCAAAATCCCCGACCTCGGGGGTGCCGTCGATCTTGGCGCGGTAGGTAAGGCCGCGAGTCCAGGCGAAGATGGAGGCGATCGAGTTGGTCGAGGTTTCCTGGCCCTTTTGGTGCTGGCGATAATGGCGGGTGACCGTGCCATGGGCGGCTTCCGCCTCGACCGTCTTGCCGTCGGGCGTCATCAGCACCGAGGTCATGAGACCGAGCGAGCCGAAGCCCTGCGCCACCGTGTCGCTTTGCACATCGCCGTCATAGTTCTTGCAGGCCCAGACGAACCCGCCGCTCCATTTCATGGCCGCCGCCACCATGTCATCGATCAAACGGTGCTCGTAGCCGATATCCTTGGTCTTGAACTGGTCGGCGAACTCGGCCTCGAACACTTCCTGGAACAGATCCTTGAAACGGCCGTCATAGGCCTTGAGGATGGTGTTCTTGGTGGAAAGATAGACCGAGTAGCCGCGCATCAGTCCGTAGTTCAAGCTGGCGCGGGCAAAGTCGCGGATGGAATCGTCGCGATTGTACATGGCTAGCGCTACGCCGCTGGACGGGAATTTATAAACCTCGAACTCCTGTGGTGCGGACCCGTCGTCAGGGGTGAAGGTCATGGTCAGCGTGCCGGGGCCGGGCACTTTCAGGTCGGTGGCACGATACTGGTCGCCAAAGGCATGGCGACCGATAACGATCGGCTGGGTCCAGCCAGGCACCAGGCGCGGCACGTTCTGGCAGATGATGGGCTCACGGAACACGGTGCCACCCAGGATGTTGCGGATGGTGCCGTTGGGCGAGCGCCACATCTTCTTGAGCCCGAATTCCTCGACGCGGGCCTCGTCCGGCGTGATGGTGGCGCATTTGACCCCGACATTGTTCGCCTTGATCGCTTCGGCGGCATCGATGGTGATCTGGTCGTTCGTCTTGTCCCGACTTTCGATGCCAAGGTCATAATAGAGAAGATCGATATCGAGGTAGGGAAGGATGAGCCGATCTTTGATCATCTGCCAGATGATTCGGGTCATTTCATCCCCGTCCAGCTCGACGATCGGCTTGGCAACTTTGATTTTTGACATGCTCTTGATCCTTGCCCGTGGGTCTTTCCAAGCTTTCTAGCCAAGTGCTTGCCTATTGGCTAGCCGTGGTGTTGCCGAACGCCGAGAGGAGACTGAATGTCCTAACGGAGTCTGGGGCTGATGACACCGAGGTTGCAAACCTAGCAACAAAATATTAACTAATAGTTGATAATGCGAAAGTGAAGTTCTCCTCATAAGGGAAATCATGTGGTGATCGACGTCCGAGCCTTGGCGGCATTGATAGCCTTTTGGGTGGTGAGCTTGGGGGGCTGTTATCCGCCGACCGAGCTTCTTGAGGACAATGTCGCAGCCTTGGAAGCTGTCGAGACGATGAAGGAGGGGACACACACCCCGAGGGTTGATTGGGCAAAGGCACCAGGATGCCGCGACAAGCTTCGTCTTCTGCAAGAAGGCTTGTCGACCGGCTCCGTTGCTTCGCTCGAGGCTACGCCTTTCAAATTGGTGTCGGACGAGCAGTTCATGCATCCGGCAGGGTGGGCCGGCCCCGGCCGGTCGGGATTAGCAGGCCTGAAATCGACTTACGATGATCCTGCCAAGCCCTGTGTGATCCGCATGGGCGAGATGCGCGACCACAAGACGGACCATCAGTTGATCAGCCGCGAGCGCGTGCGATCCTCCTACCGAAGCGGTTCGCATCGCGAAAAAAACCCAGCCTATGATGCTGCTCAAGCACGACTGCGCCAAGCCGAAAAGGCCAACAAGCCTGGCAAATCTTCCGTTATTACCGTTGGCGATCCTCTCATCGATCTGGTCGGTACGCTCATTGGCGGGGCGATCACCGGTGTTGGCCAATGGAGCCAGGGTGATCAAGTCGAGGAGGCGATCGACGCGTTGATGGCTACGCCCCGATCGATCGAGCAACCGATTTATCGAGCCTATCAGTTCGAGCGTGCCCGGATCAGGGCAAGCCGGGAGGCCGTTATCCCCGTCATCATGACCGATCGGCTGTTGCAACGGAGCTGGCGCATTTCGCTCAAACGGCGGGAGATCAGGGATTTGGCGATCCTCGAAGGCCTGGACCGGCAGGATCGCGACTATGCCAATCACCGCGAAAGCAGCATGACCGATCAGGAGTTTCGTCAATGGCAGGCCGAGCCGCCTGAACTGCCTCTGGAAGATATGATCGCGAGTCTGCTCCGGGCTCCGACCGCCCCGTTCGTGGACCGGATTGTCAACCATAGGTCTGCAGATCTGCCGCGAACCTCCCAAGGAGGAGACAGGGGGGGCAGCGACGTTGGTGTCCTGGATGCCGCAGCGCTGCCGCCGTCATCATCTGGAAACAAAACGACCAGTGATCGGCGGAGGCCAATATCGCTTGATGGTGCGAGCGCGATCTCAAAGCGTTCCCCCATGAGAGCGTCGTCGAGATCGTTGCTCAAGATCATCGGGGACAGGGGGTCTACGTTGCGCCGACCTTCGTGCTGACCACCAATGATCTGGTGGAAACGCGCGGGTTGATCGATGTCGAAGATGGCGATGGCAGCAATGTTCTTGGCCTCGTCGCGGCGGTTGATCGAAGCCGCGGTCTTGCGCTCATTCAAGTGCCGCGTGCAGGGAAGCCCGTCACCCTCGACACCAGCCCGTCGAGGGCATCCGGCCCCTCGGATCGGCGTTCCCTTGATGAACGAAACACGTCGATCGGGTTTGAGATGAAACCGTCCACCGCCGAGCGGCCAAACTTTGACGACGACGGTCGTCGTGGCAGCGGTCCGATCATGGATGGCGAGCGCCTCTTGGGTTTTCGCAGCGAGCACGGCACTGATATTTCGCTGCGCGAGATCAGGACTTTTCTTGACGAGCAGGATGTTGTTCTGATGAGCAAGCGGTAGGTCCCTGCTTCATCCCCCGGTGAACACCGTTTCGTTGTTCAGCACCTCGAGAAATTCGCGGACGCGGCTATTCAGCGAATCCGCATAAAGATCGAGATTGCGCATGATTTCCTGCTTTCGGTTGTCCACCTGCCGGTCCATGTCTTCCCAGCTGCTAATCTGGCCGCGACCCTGGGCGAGCACCTGCTCAAGCTGACGGCGGGACCTTGCGGTCTGGCCTTTCAGAGCCTCCAGCTGCGTTTGCAGAATGGCCAGCGTTTTCGTGCCTGCTTCAATGCCATTTTGGTGCTCGGCGATGGTTGCTAGCAAGGGGGGAGCAATACCGTCCAGGGTTGCGGCTTGTTCGGAAACCTTCTCGACCAAGGTTCGACTTTCAACGAGTTTGCCGGCGACGTCGCCAAAGCCATCGGTCAGAAGAGGGAGTTGGTGGTCGAAGGCGGCGAGCACCTGGGTGATTTCATTCAGCCCCTGATCCAACTCGACGGCACGTTGACGAAATACGTCCAGCATCGACGTCAGGTCGTCGGTCTGATCGGTCAGGCGGCGTTCTATGTCGTCGATTGCAGAATCCCTGATGCCCAGAAGCTGGCTCTCTGCCGTGGCAAGGGTGGTTTCCAGATCCTCATCACGCGCAATGAGGTCTCTTCGTGCCCGGTCGATCTCGGCCTTGAGATCATCGGCCTCGGCAAGTCGCGGTGTGAGATCTGTTTGGATGGTCGTGACCGTGTCGGCAAGTTCAACCGCATAAGGGCGAAGCTCTCCTTCGACCTGAGCCTTGAGGCGGCTGGAGTAGAAGAGACTGGAACCCGCAAAGCCGGCAGTGATCAAGAGGGTGGCCATGCCGGCAACCGCAGCGATTTGACTGCGATCCCAGCCCTTTTTGGGCCGATTCGACAGGTTGGATTGGTTTCCGGGGGGAGACGCGGACGGCAAAGCGGGCAACCGATCGTTGACCGCGGAAATGAGCCGCCTGAGCTCGCCTTCAAGCTCGGTCATCTTTTGGATTTCTCGTTTGGTATCCTGATGTTTTTCAGTCAAGTCAGTCCCCGGTTGCGCCCATGTCGAAAGTCAAGTCAGGCTCGTCGACATCACCTAAGCGTCCAGCGTTCATCTGATGAGCGCCTTGTCGGCTGATATCGTTCACCGTAAATCAATTATAAGTTATATATATCTGAATCAAAAACGCGTTTAACGCAACATAAATCCACGCGTTTTTCGCGTCGTATTTTTGTTGCGCCGAGTTTTTCAGGATAGAGGCGATCATGATCGCTTGGTCGATGCATCGATGGGCGCTCGGCAGGCATCGGATCAGACGGTCGGGCATCAAGCGGCTCAGCGAGAAGGTCCCGGAAGTTAAGCTTTAACCCGTTGAAACAGAGTGCCCATTCTTCCCGTGCCCAGCCAAGGACCAACGGCCGTGGTCATCCCACTAGAGGGCTTTGGCGCGCTCTCGCAGTTGATTTTTTTGGACTTTACCGGTGGACGTCTTGGGCAGCTCGGTAAACACCACGGTTTTTGGAGCCTTGAAATGGGCCATGAGATCCCGGCAGTGATCGATCAGCTCCTGCTCGCTCGTCTGTTCGCCCGCTTTGAGGGTAACAAAGGCACAAGGTGTTTCGCCCCATCGATCATCCGCTTTGGCGACGACCGCGGCTTCGAGCACGGCGGGATGACGATAGAGAGCCCCTTCAATTTCGATCGATGAGATATTCTCGCCGCCGGAAATGATGATGTCTTTGGACCGGTCCTTGATTTCGATATAACCGTCCTCATGCATCACCCCGAGATCTCCGGTGTGAAACCAGCCGCCGCGGAAGGCAGCTTCGGTCGCCTCCTTGTTCTTGAGATAGCCTTTCATGACGTCATGGCCACGCATCATGATTTCGCCGATGGTCGCGCCATCGCGCGGCACCGGGGTCATGCTCTCCGGATCCATCACCTCGAGGCCTTCGAGAACCGGGTAGCCGACACCCTGGCGCGCCAGCTTCTGAGCTTTCTCGATCGCCGGAAGACTGGCCCAATTCTCCTGCCAAGCACAAACCGTCGCCGGGCCGTAGACCTCGGTGAGGCCGTAGGCATGGGTGACGCGAATGCCTATGCTCTCCATTGCCTGCAGGACGGCGGCCGGCGGCGCTGCGGCTGCGGTCATCATCTCGACATGGTGATCGAACGGCTGTCGTTGCTCGTCGGTCGCGTTGATCAGCATTCCCATGACGATGGGCGCGCCGCAGAGGTGGGTCACCTTATGATCGGCAAAGGCCCGATAGATCGAGCCCGCCTCGACTTTTCGAAGGCAAACATGGGTCCCGGCCTGCAGGCAAATGGCCCAGGGAAAGCACCAGCCATTGCAATGGAACATCGGCAGCGTCCAAAGATAGGACGGATGCAGAGGCATGTCCCAGGCGAGAATATCGCCGATCGCATTCAGGTAGGCACCGCGATGATGGACCACCACGCCCTTGGGACGACCCGTGGTGCCCGAGGTGTAGTTGAGAGCGATGGCCTGCCATTCATCATTTGGCAAAAGTGGCGAGAATAAGGGATCGCCCTCGTCCAGGAACTGCTCGTAGCTTATATCGCCCAGACGATCGCCAAGCGCTCCTTCCTCCATGTCGACCACGTCGATGATCAAGGGTCGCGCCGATGTCATGGCAAGCGCCTGTTCGATGACGGGGCTATACTCGGTGTCCGTCAGGAGGACTTTGGCCTCGCCATGATCCAGAATATAGGCGATGGTCTCGGCTTCAAGCCGAACATTGAGGGCGTTCAGCACGGCACCCGCCATAGGCACGCCGTGGTGGGCTTCAAGCATCGGGGGGATGTTGGGCAGCATGGCGGCGACCGTATCGCCCGGCTTGACGCCCCTTTGTGCCAGCGCCGACGCCAGCCGCCTCGAACGGTCGCGCAAGGTCCTGTAGTTGGCTTGCCAGGACCCATGAATCACCGCCAGCCGGTCGGGGAACACATCGGCGGTGCGTTCCAGAAAGCTCAGCGGGGTCAGCGGCGCATAGTTCGCAGCATTACGATCAAGCCCTTGTTGATAGGGACTGGTCGCTGGATGGGCGGCGAGCCTCATGTTCGTGCCTCCCTCTCGGCGGCGACCCAAGCTTTCGATACCCGGTGAAAGCTCGGTGCGGCCTTACTGTCTCCTGATCGAACCGCTAAGCGCTTTTCCCACAAATCAGGCTCTCCCGCTCGATCAGGTGTTTCTCTGATGCGCCCTTTAGCTGGCATGGGAATGTACGAGTTGATCTCAATCAACCTCAATATTGGATAGTCTGCTAAGAGCGATTATCAGAAACTCAGCGTACTAACTTATGAATAATTCTTCGAATAGAAAAGGTTTGGTGTCTGAATTTTCAACCTGATCACGAAAAACTCGTTGGTGAGGGGTGCGTGAGACCGAGACATTGACGGCGATAGCGTGGTTGGATGTGGAACGACGATGGCCGCGGATAGATCAACGGCGTCCTTGCAGGCGGGGCGACGGCATGGTCGTCGGCCGCTCTCTCGACAACCATTGTTGACCAGGAAGCGCGGCGGTTATACTTGCCGAAACGGCATGGCAGCGGGCGCCTCGAAGCGAGGGCCGACAGGAGAGAGCATGGGACGGTTTGACGAGGTTTATCAACGATCGATCAGCGATCCTGCCGGTTTCTGGGGGGAGGCCGCAGACGCGCTGCATTGGGACCAGCGCTGGAGCAAGGTGCTGGATGACAGCCGGGCTCCATTTTATCGCTGGTTTGAAGGCGGCAAGCTCAATACCTGTTTCAATGCCGTCGATCGACATGTCGATGCCGGTCGCGGCGACCAGGTCGCAATCATCTATGACAGCCCGGTAACGAACAGCGTCCGACGCCTTACTTATGCCGAACTCAAGGACCAAACCGCCCGCTTCGCCGGCGTTCTTCGCGGTCTCGGCGTGAGCCCGGGCGATCGGGTGATCATTTATATGCCGATGGTCCCAGAAGCCTTGATTGCCATGCTTGCCTCTGCCCGGATTGGTGCCGTTCATTCCGTGGTTTTCGGCGGCTTTGCTTCCAATGAGCTTGCCAGCCGGATCGATGATGCCACGCCCAAGGTGATCGTTTCGGCGTCTTGCGGGATCGAGGTCAACCGGGTCATTCCCTATAAGCCGCTCCTGGACGGTGCGATCGAGCTTTCCAGCCATAAGCCCGATGCCTGCGTGATCCTGGCACGCCCTGAAGCGAAGGCCGACTTGGTGCTCGGGCGCGATATCGACTGGGCGGAGGCGGCAGCGGGTGCCGCCCCGGTCGATTGCGTCCCGATGCTCGCGACCGATCCGCTCTACATCCTCTATACCTCAGGCACCACCGGCATGCCCAAGGGCATCGTCCGCGATAACGGCGGCCATGCTGTCGCCCTGCATTGGTCGATGGCCAGCATCTACGACATCAAGCCGGGCGAGGTGTGGTGGACGGCCTCCGATGTCGGCTGGGTGGTCGGACACAGCTATATCTGCTACGCCCCGCTGCTCCACGGCAACACCACGATCGTCTACGAAGGAAAGCCGGTCGGCACGCCGGATGCCAGCGCTTTTTGGCGGGTGATCAGCGATCACAAGGCGGTTTCGCTCTTCACCGCACCCACGGCATTCCGTGCGATCAGGAAGGAAGATCCTGAAGGCAAGCTGATCGGCCAGCATGATCTCAGCCATTTCCGCACGCTTTTCCTCGCCGGCGAGCGGTGCGATCCCGACACGCTGTTCTGGGCGGAAAAGAAACTGCAGGTTCCGGTGATCGACCATTGGTGGCAAACCGAAACCGGTTGGGCGATCGGTGCGAATTGCCGCGGCATCGAGCCATTGCCGGTCAAGCCCGGGTCGCCGACCAAGGCGGTGCCGGGCTACGACGTCCAGGTGCTGGATGAGGAGGGACAGCAAAAAGCACCGGGGGAAATCGGCAATATTTCGGTCAAGCTGCCCTTGCCCCCCGGCACCCTGCCGACGCTCTGGCAGAACGAACAGCGCTGCTACGATGCCTATTTTTCCCGCTATGACGGTTACTATCTGACTGGCGATGCCGGCTATATCGACGAGGATGGCTATCTTTTCATCATGAGCCGGATCGACGATGTCATCAATGTGGCAGGGCATCGCCTTTCCACCGGGGCCATGGAAGAAGTGCTGGCCAGTCACAAGGACGTTGCCGAATGTGCGGTCTTCGGCGTGACGGACCAGCTCAAAGGCGAGCTTCCTCTTGGGCTTGTGGTGTTGAATGCCGGGATCGATCGCCCCGAGGCTGACATCCGGGAGGAGTTGGTGCAACTGGTCCGCAAGACCATCGGCCCGGTCGCTGCCTTCAAATTGGTGGCGGTGGTGGATCGTCTGCCCAAGACGCGATCGGGCAAGATTCTTCGCGGGACGATGAAGAGCATGGCTGATGGCAAGGCCTATAAGATGCCGGCGACGATCGATGATCCCTTGATCTTGCCCGAGATTGAAACGGCACTTAAGCGCCTGGGTTATGTTTTGACATGATCCCGTGTTGAGCCCGCTCCATCCAAAAGGCGAAGACTGATGGTCGATGTCGACGAACTGGAGCGCTTGCTGATCGCAGCCGCCTCCGAGCGGCGAACGCTTGCCTATAGCGACGTGCTTGGTCATTTCGGCAAGCGCACCACCCCCATTCGCGTCTTCGCGCTTTGCCGGGATCTGGGCAAGGTTTCGGAACGCAACCGGGAACGGGGCGAACCCGAGCTTGCGGTCCTGGTCGTGCGCAAGACCGATCGCCTGCCGGGCGAGGGGTTCTTTCACGGCGCCTGGGAAGAGGGACGCTATGACGGTCCGGCAACGGGTGAACGGGCAAAAGCCTATATCGAGACGTTGACGGCCGATGTTTTCGACTATTGGGATGTCAGGCGGAACTGAACATCCCGTCGTCTCACCTTGAACCTTGAGCACGCCGGTGGGCGTCATGGGATTGCGTCGCTGCACGCTCGCCATTTTACCTTGCAACCCGCTCTCATGCTCACTAACTAAGCAGAATGGGTAATTTCTGCCCCTGATCTACTTTCCAAGTCGAGAAGAAGCCCCTAATAAAGCACGTCGTGCGCGGCCAGTTTGGATGGCGCATAAAGGCTGCGCACCGAGGAGTACCCTATGGACCGACCGTTGATGCCCAAAGCTACCGCCGTTTGGCTCGTCGACAATACGACCCTGACCTTCGAGCAAATCGCTGCCTTTTGTGGTTTGCATGCTCTTGAGGTGAAGGGCATTGCCGATGGTGAGGTCGGCGCCGGCATTCGCGGCCTGGATCCCCTGTCCGGCGGTCAACTTGAACGCGCCGAGCTCGAGCGCTGCGAAAAGGACCCGAAGGCCGAGTTGAAGCTCTTGCGTTCGGCCGCCGCCGACATCAAGCAGCCCAAGCGGAAGACGCCGCGCTACACGCCGCTTTCCAAACGCCAGGATCGCCCTGATGCCATCGCCTGGCTGCTGCGCAATCATCCCGAGGTGACGGATCAGCAGATCTGCAAGCTGTTGGGCACCACCAAGAACACGGTCAACGCGGTTCGCGACCGCACCCATTGGAAAAGCCAGGAGATCCGCCCGCGCGATCCGGTCATTCTCGGTCTCTGCAGCCAGGTCGACCTCGACGCAGCCGTGATCACCGCCCGCGCCGCCCGCGCCGAAGCTGGCGAGCCCATGCCGACCCCCGTAGAACTCGGCGCCGACGAGTAACGGCTGCACCGGCTGGCACATTTGCTTTTAAGGCTCGGTAGCTGGATACGACCCACCCGGACGGCTTGCGCCTGACAGCCGTCTGCCAAAGTGCGGCCGAAGCACGGGCAAGTCACGCCGGGCCGGCTCGGCCATGGCCCTGGTCGCGTTGGTAGATCCAGTCGTGGTCGGGGTGGTTCTGGAAACGCCACTTTCGTAACGGTCCGGCCATGACGTTCAAATAGTACATCTCATAGCCATAGGGCGCGCCGCATGGATGATGGCCCTTCGGCACCAGGACGACGTCGTCATTGTGGACGCACATGGTCTCGTCCAGTGTGCCGTCTTCGGTGAAGACACGTTGAAAGCCGAAACCCTTCGGCGGGTTGAGGCGGTGATAATAGACTTCCTCCAGATAGGTCATCCTCGGGTAGTCATCCTCGTCATGCCGGTGGGGCGGGTAGGAGGACCAATGACCCTGGGGGGTGAAAACCTCGGTCACCAGGAGGCTGTCCGCGATGTCCTTGTCTTCCATGGCGATGGGGTGGATGAACCGGGTATTGGCACCCTTGCCGCGCTCTTCGCGTTCGATATCACCGATAAGACGGGTGGGATAGCCGCCCTTGCCCGGCGCCGAGCAGACGGCAAGCGTACAGCTCGTCGTGGCCGTGGCCTGCCAATCCGTGCTGTTCGGGGCATAGACGGCATGAGGCCTTTTTTGCTCGAAGACGTCCATGCGGTCGCCCAATTCACCATAATTCGTGAGACCGACGGAGAGGTCTGCCTTGCCCTCGACCAGCACCAGGATGACCTCACGATCGCCGGTCACCTCGGCAACGGTCTCGCCGGGCGACAGCCGAAAAAGATCGAAACCGACATAGCGCCAACCAGCATCGGCTGGGGTAATGCCATGCACTTTGTTGCGGCCAGGGTTCGGTCTGCGCAGGAGATGGGCCATGAGCTTGTCCTAAAGGTCGTCGGTCTGTCGGGAGGGGGGCGTGCCTTTGCGCGCATGATCCCAAGCGCTGCAGAGATGGCGGTATCGCTCCGTCATGTCGGCGACGGCCTGGTCATCGTCGATCCGATTGGCAAGCCAGGCTCTGGCCGCCTTGGCAAAGACGGTTCGGCCAACGGCGAAGCCTTTAACCCGAGGATGTCTTGCGGCAATCATGAAGCTCCGTTCGAGATCGGCGGGCGAGGCTTCTTTCCCCAACAACAAGATGCCCTGGCACCAAGGGTCAACATGATCGATCGTGGCAGATACGGCAGACCAGGCTACATCCGACGTCATGGGCTCGAGTTTCCACCAATCGGGGCGCAAACCCACCTCGTAAAGACGCTGCACGACCGCAGGCGTCGTCTCCTCGGTCACCTCGCCGACGCCGGAAGGGATCAGCTCGATCAGCAACTCCAGGCTCTGAGCCCGCGCCGCATCGGCAAGTCTCAGCAGCACGGCCTCCTGCCTTGCCTTCATCGCCTCGTCATCGTCCGGATGATAGTAGCAAAGGGCCTTGACGACATGATCGATCGGCCATTCGGCAAGAGCGCTGCCATAATCCCTGCTGATCTCCAGGGTCAGCGGCCTCGAGCCCGGCGCTTCGACGGGACGCCCGATCCAGAGCCCTGTTCCGGCTGCCTGGTAAAGCGCGCTTCGGCCAAGACGCTCATCGCAAAGCACGCCATAACCGGCTTGGCCGTCGGCAACCTTTAAGGCGACCTCGAGGCATAGCTCCTTGAACCGTCCGATCCGTTCCCTTGATGCGCCGGCATGATCCGCCATCTCCTCGAGCTGAACACGGTGATCGAAGGCAAGGATGCGCATATCCGGCCAATCCATCCTGCGGTTGGTAGCCCAGTGAATCTGTTCGAGATCGGCGTCTTTTCGAAGTGCGGGGATGGTGATGCCGCGCTCGAAAAAGAACTGCAGCTCATCCCAGCTGGGATAGGCGGGCGTGCAGCCATGGCGGGAGACCGCCAACGCACCGCAGGCATTGGCATATTTGAGGCTGGTTCGCCAATCCTCATGGTCGAGCCAGCCTTTCAGCAGGCCGGCCATGAAGCCATCGCCGGCACCCAGCACATTGAAGACCTCGATGGCAAAGCCTGGCCCCGAAACACCGTCATCCGGCGCGTCCGGGATGGCTGCCTCGAAGGCAATAGCGCCCATCGGCCCGCGCTTGCAGATCAACGTCGCGTCAGAGACTTGCCTTGCGTTCTTCAGCGCCTCGACCAAGTCAGTCGAGCCGCCGGCAATGAAAAATTCTTCTTCCGTGCCGACGATCAGATCGAAGAGATGCAAGGTCGATTGCAGTTTCCTGCTCACCGCATTTGAGGCGATGAAACGGTTCTCGCCATCATCATGGCCCGACAGGCCCCAAAGATTGGGACGATAGTCGATATCGAGGGCCGTTCGCGCGCCAAAGTCGCGCGCAAGGCGGAGGGCCTTCAACACGGCCGCTTCCGTTCTGGGGTTGGAGAGATGGGTGCCGGTGACGACAACGGCAGCGGCTTCCTTGATGAAATCGGGGTCGATGTCATCCTCGCAAAGAGCCATATCGGCGCAGTTTTCGCGGTAGAAGATCAGCGGGAACTGCTCGTCATCCCTGATGCCCAGGAGCACGAGGGCGGTAAGCCGCTCCGGGTCGGTCCTGACGCCGCGGACGTCGACGCCTTCACGCTCCAGCTGTTCGCGAATGAAGCGCCCCATCGGCTCATCGCCAACCCGCGTAATAACCGCGGATTTCAGACCAAGCCTGGCAGCGCCGGCCGCGATATTGGTCGGCGAGCCGCCGATGTATTTTCGAAAGCTGGACATATCCTCCAGCCGGCCGCCAATCTGGGTGCCGTAGAGATCGACGGAGGATCGTCCGATCGTGATGACATCAAGCATTAAAGAGGTCCATGGTGACGATGACTGAACAATATTGCCCGCCGCCGGCCAACCATCCTATCACGCGAGATCAATGATCTTGAACCCGGCGATGGTCCGGTTGACATCAGGCCGCTTTGAAGGACGGTGTGATGGTTTTCTCCAACGAAGCTAAGGGGATATGAAATATATATTCCATCTTTTTCCGAACCGATATGAAAATATAAACTGCAAAACGATGCGGAAAACTGGCGCGATGTCCCCTCCGATCGTGCCAGGTTGCCGTCCACGTCTTTGCAAGACAGCTTGACATCATTGTCCGGGCGCAGGACGAAGTGGCCGAACCGAGCTGGTCGGCAAGAGGTTGGGGCTGTCCTGGATGGGTCGTTGAATTTTACCAAGAGAAATGGAAGCTGGTGCTGAAGCCGGGATTGCATTTGGTGGCGACACCGATCGGACATCTGGGTGATCTCTCGCCCCGAGCACTTGTGACGCTCCAAGAGGCCGATCTGCTGATTTGCGAAGACACACGTGTGACCGGCAAGCTCTTGAAGTTGAACGGGGTCGAACGTTCCATGCATGCCTATCACGAGCACAATGCAGGCCGAATGCGTCCGCGCATCCTGAAGCATTTGGCTGCCGGCGAAAGCGTTGCGCTCGCCAGTGATGCAGGCACGCCTTTGGTCTCGGATCCCGGCTACAAGCTGGTGCGCGATGTCATCGAGGCGGGCCACGAGGTTTTGGCGGTTCCCGGCCCGTCGGCAGCCCTGGCCGCTTTGGTGGTCTCCGGCCTGCCGACCGATCGTTTCCTGGTCGGGGGCTTTCTTCCCTCGAAATCCGGCGCTCGGATACGGGCGATCGAGGAGGTGGCGGCGGTTCCGGCAAGCTTGATCTGGTTCGAAATCGCCGCAGAGGTTGAAGAATTCACTTCGGGATCTGGCAGCATGCCTTGGTCCGCGCCCGGCAGCCGTGGCACGCGAACTCACCAAGCATTTCGAAGAGGTGAAGCGAGGAACGCTTGAGGAGCTTGCCCGTCATCATGCCGGTGCTGCGCAGCCCCGCGGCGAGATCGTGATCGTGGTCGGCCCGCCGCTTGCCGGACAACCTGCCCTTTCCGACGAGGATGTCGATGAGGCGCTGGCGAAAGCCATGACGACGATGTCGCCGTCATCGGCCGCAGCAGCGGTGGCGGCAGCGACCGGGCGCCCGAAGCGGGAACTCTACCAAAAAGCGATCGATCTCAGCTCAGCCAGGACTTCGCACGGGTCATGAAGAAATTTGGCCTCGGGGCATGAGGAGATCCAGGCAGCGTGCGGAAGCCCGGGGCCGATGGGCGGAAGGCATCGCCGCCTGGAGCTATCGAATGCGGGGCTTTCGTCTGTTGGCCCAACGGTACAAGACCGCGCTTGGCGAGATCGATCTGGTGATGCGGCGGGGCAAGCTGGTCGTCTTTGTCGAGGTGAAGGCGCGCGCCAGCCGTGCAGAAGCGCTCCATGCTCTGCAGCCAAAGCAATGCGAGCGCCTTTCGCGCGCTGCGGCCGTCTTTTTGCGCGATCATCCGATCCATAATGATTGTGCGATGCGCTTCGATCTCATCGGCATTCTGCCCTGGCGCTGGCCGGTGCGCGTCGTCGATGCCTGGCGCCTGGAATAGGGCGCGATCATCCGGCAGACAACTGATCGTCAGTGCCGACAAGAAACCGAGACGGTAGCGGCCAGGTTGCTCGGTCAGACGGTGCCTAGATCACAAGAGCGGGACGTCGAATAGCCCGAGCCTAGGCGAGATTGCTCCAACGCCGGGTGATCAGCGGCGAAAAGCTGTTGGCACCGGCAAGAACTATGCTATACGAAGCCGCTCTGTCCGAAGCATTTATCATGCCTTCGGACAGCCAGACCGCGGGCGTGGTGGAATTGGTAGACACGTCAGATTTAGGATCTGGTGGCTTTGGCCGTGGGGGTTCGAGTCCCTTCGCCCGCACCACCTTCGCCCGCTCATGATTGAGGATACCGATCGGTGCCGGTGCCGATGGGCGCTTGAGGCAGAAGAAATATGCAGGTTACGGAACTCTCCTCCGAAGGGTTGAAACGCGAGTATCAGGTCGTCGTGAACGCGGCCGAAATCGAACAGCGCGTCGACAAACGTCTCGATGAGCTGAAAAATACCATCAAGATGCCGGGTTTCCGGCCGGGCAAGGTGCCGGTCACGCTGCTCAAGAAGCAATATGGCCGATCCGTGATGGGTGAGGTCCTGGAGCAAGCCGTCAATGAAGGCTCGCAGCAGGCGATCAACGACAATGAGCTGAAACCGGCGCTTCGGCCTAAGATCGAGGTCAAATCCTTTGAGGATGGCAAGGATCTCGAATTCAACATGGAGCTCGAAGTTCTTCCGGAGGTCCCGAAGATCGACCTGAAGAAGATCGAGCTGACCAAACTCGTCGCACCGGTGACGGACAAAGCGTTTAGCGAATCGCTGGACAATTTTGCCAAGCGTTTTCAGGAGTTCGAAGCGCCTGAGACAGCGCGCAAGAGCGAGGGTGGTGACAGGCTCACCATTGACTTCGTCGGCAAGATCGACGGCGAGCCATTCGAGGGCGGCACCGCCGACGACTTCCCGCTGGTGCTGGGCTCTGGCTCGTTCATTCCTGGCTTCGAAGATCAACTGATCGGCGTCGACAAGGGCGCTGACGTCGAGGTCAAGGTTGCCTTTCCCGAAGCTTACGGTGCCGAGAAGCTTGCCGGCAAGGACGCGGTCTTCGAGGTCAAGGTCAAGGAGATCGAGGCGCCAAAGCCGATCGAGCTTACCGACGACCTCGCCAAAGGGCAGGGCTTCGATGATCTCGATGCGCTGAAGACCACCATGCGTGAGAGTATGGAGCGGGAATACGGCAATGCATCTCGGGCCAGGATCAAGCGGGCTTTGCTCGATCATCTGGCCGAGAACGTCAAATTCGACGTGCCGATCGGCATGGTGGATCTCGAGTTCGAGGCTGTGTGGAAGCAGATCTCGGAGGAGCTCGAGAAAAACCCGGAACAGACCGACAAATCGGAAGATGAGCTCAAGGCGGAATACCGCGAGATCGCGGAGCGTCGCGTGCGTCTGGGGCTGGTCTTGTCGGACATTGGGCAGAGCAACGAATTGCAGGTTGAGCAGGCAGAGCTCAATCAAGCCGTTTTGGAGCAGGTCAGGCGGTTTCCCGGTCAGGAGCAGCAGGTTTTCGAGTATTTCCAGAAAAACCCGCAGGCTATCGAGCAGCTCCGGGCGCCCATCTACGAGGACAAGGTGGTCGATTTCGTGCTTGAGATGGCCACGGTCGACGAGAAGGAAGTCACGGTCGAGGAACTCATGAAGGATCCCGACGAAGACGACGCTGACGCCAAGCCCGAGGAAAAGACGTCGAAGGCGAAGAAAAAGGCTGACGCTGACGATAGCTGAGCTTCCGCAGAGGCGGTGATAGTCTCGCCTCTACCCTTTGACATCCAGACCAGACAAACCAGATGACTGATAAATCAGAAGTGGAGCGGTCGATGAGCCAATTGGTGCCGATGGTGGTCGAACAGACCAGCCGAGGAGAGCGCGCTTACGACATCTATTCGCGGATGTTGAAGGAGCGGATCGTTTTTCTGACGGGGCCGGTCGACGACAATGTCGCCAGTGTCATCACGGCACAATTTCTCTTTCTCGAGGCCGAGAATCCGGACAAGGACATTTCTTTCTACATCAATTCGCCTGGTGGCGTGGTGAGTTCTGGTCTCGCCATCTATGACACGATGCAATATATCCGTCCCGAGGTCTCGACCCTTTGCATAGGCCAGGCGGCGTCGATGGGATCGCTGCTGCTGACGGCCGGTGCTCCTGGCAAGCGTTTTTGCCTGCCCCATGCCCGTGTGATGGTCCATCAACCGTCCGGCGGTTTCAGGGGGCAGGCGACAGATATCGAGATCCACGCCCGAGAAATCCTGGATCTGCGCGCCCGTCTGAATCAGATCTACGCGAATCATACCAAACAGGACATCAAGATCATCGAGGCGAATATGGAACGGGACACCTTCATGAGCGCCGAACAAGCCAAGGATTTCGGTCTCGTTGATGATGTTGTGACCGAGCGTACTTTACCGTCCAAGAGCGGCTGATCGTCGCTTGCCAAAGACAGAGGGGTTTGCCGGATAGACCGGAAAACACTGGGCGTTTACGAAATCGTCACGTTTATCCGGCCATGTTGGCCTCAACGATATGTCTCGTTGGCGGCAGAAGGCTCGGGATAAGATGTTGTTCCGAGCCGGGGCCGCCCGTATTATAGGGTTTCTAAGCTTCTCGTCCGATCGGGGCCTTGATGACCAAGTCTAATGGTGACGCCAAAAATACGCTGTATTGCTCGTTCTGCGGCAAAAGTCAGCATGAAGTCCGCAAGCTGATTGCCGGGCCGACCGTGTTCATTTGCGATGAATGCGTCGAGCTCTGCATGGATATCATTCGTGAGGAAAACAAAACCTCCCTCGGCAAGAGCCGGGCGGGTGTGCCGAGCCCCGAGGAGATCAAGGGTGTTCTGGACGATTATGTGATTGGCCAGGAGCGTGCGAAGCGTGTTTTGTCGGTTGCGGTGCACAATCATTACAAGCGTCTTGCCCATGGCTCGAAGGGGGGTGAGGTTGAGCTAGCGAAATCGAATATTTTGTTGGTGGGTCCGACCGGTTGCGGCAAGACGTTGCTGGCGCAGACGTTGGCGCGCACGCTAGATGTTCCGTTCACCATGGCGGATGCGACCACGCTGACCGAGGCGGGTTATGTCGGCGAGGATGTCGAGAACATCATATTGAAGCTGCTGCAGGCGGCGGATTACAATGTTGAGCGCGCCCAGCGCGGCATCGTCTATATTGACGAGGTCGACAAGATCAGCCGGAAGTCGGAAAACCCTTCGATCACGCGGGATGTTTCGGGCGAGGGCGTTCAGCAGGCGCTTCTCAAGATCATCGAGGGCACGGTGGCGAGCGTGCCGCCGCAGGGCGGGCGGAAACATCCGCAGCAGGAATTTTTGCAGGTCGACACCACCAACATCCTGTTCATCTGCGGGGGTGCTTTTGCCGGTTTGGACAAGATCGTGGCGGCCAGGGGCGTGCAGCGTTCGATGGGTTTTGGCGCCGAGGTGGCAGGCCCTGATGACCGTCAGGTGGGCGAGCTTTTGGGCGAGGTGGAGCCTGATGATCTGTTGAAATTCGGTTTGATCCCGGAATTTGTCGGGCGTTTGCCGGTGGTGGCGACGCTGACCGATCTGGACGAGCCCGCGCTGATCCAGATTCTGACCGCGCCGAAGAACGCCTTGGTGAAGCAGTATCAAAAGCTGTTCGAGATGGAGGATGTGCGGCTCAGCCTGACGGACGATGCGCTGACCGCGATCGCGATCAAGGCGATCGAGCGCAAGACCGGGGCGCGCGGCCTGCGCTCGATCATGGAAACCATCCTGCTCGAGACCATGTTCGAACTCCCGGGCCTCCACGGGGTCGAGGAGGTGGTCATCAACAAGGACGTCGTCGGCAATACCGGAAAGCCGCTGATGATCTATGCGGATCGGCCTGACGATGTTGAATCCGCGTCCTGACGGTGAGGCTTCGAGAGGCAGTCCTGAGCCTGACTTTCCGTCTTCATCGAGGCCGGCTTTTGCCTCTTTTCTTACCCGGATCTGCTGCCTTGGCCCAGCCAAGATTAATCGGAGGCCATAGGGTGCATGTCGCCTTGGATCGCACGACGCCTTTGTCAAGAACTTGAAACCCGAAGGTTTGAAAGCCATCTGCTTTCCAGAAACGAGATGTCAGGTCTCGGTACTCGGTAACCCCCGGCAAGGGGTATCGTTTGAGACCGGACCCTCTGGATAAAACGCAGCAGACGCTGCAACGCCATATTGGTGAGACATGATGATTGACCAGCCCAAGACTTCGTTGTTCCCGGTTCTGCCGCTTCGTGACATCGTTGTTTTTCCTCATATGATCGTCCCGCTCTTCGTCGGCCGTGAGAAATCGATCCGTGCTCTCGAAGAAGTGATGCGTGATGACAAGCAGATTTTGCTGGTTGCTCAGAAGAACGCGGGCCAGGACGATCCCGGCACCGACGATATCTACCGGGTTGGCACCGTCTCGAGCGTTTTGCAGTTGCTGAAACTGCCGGACGGGACGGTCAAAGTGCTGGTTGAAGGCAATGCGCGTGCCGAAATCGGCGATTTCTTGGACAATCCGAAATTCTTCCAGGCCGAAGCCGAAGTCTTGCCCGAGGTCGACAGTGACCCCCGTGAGCTCGAAGCGCTTGGCCGGACCGTGGTGTCGCAGTTCGAGCAATATGTGAAACTCAACAAGAAAGTTCCGCCGGAAGTTCTGGTCTCGCTCAGTCAGATCGAAGATCCGAGCAAGCTTGCCGATACGGTAGCTGCTCATCTCTCGCTCAAGATCTCCGACAAGCAGGATTTGCTCGAGACCTCGTCGCTCGCCGATCGATTGGAGCGTCTCTACGGCTTCATGGAAAGCGAGATTTCCGTCCTTCAGGTTGAAAAGCGGATCCGCTCGCGCGTCAAGCGCCAGATGGAAAAGACACAGCGCGAGTATTATCTGAACGAGCAGATGAAGGCGATCCAGAAAGAGCTCGGCGAACTCGAGGATGGCAAGGACGAGGTTTCCGAACTTGAGGAGAAGGTCAAGAAGACCAAGCTTTCCAAGGAAGCACGCGAAAAATCGCTTGCCGAGGTCAAGAAGCTCCGCAGCATGAGCCCGATGTCCGCCGAGGCCACGGTCGTTAGGAACTATCTGGACTGGATGCTCTCGATCCCCTGGAAGAAGCGCTCCAAGATTTCCAAGGATATCGTGCGGGCCGAGCAGATCCTGGACGAAGATCATTTCGGGCTGGAGAAGGTCAAGGAGCGGATCGTCGAATACCTCGCGGTCCAGCAGCGGGTCGACAAGATGAAAGGCCCGATTCTTTGCCTGGTCGGTCCTCCAGGTGTCGGTAAAACCTCGCTTGGCAAATCGTTGGCCAGGGCAACCGGGCGGAACTTCGTTCGTTTCAGCCTTGGCGGCGTTCGCGATGAAGCTGAGATTCGCGGCCACCGACGGACCTATATCGGCTCGATGCCCGGCAAGGTCATCCAGTCGATGAAAAAGGCCAAGACCTCCAATCCGTTGTTCATGCTGGATGAATTGGACAAGATGGGCTCGGATTTTCGGGGAGATCCGTCATCGGCACTTCTCGAGGTGCTGGATCCGGAGCAGAACGCGAACTTCAATGATCATTATCTCGAAGTCGATTACGACCTTTCCGATGTGATGTTCGTGTGCACGGCGAATACGCTGCGCATGCCGCAGCCGCTCCTGGACCGCCTGGAGGTGATCCGCATTCCCGGTTATACCGAGGACGAGAAGCTTGAGATTGCAAAGAGACATCTCATCGGAAAGCAGCTCGATGCTCATGGTGTGAAACCCGAGGAATGGTCGATAACCGATGATGCCCTTCTTGACGTCGTTCGCTACTACACCCGCGAAGCCGGTGTACGGAATTTCGAGCGTGAAATTGCCAATCTGATCCGCAAGGCGGCACGCGAGCTGCTGGTCGAGGGCAAGACGAAGATAAGGATCACGAAGCGCAATCTCGATAAATATGCCGGTGTTCAGAAATATCGCTATGGCGAAGCTGAGCTTGAGGACCAAATCGGTGTTACGACCGGTCTTGCCTGGACGGAGGTCGGCGGCGAACTGCTGTCGATCGAGGCGGTCAGCATGCCCGGCAAAGGACGGATGACCACGACCGGCAAGCTTGGCGAAGTGATGACCGAATCGGTGCAGGCGGCCAAAAGCTTTGCGCGGTCGCGCTCTGTCGATCTCGGCATTTTGCCGCCAAGTTTCGACAAGCTCGATATCCACGTCCATGTGCCCGAAGGCGCGACGCCAAAAGACGGGCCGTCAGCTGGTGTCGGCATGATCACTTCGATCGTGTCGGTCCTCACCAAAATTCCGGTGAAGGCCAACCTTGCCATGACCGGTGAGATTACGCTTCGAGGCAGGATCTTGCCGATTGGCGGGCTGAAGGAGAAACTTCTGGCTGCACTTCGCGGCGGGATCAAGACGGTGTTGATCCCCAAGGACAACGAAAAGGACCTGGCCGAGATCCCTGACAATGTGAAAAAGGGATTGAAGATTATTCCCGTCAACGAGGTCGACGATGTCCTTCGTCACGCTCTTGTCCGGCAACCGGAGCCTGTTGAATGGAGTGAGGTTGACGCAGAAGCCGTGGCAGGCGCAAGCGCAGAAGGTGCCGCTTCGACCTCAGGGGCACTGCCAAACTAGCCATCAACGCGAAAGAATCCACAGGATTTTTGCGGAAAAGGCGGAAAATGCCGTTTTCTTTGTCGTCAAGGCGTTGACGGTTCGGTCATGCCAGACTTAGTTTACGGCCGACTTGCTGGAGATTTCTCCAGAACCCTACTCCAATGTTAAGGGGGTTATCCTGTGAACAAGAACGATCTGGTTGCCGAAATTGCCGACAAGTGCGGCATGTCAAAGACCGATGTCGGTAAGGTGGTCGACGCTACTCTTGAGGGTATTACGGACGCTCTCAGGCGTAATGACGAGGTTCGCCTGGTCGGCTTCGGTACCTACTCCGTTGCGCAGAGAAGTGCTTCCCAAGGCCGCAACCCGCGGACCGGTGAGCCCATCAAGATCCCGGCATCAAAGCTTCCGAAGTTCAAGGCCGGAAAACAGTTGCGCGATGCCTTGAATTAAGATCGAGACTTCGACCGTTGGGCCGCCGCCGTTTGGCGGCCATTCTTTTCTTGCTTTCGTTCCAGATCCAGTTGGTCGGTCTGATGGCTGTGCCGACATGAACAGCGCTTGATCTGTTTCATCCGCCCTTGATCTAGGCCAATCTTTCCGCTCGATGAGTGATGGTCAGTTTCGAGAGGTCAGGCGATAGAAAGACGGTGTTCCGGCTTGTCGATGCGCGATGTCGATGGTGTCCGGCCCGTCTTTTTCTTTTCGTTGCTAAGTCGTTTCCAGGTTTCTGACACGTCCAAGTCGAGCGAGGTCGCTCCTTTGAGCGCCGTCATCGATATGCCCTGACACTGGTCTGCTTGTACGCCTGACCATCATGGCCCTGCGCCTGGTGATCTGCCTGGTGGCAACTATTCCGCATCATGCTTGAAACCTTTCTGATATTGTCTGGCTTTCTGATCATCGGGCCCGATGGGCTTCTGGAGTCGATGCCATGACAATCGCAACGTCATTGCTGCATGCCTTGAAAGACCATGGCGCCAATCGGGTCTTCGGCATCCCCGGCGATTTTGCCTTGCCTTTTTTCAAGGTAATCGAGGAGACCGATATTCTCCCGCTGCACACCTTCAGCCACGAGCCTGCCGTGGGCTTCGCCGCCGATGCCGCCGCAAGGGTTGGCAAATCGCTCGGCGTTGCGGCGGTGACTTATGGGGCGGGCGCTTTCAATCTGGTCAATGCGATTGCCGGTGCTTGTGCTGAGCGATCGCCCGTTGCCGTGATCTCCGGTGCACCGTCATCGGCGGAGCGGGCGAGCGGTTTCTTGCTTCATCACCAGGCCAAGACGCTGGACTCGCAGTTTCGGGTCTTCGAGGAGATCACTTGCGATCAGATCCGGCTCGACGATGCCAAACAGGCACCCGGCCTGATCGCGCGGGCGCTGCGCAATTGTCTCGAGCAGTCCAGGCCCGTCTATATCGAGCTTCCGCGCGATATGGTCGGCGTGCCGGCGGATCCGGTCCGACGGCTCCCGCCGACCCCCATCGATCCGAATGCGATTGCCGAATGTGCCGACGAGGTGCTGGAGCGTCTTAAGGCGGCTGATGCGCCCGCGCTCATGGTGGGGGTGGAAATCAGGCGCTATGGCATTGAAGACAAGGTCGCGGAATTGGCACGAAGGCTCTCGCTGCCTGCCGTGACAAGTTTCATGGGGCGCGGGCTTCTCGCCCATCCGGACGCACCTCTCGCCGGCACCTATATGGGCCTGGCCGGTGATCCGGAGATCTCTTCCCTGGTCGAGGCTTCAGATGGATTGCTGCTTCTGGGTGTGCTCGTCTCCGACACCAATTTCGGCATCTCGGCGAGCCAGCTGGACCTTAGGAAAGCCGTGCATGTTGCCGGTCGCGAGGTGCGGATCGGCTATCATATCTATGCTGACATCCCGATCGAGGCGCTGGTTGATGCCCTGCTGGCACGCTTGTCGACGAAGACGGTCAAGTCCAGCCACCGTCGAACCGAACCGCGAAGAGGCCTGGTCGCTGACAACGCGCCGATCAGCACCAGTGATATCGCCCTTGCGGTCAATGACATGATGGCAACGCACGGGCCGATGCTGATGGCTTCCGATATCGGCGATTGCCTGTTCACGGCCATGGAAATGCAGGTCGTGCCGATGGCTGCACCGGGCTACTATGCCGGCATGGGCTTCGGCGTGCCCGGCGGTCTCGGGGTACAGGCGGTTACCGGAGAACGTCCGTTGATTCTCGTCGGCGATGGCGCTTTCCAGATGACCGGATGGGAGCTTGGCAACTGTCGCCGCTATGGCTGGGATCCGATCGTTCTTCTGTTCAACAACAAGAGCTGGGAAATGCTTCGAGCCTTCCAGCCGGAATCGGCCTTCAACGATCTCGATGACTGGCGCTATGCCGATATCGCGCCGTCGATCGGCGGCATCGGTGAGCGGGTAAGCACGAGGCGAGAACTGCAGGCCGCCTTGGCGCGCGCCGTCGAGCGGCGCGGTCGTTTTTATCTGATCGAGATCATGCTTGCCCGCGGCGATATGTCGGCAACGCTGACGCGTTTCGCCAATGGCCTCAAGGCCAAGCACACCAAATCTTAGTGGTGTGATCACCGCGCTTGTTGTAGCGGACGATGGCCTTGCGCGCCCTGTCATGCCAAGGTGATTGCCTATCGATGGCGAGGAGGGGGCAGTAATGCGGATCGCATTGAACTATGGCAAAGAGGGACTGGCGATCGATCTTCCAGACGATCTCGATGTCCAGGTGATTCGGAAACCTGCCATGCCGGTGCTGGCGACGCCGAAGGAGGCCGTTCAAAAGGCGCTCGCCGAGCCTGCTACATCGCCACCGCTTGCCGATCTGGCCAAGGGGAAAAAGACAGCCTGCATCCTGATCTGCGACATCACGAGGCCGGTGCCCAATCATCTCTTTCTTAGGCCGATGATCGAAACGCTCCTCGATGCCGGCATGTCCGCCGCTGGTATCACGGTCTTGGTGGCGACCGGTCTCCACCGGCCCAACGAAGATGAAGAACTGGCCGAACTGATCGGCGATCCCTGGGTGCAGCAGACCGTGACCGTAGCCAATCATTTTGCACGTAATGATGAGGATCACGTTGATCTCGGCGTGACGCCGACCCGCGGAACACCGGTCAAGCTCGATCGGCGCCTGGTCGAGGCCGATCTCAAGATCGCGACCGGTCTGGTCGAGCCCCATTTCATGGCGGGCTATTCAGGCGGACGAAAGGTCATCGCACCAGGCGTGGCCCACAAGGATACCATCACCACCTTTCACAGCGCCCGTTTCATGGCGGACCCGGCTGCGGCCAATTGCACGCTCAAGGACAACCCTCTTCATGAAGAGCAGCTGGAAATCGTCAAGCTTCTGGGGGGTGCCTACGCCCTCAACACCGTGATCGATGAGGCGCGGCGCCTTTCCTTCGTGAATTTCGGTGAGATCGTCGAGAGCCATCTGGAGGCGGTCGACAACGTTCGCGCCTTTGCCGAAGTACCGGTCGACAAGCGGTTCAAGACGGTGGTGACCACGGCGGCCGGCTACCCGCTGGACAAGACATACTACCAGACGGTGAAAGGCATGGTCGGCCCGATCGATATTCTAGAACCTGGCGGCGATCTGATCATCGCCTCCGCCTGCTCCGAAGGCATGGGCTCGGCGGAGTTCGTTGCCTCGCAAAGGCGGCTGGTTGAACAGGGTCCGGACAGTTTTCTCGAGACCATCTCGAAAAAACGTTTCGCCGACATTGATGAGTGGCAGTCCCAGATGCAGCTGAAGCCGATGAAAGCAGGCGCCGTCCATCTCTTCACCGATGGCCTGAGTTCCTCTGATCAGAAGCTCACCGGCGTGCGGCATGTCGAGAGCGTGCAAAGCGCGATTGCCGTGAGCGTGCAGGCCAGCGGCGATCGGCGGATTGCTGTCATCCCGGAGGGCCCCTACGTCGTCCCGGTCTACCGCCCACATGGATGACAAAGGGGTGCCGTTGGTGATCGATCAGGAGACAAGGCGGACAACCGGCATCGTCATTCGTTCGGCCCGCGCCGATGATGCCGGCGCAGTTTCGCGCATCATCATGCCGGTCATCAGCGCAGGCGAGACCTACGCGCTGCCGTCCGATATGAGCGCCGATGAGGCCATGGCCTTTTGGTCGGCGGATGGCCATCAGGCCTTTGTCGCTGCCGATGGAGACGACATTGTCGGCACCTATTTTCTCCGTGCCAACAAACAAGGCGGCGGTGATCATGTCGCCAATGCCGGCTTCATCACGGCGCTTCGGGCGAGAGGCCGCGGCATTGCCCGAGCCATGTGCGTTCACGCCTTGGAGACGGCGAGGGAACAGGGCTTTCTTGCCATGCAGTTCAACTTCGTGATCGCCACCAACAGCGGTGCGGTGCGTCTCTGGCGAAGCCTGGGCTTCGACATCGTCGGTCGCCTACCTCGAGCCTTTCGCCACCCGAGGGAAGGCCTGGTTGAGGTGCTGATCATGCACCGTGATCTCTGATGTTCTGCGGTTAGCCCCTCTTGGAACTCTGGATCCCGATCAGCATCGCAGCAGCGTTCCTGCAGAACCTGCGCTCGGCGCTGCAAAAATACCTGAAAGGCCAGCTCAGCACTAGCGGCGCCACGTTTTCCCGCTTCGCCTATGCAGCACCATTGGCCATTCTCTACGCCCTCGGTCTTGCTGTCGTCGGCGGCTTCGAGATCCCGACACCGAATGTTTCTTTCCTGATCAGCATGCTCATTGGCGGTGTCGGTCAGATCGTGGCGACCGCCCTTCTGGTTTACCTGTTCTCCTTCAGAAACTTCGCCGTCGGCACCACGTTCTCCAAGACCGAAACCATCCAGACCGCGATGTTCGGGCTTGTCATTCTCGGTGATACGCTCAGTCCCGTCGCCTTGATTGCCATCATGATCAGCTTGGTCGGCGTCTTTGCCATCTCCACGGCAAGAACAGCGGGCGGCCTCGCGGGTTTGATCAAAGGGCTGACCGACAGAACGGCGCTGATCGGCCTTGCATCCGGCGCCTTTTTCGGAATCTCTGCCGTGTCTTATCGCGCCGCTTCTTTGGCGCTGGGCGGGGACGGCTTCCTGATGCAGGCGGGCTTCACGCTCGCTTGTGTGACGTTGTTCCAGACGGCGCTCATGGCCGGCTATATGCGCGTGAGGGAACCCGGTCAGATCACCGTCGTGCTCCGTTCCTGGCGCGTATCGGCCCTAGTCGGTCTTTCCGGCATGCTGGCGTCCGCCTGCTGGTTCACCGCCATGACCATCCAGAACGCCGCTTATGTCAGAGCCGTTGGCCAGATCGAGTTGGTGTTCACCTTTGCATCGTCCTATTTCATCTTCGGCGAACGCAGCAACCGCATGGAAATGATCGGAATCGCCCTCGTGACCTTTGGCATTCTGCTGCTGCTGCTCGGTTAGTGGTATGACACCACCTTTGATTCCGGTACAGGGAAAACCCGCACGCAAAAGCAGCGAGCTAACGCTTTTCCAACGAGAATCATCAGCTGTGGCCATGCCGCGGTCTTGCCGCATCCCAGCCGCTTCGCCACATTGCTCGACAGAACCGAAACGAGACGTGAGGATTGAGAATGGTGGACGTGGTAGCAACCGATGGGTTGGATCAACCAACGGCCAAGTTCCTGAAGGACTACCGCCCGCCGGACTATCTGATCGACACGGTATTTCTCGACTTCCAACTCGGTGAAGCCAGCACCGAGGTCGAAGCCAGGTTGTCGATCCGGCGCAATCCCGATGCCGGCAATGAGCCTGCTCCCCTGGTGCTGGATGGCGAAGATCTGACCTTGCTGGCGCTTTGCGTGAACGGTCAGCGCTTGCCCGAGCCTCACTACACCGTTGATGCCGAAAGCCTGACCATTCACGAGGTGCCGGAGCGCTTTACGCTTGAGATCATCACGCGCATTCAGCCGGACAGGAACACGGCCCTCGAAGGTCTCTACGTTTCCAACCATATTTTCTGCACGCAATGCGAGGCTGAAGGGTTTCGCAAGATTACCTATTTTCTCGATCGTCCCGACGTCATGGCGCGTTACCGCACGCGGATCGAGGGGGAAAAAGCCGCCTATCCGGTGCTGCTGGCCAATGGCAACAAGGTGGCCTCAGGCGAACGCTCCAACGGGCGCCACTACGCCGTCTGGGAAGATCCCTTCCCAAAACCGTCTTATCTGTTTGCGCTGGTTGCCGGCGATCTTGCCTTGCTGGAAGACCATTTCGTGACGCGTTCCGGCCGCGACGTCTCGCTGCAGATCTATGCCGAACCGGCCCAGATCGACAAATGCGGCCATGCAATGGCAGCGCTCAAGAGTTCCATGCGCTGGGACGAAGAGCGCTTCGGCCTGGAATATGATCTCGATCAGTTCATGATCGCCGCGATCTCCGATTTCAATATGGGCGCAATGGAAAACAAGGGGTTGAACGTCTTCAACACCAAATACGTTCTTGCCAAGCCGGAAACTGCAACCGATGCCGATTATCATGGCATTGAGCGGGTTATCGCCCATGAATACTTCCACAATTGGACCGGCAACCGCATCACCTGCCGCGATTGGTTTCAGCTTTCCTTGAAAGAGGGATTGACCGTTTTTCGCGACCAGGAATTCACCGCCGACACCCATAGCCGTGCGGTCAAAAGGATCGAGGATGTCAAAGGGTTGCGCGCCCATCAGTTCATCGAGGACAGCGGCCCGCTTGCCCACCCGATCCGCCCCGACAGCTATGTCGAGATCAATAATTTTTATACCACCACCGTCTATGAAAAAGGCGCCGAAGTCGTTCGCATGATCCACACGCTGCTGGGCGAGGAAGCCTTTCAAGAGAGCATGCGGGTCTATGTCGAGCGCCATGACGGCCAGGCGGTGACGTGCGAGGATTTCGTCGCGGCGATGGAAGCGGGATCAGGCAGGGATCTCTCTGCCTTTCGCCGCTGGTATAGTCAGGCAGGCACGCCGAGGCTCGAGGTCAGCGACGAGTTCGACGCGACGACCGGCCGGTATCGGCTGAACGTTCGTCAGACAACGCCGCCGACGCCGATGCAGGCGGAAAAAAAACCGCAGCATATCCCCTTGGCGGTCGGTCTTCTGGGCCAGCACGGCGATGATCTCCCCTTGACCCTCGAGAACGAGACATGCGCCTGGTGGCACGACCCGCGTTTTGGAGCTGACCGAAGCCGACGCAACCTTTACCTTCACTGGCCTCGATGAAAAGCCCGTCCCTTCGCTGCTTCGCGGGTTCTCGGCACCGGTGATCCTCGACGATGGTGCCGAGCCGGAGCGCCTCCGTTTCCTGATGGCCCATGACAGCGACAGTTTCGTTCGCTGGGATGCCGGTCAGAGCTATGCTGCCGGCTTGATCCTGTCTGGCATCGCCGATGGTGCAGAGGCCAGCGGGTTGGTGGATGCATTCGACGCTGTCCTCAATGACACGTCGCTGGATCAAGCATTCATCGCCCAAGTGCTGACGCTGCCCGCTGAATCCTATATCGCGCAGAAGATGGACCCGATCGATGTCGATCACATTCATCAAAGCCGGCATTTCCTCCGAGCCCATCTCGGCAAGAGCCTGGAGGACACCGTGGTTGGCGCTCTACCGGAAGACTTCAGACCAATGAACCCTACCATTTCGATGGTCCCGCCATGGCGCGGCGTTCGCTCAAGAACCTGGCGCTCGCCTATCTGATGGCGGCCGGCAGCGACGAGGGGCAGGCGGCTTGCCTTGCTCAATTCGAGCAAGGCGACAACATGACCGACGTGCTGGCAGCACTGGCACTGCTGGCGGAGAGCGACCATCCCAAACGTGGTGATGTCCTTCAGAGCTTCTACGAACGCTGGACCGACGAACCTTTGGTGATCGACAAATGGTTCATGCTGCAAGCCATGCCGCAGCGTCCGCAGTCACTTGATGATGTTCGGGCCCTCAAAGACGCACCCGGCTTTCAACATGACCAACCCCAACCGGGTCCGCTCGCTGATCGGTGCTTTCGTCATGGGCAATCCGACCGGCTTCCATCGAAAAGACGGCCAAGGCTACCAGTTCGTCGCCGAGCTGATCATGCAGCTCGATCGCCTCAATCCGCAGATCGCAGCCCGCCTCCTTGGCGTCTTCGGCCGCTGGCGACGCTATGACGATCGTCGCCAGGCGCTCATGAAAGCGGAAATCGAGCGTATCCTGGCGATGCCGAACCTCTCTCGCAATAGTTATGAAGTCGCCTCAAAGAGTTTGGTCTGATTTATTTTGATGTGCAACATTCCTGATAATTCACAGCGGATCTGTTGTCGTTTTATAAAGAACATCGGAATGATGTTTTATTCAATTTGATCTTGACCAATTATTGAATTATTATAATTATTCATGGGTTCGGCGCCAGCTTCTTTCATCTCCATGAAGATCGCTGACTGATTTGATGACGCATGGACCCATGATGTGGCGTCAATGACTGTCTATTTTTTTCAACTCTTTTTGGGAAGACTATTCGCCTAGCTGGTGGTCTGACATCGGACCATAAGGAAGATATCTATGGCCACCCATCTTGTTCGCCCGGCCCGCGATCTTGGGCCGAAGGTTGAGTATTTGAAGCCAGAGGATCTGCCGGCCAGGTCACAGGACCAGGTGAGGACCGTCTATGTTTTCCGCGAGAAAGTGATCGAGCGCCACCGAACCGGGTGGGGATTCGATGCCTTCAACGAGTTTATGAACAAGGCGCTTGCGACCTTCGCTTTTCTCTGCATCGGAGGCGTGGCGCTGGCGATGCTCATTTTGGCCTTCGCCGTCGTCTCCCGTTTTTAGTCATCGCGGACCTGCTGCCTTTTTGACCTGGGTGAATATGCCGCGCGACTAAGGCAGGCTTCGGGCGACAAGGGGGCCGAGACGATTGGCAAGCGCGATCGGCAGAAATTGCCAGGTGCGAACGGCCGCTTTGAATTTCGGATTGTCTGCGCTGACATCGGGGATCTCGCCCGTGCCTTTTCGATAATACCAATGCAGGGCGATGGGCTCAGCGCCCCATTGCGCCTTGAAGCGATAGGTCGGGCTCTCGGGGCTGCAGCGTCCAAAATCAAAATACTGATATCCGTTCGAAAGCGCCGTTCTCATTGCTTCCCAATAGAGCAACATGTTCACCGAAATCCGATTGAAGCACCGAAGAGAGGATGCCCAGATCATCTCGATCGAGGCGCCGGCACCCACCATCAGCCCTGCAGCTGCCGGATGGTTGTCCATCCAGACCAGCACCAGCCAGGCCCGTTCCTCAAAGCCGCGAATGGTCTCCTCGAAAAGCAACCTTGGAAAAACCGGGGTGCCCAGATCCCGCATGTTCTCGGCAAAGACCTGGTAGAACGCATCGATATCCTTGGCAACGACATTCGATCCATTGATGATCTGCGCTTCAGCCCCCGCTTTGCCGGGGCGCCGAATTTGGCTCCTGAGCTTGCCCTTGAAACGCTGAAAGAGCGCATCGGGATCGTCACCGAGGGCGAGGCGCATGGCCACTTTGTGCTGACGGCAGGATAGCGCTTCGGCTTGCTGGTCGAGGGCATGGCGCTGACGGAGTTCACCATAGCGAAACCCGCCATGTCTGATGATCTCACTGGCCTTCGTGAGCAAAGCCTGCGCGGTTGAGGGATCGTTGGCGACAATGCCGCCGCCATTCAGAAAAGGCAGCGACACCAGCGAGCGGCCGAACAGACGGCTTCGTACATCGATGAGCGGCAACAGACCGGTCACGGTCTCCTCCTGCCTGGCGATCAGATAGAGGGGGCGATGGTGCAGCGATCGCTGGATAATGCCGCGCCAGGCAAAGTCATGAAAATGACCGTCGAGATCTGATGCCGCGACAAATTCGTTCCAGGCTCTGTCATCGTCATCGGCGGCAACCGTGATGTTGATGCCAGGCTCAAGACCTGATCCGGCCGTCATCCCCGCACCCACCCTTCATCGCCCTGGACCGAGGGCGCTTTGGCGGCGACGGTCTTGCCATGGGCCTGGTGGATCTGTCGGTAGATGGCATCGGCTCGCCAGAAGTAGCCGTGCTTTCTAAAGAAGTAGGCAAGGCCCATGAGATGGCGCCAAATGAACAGAAGCCCTTTCAGCGACCTCGAACGTTCCTTGGCATCATGCACGACAGCGAGGCCTGGCTGATAGACGACCTTGTGGCCGGCGAGCCATGTGCGCAGGCAAAAATCGACGTCTTCCGGCGCGTAGAAAATCCGCTCATCCAGGCCGCCAACCCGCTCGAGCAAATCCCGCCGCATCAACCAGAACGCCGAGATCGCATAGTCGACGGGGTGCAGCTTGCCGCCTTCCGCGTATCGCTTGCTTTCTCCAGATGACGGAACCGAAAAAGGCGCTCGATTTTGCGTCCGACGGTCGGAAAGATGTCGGTCGACATCTGGGCACGGCCCGAGGGAAAGATCAGGCGAGGCGCGATGATGCCGATCGAAGGGTCCAGCGCGAGCTCGGCGATCAAGCTCTGCAGCACCGGGCGTTTGAAGTCGATATCACTGTCGATCACCAGCACATAGTCGCCGTTCGCGCGGGCAAAGGCGAGATTGCGCGAGACCGTCGTCCCATGATTGGTGGGAAGATCGATCCCCTCCACGAGGTCTGGAAAGGTCGAGGACAGTCGGTTCATCAACGCCTTGCTACCGTCGATGGAACCATTGTCGACAATCAGAATCTGGTCGTTGCCTGCCTGCAGATTCTCCACATCGACCAAGGATCTTACGCAGCGATCGAGATCGTCTCTCGCATTGAAGCTCAATATGACGGCTGAGATCGACATGACTTGGCCTATGCCGGCAACAGGTTGGCGAAAAGATCGACATAACGGTTCAACATAACCTCCCGATCGAAATGCTGTTGTGCATGGTCCCGATTGAGCGTGCCGAGCGTGTGTCCGAGTTCCGGTCGGTCAATCAGCATTCCAGATGCGCACAAGCGCCGAGCTATCGGTTGGTGCTGCGACGAATGCCTGATTGGCTTCGGGCAGCATCGATCTGACGTCGCCGACATCGGTTGCGATGACCGGCAGCCCGGCTGCCATCGCCTCGATCAGACAATAGGGCATCTGTTCGGTATCCGAGGTGAGCGCGAAGATATCGAGCTGTTCGAGGAACTGCTCCGGCGATCGTTGATGGCCGGCGAACAGGACGTGATCATGAATGCCAAGATCGCGGGCGCGGGTTTCGAGGCTCAGACGCTCAGGTCCATCGCCAACGATGATCAGACGCACCGGCCGATCATTCCTGATGGCGGCGAAAAGCTGCAGCAGGCGAGCAATATTCTTCTCACGCCGAAGCGTGCCGATCGCGCCGATCAGGACCTCGTCCGGTGCGCGCCTAAGCGAGGCTTGCCGGGGCTCTCGGTCGGCGCTCGAAAAGCGGTCGACAATCGATACCGTTCGGGATGTAGCGAAGGCGCGTCGAGCGAAATCGCCAGCGTGCTCGGCAACATCGAGCAGCGTCTTCGACGGCACCACGATCGTGCTCCTGCCGGAAAGGGCAAGGCGTCTCGCCCAGATCCGTCCTCGATCAACTGCCGCGCGGGCGTCTCGTCCGGTCCGAAGCCGTCTTCGAAGTGAAGATGCGGACAGAGGGGTGCGATCCGATTGGCAAGGGCCGCCTCGATCGCCCCCCAATTATAGGTGATCAGCATGGCGGGACGGTGATGGGCGACCAGGCGACGAAACGCGCGCAGATTATCGAGATCCGGGCGGCTCGAGCGTTTGCAGCCCAAGCTGACGAGGCGGTGCCGGACCTCGAACTCAAACCCTTCCGCGGCGCTGAAATCCCGATCCAGCGCCACGATGATATGGCGTTTGTGTGCAAGGATGGTATTCGCCAGATCCACGGTCCGCCGCTGCGCGCCGCCGATGCCGAAGCTCGGAAAGACGTGGAGAATGGATGAGGGCGCTGGCGCCGATGCTTCTGTCACGGTTATGTCGGTGCTTGGCGATGAGTTTGCGGCCCGTGGTGGAGGAACGCATCCAGGACCAGAACGAACCAGAGATCGGCGCTGCGATCGGCAACGCGCGTGCCATGCTCCTCCATATTGGCGGCGACCACATCGACGTTGACGTAGTCGAACAGCGGGTTGGCAGCGATCATTGACCAACGCGTTCAGGCGGACCTGCAGCGGGCCGTTCAGCCATGCATCGAGAGGCAGGTGAAAGCCCTGCTTCGGGCGGTCCAGCGTCCGATCGGGAATACGGCCTCGAAGGCCTGCTCGAAACAGCTGCTTGCCCTTGCCGCCCTGCAACTTGGCGCTCTCCGGCAGACGTGCGGCGTAACTAACGAAGTCGGTGTCGAGCAGCGGCACGCGCACTTCGAGGCTATGCGCCATCGACATGCGATCGACCTTGAGAAGAATGTCGTCCGCAAGCCAGGTGCGGAAATCCATCGCCAGCACGCGCGAGAGAGGATCATGGTGCTGAACCTTTTGAGCGTGACGAACGAAGCTTTCGCGAAGAGGCTCCTCGGCCGGTCGTTTCCGCCCGGAGCAGGGATCTGGCGCGTTCCTCGGGAATACGCGCCATGGAATGGATATAGGCGTCCAGCCAATCGCCCCCGACATTTTGCAGGAGCGTGCCGGCACGAAGCGGCTGCGGCAGCTTCGGCGATCGCGGCCAGAAACGGCCGAGCGGGCCGAAGACATGGCGGCCGAGTGGCTGCGGAACGAAGCTGGCGGATCTGATCTTCGAGAACATCGTAGCGTGTCCGTCGGTAACCGGCGAAATTCTCGTCGCCGCCGTCGCCCGAAAGCGCCACCGTGACATGGCGCTTTGCCGCTTCCGACACCAGCCAGGTGGGAGCAGCCGAGCTGTCGGCAAAAGGCTGGTCCAGATGCCAGGCAAGACGGGGCAGCAGCTCGGTGATCGCGGGCTCGGCCGTTTCCTCATGCAGCCTGATCTGGCCGAGATCGTCGGCGATCAGCCGTGCTTCGCTGCGTTCGTCCATGCCCGGTGCCTGAACGCCGACGGTAATCGCGTCGATGGCATTCGGATCGACTTCGGTCATCGCCTTGATGACGGCGGCGGAATCGACCCCGCCTGAAAGAAAAGCGCCGAGAGGCACTTCACTCATCAAGTGACGATCGACCGCCTGGCGAAACCTGTGCCAGAGCTCCTCCGGGTCGGCGTCTTCCGTGCCCGGCGTCGAAGATCAGATCGTGATATGGTTCGATCGAAAGACGACCTTGACGCCATGTCGCGACATGTCCCGGCGGCAGGTTCAGCACACGTTCGAAAATCGTCTCCGGTGCCAGGGTGAAGCCGAGCGTCGCACTTTGCAGCATGCCCCGTTTCGAGAGATCCCAGGGGCCTGGCAGAGCGCCGACGATCGCCTTGATTTCCGAGCCGAAGACGAACCCATCCGGCGTCGTGCTGTGATAGAGAGGCTTGATGCCGAACGGATCGCGCGCGAGATGCAGGAGCCCGTCCCGCCTGTCATAAAGGGCAAAAGCGTACATTCCGCGAAGGCGCTCCAGCATGCCTTTGAGGCCGTAGGCGAGATAACCGTGGACGATGACCTCGCCGTCGCTACGGCTCTTGGGCCTCGCCCCCCGCGCTCAGAAGGTCGGATCGCAGCGCTGATGATTGTAGATCTCGCCGTTGAACACCAGTGACACCGTTTGGTCATGATCTTCAAGCGGGTTGTCGCCGCCCTCGACATCGATGATGGAAAGCCGCCGATGCCCGAGGCCGAAGCCTCGATCGATCATGAAGCTCTCGGCATCAGGCCCGCGATGGGCGAGAAGGGAAGTCATCCGTTGCAAGGTCGAGGCATCGAACAACGGTCTATTCGGTTTTGGCGCGAAACCTGCGATACCGCACATAGGACGATCCCTTCGGCGATGACCCCTTGGATGGAACGGGAAACCGACCGGGTCCGGTGCCCGGCCTGGAAGGTTGCTAGGAGCTCTTGAGCGCTTCGAGCAGTTCAAGCGCCTTGTTCTGTTCCATGAAGGGTTCCGGCCAGCCCTTCAGCTCCAAGAGTAGTTCCCTGGCGGCATCCGCATCGCCGGTGCTGTTGAGGGCATAAGCCAGGTGATAGCGAATATCGGGGTTGTCCTGGAGGCCTTGATGGGCTTCCCGAAGAAAGCGCAGGCCCTGTTCGGTTTCGCCTTTTTGCACGAGTATCCATCCCAGCGTATCGCCGATCGCTGGCGTCGGCCGCATCTGATAGGCGCGCCGTGCCAGGTCTTCGGCGCCCGGCCGGCCAAGCTCATGGCGAACCCAGCTGAGATCGTTCAACAGCACCGGGTCATTGAGCGTCAATTGATGCGCTCGTTCGAAATAGGGGAGGGCGGCCTCCAGCTCGCGCCGCTCCACATGGGCATCGCCCATCATATCGAGGGCGGCGACATCGTCCGGGTTGGTGGCAATCCAGCTTTTCAGCCCGGCGATCGCCTCGTCCTCCCGGGCAAGCTGTCGCCGCAACTTGAAAAGCTCCCGCGACAGCATCGGTGACGGCGTGGCCGCGAGCGCTTGCTCGAGGACAGCCAAGGCTTCGTCCTGCTTGTCGGTGCGCATCAGCACCTTGCTCTTGAGACGGGCGGCCTGGTCGGGCACCACGTCTTTCAGTTCCTCGGCAAAGGCTAGCGCCGCATCGGTCCGGTTGGCTTCGAGGTCCAGGTCGACAAGGCTGTTGTTGGCGACGATGTGGGCTGGCTGAAGCGAGCGGACGTGCAACAGCGAGGCTCGCGCTCCTTTGACATCGCCTGCGCGATACTGGCTTTGGGCAAGCGCGATCAGAAGCGGCGGCTGATCCGGCTTTGCCTGGTTGAGCTTGGTGTAGGCGAAGACGGCAGCCTCGAAATCGCCTGTGTTGAAGAAATGATCGGCGACCGCGCTATAGCCGACGGGATCGCCGGCATCGCCGAGCCTGAGAAGCTCTTCGGTGACCTTGGTGACCTCGTCCTTTCTGCCCTGCTGGATCGCAAGGGCGAGGAGAGCTCGGCGCAGCAGGGCCGATTTCGGATGCGCCGCCGCTTGATCGGCAAGCACCAGGAAACCTTCATCCGGCCGCTTCTGGCTGAGATGCAGACGCGCCAGTTGAAGAGCGGTGCCGTCGATGTCCAGGCCTTGCGCAAGGCGGCGTTCTAGGCGTGTCTGCAAGCCCGAAAAGTCCGCTGCTTGAATATCGAGCCGGTCCAAATTCTTGTGTGCATCCAGATGGTCGGGATCAAGGGTGATCGCCCGCTCGAACAAGCCGCGTGCCGTTCTCGAGGTCGCCCTTGCCGAGCAATTGGGTCATGCCGAAGATATTGAGTGCGATCGGGCTGTCCGGATAGGCGGCGACAAGCTCTTTGGCTGCGGCATAGGCCTCGTCGCCTTCGCCGTTTCTGATCAGGTCGAGGACCGTCGCCATTTCCAGCCTGGCTCGCTCCGATGGGATCTTCTGGTCAGGGCTGTCGAGAACCGAAAGGAGCGCTGAGGCCTGATGTGCCGCGGGCGCCTGGCCAAGTTCGATGAGGCGGGCGAGCGAAGCGCGTGCATCATCGATATTGCCCGCACGAAGCTGGGCACTGGACATGAGTTGCAAGCTGATGACATCGTCGGAGGTGACGTCGGCGACCGGGCGGAGGGTATCGACGGCAGCGCGGGCGCTGCCTTGCTGCAGTTGAAGTCCGGCGAGTAGGCGGCGCACGGCAAGATTGCCCGGGATGCGCGCAACATATTTGGCCAGCAGCGTTTCGGCTTGAGCTTGCTGGCCGATGCCAAGCTTGACCACGCCTGAAAGCAGCATCACCTCTTCGACGTCACGAGCGACGTCGGCAATCTTGCGCAGTGTTGCATCAGCGTCGTTGAGCTCGCCCTTGTTGGACTGCACCGTGGCCAGGAGAAAATTGGCCGCGACATCCTCCGGATTCTGCTGCAGAACCTCGGTAACGGCGCGTTCCGCATCGTCGAACTTGGCGCGGCGGATCAGGATCTCGGCACGCATCACCTTGATCCGGCCATTGCCTGGAGCGAGATCGCTTGCACGATCGAGCGATGCGAGGGCTTGCTCGTAGAGGCCGCTGCCACTTTTTATCTGCGAATCCAGCAGCCAGCCATGCAACGAGTTCTGGTCGATCTTGAGGGCGCGTCCGATCTTGCTTCGTGCGCTCTCGATATCGCCTTCGACGAGGCTGATCCTTGCGTCCATGAGATTGACGTCAGCATCGAGAGGGTTGGCCTCGAGCTCGGCGCGGAGGGCTTCTCTTGCATCGGTGGTGCGGTTCAGGTTGAGCAGCGCTTCGGTGCGGATCAGGGTCATGTGCTGCCGCTGATCAGCATCGATCGTGCTGCTGATGCCCTCGATCAGCGCCAATGCCTCTTCCGCTTTGTTCTGACCGAGAAGGGCGCGTGCCAGCAGGGTCGAGTTGGCATCGCTCGGGGCATTCTCGTGGACCCGGCCCAGTTCTTTTTCGGCCTCCGCAAGGCGGCCTTCGTCCAGATAGAGTTCACCGAGCAGCTGGCGGGCACGGAGATTTTGGGGATCAGCCTGTAGCGCATTTCTAAGCTGAATGATCGCCGCTTGCGGGTCACGCTGTTCAAGGCGTTTGACCGCATCTTCGACATAGCTGCTGGATCTTGCCGCATCGGCCAAGGCCGTCGACATCTGATCAAAGGCCAGCCATCCCAGGAGGCCAAGCATGGAAATCGTCGAAGCGAGGGAGGTTTGGTGCGAATTGATCATCGGTTTTGATCTCGTCCTTGATGGGCTTGGTCGAAGAAGGGGCTAGGCATCGGCGGGCGCTTGCTGCTGAAGATCCTCATGGCGGCGAAGCAGCGAATAGAGGGTCGGCCGGCTGATCCCGAGAAGCTTGGCCGCTGTCGAGAGATTGCCCGCCGAGCGCTTGACGGCCGCATCGACGGCTTGTCGCTCCGCCTGGTCTCGGGCGTCTCGGAGGGAAATGAACTCAGGGGTGAAGGCTCGGTCAGGGCCGGATCGTTCTGCCGTGGCCGGCATGTCCAGATTGAGATCCCTTGCCGTCACGGCGGCGCCATCCGCGAGGATGACGGCCCGTTGCAGCGTGTTGGCGAGCTCTCGAACATTGCCGGGCCAACCATGGTTCAAAAGAGCGCTCTTGGCGTCTTGACCAAGACGCAGGTGAGGTCGTTTATGCTCGGCGGCGAACTGGTCGATGAAATGTCGGGCAAGCACCAGAATATCGTCGCCGCGCTGAGCAAGCGGCGGAATCTCGACCGTCAGACCCGCCAGACGATAGAGGAGGTCTTGGCGGAACTGCCCCTGATCGATCCGCTCCAGCAAAGGCTGGTGCGTCGCAGAGACGATACGAACGTCGACGTCGATCAGGCTTCGACCACCCAAGCGCTCGATCTGACGTTCCTCGACAAAGCGCAGCAGCTTCGCCTGAAGGCTGAACGGCATATCACCGATTTCATCCAGAAAAAGCGTCCCTCGATGCGCGGTCTCGATCTTCCCCTTGACCTGCCGCGTCGCGCCGGTGAACGCCCCTTTCTCATAACCGAAGAGCTCGCTCTCGAGCAGCGTGTCGGGGATGGCGGCGCAATTGATCGCGATGAAGGGCTGATGAGCACGCGGGCTTCCTTCGTGGATCGCGCGCGCCAGCAGCTCCTTGCCGGTGCCGCTCTGGCCCAGGACCAGGACATTGATCGACGTCGGCGCGATCCGCTCAACGGTCTGGCAAACAGCCAGCATCGAAGGATCATGGGTGATGATCGCCAGGGAGAGCAGCGTTGGCCGTTTTCTTCAGCCGCTGGTTCTCGGCTTCGAGGGCCGCAACATGGAAGGCGCGCTGCACGATGAAAGCGAGCGCTTCGGCATCGATCGGCTTTTGATAATAGTCCCAGGCACCTCGTGCCACGGCTTCGATCGCATCACCTCGATTTTCGCTGCCGGATACCACGATGACCTTGGTGGACGGCGCCTCGGCGAGCATGGAGGCAAGCAGACCGAGGCCAACCGTCGATCCATCGGGGTCCGGGGGCAGGCCAAGGTCCAAGGAGACGACCTTCGGCTGATGGTCGCGAAGATGATCCATCGCCGCTGTCTGGTTCGAAGCGGTCATGACCTCATAGCTGGGAAACGCCCAGGCGAGTTGGCGAAGAATGCCGGGATCGTCGTCGACGATCAAAAGCTTATCCATCGCCAGAACGCCCGACGTGATCGTTCATCAAGAGGCCCTTGCTCATGCCGCCCGTTCCCCGAGGGGCGGCATGGGATCGTTGGCCTCGAGATCCAGATCGGCCGTTGCCCGCTTGGGCCTGCCGCGCTCACCGGCGTTGTTCGCCTGAACCGGGAAAGGGGCGAGCGGCAAGGCCATGGTAATCTTGGTGCCGCGGCCAGGTTCGCTATCGACCGTCAATCGCCCATGCCAGCGCTGGGTCCGAATCGCGGCACTGATACATGCCGATGCCGAAGCCTGTCTTCTTGGTCGAGGAAAATGGTTTGAACATCTCGGTCTCGATAAAGTCGCGCGTCATGCCGATGCCATTGTCGCTGACGCTGAGCAGGGCCATGTCGCCTTCCCGCCTTAACGCCAAGGTCACCCGTCCGCCCTCGCCGCAAGCCTCGTGCGCATTGTCGATCATGTGATCAAGGAGGCCTTCGAGGACACTTCGCTCGGCGTTGACGATAAGGGGCTCGTCCGTCGATAGCTCGGCGTGATGACAACGGCTGCGGCCTTGAAGGCTGTGCACCAAGGCATTCAGGTCGACCGGAAAGACGCCGCCTGCACCTGCTCCCTCTTGTACGCGGCGCATCAAAAGCGTCATTCTTTCCACGGCATCGCCAATCGTCAGAAAACTGTCGCTGACAAAGGCTGGGTTATGGGCATGATGTTTTGCCTGCTGCAGCACGAGCGAAAGCTGGCTGATCAGGTTTTTCAGATCATGGGCGACGAACGTCACATGTTGGGACATGCGATCGAAATGCTCGGCCTCGGCGACCCGGCGTGCGAGCTCTTCGACGGTGAGGTAGCTGCCGAGCTGGTGGGAGAAAATCTCCAGAAGATCGAGGTCTTCCCAGGTCAGACGCCGCTGCATGCGCGGCCGCGTGATTAGGATCAGGCCGATCAGATCGTCATGGGCGAACAAGCCGAGCGCGATCCAGGGCGCGCGAAAATCGCCAAGCCATTGCCTGATGTCGTCATCGTCGCCGGGGCTGGCCGAAAGCGGCGACATAGGTGGCTCCTGGCCGAAGACCACGGCGGTTCGTTTCGGCGACAACGACAACAGGAGGGCCGCAGGCGGCGTCCTCGGTGTCTTGCCATCGATCGTGATGTTCCAGCTCGACTGTATAGTCGAGCGCGCCATGCTGCCCCCGAAGGAACAAGATGCCGCCGTCGGCATCCATCAGCGTGGCCGTTGCCTTGAGGGCGCGCCGATCGAGCGGCAGCTCGTCCGCGGTGCTGGCCATGCTATTGACCAGACGAAGCCATTCCTGGCGATAGTCATAGGCGAAGGTGAAAAGATTGCGCTCGATGAAACGTCTGCCGCCATGGCGAAGCGAGGTCGATGAGAGCAGGACCAGGAGCACCATGGCGGCGCCGATCAGGACAATCAGCTGCAGCGTCGGACCCCATGTCCAGCCAAGCCCGCGAATGAGATAGGCGATGCCGGCGACAGACAGGATGTAGACGCCGGACGCCAGGAGGGCCGTGGTGCTCACCATAAGCCCGCGGGACACCGGCAGGCTGATGACGACCTCGTTCAGCCGTCTGCCGCTGATCAGGATCAACGGCAGCGCCAGCACGGCGATCAGCGGCTGAGCGCTTTGGATCGTCTCGTCGATCCGCAGGAACAGCAGGGCTTCGGTATAGAAAAAGAGGTCAAACGCGAAGATCGTGCCGGCACCGATCAGCAGATGCTTGGTTGTCCAAAGCGAACTTGGGCGGCTGAGCTGGAACAGATTTTCGATCAGGAACAACCCGATGACTGCGGTCGCCACATGGCCGATCAGGCTGAAGAAGAAGGCATTCTCCACGTCGAGCAGCTGAAGAACACCGAGCGCCAGGGCGATGATCGCGGTGATCGGCAAAAGGAGGCCGAGATGGGTCGGCGATCGATCGCCCTCAGCATCGCCTGAAAGCTGATGGAACGCCTTGTTGACCAGGAACAAAAGCGCAAGGCAGCGGGCGAAATCCAAAAGACCGTAGACCGATCGAAGACTGCCGCCATCCAAGGCGAGCCACCAGCCTGCCATGGCCCAGAGCATGGTCGCCATGATCAGGGTGACGATGGCCCAATGGCGGCTGATCCAGCCTAGGCAAAGTAGGGCAAAGATGCCGAGAAAGGCAGCGCTTGCAACGCCATAACTTCCGACGCCGACGGTGAACACATGCCATCCATTAGGTTATGAATCAGATAAAGCATCTTCAGAATAACAATCTGAAGTCGATAAACTATTATTTCTTTACAACCATAAGATATCACCGTCAATGGCCGATCCGGCTTGAAAAGACCGGTTTCACCGCCGACAGCGCGCCTATGGGATCAAGTCGCCGCCCCTCGAGCAACGTTGCCTTTTTTGCAAGGCACCTTCTCATTTTATCAACGCGAAATTGAAATTTCCATGCAGTGCGACCGCGTCGCTTCATCCGAACGGATCTTGCGCTCTTGGCGACCCCGGTGGGCGTAAAGCTGCCTCGATGCTGAGCGGTCGTGGCAGTCAAGGTTGTTGGAGTCGAGCAGAAAGTTTCAATCTTAAATTTAATATCTTGAAGTATCATATATATTTTTGGTATTAATTCTCTCAGTTGTATCTGACATTATAGGCTCTCTCATACCAGGTGATTGAACGATATCGTGACGATGAAAAATGCCCCCTTGTGCTTTCGTTTCTCCAAGTCGCGGCGTCGGGCGCCCGGCTTGCCGCTCCCGTCCCGGCATCATCGAAGGAAGCTCTGCCAATGGTGGCTCGCCTTAGTCGTGTCGGCGCTGCCCGTCATGTCCGAGGCCGTAGAAAATGTCCCTCCTGCTGCCGAGCCGCCTCCTGATCCGCTGAACTTGCCGGCGGAACAGCCACCCAGCCGGGGCGGCTATTTCGGTGCGAGCAATGCTGTGTCCTCGCTGGAGCCCCCTCCGCGGCTGCGAATTGGTGACTTCGCGCTGCAATCAAGCGCTGCGTTCTCCACCATCTACGACGACAATATCGAGGCTGACGACAATGAACGTGACGAAGATGTCTTCTTTTCCTTGTCACCATCGGTGCGCGCCCAATCCCTCTATGCACGGCACAGCCTTGGGTTCAATGCCAGCGGCAATGCCGCAACCGCTCTGAAGAACGGTGCCGAGGATTTCTTCGATTGGCGGGTCGGCGCCGACGGCAGGCTCGATGTCTCCAGACAGGCCAAGATCAATGCGGCGGTCGGTTATAGCCATGATGTCGAAGATGACGAAGCCGTCGATGCGGAAGAGAATCAGGAGGATTTGCAGCTCCATTTGTTCGATGCATCGCTGAGCTACGACGTCAATGGTGATGTCATCGGCTACAGCATCGGCACGAATGTTTCGAGGCTGGACGCCGAAGGCAGCAACTTCGACGATCGCGACCGCACGACCTTAGGGGTAAGAGCGTCTGCATCCTACCGGCTTTCCGACCGGCTCTCCTTTTCCCTGGGTCCAAGCTATCGATATTCGACCTTCGACGATGAGGTCGCCGATGATGGCGACGGGCGCGATGCCGAAGTTATAAGCGCTCGCATCGGTGGCAACTACAAAGCCAGCCGCACCATCGATACCTTCGCATCGGCCGGTTACAGCTACGCCACGTTCGATGACCCGGATCGCGAGGATGATGACAGTTTCGTCGGAAATGTCGGGCTGACCTGGGGCGCTGGGCTGGGCACGACCTTACGCTTGCTGGCCAGTCAGTCACTCGATCTTACCGTCGTTGATGAGGCCGATTCTCGCACCACGACCACAGGTTCGGCGACGCTCAGCCACCGCCTCAAGCTCGGCAGCCGGTCTGCGCTTGCGTCCTCGCTTTCCTACAGCGTTAGCGAGCTGTCCGATCTCGACCGGACCGATCAGAGTATCAGCACCAGTCTCGGCTATGCCTATCGGCTGACCGAGCATGTTTTCTTCAACACCAACTATCGGTTCAGCCGTCGTTATTCGGACGATAACGATGCCGAGTTTTATCGCAACCTGATAGCGATTGGCCTCTCGGTCACCTACTAGGACATTTTCCGATCATTCGGAACCAGCCCGCACCCCTTCCCGACCACCCCATGCGAGGATACCCTGTGGGTGGTCGGGGCGGAGCCGACTTCGTTGGGTCAGAAAAAACTCTAGGCATGACCACATCATGTTTCGCTCTATGCCGGTGTTGCCACGCGTTCGGACCTTGCGAGCCAGCGGTTCTTCAGCCTGCCGATATCACCTTGAATACCCATCATGGCTGGCACCAGGAAGAGGACAATCAGGGTCGTGATCATCAAGCCGAAAACGATGGTGATGCCCATCGGGATGAGAAAGCGCGCCTGCAGGCTGGTTTCGAACATCAGCGGGGAAAGACCGCCAATGGTGGTGGCAGAGGTGAGCATGACAGCGCGCAGGCGTGCGCAGGTGCCGTCGATGATGGCCTGATGAAATGATTGGCCATCACGTCTTCGGTTGTCGATGGCGCTCACCAGGATGATGCTGTCATTGACCAGGATCCCGGAGAGACCGAGAAAAGCGATCAGGCTGAGGATCGAAAGGTCATAGCCGAGGAGCATATGTCCCAGCACCGCGCCGATCAGTCCGAAGGGAATGACCAGCATCACGGCAAAGGGGCGGGTAAAACTTGCAAAGACCCAGGCAAGGATGATGTAGATCAAGGCCAGGGCCAGCATGGCGCCGAGGCGAATGTCGGCAAAAGTCTCGGCTTGCTCCTCGGCCTTGCCGGCGAAACGGTAATCCAGGCCATAACGCTCGGCAATCTCGGCAATGCCGCTCTCGTTCAGCGCCTCGATGACCTGCTCCTGCTTGATCAGCGTCTCATCCAGCTCGGCGGTGATCGCGGCCCGGCGTTCACCGTCTTCCCGCTGGATTTGCGCATAGCCCCGATCTTCCTTGAGCGTCGTCACCTCGCCAAGCGTGACCTCCTGGCCATCCGGACCACGCAGCAGGAAATCCGGAAGGTGCAGCCGCTGCTTGGTCTCCTTGGCAAGGCCGACAATCACCTCCACCTCCTCATCTCCGCGCGGGAAGCGTTTGGCGATGCGCCCTTCGAGCGCGTTGCGTAATTGCCGCCCGACACTCTCGGTGGTGAAACCAAGAGCGCGGCCTCTGGGCGTAAGCTCGATAAGAACTTCTTCCTTGCCATAGGGTAGGTCGTCATCGATCTGACTGACGCCCGGGAGGCGCTTGAGCAGGGCCTGCAATTCGAGCGAGGCCAGCTTGAGCTCGTCGAGCGAGTGCCCGCCTCTCAGCCGGATATCGAGCTCGCGCCCAGGCGGTCCGCCGGTACGTTCCTTGAGCGTCAGGGTCTCGACATTGGGCATGTCCGGAATGCGGTCCCGCCAGGCTTGGATGAGCCTGTCGAGGCCAACCGGGCGAAGATCGGAGGAGACCAGTTCGACATGAACCGAGCCGATATTGTCGCCGCTTAGACCTCGATTGGCAGCATTACGGTCGATGGTCGTGCCGACCCGGGCAAAACTCATCACCACCAGATCGCTTGGATCATCGACAAAGGTCGTCGCTGCTGCGTAAAGAGCGTCATCGATTTGCCTGAGCGCTGCTGCCGTCGCATCGCGGCCGGTGCCTGGTGACATCGAGAGATTGACTTCGATGGTGTCCGATTCTGGCGCCGAGAAAAAGACGAAACCGACCCGGCCGCCAACGATCAGGCCGATCGCGAGGATCAAGGCGCCGACAGCGGCTGCAACGGTCGCATAACGCCATGCCAGGATGTGTTCGATCCAACGACGAAACCTGACTTCGCGAAACTGATCGAAACCCTGGTTGAAGCGCGCTCGCCAGCCGCTCGGCTTCATGCTTTGGCGCAAAGCGCCACGCATGTGGCAAGGCAGCACGAAGAAGCACTCGATCAGGCTCGCGATCAGCACGGCGATGACCACGAGCGGCACTTCCCGAATGATGGTGCCGATGATGCCGCCGATGACGAAAATCGGCAGGAAGGAGGCAATCGTGGTGAGCGAGGCGCTGGTGACCGGCGCCACCATTTGCAGCACACCCTGCTCCGCCGCCTCCTGCGGACCGAGCCCTTTTTCCCTGAGCGCTGCCGCATTCTCACCGACCACAATGGCATCATCGACCACGATGCCGATGGCAAGCAGCATGGCGAACAGGCTGATCATGTTGATGGTCTGACCGCTCAGCCAAAGCACGGCGAGCATCGCCATCAAGGAGATCGGAATACCGGCGGCGATCCAAAAGGCAACACGGCTGTTCAGGAAAAGGAACAGAATGCCGATGACCAGGATCAGCCCGCCGGCACCATTGCGCAGCAGCAGATCGATCCTGTCCCGGATCAGATTGGCGAGCACGTCATAGGTCTCGACCTTGACGGTGGAGGGCAAGATCGATGGTACCTCCTCGAGATAGCGATCGAGATTATCGGCAACCTCCAGGGCATCCGAGGTCAGGGCCCGTTGAATGTTGAGCTCGATCGCACGTTCGCCAAGATCGCCGACCCTCGGTTTCATCGAGATCAAACCCGTCGGTGACGTCGGCGATATCGGCCGACCGTAAGCTTTTGCCCAGATGGCGTCGAGCGGACTTCGATGGCGGCGATGTCATCGGCCGGTACGCGCCAGCCCTTGCGTGCGCGGTTGCCTCTCGAAGCTTCCGCCGATGATCGCCCGTAGGCAGATCCTGGGATGAGCGATCGATGGCCAGCGCGATATCATCCAGCGTGAGATCCAGCCTGCGCAGGGCCGCTGGCACGAAGATCGACCCTGATTTCCTCGGCGCGTGCGCCGATCAAGGTGACCCGATCGACGCCTCGGGCGAGCAGGTCGTCCCGGACTTGTTTCGCGTAAGCCTTGAGTTCGGCTTCGCTGTGCGGCCCCGACAGGACGAGGCGTGCGATGGTGTCGTAGCGCACCACCTGCTTGATGTTGGGCCGTTCGCTGTCTTCGGGGAGCGTGGTGATCTGGGCAACCGCGCTCTCCACATCGGACAGCGCTTTTTGCATGTTGACGCCTTGGTCGTACTCGATATAGACGGCGCCCAGGCCTTCGGCGGCAATGCCGGTGGTTCGGTCGACGCCATCGAGAAACCGGAGTTCAGGCTCCAGGGCTTCGACGATCGAAGCTTCGGCATCTTCTGCCGTCGCGCCCGGCCAGGTCACGTTCACCTGAATGACGTCGATGCCGAAGTCCGGAAAGAACTGGCGATTGAGTTTGTTGAGGGCGAAAAAACCGATCAGCAGCATGATCGCCATCAACAAATTGCCGGCGGTCGGATGGCGTGCGAACAGTCTGATCAGACCGCCGTTCGATCGGCGGCCGGCACGTCCTGCGGTTCGTTGCCGGTCCCGATGGCGCGTCTTCTTCCGGGTCGGCATCGGTTTTTCCTGGATCGCTCACTCCATCACCTTGACCTTCAGGCCCGGTGCGATCCCGGCAAGCCTGGAGGTGACCACCGACATGCCATCTTCGAGGTCGGCCCGGATCAGAACATTGTCGCCGTTCGCCATGACGAGTTTGACCGTTTCGGGTCGAAGGCGCTCATCCTCGACGACATAGACCGTGTCGCCGCTGAAAAGCGCGCTTGCCGGCAACTTGACGACATTCTCGTAGAGCTGATCCTGCATCTCGACTTCGATAAAGGCACCTGGCCTGAGCGGCATGCCATCGGCATGGTCGACAATCCGGGCATAGACGGTGACACCGCCGCTCGCGCTATCAATCGTCGGGATCACGCGGGCAATCGTTGCCTTGATCTCGAAGATGGTGCTGCCGAGCCGCCAACGGCCGACAACCTCGCGCCCGATCAGCCCGCTGTGCCAAAGCCTGCCAAAGTCGGTATCGGCAAGTTGAAAGCTGATCTCCAGTTTCCGGTCATCGATCAGGCGGCCGATGGTATCCGCATTGCCCAGCTGCTTGCCGATCTGCGCGCTGACCTCGGTAACAAAGCCGCTGAAGGGCGCCCGAACCTCGGTCTTCGCGAGATCGCGTTCCGCGCGGCCAAGCGCAACGTCAAGCCGTGCGATCGCTGCTTCCTGCTGCTCCAGCCTGGCATCGAACATGATGATCGACTGTTCGCGCTGCTGGACGATGCCCGTTTGCCGCGAAAGCGCGATCTTGGCGTCATCAAACGCCTTTTCCGAGGCGGTCCTGCTGCCTGAAAGGCGTGCGTAGCGTTCAACATCGCGGCCGATCAGGTCGAGTTGTTCCTGGTCCAGCTCGAGGGTCATCATGTCCATGGTTCGGTTGGCGAGCAGCTCGGTTCGCTTTGCCTGCGCTTCCCGGATCTGGGCCTGAAGGTCGTCGATGGAGGCTTGATAGTCGAAGGGATCGATCCGAAGGATCAGCTCGTCTTGATCGAAACGTCCGCCATCAAACAGTTTTGCTGACGCTTCAATAACCTTGCCGGCGACGTCGGGCCGGATCGCGACGTCCCGCCCTGCCACAAGTTCGCCATAGAGATTTAATATCGGCTGATGGTCTCGATGATCGACGGCGGTCGCCCGGACCGTCCAGACCTGCTCGACCTCAGGCGTCGGTTCGACGGCAGGCTTGGTCGCGCGCAGATAGCTGGCACCGGCCAAGGACACGATGACCAGGATGATCGGCAGCAGGATTTTCGGGATGACGCGCAATTTGATGAATGATCCCTTGTCACCAGAGGCGGGCAGAGAGCCAGCAAGGCTTAAGGGCAATGTGGCCATTGACAATGGTAACAGCAAGGTAACACCTATTCTGCATCGCACATCCTTTCGCCGAAGCCGTATCGTCTCGATCAACGGCGTCACGGCACCTTCCCGTCAATCATGCGTTAACCCTAAGTCATGAGGGTTAACAGACGATGAACGGATGCGGCGTGGCGATCAAAACCTGCCAGTGGCGTGACCATGTCACAAGATTGCCCAACGGTCGAAACGCGGTCATTTGAAGTCAGCAGCTTAAGCTTCGTCTGACGGAACCGGCCGCTGCGGTCGCATCACGGGTTGACGATGTGATGCTCTGTTCTGGCCAAGGTCATCAGCCTCGTCTCAGGGTCAAAAGATGGCCGTTGTTTTTCAGCCAGCGGCGATGACGATCATAGTCGGGCAAGACCTCGCCGACCGCATGCCAAAAAGGCGGTTGATGATGCCGGTGGCGAAGATGGCAAAGTTCATGAACCACCACATAATCGAGCACCTCCACCGGAGCCATGATCAGGCGCCAGTTGAGATTGATGACATCCGTTGCCGTGCAGCTTCCCCAAAGTCGCTTTTGATCCTTGATCCGAAGGTCGCTGGGGACGAGGCCATGCGGCGGACCGAAGCGCTCGATCGCTGCCGAGGCATCGTCACGGGCCTGGCGTTTCAGGTGCTTGGTAAGAGCCTGCTCCACCGCGCATTCCTGCTCGATCGGCGCCAATCCTGTGGGCAGCTCGACCCTGAAGCCGTCCCCCTCGACCACCTTGGGATGAACGCGGGTTGCCTCGACCACCGAAAGAGGAGTGGGTTCGCCGCGAAAGGAGATGCTGGCGCCGTCACGAAGCCGTTCGGGGCCCGGATGATCCGCCATCAGGGTCCGGTATTTCTCGACCTTGCCCCTGATCCAGCCTCGGTGGCTGTCGATGAAGGTCTGGACCTCGACATCGCGCGTGTGTGATGGCACCACCACCTCGACCCCGCTCGGTCGCACCGTCAAGCGCAGCCGCTTCGCCCGCGGGCTCTTGCGGATTTCGTAGACAATGGATTCGAGACCGATCATGAGTTGCGGCATTTTCTATCGACCTTCCCGCCAAGCCGTTTGCACCACGCTCCCAAGGCGTTAAGGATGGTGGGAGGAATTGGCAAGATCAGGAACGACACAAGATGAGCGAAATGCGCGAGATCACCGACGGGCTGATGTTTCCGGAAGGCCCGATCGCCATGCCCGACGGCTCTGTTCTCCTGGTCGAGATCGCGCGCCGCACGCTTACCCGTGTCCATAAAGATGGCAGCAAGGAAATCGTCGCCGAAACCGGCGGTGGGCCAAATGGCGCTGCCATCGGTCCCGACGGAAAATGCTACATCTGCAACAATGGCGGCTTTCGAATTTGCAAGAGCGGGTGCCGGGCTTCAGCCGGTGCGCGAGGCCCATGACTATTCCGGCGGTCGTATCGAGCGGGTCGATCTCGAAACCGGCAAGGTCGAGGTTCTCGTACCGCGGCACGCCGGAGCATGGCTTGAAGGGGCCGAACGACATCGTCTTCGACGATCAGGGCGGCTTCTATTTCACCGATCTTGGCAAGGTGCGTCCACGCGAGATGGACCGCGGCGCGCTCTATTACGCCAAGGCCGATGGATCGATGATCAAGGAGATCGCTTTTCCCTTGATCACCCCGAACGGGATCGGTCTCTCCCCCGACGGCAAGACGCTCTATGCGGTCGAGACCGAGGCAGCACGTCTCTGGTCCTGGCCGGTTCTGGCGCCGGGCGAACTTGCGCAAGGAACCCTGGCCCATTCCTCATGGCGGCAAGCTGGTGAAAGGTGTCGGTGGATATCAGCGTTTCGATTCGCTGGCCCTCGACAGCGAAGGGCATATCTGCGTGGCCACCTTGATCAATGGCGGCATCACCGTCATTTCGCCGGACGGCCGGGACCAAGCGCATCACGTCCCGATGCCGGATCTTTGGACGACCAATATCTGCTTTGGTGGCAAAGATCTGAAAACCGCCTACATTACGCTCTCGAATTCCGGGCGATTGGTCGCTATGGATTGGCCGAGATCAGGCCTCGGATTGAACTATCTGAATGAATGACATTGTCTCGATATTTTTTCCTTTTTCCTCTGATGGTGTTGACGCTTTACGGATGCAGCCAGCAAAATGTGTTGGTACCGTTTCGTTTAAGCGTCGATCAGGAGCTCATCCTGGCAGCGAAGAGGGGTGATGGTGTTGGGATTTGGGCAGCACTTGCGTCGGGCGCTTCTCCCGATTTCACGGATCGTGCCGGCAACACGGCGCTCATCTTCGCCGCGCGCGAAGGACATCTGGACATCGCTGAGCTGTTGATCGGCTATGGCGCCACCGTCGATTGGCAGGACGATGAACAGGTGACGCCGCTCATTCTCGCCTCTTCCAGGAACCATCCCGAGATCGTCAACCTCTTGCTGCGCCACGGCGCCACGCCGGCAATCAAGGATCAATGGGGCCGAACGGCGCTCGACTATGCCGAACGCCGCGGCTCGGATGACCCCATCGCCGTCATGCTGCGATAACGTCGTCGACCTGGCTCGGTTAGTCGATTTGGCTCGGTAAGATGGCGCCGAAGAGTTTTGCGGAACCAGGATCATCTTGCCGAAGGGAGGAGGGAGGTTGAAACCGACGTTGCGGAGCATCGAAGAAGGCTTCGCTCCGCGGCAAAAATACGGTATTCTCGGTCGCAAGGCTGCAGTGACTTTGATGAAAGTGGGTGACTTAGCCCTGGACGAAGACAGCTCCGACGCTTATCAGGTTAACAATGTCAAAATCCTACGCTCAAAGGTAGAAAAGGCTCCTTGATGGCTTGGCCGAATTTATTGTGTCAATGCCGTGTTTTTCTTTGCGGCATGATCATCGCTCTGTTGTTGAGTTTCTCCTTGGAGGCTCAATCGCAGGAGCGTCGAAGCTACCAACTGGGTACGGCAACGACGTCCGATTTGCCTCATGCCGTCGGTGTTACGCTTGCGGCTCTCATCAAGCTCAAGCTGCTGCCCTCCACGGGCATCGATATCAGCGCGCGAAATACTTCCGGATCGCGCGACAACGTTCGCGGCTTGCAGGACAACACGCTCGACTTTGCGATTTTGACCAGCCTGGACGCGCGTGATGTTGCAATTGCCTCGGCATCGCTGCCCGCCGATCAGGCGGATAGCGGCCTTCGATTGGTGACCAATCTTTGGCAGGAGACCTATCATTTCGTCGTCAGGAAGGATCTCGTTCCGGGCGATGCGTTCTCCGATTTCTTGAAGCTGCGGGGTATAAAGGTTGCTCTCGGCGAGCGTGGCAGCAATGGTTTTGCCGACAGTCAGACCTTGCTCGAGGCTTTTGGCCTGAACATTGACGAGGCCTTCGAGATCAAGGATTTCGACCGCCGGGATGCGGCGGCAGCCTTTTTGAACGGCGAACTCGACGCCTTTATTTTCAAGACCGGGTCTTCCGATTTGGATCTGTTGTCGTTCCTGGAGGATGCTGGTGCTTCGGCTGTCCTGTTGAGCATCAGCGACGACGATATCGAGACCGCCAACCAAGACGGCTTTCCCGCCTGGTCGAGCGTCGAAATATCAGCCTATAGCGATGCCGGGCAAGATGCGGCGCAGCGAACGTTTGCGATGAATTATCTGCTCGCGGCTGCGGCTTCGGTCGATGATCAGGTCGTTTATCAGATCACCAAGACGATCTTCGATAATCTTCCCGTGCTCCAGGGCATGCACAGCGCCACCGACAGCATCAGCTTGCAGGATGCGCTCCAGCAGATCTTCTTGCCGGTTCATCCGGGCGCTGAACGCTATTACACCGAGATCGGTCTTGAACTGCCGGCGTTTGAGCCTGTGCGGGTCAGCAATCTCACGCAAACCGAGTTTCTCACGCGTTTCCCCACGATCGAAGACGCACGTCGCCGGCTGCGCGATGACAATGTCAGTATCCTGGGCGGACAGGACGGCGAGACTATCGGTCGTTTCACCAGCGAACTTGCCGGCGATCTGAATGGCGGAACGCTGCGTGTGCTCGGCATGACCAGCCCTGATCCTGCCAACAATATTGCACAAGTCCTCTACGCCAAAGGTGTGGACAGCGCTTTCGTGCCGCTCGACATCCTGAACTATGCCGTCGAGAACAATATTTATCCGGGCATGCAAGATAAGCTGGTCTACACAACAGAGCTCTTTCCCCAGGAATTTCATCTGATCACCACGCGTGACATCGATGCCATCGAAGATCTTGCCGGTCAGCCGGTCAATCTGGGGACAAAAAACAGTGGGTCCGAATTTACCGCATCTTTCCTTTTCGATCAGCTCAAGATTCCGGTAGAGCCGACCTATTTCGAAACGAGAAAGGCGCTGGATCTCTTGAAGAATGGCGATCTCGCAGCCGTAGTCGTCATCGCCGGCAAGCCGGCGCCGCTCCTGCAGCAGGACGGCATCACCGACGGGTTGCGCCTGCTGGAAGTTCCCCTGCTCGAAGGCGATGCCTATAGGCCAGCCTCCATGATCGCAATCGATTATCCCGGCATGCTGGATGTTGGCGAGACGGTTGATACATTCAGCGTGAGGACGGCACTGATCACCTACAACTGGCGCGCCGACAATCCGCGCTATGCCACGCTTTCCAACTTCGTTTCCGCCTTGTTCGACAGGCTTGCCAGCTTGAAGGACGATTCGAGCGGCTTGCATCCGAAATGGAACGATATCAACCCGTTCGCCGAACTCGAAGGCTGGCGGCGTTTTTCCGCTGCAGAGAACTGGCTGAACAGCGACCAGGCTCTTGCCAGGCCGGATGTCGAACTCGCCAATTGATGAACGGACCGAGGCTCACTTACCGGCGTGCGGCGCAAGCGCAACGAGTAAGCAGGCTAGAGCTTTTTCTGACCGAACGAAGCCGGGAGGGGGTGCGGGCTGGTTCCGTATGATCGGAAAACGCTCTGACCGTGGTGGTGTCTCAGGAGGCGCCGATGGCACGGGCGCGGTCGGCGGCGTTGGTCAGGCCGCTTGCCGAGGAGGCTTGCGCCAGGATTTCTTGCGTTTCGGTCTCGCCGATCTGACGAAGGCCGAGCGAAACGGCTTCATTCTTCCTGCCGGCGAGGGCGAGAATAAGAACCATGTTCCGCTGATGAAAGCGCTCCGCCTCCAGCGAGTTGGTCACCTCGCGCATCATGTCGATCGCTTCGCGATGGCGATCGTTGATGGCATAGGATAGGGCCAGATTGCTCTTGAGATCGAGATTGTCGGGCTCGATCTCAAGGCCTGCTCTGTAGGTGGCGAGGGCCTGTTCATGCCGCCCGGCGAGGTCGAACGCGGCTCCTAAGGCCGAATAACGAATCAAATCCGTGCCGTTGTCCTGCTTGACCAGCTGATCCAGATATTGAATGCTTTTTTCAAACTCGCCGAGTTCGAGATAGGCCTTGCCGAGGCCGAGAAGGGCGTCGGGATGCTCGGGGGTTCGGGAAAGAGCCCGGCGGAAAACGCCGGCCGCCCGCTCGGTAGCACCATTCTCCGCCAGCGCATTGCCGAGTTTGATCAGGACAACGGGATCATCCGTTTTGCCGGCAGCTTGCTGATACATCGCAATGGCATAAGTGAGCTCGCCACGGTCCCGAAGATTGTCGGCGAGGCGCAACACCGCCTCGACGTCGCTTGCTCCGGCAACCGGTTCAACATACCTCGTCACTTTAGGGTTGCCGCCGCATGCGCCGAGCGTAACGGCCAGCAGCATGCAAACCATCAAGCATCTCATCGAGCCAACCGCCCGATGCCGGATCCGTTCCAGTTGGTCGATTGGTGTCGCCATCAGCCTTTGCATCCCCAACCGCCCGTCCGCGACGTTCTCGAATGATGTCATGGCGTGGTCCCTCGCATCTGCCGAGGGACCACGCCACTCAAGGGGTCGCCCAGAAGGCGATGACATCGCTCGAAAACGTCGCGGACGGGCTCTAACATCGTCGTACCCTGTCGATTAGTCGGCAGCATCGGCATGCGCGGCTTCTGTTGCCGCTTCCAACCGTCTTGCCGGCGGGCCGACCCGGCCTCTGGCCACACTATCCATGCGTATCGTGACAACGGGCTGAACCGTGAACTCCGGTGCAAGATCCTGGAACGACAGCACCGGCACGCGAATGTTGTTCTTGATCAGCAAGGAGCGCAGGAAACGCCGGATATCCAAAGAGGTCAAGATCACCGGACGGACATTGTCGGCGGCCAAGCGTTCGGCATGTTGATGAAAGGTGGACAGGAGCCGCGCACCATCCTCATCGGACAGGGCAAGGTAGCCGCCGACCGATGTCTGGCGGATCGCCTGGCGCAGAACCTGCTCCACGTCCCGCTCCAACAGGAAGGCATGCAGCACTTTTTGGCGATCGGCATAGCTGTTGCAGATCTGGCGCTTCAGGGCGGATCGAACATATTCCGCAAGCAGAACGACATCCTGTTCCTTGTTGCCCCATTCGATCAGAGCGTCGAGAACAATGCGAAGATTACGGATCGAGACGCTCTCGTCGAGCAGCCGCCGAAAGATGTCGGCCATCTTCTGCACGGGAACGACTTTTTGCGCCTCGCGCACCAGATCGCCGTAAGCGCTGTCCACGGTTCCGAGAATGGCATGCGCTTCCTGCACGCCGATGAATTGCGAAGCGTAGCGGGTCAGCGTATGCCGCACACAAGCGATCAGGCATTCAGCCGTGATCATGTAGCCGATGCCGGCCTCGTCCAGTTTCGCCTTGTGCTCTTCCTCGATCCAGAGGGTTCTCATTCGTTCGATGAAGGGACCGCCGGCCTCGCTTGGCACGCCGGCTAGTTCCAGATGATCGGGCTCGTCGCAAAGCAGCAGCTTCCCTATCGGGAGCGCACCGTCGTCCATCGGCACGCCATCGAGCTCGATCCGGTAGCAGCCCTTTTCCAGCGCCTCGTCCACCCGGGTGTGAATGTGAGGGAAGGGGAGGCCCAACTGCTCGAACAGCTGCTTTCGGACCCGCTGCAACCGCGGCTCGAAGGCGGCGGCGTCGATGGCTTCGAGCAGATCGCGCGACAGACAAAGCCCGATCACTTCCTGGCTCGGCAGCGATTCCGGTTTTTCGTCGGCGGCAACGGCCTCTGCCTGAAGCCGCGCCCCTTCCTCGATGGCGAATTTGCGATCGCGGACATAAAAAAGGATACCCGTGCCGCCGAGGATTGCCGCCAGGATCCAGAAAATCGCCGTGGGAAACCCTGGCACGAGCCCGAGACCCAAAAGAACGATCGCGGCCAGTCTCAGCGTGCGCGGATTATGAATAAGCTGACCCGCAATGTCGCTGCCCAGGTTCTTGGTCTCTTCGGTGGTGACGCGCGTGACGATCGTGCCGGCGGTGATCGACATGAACAAAGCCGGGATCTGGGCGACCAGGCCGTCGCCCACGGTCAGGAGCGCATAGATCTGGAGGGCGTCGCTCATCGACATGCCGTGCTGTAGGGTCCCCACCATGAGACCGCCGAGCAGGTTGACCGCGATGATCACCAGGCCCGCGATCGCATCGCCCTTCACGAACTTCATGGCACCGTCCATGGCACCGTAGAGCTGGCTCTCCTTTTGCAGGCCGAGGCGGCGGCGTTTGGCTTCGACCTGATCGATATCGCCGTTTCTGAGATCCGCGTCGATGCTCATCTGACGGCCTGGAAGCGCGTCCAGGGTGAACCTGGCGCTCACCTCGGCAACGCGTTCCGAACCTTTGGTGATCACCACGAACTGCACCACGGTGATGATCAGGAAGACCACGAGGCCGACGATGAGGTTGCCGGCGATCACGAACTCGCCGAAGGTGCTGACGATCTGTCCGGCGTCCGCCTGCACGAGAATGAGTTGGGTGGTGCTGATCGAGAGCGAGAGACGGAACACCGTCGAGATCAAAATGACCGAAGGCAGCGTCGAAAATTCGATCGGGTCCTTCAAGTAGATACCGACCATCAGGAGAAGGACCGTAAGGGAAATATTGATGGCGAGCAGAAGGTCGACCACAACCGTCGGCAGCGGCAGGATCATCATGACGATGGTCATCACCATCAGGACGACCAGGATAAGATCCTGACGTCCGGTCAGCTTGGTAAGCCATTCCTTGAGGATCGGCGGCATCATTCCGCGACCACCGCATGATCAGCCTGGCCGATCGCTTCTTCGCGGATAACGTCGATCACGCCTGCCTTGGGGTCATGTTCACCTTCGTCGGGGTCCTTGCCGAAATTCGCAAGCGTTCTGAAGAACGCTTTTCTCGCTTCCACGAATTGACGGAACAAGGCCTTGGCTTCGACCATGCGTCCGGCATGCAGGAGGGCCCTTGCCTTCAGCAGATAGCGTATCTGCTCGGCGCCGTCGGCGAAGTCGCGTTGCTCGAGCCGCTCGATGACCTCGAGCGCTTCCTCCGCAGCCCCATTGGCAATGAACGCATAAGCCAGCGTCCGCATCAGGCCGACATCGTCCGGCACACGGCGCGAGGCCAGCATGATCAAGGAAAGAGCGCGTCGGTTTTGACCGTGGCGCAAATAGAGATAGGCCAATGCATGGAGGAGATCTTTCTGCTCGGAGGTCATCAAGAAAAAGCCTCAGCTATCAACCAGACTGTTGAGATATTTCCAAAGTAATCGATGCTTCTTGACTTCGTGCCGAAGCACGAGGCTGGCCAGTTTTTCAATCTGATCATCGCAGTTTTCAGGATCACCTAATTCTTCCGTAATATCCTCTAGAATGCCGAGATAGCGGCTGCCTTCGAACATCGCGGGATTTTCGAGCTCGGGCATGATGAAATCGAAGACCTCGTCGACAAGGCCGTCACGTTTGGCCTCGCCTTCCTCGGCCGCGGTCGGATCGCGCCATACCGGCTGGAAACGCTCCAGCTGAGCTTTGCTTGTCTTGACGCGATCGCTTCGCTGAACGCGTTCAAGGGCGTGATCAAGACGGACTGTATCCGTTCTCATGGTCGATGTTCTCCCCCTTGAGCGTGTTAGGCCATATCGAGCCCTTTTTTGATGTGCGCCGGATCACAAGGTGATGGAATAGGTCTGATCCCCGCGACGCAGGACGATTTCCTCCGGCTGAATGCGCTCGATCAGCCAGCCATCGCCAATCTTGACGCCTTCGACATAACGTCGGCCGCCGGCCATGAGGTAAGGGGTGTCTCCGGTCCAAATGGCCTCGATCGAAAGTTTCGGCGGCTCGATCTTCTCGGCAGCAGCGATATTCGGAACCAGCGGAACGAGATGCCCATAGTCGCTATCGAACCAGATTTGCACCGTCCGCCAATCGGCCATTTTCTCAGGCTCGACCGAACCTTCGGCAACCAGATGGTCGTTCCTGACCATGACATCGATGGCGTCAAGAGACGCCGCAGCGAGCCGACCGCGAAGCTTGGCGGCAGCTATGTCAACCGTAACCCCTGGCTGCGATTTTGAAGTTGCCGCCGCTTGGTCCGAGGTGGCAAGCTCGGTTGCTGGCGGCGAGCTTTTTGAAGCCTCGCCCATGCCGGCGTCGAGCGTCCCGGCTGCTGGTGCGCCCGGCGCCGCTTCGATCGCCGGTCCGGAGCTGGCGGCGAAGTTCCCGGTGAGCGGCTTGAGCGTATGCAAGCCGATCACGCCGATCACGGCCGCCGCCATGGCGCCTATCGCCAAGCGCTTTCGATGGCGCGTTTTAACGGCATCCTTCGGTGCCCGAACACTCATGGTCGTCGCGCCGATATGAAATTTGCTCGGCAAGCGCAAGGCGCGCTCGTCCCCGGGTTCCAGCGGTGCCGTTTCGCCATCGACGATCACCGTCCCCTTGGCGGGTTCCAAGCGCAGGCCGGCGTCGTCGACCTCCAAAATGACGTGGATGGATTGGACGTCCGGATCCGAAAGCACGATGTCGGCGCTGAGTTCGCTGCCGACCGTGTAGAGACCAGGACCAAGCCGCTGCACCGCACCGGCATGGAGACCTGTTTCGATAAAGACTGTAAACGACAAGGGGCGCCCCTTTTCGCTGGCCAACAGTCATAGACAAAGAAACGGCGGCCGCCCTCCAAGGCCGGCCGCCGCTCTCAGGAAAAGCTAGCTTTACACGCTGGTGCGTGCGGCAGCCTGCTTGGCAGCACCATTTTCTTCCTGCTGCTCGGTCCTTTGCGCATCCTGCTTGAGACGCGTTTCGGCCGCTGCTTGCATCCTGGCCAAGGCCTCTTCGAAAACGGCCTGCGAGGGAGCACCGGTCGCACCACCGCCACCAGCCGCACCACCAACACCACTAGCACTATCAGCCATGACTAACTCCTTTCCTGCTGTGCTTGCCAAAGAACTGGCAATAAATTCAATCCCGTAACGAAGGCTGCAAGCAGAGCACTGAGACGTTTGGCTTCCTGCGGCTCAACACCGACATCCAAAGCTTCCCGGCACGCCACGGCAGCTGCATCGAGCTGACCACGTGCCTCTTGCAACACCTTGCCATCAGGATCATTCGCGAACTTGCGATCTAGATCGACGATACAAGAGAGTTCCTCCATCTCGACACCTCAACTCAGCGTTATCCAATGCAAATCTAGAGTTTGCTCCGTACAGAACGGCAGCATGAGAAACATACTTGATTTGCAGGGTCAAATAAAAAGAGTATCTTTTAGAGTAGTTTACTCTTCAAGTTGCCATGCATCAGTTCATTTCGCTTAATGAATGTTGCCGTTTCCCTTTCAAATTGAAACTATTCACTTGTTTTCTACTAACAGTAAATGTCTTTTTCTATTGATTTCTTGCTTTGTATTATATATAAGCTCCGAACAAGTCTTTTCGCTGCGATGAATTCCATTGTTGGGTATTTGCAGTTATGAAATGTTTGGTTAGTCCGATGCGCATCGCCAGAACAATATGGACAATGGGCTGTGTCGGCATTTTTGCCGCCATGGGGTTGTCCGGTTTGGCCTTGGCGGATGAGCGTGTCTGGAGCGAAGAGGCCTATCCTTATACCGTGGTTGATCAGGATGTCAGAGATGCCTTGGCTGAGCTCGGGCGTAACTTGAACATCGGGGTCGATGTCAGTGAAGCGGTGGAGGGGCGTCTTCGTGGTCCGTGGTCGTCGGCAACGGTCGCAGATTTCATGGATCGCGTTTCCGGTGATTTGGACGTTGAGTGGTTTTTCGACGGCCGCCGGCTGCACGTGTCGTCTGCCGCCGAATTGGTCAGCCAGGTCCTGCCCTTGGAAGGTGTCGAGCCGACGTCCTGGCAGGCGTCGTTGGATCAGCTCGGCATCAGCGATGAGCGTTTTCCCGTGGCTGTCGACGCAGCCCGCAATGTCGCGCTGTTGTCCGGTCCGCCGAAATATGTGGCGCTGATCGTTCAATCTCTGCCGAAACCGGCCGCTGCTCCAAGCGGTCGGGTCAATGTCATTTATGGTCGCAATAATCGTGGAGATGCATCTTGATAAACCCTGCATTGTCAAACGAAGCATTTTCGGTTGCCGGATCGGATCTGTTGTCGAAGGCCGAGCCGCATCAGCCGGCGATCGCCGATCTTCAGCTTCTCGCCGAAGTCGGTCTCTCCGCCGCCGTGAAAGGTAATGTCGAGATATCGAGGCCGATCTTCGAAGCCTTGGCCCTTTGGCGTCCCGATCATCCGGTCGCCGTGATCGGCGTCGCCTTGGCGTTCCTCTCCGACGGTGAGTTCGGTTCAGCGATTGATCTGCTCAAGCCGGCACATCAGCTCGACCCGTCATCTTCCGAAGTCGCGGCGTTCCTGCTGATCGCCTTCGCCCTGGCGGAGCGTTGGGCCGAAGCCCGGGCGGTCAAGAAGACGTTGCTCAATGGTCCTGAGGGGCCGGGTCGGGCGATCGCCATGCAATTGGCGTCGGTCATCGATAGCTGATGAAGGCTGGTAAGGTTTCAAAGCGAGGAGAATGATGATGGGTGATGGCGTTAGTTCCACTGCAGGCGGTGGCGCCAACAAGGCCGGCGGCAGTGCTAAGCAGCATCCCATCGATGCTGACACCGTGCGCAAGGAGGCGGCTCAGGGCGCTGAGTTTGAGCGGATTTTTCTTGAAGCCGTCGCAACGAACATGGTGTTCGATGGATATAATGACGGTGAAAAGATGAGAAGCGAGCAATGGCAGCGGCAGCAGGAAGACGAAACGATCAGCTAGGCCGCTCGTCGAAGACGTGCCTGCTTCGGGGCACGTCTTCGAGGCTCCGACATCAAGCAGTTTGATGGTAGTTTTGTTTAAAATGCGCTAGAAATCTGAGGCAATACGCCGCCTCGCCGGGGCGGTCACGGCAGGCTGATCGGCCCTTTCGATTTTCATGATATCTTTTGGCAAGCCAGAAACGAACCACGAATGGACGCAGCAAGGATCATAGCCAAGCGGCCCGAGGGTCGCCACCAGCGTCGGAACGATGCGCGGCGTCGTGCGATGTGGTCGGCTATGCTCGGCTTGCTCGCAGGCGTACGGCTTTTCGATCGTGTCGTCCGGTCCCTGGCGCGGTGCCTTTCTCATGCGATGCCGCAGCTCGGGTACAAGGTTCTTTCCTTCCTGCTCAGTCTTTTCAGGCCGATGATGCTGGCGGGCTTGCGCTGCGCCGGCGCCGGCGGCGGCGGTCCGGGGCGCTGATCCCCGAGACGGCACGTCGGTCGGTCTGGACGCCGATACGATGTGACCTTTGATCGCCGCCTTCCGAAGGTTGCCATCCCTCGGAATGCATCCTCGATACGAATCCATTGCGGAAGCACAGCGATTGCCGTTTTGGCTCTTGTGGAAACATTCCCTCCATCTGCAAGCGGTCATATCCCAAACTCGGCAGTTACGATGCTCGAACGGAAAGTATCAAAAAGGATGAGGGCGTGTGATCACCATCACAGTCGATGTGCCGTCTCGCTTCTAGTTTTCGTCAGGCAAGAACAACGCAAGTGACAATGAAGTAAGTTTCAAGAATTGAGGGACTCTCACCATGGCCTTTGAACCGATTGCCGTTTCGGGCGGTGCTGCAGCGAAAATGCCAATGGATGTCGACGTCTCCGCTCAAAGCCATGTCACCGCAGGTGGTGGCGCGCAGAATACTCATACTGCCGTCGGATCGAGCCAGTCGATCGATCTCTTCAATTATTCCGGTCAACAGCTGCCACGGGCTCTGCCGTTGGATGCGCTCAGCGCCGATGGCAAGGCTCGCCATTACGCCAACCCGGCAACGCTTGGCGAAGAGGTTCTGAATTACCTGGAAGGCTTCCATAAGCGGGTCGGGTCGGACAAGGACAAGGCACTCTCCGATCATCTCGGCTCGAGGCAGATGGCAGCCGCCACGCCCGTCTCGACAGGTCCTGCCTCGATGATGCCGGCCACGACCTCGTCGCTCCCGGCCGTCGGCTCGGCAGGTGCCGATCCGGCCGGTGCGGCTGGAGAGCGTTTCGAGGCGGTCATGAAGTTCATGGAAGAAGTCGGTTACAGACATACGGAAACCAACCTCGTTTCGAATGCCGGCCAACAATTCTCGAAGGCCGTGAATACGCTTATGCGCGGGCAATAAACCCGCTTCTTAAACGAGGCGCGACACGACCTACAGAAACGTTGGGATAGCACGGTGAGCCAAGCAAGAAGAATGCACAGCTCGCGGTGGCCTCGCATGCTCGCTTTATTGCTTTGCATGACTTTGGCTGCCTGCAAGGTGGAGCTGAATACCGACCTTGATGAGCGCGACGCCAATGAGATAATGGCGGTGCTGTTGAAGAACGGTATTCCCGCACACCGCGAGACCACCAAGGAAAAGACGCTCACGGTCTTCGTCGAAGAAAACCGTTTTGCCGAAGCCGTCGACATTCTCAAGGCGCACGGCCTGCCGCGTGAAAAATTCAGCGATCTTTGCTCGGTCTTTTCCGGAGACGGGATGATTTCATCACCCGTTGAAGACAGGGCACGCATGATTTGCGCGCTGAGTCAGGAACTCTCGCGCACCATCTCGGAAATCGATGGCGTGATGTCGGCGCGGGTGCATGTGGTGCTGCCCAAGAACGACATCGGCCGCTCCAACGCCAAGCCGTCTTCGGCCTCGGTCTTCATTCGTCACCACGAGGATGCCCCCATCGACAAGCTTGGCCCGCAGATCAAGATCCTCGTCGCCAACGGCATCGAGGGGCTGGTCTACGACAAGGTCTCGGTTGCCATGGTGCCGGTGGCATCGCCGGTGAGAATAACCGACAAAGAGGACGACTTCGACTTCATCGCCGGGATTTGGGTGCATCATACCAGTGCCATCTTCGCCAAGATCATGATCTATCTTCTGATCGGCGGGCTGATGGCGTCCCTTGCCGGCAATGGCTACTTCTACTGGCGAACCCACCTTCGCACTGCCGGACGCTCGTCGTCGCGCACGGCAAGGCACGTTCCGGCTGAATGATCATGCATGACCGGACCGAAATCTCGGCGACATCCGACGTCGGACCGAAACGGGCGCTGCTGCGGTTCGAGCGCCTGCCGGCCGCCTACGTTCACCCGGAACGCCTGGCCACAAGCCTGCCGCGAAACCTCCAAGTGAGACATCGCGATCAGCTTTTGGGTTCCAAGCGTCTGCAGCGGCGTCTCTCGGCGCTGTTGATCCGCCGGTTCGACCTCGCGCCGTGCAAGGCGGAGGACCTGCTGACGCCGGAAGGCCGCTTTGCTCAGCTGGAAGGCAACGCGCTCGAGGCGAACCTTCGCCGGATCGGTGCGATCTGGCATGCCCGCACGATCGCCGCCATCATCCTCGCTTCAGCCCTGAAGGAGCTGATCGCCTGGCTTGGCCGGGACGGGTATCGAGAAGCTCTTGGCCAGGTCGCTCTTGCAGGCGCCGATGTGGATCGGGATGTCATCGGTGACACGCCGTACATCGACCATCTTCGCCGCATCATCGAGCGTGATGGCCGGCGTTGCGTCGCTGCCTGGTGCCGTCATCAGCCGGCGTTTCTTGCCAATCGATTGATGTTGAAATTGCCTCCCGATGCGGAAGACGGCAACGAGCTGCAAAGCAGGTTCGAAGAGCAAGGCGTGATGATCGCCGATCGTGTGATGATGAAAGCGGTGGCTGGTGATGGCAACGGCAACTGACAGAAAAGCGCTGGACAGCGCTGATAAGGGCGGCGTTTTCTTTCGTCCGCGTGGCCGGATCATCCCTGCGGAGGAAGTCCAGGCCTGGACGACGGGACAAAGCTATCTGGCGGCCGCCAAGCGCGAAGCAGAGCGTATCAGGACAGAGACGATCGCGGCCGTCGAAGAAGAAAAGCGCCTCGGTTTCGAGCTGGGCCGGAAGGATGGTGGCGAAGCGGTCACCCGGTTGCTGGCTGAAACCAGCGCTGGCGCCGATCGTTATCTTGCGGAAGCCGATGGCCGGCTGATCGATCTGGCCATGGCGATCGTTCAGCGCGTGCTCGGCGATTTCGATGAGAGAGAGCTGATCATCAAGGCCGTGCATCATGCCTTGGCGAAGCAACGAAAAGACCAGCGGCTGACCTTGTACGCAGCGCCCGACATCATCGACCAGCTCGGCCATCGGATCGCCGAAAGCTTCGATGGGGATCTTCTCCATCTGATCACGATCGAGGCCGATCCGAAGCTGGAGGTTGATCAGTGTCGCGTCGCCAGCGAGATCGGCTTTATCGAACTGGGCCTCGAGGCCCAGTTGAATGCGCTGCATCAGGGGCTGCGCGATGGTCTCAAACGCCCGCCGCGCGACTGAGGTGCAGATCTGATGGACCAGGCAGCCGAGCGCACCCCCCGCAACCTGCAGCATTTGCTTCAGGCGGTCGAACCAAGGCCTCTCAAGGGCAGGGTTATCCGCGCCACCGGCACGGTGATTCATGCCGCGGCCCCTGATGTCGCCGTCGGCGAAATCTGCCGTTTGAAGGACCCCAACAGCGGGCGTCAGCTCATTGCCGAGGCGGTCGGCCTTTCCGGCGATACCGTGGTTCTCACCCCCATCGGCGACATGACCGGCCTTTCGACGCAAACCGAGGTGGTGCGCACCGGTGCGCCCCTTCGGGTCGCCGTCGGGCCCGGGCTTTTGGGCCAGGTGCTGGACAGTCTCGGGCGAAGGCGAGGCGCGGCCCTCGACGACATCGCGGTCGCCGCCGACCAGGATGAGGGCTGGACCACCTACCCGATCCGCGCCGAGCCGCCGGATGCGTTGGAGCGGGAACTCATCAGCCGGCCGATGCCGCTCGGCCTTCGCGTTATCGATGGCCTCCTCACCTGCGGCGAAGGCCAGCGCGTCGGCATTTACGGCGCACCGGGTACCGGCAAATCCTCCCTTCTCGCCAACATTGTCAAAGGCGCTGAAGCCGATGTCGCCGTGGTCGCGCTGATCGGCGAGCGCGGCCGCGAGGTGCGCGAATTCATCGAGCGCCATTTGGGCGAGGAAGGCCGGAAAAAATCCGTGCTGGTGGTGGCAACCTCCGATCGTTCCGCAATGGAGCGGGTCAAGGCCGCTTACGTCGCGACCGCGATCGCCGAGTATTTCCGTGACCAGGACAAACGCGTGCTGTTGCTGATCGACAGCATCACCCGCTTTGCGCGTGCCCAGCGCGAGATCGGCCTGGCCGCGGGCGAGCCGCCAACCCGCCGGGGTTTCCCCCCCTCCGTCTTCGCCGAATTGCCGCGTCTCTTGGAACGGGCAGGCTCGGGCAAGGTCGGATCGATCACTGCCTTCTATTCAATCCTGGTCGAAGGTGACGGCACCGCGGATCCGATCGCCGAGGAAAGCCGCGGCATCCTGGACGGCCACATCGTCCTCTCGCCGAAACTCGGCGGTGCCGGACATTATCCGGCCATTGATGTGCTGCAAAGCCGAAGCCGGGTGATGGACAGCGTCACCGACCCGGAGCATGGCGAGGCTGCGACCCATGTCCGATCGTTGCTGGCGCGTCATGCGGAGATCGAATTGCTGCTGCGCGTCGGCGAGTACCAGGAAGGAAGCGACCCGCTGGCCGACGAGGCTGTCGCGAAGATGGCAGCGATCAACGCCTTCCTTCGTCAAGGTGAGCACGATCGGACCGACTATGCCGATATGCTGGCTCGATTGAAGGAGCTTCGTGGCTGATGCTGTCCGAACTCAACCAGCTCCTGACGTGTCGTCGCGAACGCGAAGATCGCGCCGCACAAGCGTTGCGTCGCGCCCGCTCGCATCATGCAGCCTTGTTGGCCGAGGTGGCCCTGATCGAAGAACAGCAGCGGGTTCACGAGCAAGGCAGGCATGATCGCGAGAGCAAGCTCTACCGACACTCAACGCGCCGTCGTCTCACGACCTACCAGATCGACGACCTCAATATCGAACTCGATCTGATGGCCGAAGAGGCGGACGCGTTGATGGCCAAGCGTCAAGCGGCCGAGGCCAAGGTCGAGGCGGCGGCCGAAGCGGTCGAAAAGGCAACCGCCACTTATCGAACCTATCGAACAGCCGGCGATCGTTGGCAGTCTCTGTTCGACGATGTCGCCGAGCATGAGCGCTTGGAGCAAGATCAAGCCGAAGAGTTCGCAGCCGAAGATGAACTTGGTGACCGCCAAGCTGCTGTCGCGACGGGGGAATGGCGATGGACATGATGGAAACTTCGCCCAGGCCTGCAACCCTCGGCTGTGATGATATCGAGCGGGTCGCCAGGCTGAACGCCCCCCTCATCGATCGCCGGCATGTGCCGCTTGCCAATCGATTGAGCGTCAGACGACATCCCATCGCCTTTGGCATCGGCGATGCCGTCCTGTCATTTTCTGCCCTGGGTCTCGGATCGATCGATGCTCTGGTCAAAGCCGTCGATCAGGTTGTCATCGGCCTCCGCATCGACGGCTGTCCGGCGGCGCTTCGCCTGTCCGTCGGCTTGTTCGAGCGGGTGATGGAGCGCATCGAACCGGAGCTGCTGGCCGCCGACGTCAATGACGACTTCTTGCCGCTCCTTTTGGAAGCCAGCCTCGCCGATGCGCTGACGATGGCCGAGACCACCTATCGGGGGCGGATCGAACTCTTGACGATCGGGCGCGGTAGCGCCGTCGACGATCATGGCCTGGATATCCTGTTTGAGATCGCCATCAATGGCGATGCCGCGGGCAGGGCTTCTCTTCGCGTCGGCGATGCGGTTGCAGGGCGGCTCGCCGACATCGTTGCGGAAAGGCCGAAAGCGCGTTCGCCTTTGCGCGACCTCAAGACCGAGATCTGCTTTCGCGCCGGTGCGATGTGGCTCGATCTTGGCGAGCTTCGCTCGCTCAAGGTCGGCGACGTTCTGGTGGCCGAGCTCGGACCGAGGCAGTCCCTGGAGATTGCCGGCACGTTGGGCGAGCGATGGCTGCTTCGTGCGGAACGGAGGGCCGCTGGCCTGACGCTGACCAAACCGCTTCGTCTTGCTTCAGCAAAAGATCGGGATTTATGGATGATGGTCGACACAAAGCAACCTTTGGACAGCCACGATGACGATGACCTGTCCGATCCTCTCGAGGAACATCAGGACGTTCCTGCCGCTGGCGCTTCCGCGCGCATGGAAGCACCTGATCCCGGGCCGGCGCCGGAAAGGCAAAACGAGGCGCTTGCCAGGCCCGATGAAGAAGACGCAAGCTTCGACGAACTGCCGATCAAGCTTGTTTTCGAGCTCGGTCGCGTCGAGATCAGCCTTGGCCTGCTGCAGGAGCTTGGGCCCGGTCACGTGTTCGAACTGGACCGTCCGGTCGGCGAAGCGGTCGAGGTCTTCGCCGGCGGGCGTCGCGTCGGCCAGGGCGAGATCGTGAACATCGACGAGCAGGTCGGCGTGCGCATGGTTCGCTTGTTCGGCCATGGGTGAAGGCGGGCCCAATCTCCTAGGGATCATCGTCATCGCGACGGGGCTTGGCCTGGTGCCCTTCGCCGTCGTGACCATGACCTCCTTCATGAAGATCGCCGTCGTCATGTTCCTGATCAGGAACGCGCTCGGCATTCAGCAGACCCCGCCCAATCTGGTCCTCTACGGCATCGCGATCGTGTTGTCGGTCTTCTTGACCTCGCCGGTGATCGGCGAGGTTTACGCAAGGCTCAATACCCCGACCATCGACTTTTCCAATGTCCAGGATTGGGGGCGGGCGGCCGAAGAGGCGCGTGTCCCGGTTCAACAGCATCTTCTCCGCTTCACCGACGAGCCGGCGCGCAATTTTTTCTACGACGTCACGGCTGAAGTCTGGCCGGAAGAGGCGCATAAAGCGGCAAGCAGCGACGATCTGATCATCCTGGTGCCGGCCTTCGTGATCTCGGAGCTCACCCGCGCCTTCGAGATCGGCTTTCTCCTCTATCTGCCGTTCATCGTGATCGATCTGATCATCTCCAACATCCTCCTGGCCATGGGCATGATGATGGTCTCGCCCCTGGTGATCTCGGTGCCGTTCAAGCTCTTCCTTTTCGTCCTGGTGGATGGCTGGTCTCGCCTCCTGGAGGGATTGGTGCTGAGCTACAGCTGATTTCTCGACCAGGCGTGTCCCAGCCCTCAACCCGTCCGGGGTCCGAAACAAGGAGCTAAGGTCCATGACCGAAGCCACCATCGTTCACCATATGAATGTCGCCTTGAGCCTGATCCTGCTGCTGTCCATGCCGACCTTGCTGATCGCATCGGTGGTCGGTCTGGTGGTCGGCCTGCTGCAGGCGGTCACGCAGATTCAGGACCAGACCTTGCCGCTCGCGGTCAAACTCATCGCCGTCATCCTGAGCCTCGTCTTCATGGGGCCGCTTCTGGTCGGACCGCTGCTCGATCACACGCAGCAGGTGTTCATCGATTTTCCGTCGCTGACGCGTTAGCGGCGATGAATCTCTCGATAGAGGCGGGGTAGGCGGCGACCATGCTGGAAGGGGTCAACAATCTTCGTGGGCTCGTCGAGATAGTCTACGGATATTTCATGGCGATGGGGCTCACCATGCCGCGCGCGATGGGCATCGTTTCGGTCATTCCGATCTTCACCCAGCTTGGTCTGACCGGCCTGCTTCGAACGGGCTTCGTCATCGCCATCGCTCTGCCTCTGCTCCCCTACACCATCAATGAGATGGAGCAGTTCGGCGCCCTCGGCATCGGCCATCTTTGCGCCGTCGTTCTGAAGGAAGGCTTTATCGGACTGATCCTGGGCTTCATTTTCGGCTTGCCCTTTTGGGGTGTTCAGGCCGCCGGCGATATCGTGGATTTCCAGCGCGGCCTGATGGGGGCCAATATCGGCGATCCTTCGCAAACCTCCGAAGCCTCGATCACGGCGACCTTCATCATTCTGATCATGATCACCTTGTTCCTGGTCGCGGGCGGCATGATGGTCGTGGTCGAAACGCTTTATCGAAGCTATTCGATCTGGCCCATTTTGGACTTTTCACCCGATTTTTCGCTCAATTCCGCAACGCTTTTCTTGCAGGCGCTGGACGATATCATGCGTCTCGCCTTTGTCGTCGGCGGGCCGGTGATCATCGCCATGTTTCTGGGCGATGCGGTGCTCGCTGCGATCACGCGCTTTGCCCCGCAGCTCAATGTCTTTGTCCTGTCGATGGGCGTGAAGAGCGCGATTTTCGTCGTCTTCATGCCGATCTATGCCGTTTTCATGCTCGACTATATGGCGAATGCGTTTGTCCCTCTCTCTGACGTGATCGAGCAACTCGGAGCGATGATCCGATGAGCAAGGACCAATCAGAAGAAAAAACGCTACCAGCCTCTGAAAAGAAGCTGCGCGATGCCCGCAAGAAAGGTCAGGTTTCGCAAAGCAAGGATATGGTGATCGGCATCGGCACGGTCTCGATCCTCCTCTATGTCTGGCTCGGCTGGGACCGCCTGGAAAAAAGCCTGACGGCACTCATCCTGCTTCCCCGTGATGCCTATGACATGCCGTTTCTGCAGGCGGCCGACCGCGTTGTTGCCAATGCCTTCAACCTCGCGGTCGTGACCGTCCTCCCCTTGATCGTGATCGTCCTGCTCGCCGGCATTCTCACCAATGTCGCGGTCATGAAAGGGTTCGTCTTTTCGACCGAGCCGATCAAGCCCAAGGGCGACAACATCAACCCGGTGAGCGGGTTCAAGAAGCTCTTCAGCATCAAGAATTTCGTCGAGCTGGTCAAATCCTTGCTCAAGACCGCGCTGTTGGCGTCTGCTGCCGTGGTGCTGATCTGGCTCGGTCTGGACACCTTGATCAAGGGGCCTTATTGCGGTCCCGAATGTATCGCCTTGTCCTTCGGCCTGATCATGAAGCCGTTGTTCATCGCGTTTGCCCTGATCTTCGTCTTTTTCGCGCTTTTCGACGTCGGCGTTCAGCGCTGGTTGTTCTTGCGCGAAATGCGCATGACCAAGACCGAGTTCAAACGCGAGCGCAAGGACATGGAAGGCGATCCGACGGTCCGCCAGGAACGCATGCGCCAGCGCAATGAATTTGCCCAGGGCGGCGGTGTCTCCCTTGGTCTGAAACATGCCACCGTCTTGATCATGGATCGATCGTCAGTGGCCGTGGGCGTCCGCTTTGTCCAGGGCGAAACGCCTGTGCCCGCCGTCGTTTGCAAAGGCCGGGGCGAGCGTGCCGCAGCCCTTCTCATCGAAGCCCATCATTTGTATATCCCGGTCGTCGACGATGCCGAGCTCGCCATCAATCTCGCCAGGACGAGCAGCCTCGGCGATAGCGTCGCCGAGGATTATTACAATGACGTCGCCCAGGCGCTGATCCAAAGCAACAGCAAGCTCGGTTGACGTAGCGCTCCACGATCAATCGTTGTCGCGGATGGTGGCTTCGGCGGTTCGGGTGGCGATGGTCACGGCGCTCGGGTCAGCGGTGATGAAGAGTTTGAACGTCTCGCTGTCCTCAATGTCATCATCGTCGATGATCTCGACGGCCAGGGCCGCCTGCCGCTGCCCTGGCTCCAGGACCACGACACCCTGACGGTGCTTGTAGTCGACGTCCGCGGTCGCCGATCCGTTGAGAATGGTGTAGATGACCACGACGGTTTGCGGCGCAGGTTCGGACAGCCTGAGCTGAAAATACATCACCTTTTGCGCCTCGCTGACCGTCTGTTTGGTGACGCTCAGGCGTAACGGCGCTGGCAGACCAACCGCTGCTTCGTCGCTCTCGACCGGTGACAATGCTGCCGTCTGCCGCTCCTGCGTGATGACGATGTCCCGAACCTGGTCCTCCTCGATGGTTTCCCCATCGTCGGCATTCAAGGCGGTGCTTTCAAACGTCGATGCATCTTCCGCGTCTTTGGCGGGCAGCTTGATGAGAGGTCCCCCGCTCTTCGTTTGCCGCCCTACAGTCGTTTCGGCTGCTGCAGGATCGTCGAGAGCCAGGCGAACCGTTCCATCGGCGAGGGCGACCGGCGAGCCGATCAGACGTTTCCCGTCCTTGTCGACGATCTCGAGGCGCTCGATATCGGCAACCTTGATCGAGCCGAGCCCGCCGCTTGGCCGGCGTATGACGATCGATCCATCCTTCGATCCGATATATCGGCCGATGATCGATCGGCCGTCACGCAGATAAAACCGGGGCAAGGTCGCTCCACCAGCCTTGAGCGCAAGCTCGAGCTGATCGGCATCTGCTATCGCTTCTTCCGCTTCGATCCGTGATCCGGCAACGAGCAGCAGCAAGACGACCCCGGTAAGCGCCCATAGTCTTTGCCGCATCGACACGTTGGTTCCCTTCCGAGAACCGCGCATGAGCGAAGCATGCATGGTAATTCGATACATAGCACTACCCTGTTAGCCCACTGAAAACGCACAGTATTATTTCTTGAATTGTAAGATCATGTGCCGTTTTGATCGATCTGTGTTGTCTTCTATTGATATATGGCGGTTTGCCGGAATGCCCACCGCCGTCTGCTATCTGCCCCTCCTTCCGTCTTGGCGATGGTTCATCGCAGACGACTTCCTAACTGTTCTGGCCCTGATAAATCGCGAGATGCCGTCCGATGATCTCATCATAACGGCCCGTTTCTCTAAGCTTGGCCAACCCGCTGTCGATTTCCTTCAAGAGCCTCTCGGCATTGGGATGATCACGATGAATGATCAGGTGCAACCCCAGACTGTCGGCCAGATTTTCCGAAGCTTTGACATAGTCGCCGTAGCCGAATTCCTTGATCGTGCTTTGCCCGGTGAACTGGTTCATGGTGACGAAGTCGATCTCGCCGTCGACCAGCTTGTGAAAGCAATCGGCGACGCTTTGCGGTGTTTCGAGCTCGATGGTTTCGCCTGGAATCAGGCCCCGCGCGGTCAGATCGAAGGTGAAATAGCCGGCGGGACGGCAAAGGCGCTTGCCGTGCAGATCGCTGTCATCGCTCAACGCCGTCTGGTCGTCGGCTCGCTTGAACAGAATGACCAGCATGTCGAACAGCGATGCGGAGAAATGAAACTCGCAGCGCTTCTTGTCCTCTTCGGTGAGCGTATCCGGTTGATCGCAGTTCGGCTTGAACCAGGGAAAGCCCATGTCGTATTTGTGACGTCGAAGGAGGGGGTCGATATGGGCGGACCAGTCATTGACCCAGTCGATCGAGTAGTCCGGAGCGCCTTCCGCACTTTCCAGGGCGGCGTTGACGACTTCGGTGAGCATCCCGCCATTTTCCCATGCCTGATCGGTAAAGGGCGGGTAGTCGCCGGCCGTCAGCACCTCGATCGTGGCGGAGGTGCGATCGCCCAGGTCGTCGTTGGGCAGGGCAGGCCTGTTCGCCGCCTCTTCGATGATCCTGGGGCAGGGCGGAAGCTGGAGAACAGTGCCGATTGAAATCAAGCCTGGATCGCCGCCGATCGCGGCGGCATTGGAACTGTACCCGTAAATATAGGGCCAGAGATTGGTGTCTTGATAAGCCTTTCTGGCAATCTTGGAGAGCGTATCGCCACGCTCGATGACGTAGGGTTCGCTGCATGTCGGCTCGGCCGCAACCGCGCCGCCGACCACCCCACCTACGGAGATCGCACAAAAAGCTGCAAGAACATGAAGGCGCCTCATGGTCCTCTCCAATCTTTTTTCTTGACCATGCCTTCCCGGTTAGTCGGTTGAGAATTTCCGGTCAAGGTCTCTTTAAAGGTTTGTCGTACCGCGGTGTGTAAATACCCGGTAAAATGTTTCAAAAAATCGATGGGATATCGATAGTCGTGCTTTGTGTTGTCTGAAGTACAATGTACCTGAGGTTGATAATGCTTATCGGTCCTTCCTGCCTTTTATCTCGATGCTGTTGATTATATGTTTCCCGTTATTGTTGCGGCATGGTGCGGAAAGCGCGCCGGTTTTTCGCCCGCGCTCTTTTTTCGTCAGCCCGGTCGAACCACCCCCATCTTGAGCAGCACGCAGCCGTAAAGGCGCGTCTCGCCGGTCTGCACCACGGCAAAGGCCTGGCGCGCCTTCGCATAGAAGGCAAAGCGCTCGATCTTGGCGAGCTGGAACCGGCCCTCTTCGGCGCGGTCGATGATTTCTTGAAAGTCCTGGCAGACCTCCGGCACGGAATCAGGGTCGCCCACCACCTCGATCCGCGCGCAAGGCTCGTCGACGAAATCGTCGAGCGGCATCACCGACAACACCGCCTCCAGCACCCGAGGCGCGCTCACGCCGTCCAGGCGCACCAGGCGCTGGCCCATGGACGTCGCCGGAAAATTCGCATCGGCGATCACCAGATCGTCGCCATGCCCCATGGCGCGTAGCACATGCAGCAGATCGGCGTTCAGCAGCGGATCCAGTCCCTTCAGCATATCAGCCTCCCTTGTTCGTCTTTTGATCCAGGTGCTTGTTTCGGAGCCATCCTCTTGCTCTATTCGAAAATGCGCCAAACGCTACAGTAAGGCAAACACATGGTGCGGGCAGGGGACAAAGATGATGCTTTTGGGGCTTTGATGACCGACAAGGCGGTGATGGCGGTGGACGTCGGCACCGGCAGCGCGCGGGCAGGATTGTTCGATCGAAACGGCGCGCTGCTGGCGCGCGCCGAGCGCCCGATCCTGATGAACCAGCCGGTCAAGGATCATGCCGAACATGACAGCGAGGATATCTGGCAGGCGGTCGGCGGGGCGGCGAAGGAAGCGTTGGCAAGGGCCGGCCTGGCCCCCGATTTTGTGGTCGGCATCAGCTTCGATGCCACCTGCTCGCTGGTTGCCCTCGACGCCGATGATCGCCCGAACTCCGTCTCGACCACCGGTGAGGATCGCTGGAACACCATCGTCTGGATGGACCACCGCGCCATCGCCGAAGCTGAAGAGTGCACCGCCTCCGGCCACAAGGTCCTGGCCTCCGTCGGCAGCACCATGTCGCCGGAGATGGAAATCCCGAAGCTGATGTGGCTGAAACGCCATCTGCCCGAGCGTTGGCAACGCTACGCCCGCTTTCTCGACCTCGCCGATTTTCTGACGTTTCGCGCGTCGGGTTCGAACCAACGCTCCTGCTGCACCCTCACCTGCAAATGGACCTATCTCGCCCATGAGCAGCCGGGCTGGCAGGCGGACTTTCTGCACCAGATGGGTCTCGGCGACCTGCAGGAACGCGGCAAGCTGCCGCCGGTCGCAGCGGCGATCGGCGAACCCCTTGGCAAGCTCACCGAACAAGCGGCAGCCGATCTCGGCCTCACCACGGCCTGCGAGGTCGGCTGCGGTCTGATCGACGCCCATGCCGGCGCACTCGCGGTGCTGGGTCCCTATCTCAACAAAGATCAGTCAGGTGCTGCCAGCACCCGGCATATCGGGCTGATCGCCGGCACGTCGACCTGCCATATGGCGCTCTCGTCGAGCCCGCGCGAAGTGCCCGGTGTATGGGGGCCCTATTATGGTGCTGTCGCCCCCGGCCTCTGGCTGAACGAAGGCGGCCAGTCGGCAAGCGGCGCCCTGCTCGATCACATCCTCGCTTGGCATGGCCAAGGGCGGGAGCTGGGCGAGGATGCCCATGGCAAGGTGCTCCATCACATCAACGAACTCCGCGTCGAGGAAGACTTTGCCGGGCGTCTGCATGTGCTCCCGGATTTCCACGGCAACCGCTCGCCGCTCGCCGATCCCCATGCCGTCGGCGTCATTTCCGGCCTCACCCTGGACAGTTCTCTCGACAGCCTGGCCAAGCTCTATTTTCGCACCGCCGTCGCCATCGCGCTTGGCACCCGGCACATCCTGGATGCGCTCAACGCCGAAGGTTACGCCATCGACCACATGCATATCGCAGGCGGTCACACCAAAAACCCGCTGTTGATGGAGCTCTATGCCGACACCACAGGCTGCAAGCTGGTCACCCCCGCCGAGGAGGATGCCGTCCTGCTGGGCACCGCGATCGTGGCAGCGACCGCCGCCAAGCTCTACCCAGACCTCGGGGCCGCCGCAGCCGCGATGGCGAAACCCGGCCAGATCATCGAGCCTTCGCCCGAACGGCGCGCCGGCTATGACCGGGACTATCGCATTTTCTTGAAAATGCATGACCAACGCAGAGCATTGGATCGCTTGACTTGAGGTCGTTGGCATTCATGGACATCGTGGAAAATTCATGATCTTGACCGCTCCATCAGCCGTGATCGTCTTCGATATCGGCAAGACCCATGTGAAGCTGTTCGCGATCGAGCCCCATGGCGGCGCTGTCCTGGATGCTCGTCAGGCCGCCAATCAAAGCGTGGATGCCGAGCCCTATCGGCATGTCGACGTCGATCGGATCTGGGCCTGGCTCGTCGAAGCGCTCGCGGATCTGGGACAGACATTCGAGATCGTGGCAATCGTCCCCTGCGCTTACGGCTCGACGGTCGCCTTGATCGATAATGATGGCCTGGTCCTGCCGATGATGGATTACGAGGCGGATCTTCCGCCCGAGATGGCAAGCGGCTACGCCGAGGTCGCGCCCGACTTCGCCGAAGTCTCCTGTCCGGTCAACCCGGGCGCTCTGACCCTCGGCCGCCAGCTTTTCTGGCAAAGCCGGCAGTTCCCCGAAGCCTTTTCGCGTGCCCGCTGGATCTTGTTCGCGGCCCAATATTGGGGGTGGCGTCTTTCTGGCAAACGCGCGACCGATGTGACTTCGCTCGGCGCGCAAACCCAGCTTTGGAACCCGCGCGCCGGCATCGTTACCGATCTCGCCCAACGTGAAAAATGGGCCGATCGACTGGCGCCGCTTCGCCGCTGTTTCGATGAGCTCGGCCCTCTCGACTCGGCGCTTGCGGAAAAACTCGGCCTCGATCAACGACCGCCGATCCTCGTCGGCATCCATGACAGCAACGCCAATTACGCGCGCTATCTTGGCGCCGGGATCGAGCGCTTCACCCTGGTCTCCAGCGGCACCTGGCTGATCACCTTCGACACCGACCTCGCGCTCGACCACCTCGATCCCGCCCGCGACATGGTGGCCAACACCGATCTCGAAGGCCGCCCGGTCGCCTGCACCCGCTTCATGGGCGGCCGCGAATTCGCCGATATCGCCGGGGGCGACGGCCTGAAAGCGAGGCCCAACCCCGCCGATCTCGCGAAAATCATCGATCAGGGGACGATGGCGCTGCCCTCCTTCACCGACAGCGGCGGGCCTTTTCCGGGCACAGGCCATCAAGGTCGGATCGATGGCCCCGAACCGGTCACGCCGGAAGAAAAGTCCGCGCTTGCCGCCCTCTATGTGGCCCTGGTCATCGACGTCGATCTCGACCTTTTGGCATCAGGCGGCGACGTCATCATCGACGGCAGCTTTGCCGACAACGATCTCTTCGCCGGCTTGCTGGCAGGGTTCAGGCCGAAGCAGAACGTGACGGTCTCGCGCGAGCGCGAAGGCACCGCACTCGGGGCAGCGCTGCTATGGGGGTGGGAAACCCGGACCGAACCGGTCAAGCTCGACTTGGAGCGGGTTTTACCGATGAGGTCCGATCAGCTCGATCGCTACAGAACAAGGTGGCGTTCGCGCGCGGGCGCTCGACCTGCCTGATCCGGCAGGCTTGCCGTCGGCCTTGCCGGCGCGCGCCAGGTCAAGGAACGGCCAAGTCAAGGAAAGTCAGGGGATGTTCGGATCCGGCCTGGCGGCCTCTTTCCAGGCCGCGCTGTCGACGAATTCGAACTTGCTGATCGCCTTGCCGTTCTGGAAACGCCAGACGTGGGCCGCCGGGCTATCGACGGTCTTTCCCGTGTCGCGGTGTTGCCACGTCGTGCGAATCAACACGACGATCCGATCGCGATCCTGCAAGAACTCTTCGGCAACATGGCAAACCATTCGCCAGTCACGATGGAGCAGTCGAAAATACTCCACCATCGCCGCCTTGCCGCGGCGATGCTTCGAGAATTCGAGGCCCGGCGCGCCGTTTTCCAGCGTACCATTCTCGAAGTCCTCGGCCATGAGGCCGAGCCAGGGCGCATAATGCTCGCCTTTGCTGGCACTCCACGTTTTGTAAGCTTCTTTGAGGGCCTCCAGGTCATCGGCGGTGACCGTCACCTTCCCGTCCCCTTCTTAATCGCTTTCGAACAGCAATGAGAATTCGGTGAATTTTCTGAAATCATCATTCAATATTTTGAACGAGTGTGCCAGATCTTCTCACCCATAAATGATGGCGTTATTGGCTAATATCGAGCTGAATATTGACCTTCTCGCCAATTGCACACGAGCGGGATCGTCAAAAGAAAAAGAAACGGTGCAGGGTAACCTTAGTGGTGAAAAATCGCCGCACGACGGAACCTCAGACGGCAAGCACCCTGATGTGACGCTTTTTGCCGGATGACAGTTTCAGCGCACCGTCTCGAAGATCGTCGGCATTGACGATCAGCTCCTCATCGCTGATTCGATTGTCATTCAACCTGGCACCACCACCTCTGATCAAGCGCCGCGCTTCACCTTTACTCATGACCAGGCCGCTTCGCTGCAAGAGGTCGAGGATGTTCAGGCCATGGTCGATGTCGGCCAGGTCGATCTCGGTGGTCGGCAGGCCGGAAAGGCCGCTCCGATTGTCCTCGAACACCGCCCCCGCTGCCTTCGCCGCCTCTTGCGCAGCCGTGTGGCCGCGGCAGAGCTTGGTCGCCTCGAACGCCAGGATCTTCTTCGCCTCGTTGATCTCGGCGCCTTCAAGCGCTTCGAGGCGCGCGATCTCGTCCAGCGGCAATTCGGTAAAGAGCTTCAGGAACTTCCCGACATCGGCGTCATCGGTATTGCGCCAATATTGCCAATAATCGAAATCGGACAGCCGGTCGGGGTTGAGCCAGACGGCGCCCGCCGCGGTCTTGCCCATCTTCGCGCCGGTGGCCGTGGTGATCAGCGGGGTGGTCAGCCCGAACAGGGTGCGCCCGTCGACCCTCCGTCCAAGCTCGACGCCGTTCACGATGTTGCCCCACTGATCCGAGCCGCCGAGCTGCAAGCGGCAATCATAGCGCCTGGCAAGCTCGACGAAGTCATAGGCCTGCATGATCATGTAGTTGAATTCGAGAAAGGTCAGCGGCTGTTCCCGATCCAGGCGGAGCTTCACCGAATCGAACGTGAGCATGCGGTTGATGGTGAAATGCTGGCCGTAGTCTCTCAGAAACGAAATGTAATTGAGGCGATCCAGCCAGTCGGCGTTGTTGACCATCAGTCCCCGATCGCCGGCATCGTCGACCTCGATGAAATTCGAAAGGGACTGCTTGACGCCGGCGATGTTGGTCGCGAGGGACTCTTCGCTCAAAAGTTGCCGGCTTTCATCCTTGCCCGAGGGATCGCCGATCTTGGACGTGCCGCCGCCGACCAGCGCGATCGGCCGGTGTCCGGTCTTCTGGAACAGCCGGAGCATCATGATCCCGACAAGATTGCCGACATGCAGGCTGTCGGCGGTGGCGTCGAAGCCGTCATAGGCGGTCAGCCGCTCCGACGCGCATAGCTGATCAAGGGCCGCCAGGTCCGTTGCCTGGTGCAGAAAGCCACGCTCGACAATGGCCTGAATGAAATCGGAACGATGGGAAACCATGATATGAACTCTTGATATCGAAACTGTCTCGAAGCTTAGCTGGCGTTGGCGGCGATCTTGTCGTCGGCGTCTGACGTCTCGGCCTCGTCGTCATCGTCAGCAGAAGCGCTTTCGGCCTTGGTGTCGTCCTCGACGACCTTCGCCCTGGCCGCCCGCCTGCCGCCGGTCTGGACCTCGTCCATGTTGGCGATCTCGGCAAGGCGCATATCGAGATAGCTCTCGATCACCTCGTTCAGCCGATCGAGGCAGCCGGTGAAGAAATGGTCGGCCCCCGGCATGATCTCCAGCGCCATATCCAGCCCGCGCTGCAGCTTCAGTTTTTCCACCAGCTTTTCCACCGATTCGACCGTCACCAGCGTGTCACGATCGCCGTTCACGATCAAACCCGAAGACGGGCAGGGTGCGAGGAAACTGAAATCGTAGAGATTGGCGGGAAGGGCGGCGCTGATGAAGCCCTGGATTTCCGGCCGCCTCATCAGGAGCTGCATGCCGATCCAGGCGCCGAAGGAAATGCCGGCCACCCAGACCCCTTTGGCATTCGGGTTGTAGAGCTGCATCCAGTCCAGGGCTGCTGCTGCATCGCGCAGCTCGCCTTGGCCATGATCGAAGCTTTCCTGGGAGCGGCCGACGCCACGGAAATTGAACCGCAGCACGGAAAAACCGCGCTTCACGAACATGTGATAGATGTCGTAGACGATCCGGTTGTTCATCGTGCCGCCGTGCAGCGGATGCGGGTGCAGCACCACGGCGAGCGGCGCTTCGCGCTCCGTTGCATGGTGATAGCGGCCTTCCAGCCGCCCATCGGCGCCGTTGAAGATGACTTCCGGCATTCTAACCCCCTCCGCGTTTCACCGCGTCACTCATCAATGTCCGTCAATGCCAGCGCGTTACAGACGTCATTGCCGTAACCATCACCGCGCATATTGATCGGCTCGGCCCTAGTCCGTAACATGGCCCCGAAGATCGTTTCCAGCTTGACTGTTGCCACCATCGTAGCAACATCAGTGGCAGGCTGCGCCGTGTTTAGCGTAAATGCAGCTTTTTATGCAATCACGATCTGTGGCAACATCCTATGTTCCAGTCTCTAAAAGACGACATCAATGCCGTTGTCGAGCGGGATCCCGCCGCAAGATCAGCCCTGGAAGTGCTGCTCTGCTACCCAGGCGTGCATGCCATCTTGATGCATCGCATCGCTCATTATCTATGGCGTCGCGGCTGGGTTACAACCTCTCGCTGGCTTTCGCAGATCGCTCGTTGGCTCACGGGGATCGAGATTCATCCGGGTGCCACCATCGGCAAACGGCTGCTGATCGACCACGGCATGGGGGTGGTCATCGGTGAGACCGCCGAGATCGGCGACAATGTCACTCTTTATCAACAGGTTACCCTGGGCGGCGTGTCGCTTGACGCGCGCAAGCGCCATCCCACGATCGAAGATGACGTGGTGATCGGGGCAGGTGCTGCCGTTCTTGGTCCGTTCACGGTCGGCAAAGGTGCCAGAGTCGGGGCCAATGCGGTCGTGCTGAAAGAGGTCGAACCAGGAGCAACCGTGGTCGGCATTCCAGCGAAGCCCGTCGGGCCGCAGGAAGTCAACATCGACCAAAATGAATGTTTCCCGGCCTATGGTACGCTTCCGGGCGCCACGGTCGACCCGGTCGCGCGCAGCCTCGATTTGCTTCAAGGCGAAATCGAGCGCCTGGCGGTCAAGGTGGCCAATCTCGAGGCAGCGGCGACCTCCCATCGAGACGGATCGGCTGCTAACGCAGGCGGTGTCGGCGATACGGCCGAGCCCGGTCCCGAACCGATGGCGGCCGGAAGGCGATAGGGGCAGGGCAACGCTTGCCACGTTGATGGTCGTTCAACGACGTCTGTTCGGTCATCTGCAGACAGCGTTGCGTTCATCTGACGTTGTGTTCATCGTATTCTGGTAGAGCTCTTAACGGTCCGTGCAATCCTGGCAGACCGAGCCCAGTCTCTCCTTCACCGGCGGGCGGGCGGACTCCCAGGATCCCATGGACCAGATCGGTGATCCTGCCTGAATGTGGTTGAGAAAAGATGAAACAGAGCGGCAAAAAAAATCATGGCGATTGAATGAGCATGGCATGACGTTACGCCGGACTTGAACCAACGTTGCCTCCTGGACGATCCATCGACTGTCAGGATCGGCATCTCAGCCCCGACCCTTTCCTTCAGCGGGTAGAAGCAAGCGTGGCCGTCAACAAGGTCTATCTCGACTATAACGCAACGGCGCCGATCAAACCTCTGGTCATCCAGCGGGTCGCCGAGACCATGGCCATTGTCGGCAATGCCTCCTCGGTGCACGGCTCGGGGCGCGAGGCGCGCCGCCTTATCGACCAGGCCAGACAGCAGGTCGCCTCACTGGTCAACGCATCGCCCGTAGCGAACGCGCCGCCCGCGACGGTGCTCTTCACCAGCGGCGGCACGGAGGCCAACAACCAGGCGCTGGCGAGCGTCGACGGGCCGATCCTCGCTTCGGCCATCGAGCATGAATTGGTCCTGCGCGCCGCAGACGACCGGTCAACGATCTGCGTCGACAGCACCGGAAGAATCGATTTCGATGCTCTTCGTTCGGCCTGCGATCGCCGATTGCCCGCGTTGATTTCGGTGATGCTCGCCAACAATGAGACCGGCGTCATCCAGCCGATTCAGGACGTCGCTGGGATCGCCGCCGAGCGAGGCGTCCTTCTGCATGTCGATGCGGTCCAGGCCGCCGGCAAGATTCCCGATCGATTTTTTCGAACTCGGTGCCGATTTTATGACCCTTTCCGCGCACAAATTGGGCGGCCCTCAGGGAATCGGCGCGCTCATCGTGCGCCCGGGCCTCGAGCCCGCTCCCCTTTTGAAGGGGGGTGCCCAGGAACACCGCTTCCGCGCCGGCACCGAAAATGTCGCCGCCATCGCCGGTTTTGGTCTCGCCGCCGAACTCGCCATTTCCGACACATCCTTTAGCGCCCGGGTCGCGGAGCTTCGGGACCTGATCGAGGCCGAGATCATGGCGATCGCGCCCGAGGCCCGGATCTTCGGCAAGAATGCGCCGCGCCTCCCCAACACGGCCTGTTTCACCATGCCGGGCGTCGGCCACGAGACCCAGCTGATCGCCTTCGATCTCGCCGGCATTGCCGTAAGTTCAGGCTCGGCCTGCTCGTCCGGCAAGGTCGGCCCCTCCCACGTCCTCGCCGCCATGGGGGTGCCGGATGATGTGGCCAAAACCGCGATCCGGGTAAGCCTGGGCTGGGCGAATTCGAAAAAGGATGCTGATCGCTTCGTTAAGGTGTATCATGAGGTGTCCCAGCGTTGCCGGGCGCGGCAAGGCCCTGACGGACCGACACAGTCGGTAGCCGGCTATGGCTGAGAATTCCTGCGACAGCCTTGCAATATGATGCCTGAAGCCAACATAAAGAGCGTTGAGCAAGATACTTGTTCTGCTGACTTGAGACGATTTCGGAGAATGGTCGCCATGAGTAGCCAGGCCCTGTCCTTGACCCCCGCCGCCGTCGATCGGATCCGCTACCTGATCGACACCCAAAGCGATGGTGCCAAGGGCATTCAGATCGGCGTCAGCACCGCCGGCTGCTCCGGCATGAGCTACACCATCGATTTCGTCGACACCATCGAGCCCGGCGCCGATGTGGTCGAGGTCGACGGCGTCAAGGTGGTGATCGATCCGAAAGCCGTGATGTACCTGATCGGCACCGAAATGGATTTCGTCAAGGACAAGCTCGGCTCCGCCTTCAAATTCAAGAACCCCAACGAAGCCGGCCGCTGCGGCTGCGGCGAAAGTTTCACAGTTTAGCGGCGACGCGCCCGCGGCAGTTACTGGACCTCGCTGCTGTTTGGTGGCATTGGGCTTTACGACACGCGGAAAATCACGAGGAACGTGGGTGCCTAGGATTACGTTCATCACTCGGACCGGTGAGCGCACGGAGATCGATGCGCAGCGCGGCCTGTCGGTTATGGAAGTCGCGCGAGACGCGGATCTCGGCATCGAAGGCACCTGCGACGGCTCGCTCGCCTGCGCGACATGCCATGTCGTGGTCGATCCCGATCACGCCGGCCGGCTCAAGCCCGCGAGCGATGAGGAGGAGGACATGCTGGACTTGGCCTTTGGCCTGAAACCGACCTCCCGCCTCGGCTGCCAGATCGTGCTGCACGATGACCTCGACGGCCTGGTCGTCACCATCCCGGCCGGATTCTGAGCGATGACGTCAAAAACCAAACGAACCCGAGACCCGCGCTCAGCCTCGCGTTCCGTCGATTTGGGCTTTGATAAACCCAACGCCGAATGCAAGATCGTGGTCGCCATGTCCGGCGGCGTCGACAGCGCCTGTGTGGCGGCGATTCTCGCCGAAGCCGGCTACGAGGTCATCGGCGTCACGCTTCAGCTCTACGATCATGGCCAGGCTGTCGGCAAGAAGGGCGCCTGCTGCGCCGGCCAGGATATCCAGGACGCGCGAAATGTCGCAGACCAGCTGGCCATTCCCCATTACGTCCTGGATTTCGAGCAGCGCTTTCAAGGACGCCGTGATCGAGGATTTCGCCCAGAGCTACGCCGACGGCATCACCCCCGTGCCCTGCATCCGCTGCAACCAGCGGGTCAAATTCCGAGATCTCCTGGACATCGCCAAGGATCTCGGTGCCGATGCGCTGGCCACCGGCCATTATGTCCGCCGCCGGGTCGGGCCGGACGGCAAGGCGGAGCTGCACCAGGCCATCGACGAACATCGCGACCAGAGCTATTTTCTGTTCGCGACCACCCAGGAGCAGCTGGATTATCTCCGCTTTCCCCTGGGCGATCTGGAAAAGAGCGAAACCCGTGCCATCGCCCAGCGCTTCGGCCTCGCCGTCGCCGGCAAGCCGGACAGCCAGGACATCTGCTTCGTTCCCAATGGTTCGTATAGCAATATCGTCGAAAAACTCCGTCCCGGCGCCGCCGAGCCCGGCGACATCGTCCATGTCGACGGCCGCATCCTCGGCCGTCACGACGGCCTCATCCACTACACCGTAGGCCAGCGCCGCGGCCTCGCCGTCGCCGTCGGCGAACCCCTCTACGTCGTCCGCCTGGAGCCCGAGCATCACCGCCTGATCGTCGGCCCGCGCATCGCCTCCCTTTGCGCCAAAATCGAGCTAAATGACCCCAACTGGCTGGGCCTGCCAGGCCCTGGGCGACTTGACGGTGCCGGCGACGAGGGGCTGAAGGTTCAAGTCAAGCACCGTGCTCGCGAGCCGGCTGTTGGCGCGACGGCCTACGTCGCTAACGGTGCCGACGAGGTGATCTTTGACGAGCCACAGACCGGCGTTGCCCCAGGCCAGGCCTGCGTCGTCTATCTGGGTACGAAGATCCTCGGCGGCGGGTGGATCAAACGAGCGCCGCTGATCGCCGATCAAGCATCAGAGGTCGACAAACATAAGCTTCTCGTCGCTGACGAGGCCGACGACCTTGACGATTTTGTTGGTCGGCGTTACATGGCTTTGAGTGATGTGGCGGAGTAGCTCAGTCGGTAGAGCAGTGGAATCATAATCCATTTGTCGGGGGTTCAAGTCCCTCCTCCGCTACCAATCCTCTCCGGTTTCCGATTTTTCAGTGTTCATGTGATCGAACGGCGGTCAAACTCTGTCGGCGTGGGCTCGTGGCGTGATGTCCCTGCGATCATTCGGCGATCTTTGACGGAAACTGGGTATGGCGCAAACGGAACGCGAACGCATCATCGAGCTGACCAGGCGGCATGAATCCACCGCCGTCAACACCTTCACCCTATCGGATGACCCGCCGCTGTTCGTACGCGGCGAGGGGCCTTTCCTCTTTACCCAGGAAGGCGAGCGCTATGTCGACCTGATCGCGGGCTCCGCGGTCACCAATCTCGGCCATGGCTTAAAGGCCCACCGCGAAGCGATCGAGCGTGTTCTGGACCGGGGCATCTACCATACCGGCACGCGGCTCTTGAATGTCGAGCGCGCCGAGCTTTACCATGAATTGGCAGCGATCCTCCCGGCAAGCCTGCCGCGCATGCATTTCGTCTCCGCCGGCACCGAGGCGGTCGAGACGGCGATCAAGGCCGCGCAATACCACACCAAGCGCAGGCGCATCTTCGCCTTCGAGGGCGGCTATCACGGCCGCACCGTCGGGTCGCTCTCGATCACCCATGCCGAAGCCCTGCACAAGACCTTCATGACCCTTCCAGGCGTCGTGACCTTCATTCCCTTTCCTTACAAATTCCGCGCCGAGACGCCCGAGCCCGATGCCGACAAGCTGACGGCCTTTTGCCTGCAGACCCTGGAAGACCGGTTGAAAGAGGCCAAGGCCGCTGATGACTTGCCCTCCTCGATCATCCTGGAGGCGATTCAGGGCACCAGCGGGGCGGTGCGACCGCCGGCGGGGTTCCTAAGGGCGGTGCGTGATCTGGCAACGGCTTATGACGTGCTGCTGATCGTCGATGAGATCTGGACCGGCTTCGGCCGGACGGGCGCCTGGTTTGCCTTCGAGCATGAAGGCGTCGTGCCGGATCTGGTCTGTCTCTCCAAGGGTCTGACCGCCGGCCTGCCGCTTGCCGGTGTTGCCGGGCGGGAGGACATTCTCGGCGCCTGGCCGACCGGTATCCATACCAGCACGTTCCAGGGCACTCCCGTGGCCTGCGCCATGGCAAGAGCAACGCTTGGTGAAATGAAAGCAAATGACTGGGTCGCGCATGCTGCGGGACCGGTCGCGCAGACCTTTGCCCGGTGTCTCGATCCGCTCAACGCTTTGCCCGGTATTCGCGAAGCACGCTGGGTCGGTGCCGCCGCTGCGATCGAGTTCGCCGACGCCGAGGGTCGGCCCGACCCCAGGATGCGGCGCATCGTTCAGGATCGCTGTCTGGACAAGCGTCTGCTGGTTTATGGTGGTGGTCGGCAAAAGAATACCATCATGCTGCTGCCCCCGATCAATATCGATATCGCCATTCTCGGTGACGCCCTTCGCGACCTGACCCGGATCATCAGCGATGCCCGGCAGGCTTAGGCCGGATTCATCCCCACGTTAACCCTGCTCCAAACACCGAGGCTTGGCAGGCCCGACATCCGTGGCAGGCCCAACATCAAAGCCTGGCAGGCCTCAGCGCGGTGCTGGCGGTGAGGGGGACGGCACCACGCTGATCAGCGCGAGGTCGATCGCGACCTCGCGGAGCTTGGCGTCGGCAAGCGCCTTGTTCAATTGCTGAATGCGTGAGCGGGTCGAGGCCAGTTGCTGTTGAAGCTTCGCTGAATTGTCCTGCTTCGAGGTCTCGATCACCTGGGTATCGGTCTGCTCGGCAAGACGCTTCTTGGCAGTCCGAACATCAGAATTCAATTTGATGATGGCGCCTTTGGCGTTGGAAAGCTCGGTCGTCAGTTGTTTGATTTGATCCGCGTCTTCTGGCCTCGGCACGGCTGCAGCGGAGGTTGCCGAAACCACCGCTTCCTCAGCGCTGTCGTCCGCCTTTGAAAGCGTATTCTTGAGGATGGTCTCGATCTCGGTTTCCGCCAGCGCCAACTTGGCTTTCAGCTGGTCAACCTCCTCATGGCTGCCGTCAGCTCGATCCCCGATTTGCGCCCGGAGATTATCGATCGTTGCCAGAAGTTCAACTTCCTTCAGCTCGGCGGCAATGGCAGCGGCGTGACGTTCGGCATCGGCCGTCACTTCGACCTCTTCGTTGTCGACGGCCTCATCGCTTCGAAGCTTGAGGTCAGCCTCAAGACGATCGGCATGCTGTTGAAGGGCTTTCTTGGCCGTTTGCTCCTGCCTCAGCATGACGGTCAGCTCATCGATGGCTTTGCGATTTTCTGCATGCTGATTCTTACTGTCGCGATTGGCCTCGGTGATCACCGCTTGAAGCCGCTCGATTTCTTCTGTCGCCGCATTCAGCAAGGTTTGATTGCGATCGGCGTCATCATCTTTGGAGGCATTTTCAGCGACGAGTGCCGCGATCTTGGCCTGGGACTCGTCGCGAGCCTGCTCCAGCTGTTCGATCTCGGCAAACGCATCCTCCAATTGGGCATGCAGGCTGGATGCTTCTTCAGCCGGTTGATCTCTCGGGACTTCGCCAGCGATCGTCTGGGCCTCGAGCTTGGCTTGAAGCGTGGCTTCTCCTGCCTTGGCTTCGGAGAGCTGCTGACGAAGGTTTTCCAGCTGTTCTCTTGTTTGCTGCAACTCCGCCGACAAGGCTGCGGTCTCATCGACCTGCTGCGCTTCCGCAAGGGTCGCTCTCGCATCGACCAGGGCGGCCTCGAGTGCCGGGACTTTTGACGCTTCCTCGGAGCTCGTGACAAGCTTGGCTTCCGTTGCCTCCAATTGAGAGATGAGAGACGTGCTCACATCCTTGCTCAACAGATTGTTCACGGCGCCATAGGAAGCGCCGATCAACCATAGTGCCACGAGGCCAAAGCCAAGCGCTACGCAGACCTGAAACATGGTT
>CAWBCX010000066.1:0-25854 GCA_963787265.1 uncultured Alphaproteobacteria bacterium | reverse complement strand
ATCATCGTCCGCTTTATGACTGGCTGGTCGACAACCTGCCGACCAATGCGCGTCCGAGACAGTATGAATTCGCCAAGCTCAGTGTCGGCTATAGCGGTATTTCTCTCGGCAAGCGCCGCCTTCGCCAGCTGGTGGAAGACGGCATCGTCGAGGGCTGGAACGATCCGCGCATGCCCACGCTCTCCGCCCTTCGGCGCCGTGGCGTTCCGCCCGAAGCGGTGCGCGAGTTTGCAAAACGTGTCGGCATCGCCAAGTCGGAGAACCTGATCGAGCCGGCGCTTCTGGAGCATTGCGTCCGCGATCATTTGAACCGCCATGCCCAAAGGCGCATGGCCGTGCTCCGACCCTTGAAGGTGGTGATCGAAAACTACCCCGAAGGCCAGGTCGAAGACATGATCGCCACCAACAATCCGGAAAGTCCCGATGCTGGTACAAGACAAGTTCCTTTCGCGCGTGACCTTTACATCGAGCAAACCGACTTCATGGAAGACCCGCCGAAAAAGTTCTTCCGTCTTGGTCCTGGGCGGGAAGTGCGTCTGCGCAACGCCTACTTCATCACCTGCACCGATGTCATCAGGAATGCCGCCGGTGACGTAATCGAGCTACGCTGCACCTATGATCCCGCAACTCGAGGCGGCGATGCGCCCGATGGCCGGAAGGTCAAGGGAACGCTGCATTGGGTCTCGGCAAGCCACGCAGTCGACGCCGAGGTCCGTCTCTACGAGCCGCTGTTCACCAAGCCCGAACCCGGCAGCGATGGCAGTTTTCTCGACGATCTCAACACGGCGTCCCTCGAGATCCTGAGCGGCTGCAAGCTCGAGCCAAGCCTCGCCGACATGGTGCATCGAGAGGCCGTCCAGTTTGAACGCCAGGGTTATTTCTACCCCGATAGCGACAGCACCGCCGATCATCTCGTCTTCAACCGGACGATCGGCCTGAGAGACAGCTGGGGCAAAGCCAAATCGGGCTGATAGCAGTGGCGCCTGACCCTTCTCGGACCAGGCCCCGGCGGAGTGATCCTTTGTTGAACGGTTCGTATGGTTCTTCTCCCTTGTCGATCACGCTCAAGCTTTTGTTGTCGCTCGGTCTTCTGCTGGGGCTCTCGGCAGCAGCACCGGCCCGTGCCGAACAAGAACCGCTCATCCCCGTCAACGTCCAGGTCGACCTCGACCAGGGGGATGACACGGCGTTGTTCGTCGTCGGCAATACGCTGTTCGCGGTCTACCATGAACTTGGCCATGCGCTGATCGATCTTCTGGAGCTGCCGGTGATCGGCCGGGAGGAGGATGCTGCCGATGGGTTTGCCGCCGTCATGATGATCCCACCAATAGCGGATCCGATCCGAGACGAGCTGATCGTTGCGGTCGCGGATGGCTGGCGTCTGCAAAGCGACCGGGCAGGAACGATCGGCGATCAAGGTCCCCTTTGGGCCGAACACGCGCTGGACGAGCAGCGGTATTTTGCCGTCATTTGCTGGATGGTCGGCAGCGATCAGGAGGGTTTTTTCGACCTTGCCGAGGAGTCGGGCATGCCGGTCGAGCGCATCGAGGCCTGCGCCGGTGATTTCGAGCGGATGCGCGCAGGCTGGGAAGGGTTGCTGAGCGATCATGTCATTGGGACAACAGATTCTGCCCATGGAAATCAGGGCCGCATCGCTGTCGTCTTTGATAACCCGGACCAGAACGATGCACAGGCCTTCGAGTGGGCGAGGAGCGGGGAGGTGATCGAGCGCTCGGTGCTCGACTTCGGGCAAAGAATCGCGCTTCCGGAAGACATCACGGTGCGTTTTCGGAGTTGCGGCGATGCCAATGCGTTCTGGTATCGTGATCGCCTCGAAGTGTCGATCTGCTATGGCCTGGTCGACGATTTTCTGTCGGTGCTGACGGGTGATGGTTGAGGTGAGCCCGGCACCCAGAGGCCGAGCGCACCATCAGATCATGTTGGTCCGGCTCCAAGGGCGTCGGTCTTCCAATGGGTCGTTTGTCCAGCCGTGAACTCTGTCCTGGCAAGACACTTCATGGTCCGCGCGGTCCTGCCAGGACCTGGTTGGGAAAAGGTAACTCCCGGTACGCTTCAAACAGGCCGAGCCGATTTGCTTTTGCGCCAGAGGCGAGTGCGCTTTGCTGACCAGAACGTCAATGTCGCGGTCACACCGCGGTCAGGAAACGCTGCCACCAGCTGACATCATGCCATCGGCCGAATTTGAAGCCGACTTCGCGATAGACGCCGACCGGCTCGAAGCCCAGGGCCTGATGCAGGGCGATACTGGCCGGGTTGGGCAAAGCGATGCCAGCGAACGCGGCGTGAAATCCAAGATCGGCCAGGGTTGGCAGGAGCCTGCCGTAAAGGGCCCGGCCGATGCCCGATCGATGCGCTGCTTCGCTGACATAAACGCTGACATCGACCGAGAAGCGATAGGCGCTTCGGGTGCGATGCTGGCTGGCATAGGCAAAACCGACGACCCGTCCGGCACGTTCTGCAACCAGATAGGAATAGGTTTCAAGTCCTTGGGCGATACGTGCCGCAATCTCGCCCTCTGATGGAGGAATGTCTTCAAACGAAATCGTGGAGCGTTCGACGATCGGCGCGTAGATCGCCTGGATCGCGGCGCCATCGGCAATCATGGCGCTGCGTATGAGGATGTCAGCTGGCATGATGAGGGCCGGAGCCGTATGATCGGAAAATGCGTTAGCTGGTCTGGAGATCGCAGCGCTTCCACGTTTCCTCGGTTCCGTCCGGCCAACGGAGGACCATGGTCTCGTCATTGAGCTGTCTCATGTCGATTTCCTGGCCAGCACCCGGGTCGTTGTCGGGGATAACGTAGCGAAAGGTGTGGCGCGTGTAGCTGCCTTCGGTGCTGGTGCCGTTGGCGGTAACGATCGCTTTGCCCTGGATGGTCAGATGACGGCCGTCTTTGGGGAAACACCAATCGCCGTCGATCTGATCGGCGATGGCCTGGCCGGAAAAACCGATCATAACAGCTATTGAAGCGATGATCCTATATTGCGGTGACATCCATGCTTCCTCATCGTCATTGATCAGGCTTTAACAACCTATGCCGATTGCTGGCAAAACGCCAGAAACGACCCCTATTGCCTGACATGATCGCAAAGCCAAGCTGACCTTATGGACCGGAGGCTCGATCTTCACGTATGATAAAGGTCTCTCTATCGAATGAAGAGCGATCTTGGTTAAATGTCGCGTCAATGGCCGGTCCAGATCGGGTCATGACGACAAAAAAGAGATGAGGTCAACAAGAAGAGATAATGGGAGAGCATGGCCGAGTTCTGCTAGGCCATGCCAGGGAAATGGCCATGACGACGATGAACGATCAATCCCCGGCATCACCTCGAGCTGAGATCGAGTGTTCCATCCATCAACAGCAATTCACCGTTGCTTACGATTTTCCGGTTTACTTCACCGAGCGGCTGTTTGCGCCGGAAAACCCATCCTTGGTCAACGCGTTGGCACGATGGGAGCCGGAAAAGCGCCATCGTTGCCTGGTGTTCATCGATGATGGCGTCTTGAGCGCCAGACCTTCGCTCAAGACCGAGATCATGACCTATGCCGGTCATCATCAAAGCACGGATCGACCTGGTCTCGCCGCCCATCCCCGTGCCCGGCGGCGAGCGCATCAAGAACGAGCTGTTCTTTACCGAGGATATCCAGCAGCGTCTGGTCGATCATCATATCGACCGGCATTCCTTTGTGATCGTCATCGGCGGCGGTGCGGTCCTGGACGCGGTCGGGCTGGTGGCTGCCACCACCCACCGGGGCGTGCGCCTGGTCCGGGTGCCGACCACGGTGCTGTCCCAGAACGACTTCGGGCGTGGGCGTCAAGAACGGAGTCAATCTGCAAGGGGTGAAGAATTTCGTCGGCACCTTCGCGCCCCCCTTTGCCGTCCTCAACGACCTGCGACTTGATCAAGGATCTCCCGCCCCGGGAGAAGATCGCGGGCATGGCCGAGGCGGTGAAGGTGGCGTTGATCCGCGATCAAGCTTCTTCGTCTGGCTTGAACAGCATGCCGACGATCTCGTGACCTTCGCGCCCGCTGCCATGGCCACGATGATCAGACGATGCGCCGAGCTGCACATGCATCAGATCGGTCATGGCGGCGATCCGTTCGAAACCGGCAGCGCCCGTCCGCTCGACTTCGGACACTGGTCGGCGCACAAGCTGGAGAGCCTGACCCACCATCATCTTCGCCATGGTGAGGCGGTGGCGATCGGGATCGCTCTCGATGCCCGCTACTCGGTGCTGGCGGGCTGCTCGAAGCCGGGCGCGGAGGAGCGGATTGTCGGTCTTTTGGAGCATCTCGGCTTCAGGCTCTGGCATCCGGCCCTCGAGACCACGGGCCGCGACGGCACGATCGCGGTGATGAAGGGTCTGCGCGATTTCCAGGAGCATCTCGGCGGCGAGCTGACCGTGACGCTGTTGGAGGGGATCGGCGTCGGCGTCGAGGTGCATGAGATCGACGAAGCGATGATGAACCAGTCGCATCGCCTGGCTCAAATCCCGGGAAGCGACGTGATGCGGATCGAAGGCGATGCCGATCTCGGTCATCTCACCTATTGCACCAACATCCATGCCGGCGAAACCTGGGATGAGATCTTTCGAACGCCTGAAGCTCAATCTGCCGGCGATCAAGAAGGAGGTTGCGCCCGATAGCACGTTCGGTGTCGGCCTTCGACTTTCGGCCATCGCGACCACGGCGTTGAGGGCGCCAGAGGCGCTCGAAGACTTCCGGGCTTTTCTGGCCGATGGCGGCTATTGCGTCTTTACCATCAATGGTTTTCCCTATGGTCCCTTTCATGGTCAGCGGGTGAAGGAGCAGGTTTATCAGCCCGACTGGTCGTTCGATGAGCGCTTGATCTACAGCAACCAGCATGGCCGATCTTCTGGCGATCCTTCTGCCCGACGGGATGGAGGGCAGCATCAGCACGGTACCGGGGACGTTCAAGCCTCTTGCCGCCGAGCCCGGCCGGATCGCCAAGATCACGGACAACCTGATCCGTCACGCGGCTCATCTGGTCGAGATCGAGCGCAGCACGGGGCGGATGATCGCGCTGGCACTGGAGCCCGAGCCTTTTTGCTTGCTCGAGACGATCGAGGAAACCGTCGGTTATTTCGAGCAGCATCTCTTCGGGCGCGACGCGTGCCGGCGGTTGGTCGAGATCTCGGGTCTGTCCGAGGCCTCAGCCGAAAGCGCACTAAGACGGCATCTCGGGGTCTGCTACGACGTTTGCCATGCGGCCGTCGAATACGAGGACCCGGCCGGCAGCATCGCGGCCTTGCGCATCGCCGGCATCGAGATCCCGAAATTGCAGCTGAGCGCTGCTCTGCGCATTCCCGAGGTGCATGCCGAAACGGCCAGCCAGCTCGCCCCCTTCGATGAGCCGGTCTATCTGCACCAGGCGATCGAGCGCCGTGGCGACGGCCTGGTTCGCTATCTCGATCTGAAGGAGGCGCTGGCGGATCTTGATCAGGCGATCGGCAACGAATGGCGCGTGCATTTCCACGTGCCGGTTTTTCTGGATAAGCTGGAGCATTTTTCGACCACCCAGGACTTTCTGAAGGAGATCCTGGCGCTGCATCGGGCGGAGCCGATTTCCCAGCATCTCGAAGTCGAGACCTACACGTGGGACGTGCTGCCTGAACGCTATCGCGATATTGATGTTTCGCGTGCCATCGCGCGGGAGCTGGACTGGGTCAGAAAACAGCTTCTGTAGCGCAAATTCAGATCTGGCTGGTTTAGTCGGCTCCTTGCCCAAGCCGCCCCGATTCGATTGAAGGGCCTTAACGTCTTGTTAACCCATGTCAGATAGGCTTGGTTGTCTGGTCCATGGGATTCTGGGAGTCCGCCCGCCCGCCAAATAACAAGGACAAGGCGCGGATTCACGGAATTCGATGGCCCAGATCGCCAGTCCCGCCAGAACCTGGTCAAGAAAAGATGATCGCCGCAGCGCTTGAAACGGAGAACGGCTTAACCCGACCCCTTGCTGCTCTCCTTCCCGCAGCGAAAAAGCCCTATCGCTCAATGGCGCGATCGATCTTCGGGGGTAGACCGGCCGCCGCTGCCGGCGGCGGCCGGTGAGAAACAAAAACTACTTCAGATAGCCCATGTCGCCCCAGATCTTGAAATTTTCACGGAAAGCGGTGATCGATTCCCAGATCTTCTTGCTGTCGGCGTTGGTCGCGATTTCCTCGGCGATGACCTCGCCCCAGGCTTCCTCGAACTTGGCAAGGACCTCCTCGGGCCAGACCTTGTTCTGAACGCCGTCCGCGACGTTGGCGGCCATGGCATCGGCCTGAGAGAACTCGCCGTCGGCAATTTCCTGCGCGATGTTGGCCTTGCAGGCCGCCTCGAAAATCGCCTTCTCCTGATCGGTAAGCTCGTCCCACTTCGCCTGGTTGACCAGGATCTCGTTGGCCGTGGACTGCTGATGCCAGCCCGGGAAGTAGTTGAACTTCGCGATCTGGTAGAAGCCGTAGGAGCGGTCGATCGCCGGCATGGAGAACTCGGTGGCATCAATCGTGCCGAGCTCGAGCGCTGGATAGATGTCGCCGCCGGCAAGCAGCTGGGTGGAGACGCCGAACTTCTGCATGACCTTGGCGCCGAGGCCGAAGAAACGCATCTTCAGGCCCTGGAGATCGTCCAGGCTCTTGATCTCCTCGCGGAACCAGCCCGAGGTCTCAGGCGGAATCATGCCGCAGAGATGGAATTTGATGTTGTCCCTGCCATACATTTCCTCGGCGAGTTCATTGCCGCCGCCATACATCATCCAGGCAAGGAATTCAGGCGCCGGCGGACCGAACGGCCAGGTGGAGAAGAAGTTGTACGCGGAATTCTTGCCCTGATTGGCGCCGGGCGTGCCATAGGCGGCATCGAGGGCACCTTCGGCCACGGCATCGTAATATGCGAAACCGCCGACGATGGCGCCGGGCTCGAACACCTTGATGTCGAAATCGCCATCGGTCATCTGGTTGACCCACTCGGCGATCCGGTAGCCGACCGGGCCGATCACGGCCACGTTCTGACCGAAGGCCGAGTGCATTTTCCAGCGTGTCTTGGCGTCGGCATCGCTTGGTGCTACCAGACCGATCACCGCGCCCAATGCCAGCGAAGCGCCGACGATACTTGTTCTTGCCTTCATGAAGGCCTCCCTTCGAATTTTGTTTGAACGCGATCATCAAATCACGATTGTGGCGATAATCCAAGCTTTGGAGGCGAACAAGGCCAGCATCGCTCCCGTCCAATAGCAAAGGCGATCATGCCTAGCGTTGGGCGCTGATCAACCAATGTCGGAAAAAACGTGATCGAGCACGAGTTGCTTGAACGCGGTGGCATCGATCGTCCTATCGTCGTCGCGCCCGTGCGGCCCGGGCAGCAAGTCCGGCTCGGTCGTGATCACCAGGGGTCCGTGGTCGGGATTATCGGTGAGGCGGCCGTGAGACCCTTTGACCAGCTGGGTGTCCTTCAAGGAGATGACGTCCATCAGAACGCGCTGACCGAGTTTTCGTTTGGCCAGACGCCAGCCCGCGGCCAGCTTCGGGTTGGACAGGGCCGGATCGAAAAACAGCTCGACCGGGTCGTAGCCGGGCTTCCTGTGGATATCGACGGTGCGGGCAAAGTCGGGCGCGAGGTCGTCATCCAGCCAGTAATAATAGCTGAACCAGCGATCGGGCTTGGAGATGGCCACCAGCTCGCCCGAGCGCGGATGATCGAGGCCGAAGGCGCGTTTGCCGCCCTCGTCGAGAACGTGCTCAACCCCGTCCAAGCCTTCGATGAGCTGTCTTGATCTCGGCAAGACGCGCCGCGTCACGCGCTCCGTCCTGAACGTAGATGTGGGCGATCTGGTGGTCGGCGACGGCGAAGGCGGATGAAGCACCCGCGTCCAGGATCTCGCGTCGGAATTCCTCGGGCCGGACGCGGAGCAGGCCGGCCTTGCGCAAGCGCGCGGTTGATGTGGACGGCATCGGTGACCGGCGTGATGCCGTATTCGGAGACCACGATCACGCGCCGGCCCTCTCGTTCCGCCGCCTCGATCAGCTCGCCGCAGCAGGCATCCAGCTGCCGGAGGTCCTCCTGCAGCGTGGGATGATCGAGATCCGGGCCGAGGCGCTGCAGGTTGTAATCGAGATGGGGAAGGTAGGTGAGGGTCAGCGTCGGCTTTCTCGTGGCCATCACGTGCAAGGTTGCCTGGGTAATCCAGTTGGTCGAAGAAATATCTGCCACCGGTCCCCAGAAGGTGAACAGCGGAAACTGACCGAGTTTCTTGTCCAGTTCGTCATGGAGTTCGGGCGGGTCGGCGTAATGATCAGGAATCTTCCGGCCGTCGGCCGGGTACATCGGGCGGGGCGTGGCACTCCAATCCGCCGATGAATACATGTTGTACCACCAGAACATCTTGGCACAGGTGAAGTCGGGATCTTTCTTCTTGCCGGCCTCCCAGATCTTCTCGCCACCGATCAGGCGGTTGGATTGGCGCCAGAGCCAGACCTCGGCAAGGTCACGAAAATACCAGCCATTGGCAACCGCCCCGTGGCCGGACGGCATGAGGCCTGTCACCAATGTCGACTGCGCGGTGCATGTCACAGCCGGCGTTACCGTGTTCAGCGGCCGCATCGCGCCTTGATTGGCCAGGCGTTGCAGATGAGGGGTATATTGGCCGACCAGGTGGGGGGCCAGGCCAACAGCCAGAATGACGAGAGTTGGGTGCATGGCTCCATGCTATGCCGGATGATCTTCCGGCTGCCAAGATGAAATTCAAGATGGATTTAATGAGGCCATCCATTGACCTTTGAAAAAATCTTCATAGTCTGATCAGCGTGGTAGAGATATGTTCAAGGCGTGAACGATCGTCTAATCGGTTCAAAAAAGCGCTCTGCAACAGTCGGTACATGCGTGACAAAACAGGGGAGGTCCCAAACGTGGATATGAAGTTTCTCGTAAGCACCAGTCTTGCTGCCCTCATGGGTGGCGCTCTGATGGCGGCACCCGCCAGCGCTGACGTGGATGTTGTTCTAGAAGAGGTCGCTTCCGGCCTGACGGCTCCGCTCGGGATCGCCCAGCCGGAAGGTGACGACCGCATCTTCATCTTCGAGCAGCCCGGCGTCATCAAGATCCTGCAGAACGGCGAGGTCCTGGACGAGCCGTTTCTCAACATTCGCAACAAGATCGTCACGCTCCATCAGGACTTCGACGAGCGTGGTCTCCTGGGTCTGGCGTTCCATCCGGACTTCGCCAACAACGGCAAGTTCTATGTTGCCTACAGCGGGCATCTGAACCCGCAAGGCGATCTCGGTAAGCGTTTCTGGTGGTCGCACACCAACACGGTCTCCGAGTTCACCGTGTCCAAGGATGATCCGAACAAGGCCAACATGACGAGCGAGCGCATCATCACGGCGATCGACTGGCCGCAATTCAATCACAATGGCCACTGGATCGATTTCGGCCCGGACAACATGCTCTACATTTCGACCGGCGATGGCGGCTACGCCAACGACTGGGGCATCGGCCATAACGTCACCGAAGGCAACGGCCAGGACAACACGGTCCTGCACGGCAAGATCCTCAGGGTCAATGTCGACACAACCGACGGCTCGCCTTACAGCATTCCCGAAGGCAATATGTTCGCCTCCGAGGAAGATGGCGCGCCCGAGATCTGGGCATCGGGTTTCCGCAATCCCTGGCGCTGCGGCTTCGACATGGGCGGCGACAATGCCTTGTTCTGCGGCGACGTCCAGCAGAATTCCTTCGAGGAAGTCGACCTGGTGCAGCCTGGCGGCAATCATGGCTGGCGCGAGATGGAAGGGACCCACTGCTTCGACTACGAGCAGCCCAACAACCATCCCGAGGACTGCGACAAGTCAGCTTATGTGATGCCGATCCTCGAATACAACAACTGCAACGTCACCGACGACTGCAAGGGCCTCTCGGTCACCGGCGGTTACGTTTATCGCGGCAGCAACGCGGACTGGGACGGCGTTTACTTCTTCGGCGACTGGTCGAAGCAGTTCGCGGTGCGTGACGGCAAGCTCTTCGCCGCCAAAAACGACGGCGGCAACTGGAGCATGGAAGACGTCAACGTCACCAATATGGACTTCAGCTCCTATGTTCTCGCCTTCGGCCAGGACAATGCCGGTGACGTCTATGTGATGGCGACCGATACGACCGGACCGAATGGCGGTCTGGACAAGATCTATAAGATCGCGCCGCCTCAATAGGCCTGCGGTGAGCGATTCGTACCTTATGGATTGTTGAGAAAAGTCGAGGCTCCCTCTTGCATGAGGGGGCCTCGATTGCGTTTAATATGGAGCAGGTTGCCCCTCATCGGGGATGTTTCAGCAAGGAGCGAACTCTTGAGAGCCACTTTCGTTCTGATCCCGATCACGGCGCTGATGCTGGTCTTGTTCACCGCTGTGTCGATGCCGGCACTCAAAGCCGACGAGACGGGCTTGACCGAAGACTTCATGGCCGATGAGCAGAACATCGAGCTCGGTCGAGCCCTGTTTCAAAAGCGATGCAAATTCTGCCATGGCAAAGGCGCTTATCCCGGCAAGGCACCGAAGCTGACGCCGAAAAAGCTCTCATCGGAACAGGTCTTCGATCGGATCACCTACGGCTTCCGCGCCATGCCCGGCTGGGAGCATGAGTTCGACGATCATGAGCGCATGTCGTTGACAGCCTATATCAAGAGCCCGATTTTCTCGAACTAGTGGTGCGACCACCGCGAGTGGTGCGACCACCGTGGGTGGCGCGACCACGGCGGGTGGCGCCGCGGATGGTGCGGCCGCCGCGGGTGGTGCCATCGCTGTGGGAAGGCTCGACAAGAGCGGCGTGCTGATACTCTTCAATCAGGGAGGAGAGGTCTAATGTACCGGTCAATCTCGTCATGTTGCCTGGCAATCTCGCTGGGGTTGGCGGTCTCGGTAGGGCTGAGCGCCAACGAGCAAGCGGCCGATTCGTCCCTTTACGGCGATGTCGAGCGGTTCGATGAAGGCGATACCGCCAAGGGTGCCAAGCTCTACAAACGCCTTTGCAGCGGCTGCCATGGCGCAGACGGGCGAGGCGGTGCTCACACCTTCATGCCCCATATCGGCAATCTGACCGACAAGGACTACATCGAACAGGTCCCCGACAGTTTCCTTTACGAGGTCATCGCCGACGGTGGCGAGGCGGTTGGCAAGAGCGCCTACATGCCGGCCTGGAAAGTGAAGCTGTCGGATCAGGACATCAAAGACGTGATCGCCCATGTTCGATCGATGCCGACCTACTGAGATCGCCGATCCTTCATCATGAAACGTCACCATACCGACCGTCCCGGACGTTGACCTGTTCCCTTCCGCTCCCCCGCCCAACCACCCGAAGATCCCGCCATATCGGGCGCTTGGGCGGGGGAGCGGGAGGGGTCAAGCGCCACGGGGCTTGGTATAAGAAAAACCTATAATCAGTATTAGCCGCCGGCAACTTGTGTCCGAAGTTGCCTTCCCTGATCATGGGAAATGGCGCTAGCCGCTATCGATCACGATCGGGGAACAACAGGCCAGAGGCACGAAGCCGCGGCCGCATCAGGGAGACGTCATGAGACCCTCGTCTTACTTGGTCTTGTCGGCGGGCGCGGTGCTCGTTTCGACATCAGTAGCATGGGCTGACATGCAGGGCACCGGCGAGTCCGGTGGTTGGGAGAAAAGGATCGCCGTCAAACCCGACCCCACGAAGGTCGTGGTGCCTGACGGTTACGAGGTTGGCGTGCTCGTCGAAGGGCTCAATGCGCCGTCCGCGGCCACCGTCGACGGCGATGGCAATCTCTGGGTTGTAGTGTCGCCGCCGCTGCTCGGCAGTCCGGAGGCCGAAGAGTTCGAGGAAGCGCACATCAAGGTCTTCAGCCCCGACGGCACGCCGATCAAGGAAATCGGCAAGGGCGTGTTCACCACCGTGATGAACGAATTGTCCTACTGCCCGGACAACGGCAAGATCTACGTGCCGGAATATGCCGAGAAGATCTGGGAGGTGGACGGCGTCGATGGCGAGCCGAAGCTGATCATCAAGGATCTGTTCATCGGCGATCACCGTAACGGCGGCGTGACCTGCAAGGACGGATTTTTGTATTTTGCGCTCGGCCTGCCTTCCAATACCGGCTTCGCCGATCCCGACAACCATGGCTGGACCGACATCCCGGTGGACCCGTTCTGGGTGAAGCATGACAGCGAAGGTCACGGCACCACGCCTCACGACCCGCCGTGTCGCGAGATCGTCCACACCGGTTTGAACGTCCGCTCCTCCGATGGTCGTTTGACCGGCGCCTACCTGCCGGTCGGTGTCGCGGCCGAACCCGGCATGGTCATTCCGGCGAAGGTGCCTTGCGGCGGCTCGGTGATGCGCGTTGCGATCGATAGCGCCGGCGAGGACGGGATCTACGCCCATGAGAGCATGGAAGTCTACGCCATGGGCTTCCGCAACCAGTCCGGCGTCGAGTTCGGACCCAAGGGCTCGAAGTTCGAAAATGCCCTTGCGGTCAGCGACAACGGCGCCAACGACCTCGGCAACCGCCGCATCGCCAACGGGGCGGAGAAGCTCTGGCTGGTGACCGAGATGGGCCAGGATGCCGGCTTTCCCCGACAAGGAGGGCTTCCTGTTCGTGACCGGCAAGCGTTACGGCCACAAGACCTATAACGGCAGCCCGATCGACCGTCCCTACCCGAACCTCTATATCGGCGAAGAGCCGTTCGTGCCTGAACTGCCGCCCTACCGCTTCCAGCATCATGTCGACGGCAACCGCGGTGTGCCCTGATCGCCGCCAACCCGAACCCTGATGGCTATATCAACCCGATCCTGGAATGGGACACCAACAACCCGATCGACGGCATCGCCTGGAGCGCATCGGGCTTCGGCGCCGACAACCAGCTGTTCGGGGCGGTCTATGGCATCCTCGACACCGGCCCGGAAAGCTTGGACCCGACCTGGCCGACCATCCTCCAGATCGAGTTCCTGGAACCCTCCGGCGTCAAGTGGTCCCATTTCGCGCGCAATATCGACATGGGCCCGAATGCCTACCAGAAAGAAGAAAACCGCGGCGGCCTGGAGCGGCCCAATGACGTGGTGTTCTCCAACGACGGTTCGATCATGTACATCATCGACTACGGCGAGGTGTACACCGATTTCGACATGCCGTCGCCGTTCTACACCGTACCAAAATCCGGCGTGATCTGGACGGTGACCAAGAAGTAGGCAGGGCCTGCAGCCTTGACTTTGGGGGCGTCGGAGCTTGGCTCCGGCGCCTTTTTCTTTTCTCGGGCGGGGGGCGTTTTCTCCTTTCTGGATGGGGCGACGTGGGAAAACCCAAGCCATTCCGCGGCTCTCGGGTTCGTTTGGTTTTTGGGCGTTGTTGGAGCAAGGGCGGTGCTTTTCAGCATAGGATCATCATAGAGGAAAATAGGAATTTTTTCTATATAGGTCGGTCGATCTTTGTCCGGACTGATATCGACTACGGACATTAGGTTGGCCTCGTAAAGGATCACATATGACCCAACCTCGCCACAACGGCCTTTTGCGAGGGCGGAAGGAAAAGGCGGTTTCCGGTCACAGCGTTGTGCGCAGAGGTTCAGCCGGAACGAGGCTGCAGCCACTTGTTGTACATTTGCCCAGCGAAGATTTGCTCGTGATCGCACCGGCCAGAAGTGGGCTGCTTTTGATCCGGTTACGGCGCCCATAGGGCCGGCTGGAGCCATGGTTGCGGAAGGGAAAGCTTGCCCTGGCGAGACGGTTCAGCGCTCCCCAGACTCATCGACTGCCATGCCCCACGCCATTCAGCCGGCAATGGATACGGCGGCGCGACACGAACCTCGGGAAGAAAGCCGAGACGCCCATAGTATGCGGGATCGCCGAGCACGTAGACCTGGGTCAGGCCGACATTCTCCAGCTGCTGCATGCCGACGCGGACCATGGCGCTGCCAATGCCCTGTCTCTGACAGGCGGGTGCGACGGCGAGCGGCCCCAGGAGCGCGACCCTGTCTCTGCTTTCGGTAACGCCGCATGTGGTGAAGATGACATGCCCCACGAGAGACGAGCCCATGATACCGACAAGCGAGAGAGCAATAGGCGCTTCCTGCAACAGATCTCTCACCAGAGGCAGTAGATCCTCATCCGGGAACGCATCCGGATAGAGCGCCTCAATCGAGGCCAAGTCGCCAGACACGCTCTTGCGAATTTCAAGGTGTTTTGTCATCGGGCTCCCATGTGCTCCAAACCTGACCATACATCGTCGGCATAAAGCGCGCGGTATGTGGTACTTGGGTGAATCCGTTGTCCGCCTGACTCAGAAAACAGGCGTAGCCGACCCCCACCGTTATGTCGACTTTGTCCGCTTCATTGCCTTTACGCAAATTTCCCATCGCGTCCAAAACTGGCGCAACGGAAAAACAACCCTAAAGGCTGCATGAGAGCGAGGAGCAGCCAGTTCGTGTCGAGGTCCAAGTCAACCCTGTGCCGGCAGGCACCCGGTGATGACGTAGCGGAGGATTTGGACCACCTGTTCCGGGGTTTCGCATACCGCGAGGGCGGCGGCGTCGACTTCTTTTAGGGGGTGGGTGAGGTCCTGGGTGTGGTTGACGATGAGGGGTTTGCCCAGGGCCGAGGCAACGCCTGCTTCGAAGGCGGCGTTCCATTGTTTGTATTTGTCGCCGAAGCGGACCACGACGATGTCGGCCTTTTCGATCAGGGTGCGGGTGCGGATGGCATTGACGCTGGCACCCTTGTGATCCTTCCAGAAGTTGTTGGGTTCCTCGCCGAGGATGGCGACGCCGCAATCGTCCGAGGCGCCGTGGTCGGTGACGGGGGCGGTGAAGGTGACCGGGAGGTCGGCTGCGGCGGCTGCTTCGGTGATGCGTTCGCGCCAGTCGGAATGGATTTCGCCTGAGAGATAAACGGTCCAGCGGTTCATTCTTTCGTCACTTTCTCGACGGTGTTCCGGCTACTTGATGATCAGCTCGTCCTGGGTGCGTTTCACTTTGGGTTCCTCGACCACGGCCTCGCGTCCGCCGCGCAGGATCGAATTGCCCTCGTAGAGCATGCGCTGGTCGATGGGGGCGGGGTTCAGCCAGTCGTCCTCGCTCATCTGGCCGCTCTGGCCATAGGCATCGAGGGCGTTCTGGTAGCAGATCTTTCGCACATGTGCCTCGGGCACGCCGCGTTCCAGGGCGAGCTTTGCGGTCTTCGGCACGCCCAGAGGCTCGGAAATGCCCCAGTCGCAGGCGCTATCCACGATAATACGCTCGGCGCCGTATTTCATCACGATCTCGACCATGCGCTCGTTGCCCATCTTGGTCGACGGGTAGATCGAAAACGCGGCCCAATAGCCGCGGTCCAGGACGTCTTCGACGGTCTCCTCGTTGTTGTGGTCGATCACCACCTTGGTGACATCCACGCCGTGCTCCTCGATCACGTCCATGGAGCGGGTGGTGCCGCGTTTCTTGTCGCGGTGGGGCGTGTGGATCATGACGGGAAGGTCCAGTTCCTTGGCGAGTTCGAGCTGAAGTCGGAAATACTTGTCCTCGGCTTCGGTCTGCTCGTCGTAGCCGATCTCGCCGATCGCGACGACGCCTTCCTTGAGCGCGAAGCGCGGCAGGATCTCCATCACGCCCTCGGCCAGCTCCGGGTTGTTGGCTTCCTTGGAGTTCAGCCCGATGGTGCAGTAATGGCGGATGCCGAACTGGCCGGCGCGAAACCGTTCCCAGCCGACGATCGCTGACAGATAGTCGATGTAGGCGCCGACATAGGTGCGCGGCTGGCCGAGCCAGAAGGCGGGCTCGATCAGCGCGACGATGCCGGCAGCCGCCATGGCCTCGTAGTCGTCCGTGGTGCGCGAGATCATGTGAGTGTGGGGATCGATGTACACGGGCTTTCGCCTCGTCTTACTTAGAGCTGTTTGGCCAGGCTGTCCCAGGATAGCTGACCGCGTTCGATGGCCTCGGCGAGGCCGGGGGCTGTTGACAGCAGTGCCTTGGCTTCGGGTTCGGTACTGCCGGCGAGAGCGAGCGCAGCGCCCTGACGCTCCAGGGGATCCTCCCCGTCCAGCGCACGTTTCAGATCGCCGAGCGCGCCGCTCTCCAAGAAGCCGCCGACACAACGCCAGAGTTCCGGCGTGACCTTGCGCCCCGCGGCCCAGCGTTCGTGGGCGTAGTCCCGGAGGATGCGCGCGAGATCGGCGTTGGCGCGCTGGCCGAGGCCCTGGATCGGGTGGAGCTTGCTGCCGATGAACAGCGCCTTCAAGCACCATGTGGTTCCAGCGGTTCTGGTCGAACTGCTCGAACGGGTAGGGGTTCTTGTGGGCCAGTGCCTCGAACACCGAGCGCATGTTGGTGCGCGCCGCTTCGCCCGCCTGATGGGCCAGAAGCTCCGGGTTCGGATAAAGCGGCAGCCCTCGATAGAACGCGACCTGCTCGGCGATGTCGGCGGTCCGGCAAAGCTGGACGAAGCGATCACGGAACGCCTCGCCGGTGCCGCCGGCCTTCAGCAGGATCGCGATCCTGGCCGCCTGGTCCACGGAAAGACCGCTCGGATCCCAGCCCGGGCGGGCCTCGTTGGCCTGCGCCAGATCGGCGCTCGAGAGGGCAAGATCGTCCTTGCCAAGTTTCCGCGGTATCAAACCCAGGGCGAGGTACAATTCACGGTCCGCCGCGTCGGCGGTGAGGGAGGCGATTTGCTGGTCGAACCAAAGCCTGGCGGGCTCGGTCAGCTGGCGTGTCAGCCAGGTTTGCAAGAGGTCCAGGGGGACCGTCACATCATGTCTCCAGGCAAGGGTTCCTAGCATGAATCTAGCGCAGTTCCGGGGTCTTGTCACATGGCTGCGCGCCGCCATTTTTCGACACGGCTTGACGGTTGTACCTATTGACAGCCATGCTGTTGCCAACCACTGACACAAAAGCAGGGCGTTCAAGCTCGATGCACCCTATTGCCAGACTGATCGGCCAACGTCTGCTCCTCGGCTTGCTGACGCTGTTCGTGGTGTCGCTGATCATTTTTTTGTCGGTCGAGCTACTGCCAGGCGATCTGGCGGAAGCCATCCTCGGGCAATCGGCAACGGTTGAAACGGTGGCGGCCTTTCGCCGGGATCTCGGTCTCGATCTGCCGCCCCATGAGCGCTATCTGGGCTGGCTCGGCGGCATGGTTCAGGGCGATTTCGGCCAGTCGCTTGCGACCAAGCGTCCGATCGCCGATCTGCTGGCAGGGCGCCTGGGCAACACCCTGTTTCTCGCGGGGTTGGCCGCCCTGATTGCCGTGCCGATCTCGCTGCTGCCTCGGAATCCTGGCTGCCCTTTACCGCAACAGCTGGCTGGATCGCGTCGTCAATCTGGTGGCGCTGGCGGCGATCTCCATGCCCGAATTCTTCATCGCCTACATCCTGATCGTGTACCTGGCGGTACAGGCCGGTATTTTTCCGGCGATCTCCAATATCGGCCCGGGTCTCGACCTGGGCGAACGGCATCTACCGCACGCTGCTGCCGGCGATCACGCTGACCCTGGTGGTGACCGCCCACATGATGCGCATGACCAGAGCCGCGATCATCAACCTGATGGCATCGCCCTACATCGAAATGGCGCGTCTCAAGGGGCTGAGCCCGGGGCGGATCATCGTGCGTCATGCGCTGCCCAACGCGCTTGCCCCGATCATCAACGTGGTCGCGCTCAACCTCGCCTACCTGATCGTTGGCGTCGTCGTGGTCGAGGTGGTGTTCGTCTATCCGGGCCTCGGCCAGCTGATGGTGGACAGCGTGTCCAAGCGCGATCTTCCGGTGGTTCAGGCCTGCAGCATGATCTTTGCCGCGACCTACATCTTGCTGAACCTGCTGGCGGACGTCTTCTCGACCATCAGCAACCCGCGCTTGCTGCATCCGCGATGAGTTTTTGGCGACTTTTCAGGGCGGCACCGATGAGTGCGCAGTCTGGGCCTCATGATCATCGCCATCTATGTCGTGGTCGCCCTGTTCGCGCCGGTGCTTGCGCCCTATAGCGAGACCGAGGTGGTCGGCCCCGAATATGACGTCTGGAGCGAGCAATTCCTGCTCGGCACCGACAATCTCGGCCGCGACATGCTGAGCCGTCTCGTCTATGGCGCGCGCAACACGGTGGGCATCGCCTTCGTCACCACCTTGCTCGCGTTCGTCCTGGGCGGCGTGTTCGGCCTGATCGCGGCGACCCTCGGCGGCTGGATCGACCAGATTCTCTCGCGCATCGTCGATGCGCTGATGGCGATCCCGCAGCTGATCTTCGCGCTGCTCATTCTGACCGTGGTCGGAACCTCGGTGCCGAGCCTGATCGTGGTGATCGCGGTGCTGGACAGCACCCGCGTCTATCGCCTGGCGCGGGCGGTGGCGATGAACATCGTGGTGATGGACTTCGTCGAGGCGGCCAAGCTCAGAGGGGAGGGGCTCTGGTGGATCATCAAGAGCGAGATCCTGCCCAACGCCCTGCCGCCGCTGGTCGCGGAGTTCGGCCTGCGCTTCTGTTTCGTCTTCCTGTTCATCAGCTCGCTCAGCTTTTTGGGCCTCGGCATCCAGCCGCCGACCGCGGACTGGGGCAGCATGGTGCGGGACAATGCGAGCCTGATCACCTTCGGCGACATCACCCCGCTGCTGCCGGCCGCGCGCGATCGCGATCCTGACCGATCGGCGTCAATTTCGTCGTCGACTGGTTCCTCCACCAAACAAGCGGCCTTCGCGATGACGTCTGACGACACCCCATCAGCGCCCAGGCAAGTCTTGCTTCAAATCGCCGATTTGAGAATCGAGGGACAGGCGGATCAGGGCTGGCAGGACATCGTGAAGGGCGTCGACCTCACCCTTCATCGCGGCGAGGTGCTGGGGCTGATCGGTGAGTCGGGGGCCGGCAAGTCGACCATCGGCCTTGCGGCCATGGGCTTTGCCCGCGACGGCTGCCGCATCTCGGGCGGCAGTATTGTCTTCGACGGCATCGACTTGATGAAAGCGTCGGAGGCGGAAAAGCGCGCCCTTCGTGGGGCACGCATCGCCTATGTCGCGCAGAGTGCGGCGGCGGCCTTCAACCCGGCGCATCGGCTGATCGAGCAATATGCGGAAGCGCCGATCCAGCATGGTCTCAAGACCCGCGCCGAGTGCGAGGCGGAGGCTAAGGATCTCTATGCGACGACTTCATCTGCCCGATCCCGATCAGCATCGGGTTGCGCTATCCGCATCAGGTCTCGGGCGGGCAGCTGCAGCGGGCGATGACCGCCATGGCGATGGCCAGCCGACCGGATCTGATCATCTTCGACGAGCCGACCACGGCGCTGGATGTCACCACGCAGATCGAGGTGCTGGCGGCGATCCGAGATGTCGTCCAGCAGTTCGGCACGGCAGCCATCTACGTCACCCACGACCTTGCGGTGGTTGCGCAGATGGCCGACCGCATCATGGTGCTGCGCCATGGCCTGCTGGTGGAGGAGGGGGATACCAGGCGCATGCTGAGGGCGCCGGAGCAGGCCTATACCAAGGCGCTATGGCAGGTGCGCAGCTTCAAGACATCGGAGGCCGACGGGCCGAAGGAGGCACCGCCGTTGCTCAGTGTCGACAAGGTCACGGCCGCTTATGGCGGCGGCGTGACGGTGCTGAACGAGGTGAGTTTCGATCTCCATCGGGGGCGAACGGTCGCCGTTGTCGGTGAGAGCGGGTCGGGAAAGAGCACGGCTGCACGGGTGATCACCGGGCTCCTGCCGCCCCGCTCAGGCGACATCTTCTATCGCGGCGAGCCGCTGCCAGCGGCCACCGCGCAGCGCAGCAAGGACCAGCTGCGAAAAATCCAGATGATCTACCAGTCGCCGGACACGGCGCTCAACCCGAAGCAGCGCATACGCGATATCATCGGAAGGCCGGTCGAATTCTACCTCGGTCGGTTTGGTCGTAAGCGAGACGAAAGGATCCGTGACCTCCTGGCGATGATCGAGCTTGAGCCTGACGCGTTCATCGATCGGCTGCCGGCCGAGCTTTCCGGTGGTCAGAAGCAGCGGATCGGCATCGCCCGGGCGCTGGCTGCCGAGCCGGAACTGATCATTTGCGACGAAGTGACCTCGGCGCTGGATCAATTGGTCGCGGAGGAAATCCTGAAGCTGCTGCAGCGCCTCCAGGACGAGTTTTCGCTGGCTTACATGTTCATTACCCATGACATCGGCACGGTCCGAGCGATTGCTGATGAGGTGGTAGTGATGTTCCAGGGTGAGGTGGTGGAAAGCGGTGGCAAGACCGAGATGTTCACGCCGCCGCATCATGATTATACCGAGCTGTTGCTGTCGTCGGTCCCGGAGATGGACCCGGACTGGCTGACCAACCTTCTTGCGGCAAGAGGTGGGGTGGATCGCGGTTGAGATGCGATGACGGTCGATAACCCTGAAGCTTCATGCCCAATGGTCGCAGGTCGAGCTTAACAAACGCTTAAGAAATCATGTCTACGATAGGCAGGATGAAGTGAAGGACGAACGCCGGACCACCGTGGAAGGACCCGCTGGCAAACCATGGCCAAGATACTCATTGTCGAGGATGAAGATGAGCTGCGCGAGCTGATGGCGGAGTATCTCGGAAGTGTCGGCCACGACGTCATCCAGGCTTGCCATGGCCGCGAAGGGATCGATCTCTTTGCCCGAGATCCGCCGGATCTCGTGCTTTCCGACATCTCCATGCCGATCATGGACGGCTACCAACTGCTAACGGCGATAAGAAAACAGCATCCGGGCAAGTCGCCGATACCCTTCATGTTCTTGTCTGCGCATCGCGATCGCGATAACGAGCTCAAGGGCCTGCGTCTGGGCGTCGATGACTATATCGGCAAGCCCGTCGATTTCGAGATTCTAGCCGCGCGGGTGGAAAAATGCCTAAGGCCGGCTCCTTCGACAAGCGTGGACAAGGTGCAAAAAAGCGATGAGAGCCCGGTTGATGACGGCCAAGCTATTGAAGGTCTGGGGGCTGATGGTCTGGTGACGGATTTTGCCACGAGCTTTTCGAGCATCATCGATCAGTATTTGCCGAGGAAATAGCGCCGATGCCAGGGTCTGATCGCCAGGTGCGCCATGATGCGCACATCGATCAGCCGGTCTTGGGGCGAAGCTCCTTCAAAAGGATCTCGGCCTCGTCAAACCAGACGTCGACCGTACGGTGGAGTTCTTTTTCCAGGCTGGTTCGCCACTCCGTTTCGATGGCGTTGACGGCCTTCAGGTTTTCTTTCAGGAACTCCTCGCGATGCAGCCATTTGTCGACGCGGTTGCCGAGATAGTCGAAGGCGGCACCAGCGGCAAAGCCGACGGCAGCGCCAACGGCACTGCCGACAACGGGGACAGCGGAACCGGCACTTGCGCCGGCGGCGGTCGTGGTGGCTCGGGACGCGATCTGGGTGGTTGTGCGCGCTGCAATGCGACTGAGGCTTTGCCGGACAATCCGGGCCATCGCTGGTGCGAGCACCCGTCCGGCGGCCTTCCCGCCGATGGCCCCGCCTACCATGAGACCAGCGCCGATGGCCCCGTCGAAGGAGCGATCTTCAGCAGCGTACAGCGGTGCTTTCCATCTTTGCGAATCCCAATCGAGGTCGACCTGGACGCCGTCCTCGATCGCGCTTTGATCGAAATGGCTGGTGTTTTGCTGGAGGAAGAGCTGAAGTCTCAGGTCATAGTGGGAGACGGCCTGGAGATAGCGGCCATGAGCATGATTGAGCGCATTCCTGACACCGTCCCGGACCAGCGGCTCCCGCCGTTCGGGCTGCAATACCTGGTCGGTGAAATGACGCATGAAGTAATCGGAGATATCGCGCCCGACGGCTTCCCGCCAGGTCTCGGAGCCGCTTGCCACCGTTCGGTGGGCCGACGAAAGGACCGTTTCCTTCAAGAGAACATAGGATCGTTTCCACTCATAGAACCAGTCCGCATATCGATCGATCCGCGCCTCTTTGTCGGCGAAGGTCAGGCGCATGACCAATGCGGCATCATCGGAGGCAGCACTTTTTGCCGCGGCGCGATTGAGCTTGAGCTCGGCGAGCTGGCTTTCGACAAAGGCGCTGAGCTCGCCGCGATCGGCGATCAGGCGCTGAATGGCGTCCCGTTCGGTGCGCACGAACAGCTCGACGTCGTCCGGTCCGAGTTGCCGGACAACGCCGGTAGCAAGTGTGGACTGGTCGTCATGGGTGTCCCGGCTGTAGTCGGCATCGCGCCGCCAGCTCTGGACCAGGCTGGTGCCCATGCCGACCAGGGCGAGCAGGAGGAGGACGAAGGCGATCGCAGCGCCGATACGCTTAAGCATGACGGATCGCCACGCTGACGGCGTTACGATCCGTGCCCTCGTCAACGCATCGGCGCGTTGCCGACTTGGGGCCCGTAGCCGCGCTCGCCGTTGAACCGTGATCTCCAGCCCTTCAATCTCAACATCCGCACCCACCCGAAGACCGACCACCAGGCCGATCGCTTTGATGATGATAAAGGTTAAGATGGCAGTCCGAACGGCAACTGCAAGCAGTCCGGCGATTTGCACGCCAAACTGACCACCGGGATTCACGCCTTCCGCGAGGCCTGGTCCGCATAAGATCGACGTGGCCAGAAGGTCAACCAGGAGCGTGCCGACGACGCTGCCGACGCCAGCATGGAGAGCATGTTCCGCGCGCTCCAAGCTGGCGTAAAACAAGCCGAGATCAGGATCCAGGAGGTGTAGGCACCGCTGAATGCTGTTTTCGTCTTCTGCCATGACTTTGGATCGTTGATCTAGAGCTATTTTCTGACCGAACGACGTCGGCTCCTGCCCGCCCCCCCTCCTGACCACCCAATGCGAGGGTACCCTGTGGGTGTCGGGAGGGGGGCGGGCTGGTTCCGTATGATCGGAAAATGCGCTAACAGAGTGCCGTTCGATCGGATCGTTTTTGATCCTATTTATCGTAGCGTCGGTTTTAATATTCTATCTATGGTAACTAAAATGAAACCTTTTCCATTTATCCATGGACTATGTTTTTCGCAGTAAATTTGTTGGACTTATCATTAGGATCATCTTGACCATGTCCCAACCCGACAACAAGGTTAGCAGCGCGCGTGCCGGAAAACGTGGTGCGTCCATCCAGGCGCGCATTTACATGGGCTTCAGCGTGATCATCGCTGCCTTGGTGCTTGCGGTCGGTATCACCCTTTACAGTGTTGCTACGGTGACGCCGACGATTGAACGGCTGGCCGAATTGCGCGCACCGTCTGCTCTTGCGACCTCGACCATGGCGCGCAGCATTCACGGCTCTCTTGCTGCTCTGCGCGGTTGGATGCTGACCGGCAATGATGCCTTTAAGACCGAGCGCTTGGCGATATGGCAGGGTATCGATGGCAATCTAAAGGAAATGGAAAGATTATCCTCCGGATGGACCAATCCCGAGAATGTACGCGCTTTGCAGAACTTCAAAAGTGTTCTGGCCGAATTCAGAACGGCGCAGGCTCAGGTCGAGCAGATCGCTCATAGTCCCGAGGAATTGCCCGCCAATCGGATTTTAACAAATGAGGCGGTCCCCCAAGCGACAGACATGTTTGAGAACATCACCCTCATGATCGACCTCGAGCAAGAGCTCGACGCCACGGTTGCACGTAAGGATCTCCTGGGTATCATGGCTGACGTCCGCGGCACGACGGCGATCGCACTTTCCAATATCAGGGCTTTTCTTCTGACGGGTGAAGCTTCATTTCAGGATGAATTTGATCAGGTCTGGGGCAAGAGCGAGCGTCGCTTCAATGAGTTAGCCAGCCGTCGCCGGCTGCTGACCGTCGACCAAGCTCAAGCCTTTGATGAATTCAGCAAAGCACGGCAGGCATTCTCGCTTTTGCCGGCTCGGATGTTCGAGATCCGTAGCTCCGACAAGTGGAATATGGCGCGGTGGACGCTGGTCGCTGAAGCAGCACCGCGGGCGGAGGAGCTCCTCGCTATTCTTGAAGGGCCGAAGAATACGGAAGGTCAGCGGCATGGTGGGATCGTTGGACGTCAGACCGAGTTGCTGCAGCACGATGTTGCTGGCGCTAAGGATCAGCTTGCGTTCCTGGCACTTCTGGAATGGCCCCTGTTGATCGCCGGCATCTTGACGGGTGTTCTCGCAACGCTGATGACCAGCCGTTCGATCGTTAAGCCGTTGCAGGATGTCACGAATGTAGTCGACCGCCTGCTTCGTGGTGAAAAGGTCGAGATACCCGGGACCGAACGCGCGGATGAGATCGGGCGTTTGGCTTCCGCGTTTTCGTCTTTTGCCGAGCAAGGGACCACTGCCACCAGGATCAAGCTTGCCTTGGACGGGGCAGATGCGTCGGTCATGGTGGCGGATGCAGATCATGAAATCGTCTATGTCAACAACCAGCTGCTCGAGATGTTTCGCACAGCGGAAGCCGATATCAGAAAGGATCTGCCGGCGTTTGACGTCGACAGCCTGGTGGGCACCAATATCGACAGCTTTCATAGAAATCCTGCCCATCAGCGTGGTATGCTCGCTCAAATCAACGGCGTCATCAAGACCGAGATCAAAGTCGGTGGCCGCGACTTTACCTTCATTGCCAACCCGGTTGTTAGTGCTGAAGGCGAGCGTCTCGGTACCGTGGTCGAATGGCGTGATCTTACCGAGGAATTGATGCTCCGAGGCGTCATTGACGAGGTGATGGGAGCTGCGTGCGAGGGCGACTTTTCCAAACGGATCGATGCTGCCGGCATGCAAGGCACGATGGCCAAGCTGGTGGGAAGTGTTAACCAGCTCAACCAGCTGGTCGAGAGTGCTACCCAGGATCTTGCCGGGATGCTGGCAGGCTTGGCCGATGGCGATCTCACCAGACGGATCACTTTGGACTATCAAGGCAGCCTAGGTGACCTCAAAAATCATGCCAATCGCACGGCTGACCAGCTTGCGGAGATTGTCGCGCAAATTCAGACGGCGACCAGCGAAGTTGATAATGCTGCGGCGGAGATCTCGAGCGGTACGAGCGATCTTTCGGAACGGACGGAGCAGGCGGCCTCCAACCTCGAGGAAACCGCTGCCTCCACCGAGGAGATGGCGGCCACCGTCCGGCAGAACGCCGAAAATGCCAAGAATGCCGATCAGCTCGCCGAGACCGCCAACCAGACCGCCTGCAAGGGAGGCAAGGTGGTCGAACAGGCGGTGGTGGCGATGAGCGGCATCGAGGCGTCCGCGCAAAAGATCACCGACATCATCGGCGTGATCGACGAGATCGCCTTTCAGACCAATCTTCTGGCGCTGAATGCCAGTGTCGAGGCGGCACGCGCCGGCGAGGCGGGCAAGGGCTTTGCGGTGGTGGCCCAGGAGGTGCGCCAGTTGGCGCAGCGCTCCGCGCAGGCGGCCTCGGACATCAAGACCCTGATCCAGGACAGCAACAGCCAGGTGAAGGATGGGGTGCAGCTGGTCAATCAGGCAGGTGAGGCGCTTGGTGACATTGTCGGTTCCATCGGCAAGGTCACGGGGATCGTCCGGGAAATCTCCAGCGCTTCCCAGGAGCAGGCGGCCGGCATCCAGGAAATCAACAGCTCCGTGACCAACATGGATGAAATGACCCAGCAGAATTCGGCGTTGGTCGAAGAGAGCAGTGCAGCGGCCCGGGCCCTGAGCGACCAGGCCGGCAAGCTCGCCGAACTCATGGCCTTCTTCAAGCTCGACAACGCCGCGGCCCAGGTTCGACACCCGTCGACCGCGACACGGCCGCTGGCTTCATCAGGTCCAGCTCGGCCCATCCGGCAAGCCCGGCAACCCAAAATGACCCTGCCCGCAAGCGATGATGGATGGAGCGAATTTTAGGGTCTCGGCGATAGCGGTGCGGTTCGGTCAAGTCCCGATGGAGGCGCTCTTA
>CAWBCX010000065.1:0-14644 GCA_963787265.1 uncultured Alphaproteobacteria bacterium | reverse complement strand
ACACCCCGGGCTGACCTTCGGCGAGATTGATGTGGGCGTAGTCGAGGTGGGCATCGGCATTGATCGAGACACATGCTGCAGCGGCTGGCCATGCGCATTGCATCATCCAGGAGACGCCGTGATTTGCGTGCTCTTCCATTTCCCGAAACAACGCTGCGCGCGCAAGAAGACCGCAGAGAATTCGGTCATACCGAGCAGCTTGACCGAGACCATGAACTGCTCGATCAGGCGTGTTTGAAAAAGCTGGTTGAAATAGGAATTTTAATCTATTATCCAACTCCAGGATGATCGTCACGCCAAGCTCGAACAGGCCCCAAAAAAAAACCAGACGAACCCGAAGCTCGCAGATTCCCTGGCGTTTCAGCCAAAACACCTAGCCCCAATATCTGCGCGAGGTCCGGTCAACGGGTCCAGCGGTACGCTGCTGGAATCACTGCAGCTGGCATTGGCTCTCGGGCTGGTCGAAACCGAGGGTATCAAGCGGGGTGCGTTGGTGGAGGAATTCTTCCTGGGGGGAGACGGAGACGAGGACGCGCGGGGCAACGAGGATGACGGGTTGGCGCATTTGCTGGTTCCAGGAGCGGAAGGTGAGACCTTCGCCTTTGAAGGCAGCGATTTCGAACTCTTCGCTCCTCAGGTAGTTGCGCAGGGTTTCGGGATCGGCGCTGTTGGTCCGGGTGACGGCTTCGCCCAGGCTGCGCAGCGCCAGCCAGGCGGCGTAGTCTTTTTCGGTCATCCAGCGCCCGGCCTTGTCCTCGAAGCGGCCTTGCATCTGCGTCGCCCCCCATTGTTCGTGGGCGCGGTGCCAGGCTGTCGGCTTCAGGCCGTGGGTCCCGGTAATCAGGTCGGCGTCCCACGTCCGGTAGGCAAGGTACTCACCGAAGACGTCGCTTTCATCGGCAACCACGACGACGTCGTGCTCCTCGGCGTTCTGGGTGAAGACCGGAAGCTGTTTTTGGATCTGGACATGGCCGCTATCGGTGCGTCTTGCGGTGGCTTCGTACTCGTAGGCACGGGTCTCGACGATCTTGGCACCGAACTTGCTGGCGGCGCGCTCGATCGCAGCCTTGAAGGCAAGGTCGGCGTCTGCGGTGCCGTGGAGCAGCATCCACGTCCGCCAGCGTTTCCAGACCAGATATTGCGCCAGGGCATCGGCCTTCATCGCTCGGCTCGGGATGATGTGGAAGAGGTTGGCGCGGCAGTCCTCGGTGCGAAGGCGATCATCCTCCGCGCTGACATTCAAGATGAGCGCGCTCTCGGCCTCGGACAGATCGGCGATGGCGAGGAGTTGCTGCGCCGGGCTGTCGACCACCAGAAGCCGGGTGCCGGCGGCAAGGGTTTCTCTGGCGGCTTCGACCAAATTGCCGTCCTTGGGGATGGTGATGTCGGTCAATCTGTAATCGTGGCCGAGGAAACCGCCGGTTGTCTGGTTATCGTCCAGACCCAGCTTGGCGCCAGCCAGCCCGTCTTCCGGAATTTCGAGGGGATCGAGCAGGGAGAGCGGTGGCAGGCGGTCGACCTCTTGCGAGAGATAGGTGACCTCGACCGCGAGCTTGTCCTGAGCAAGGAGTGATGCCGACATCGGCAGCGCCGAGGCCAACACTGCCGTGACCGCAACAAAAGAACGCCACCGCGTCGTCAAAGCAAGACCTCCTCCAGGTGATGTTTTTGGCCTATGGACTTTACAAAAACTAGCAGCGGCGAGCAACCGGGCCAGATACCTAACACTATCAGGCCCTGCGAGGGCGAGAGGCATGTCCACAGCATTGAGCTCCCCAACGATTCAACTTGCGGGCCTATTGGACCCGAGGGGTTGCGCGACCATTCAAGGTTCATCTTCAAGTATCAAATGATGTGAACATGCAACTCTGGCTTGAAGTCCATGCCGTGGCCTGGGCGGTCAGGTGGGGTCATCAGACCGTTTTCGGGGCGGATGGGCTCGATCCAGAGGTGGTCGTACCAGCCCATATATTCGAGCCAGGAGGGGTTGGGGATCGAGGCGAGCAGATGGGTGCTCAGCTCTGGAAACAAATGCGGTGCAATGGTCACGCCTGCATCTGCCGCATGCACGGCGATTTCCCGAAGCCCGGTATAGCCGCCGCGCATGATGTCCGGCTGCAGGATGGGGATCTTGCCGCTCTCGATGAAAGGCTTGAGGTCCGGCAAGCAAAAATTGTTCTCGCCACCGACGATCGGGGTTTTGAGCGCGTCCGCTACTCTTTTGTAGCCGTCGATATTGTCTGCCATGACCGGCTCCTCCAGCCAAGCGAGGCCGAAATCATCCAGGCGCTTGCCGACCTCTATGGCCTCGTCGGTCGTCCAGCCCTGGTTGACGTCGACCATGATCTCGATGCCGTCGCCCAAGGCGGCGCGCATGTCCCGGACATTCTCGACGTCTTCTTCATGGCTGAACACGTGGGCGACCTGCATCTTGATCGCGCTGAAGCCCTCGTCGACGAAGCGTTTTGCCTTCTCGATCATGCCGTCATGGCCGAGCCCCCGAAAGCAGCCGGAGCCGTAAGTCGGCAGCGGATCGGGCCGCCCGCCCCAGAGCTGCCAGAGCGGTTTGCCTTCGGCGCGTCCCCAAGCATCCCAAAGGGCGATATCGAGGGCGGACATCGCCATGACGGTGATCCCCATGCGGCCTTGAATGAAGGTCGCCAGCCACATTTTCTGCCAGAGCTTTTCGACCTCACGGGCATCCTCGCCGATGAGCAGCGGCTTCAGCATCTCGTGGATGCACATGTCCAACGTGCGTATGCCGCCAGCCAGAGGATGAAGATGGCCGGTGCCGACCACACCCGATGCGGTTTCGACCTCGACCACCAGGAGATCGATCATGTCGAGGGTCAGGAATCCGGTTTTCGGCGGGTCGGTGTAGGGGACGGAGAGGAGATAGGTTCGAATATCCCTGATGATCATTGCAGCCCTCCCGCTTGGCTTTTTGCCAGCATCGGGTTTTTTCGGGGTTGCTGTCTAGTCTGAAGTTCTTAGTACGAATTTGCCCAAATCATTAATTTCACATCATACCGTAGCCTGGTCGAAGGCGGTGCTCTGCAATTGTCACTCTTCGACGAGCGTGACCTTGCCAGCATCACCGCCCCTGATTATCCGAATGAACGGCTGATCGTCTGCCGCAACCCGGCGCTTGCCAACGAACGAGCACGCAAGCGCGAAGACCTGCTGGAGGCCACCGAACGGGACCTGGCCAAGATCGAGGTGGCGGTCAGACGCCGCCAGCGGACCCTGCGTGGCAAGGCTAAGATCGCGCTCAAGGTCGGCGCCGTGCTCGATCGTCACAAGATGGCCAAGCGCTTTACCCTCACCATCACCGATGATCACTTCGCCTTCACCCGCAAGACCGGGGCGATCGCCAACGCTGAACCCGCAATGGAGCGTTCAGCGCTCGACGGTCTCTACGTCATCCGCACCAGTGTGGCCAAGGAAACGCTGAGTGATGAGGGCGCGATCCGCGCCTACAAGTCGCTGGCCCAAGTCGAATGGCCTAGGCGCCAAGACCTCGCGCCGATGCTTTATGACGATACCGATCGCGAGGCCGCCGAAGCGCTGCGCGATCGTGTCGTCGCCAAGGCCAGAATCTCTCCCGCTGCACGAACCAAGAAAATCAAAGGCAAGACCGAGGATGGCTTGCCGATGCGCAGCTTACAAAGCCTGCTCGCCGATCTCGCCACCCTCAACAAGACCGTCACCCCGCTCAACGACAATGACGAACTCAACCTCTTCGCCAGACCAACGCCGATCCAGGACAAAGCCTTCAATCTGCTCGGCATCAAACCGGAACGTACCCAGCAAACGACAATCGCCGACACGCAAAACTGTGCCAGGTCAATCCCTTGCGCTTATTTCGAGTAAGAACTTCAGCCTAGGCGATCAAGGTGAAGGATCGACGCCTCAGCACCCTATGCTATGATGATGGCGCTGATGGTCAGGAGGAGGTGACATGGTGATCGAAAAACGAGCTTTTGGGCGAACCGGTCATATGAGTTCTGCCGTGATTTTCGGTGCAGCCGCGCTGAAGAACGTCGACCAAATCACCGCCGATCAAACGCTTGATCTGCTCTATCGCTACGGCGTGAACCATATCGATACCGCCCCTCGCTACGGCGATGCCGAGCTTCGGATCGGCCCCTGGATGGAGCGGGCGCGCGACGACTTCTTCCTCGCCACGAAAACCGACCAGTTCAGCTATGCCGGCTGCAAGGCTCAGATTCAGCAATCGCTGGAGCGCCTGCGCACCAATCGCCTCGACCTTCTCCAGCTCCATGCTCTGATCCACCCCGACGATTGGGAGCAGGCGCTTGGCCAAGGCGGCGCGCTGGAGGCGATCCTGGAAGCGCAAAAAGCGGGCTATGTCGACCATATCGGCGTCACCGGCCATGGCTGGACGGTGGCCGCGATGCACCGCAAAAGCCTGGAGCGCTTTGATTTCGATTCCGTGCTCATGCCGTGGAACTGGTTGGCCGCCCACCACCCGGTCTACGCCAAGGATTTCAAGGAAACGGTGGCGCTGTGCGAGGCGAAGAATGTCGCCATTCAAACGATCAAGGCAATCGCGCGCGGCCCTTGGGCGGCGGGCATGCTGCAGAACCGCAACACCTGGTATCAGCCGTTGGAAGACGAGGACGACATTCAAACCGCCGTCCATTGGGTGCTCTCCGATCGGAGGTTTTTCCTGAACTCGGTGGGCGATGTCGACCTGTTGCCGATCGTGCTGCGCGCCGCCGACGAACTCGGCTCAATCGCCCCGGAAGAAGCCGCCATGACCAAGTTTGGCGACCAGAGCGGGCTCGCATCGATCTTCGGCCTGTAAACCCGCATCGAGGGCTGGCGCCCACCGCCTCATCCCCCGCCCCGCCGGCTCAGCACTAGCGGCTGCCGCGACCGGTCGACCAGGACGGCTGACCGCGACGCCGCCCCCTTGGCTCCCGGTTCCATGCTGTCGTATCCGGCTCGCGCTTCCACCGAAGTGACAACAGCGGTGCCGTCAGCAGCGAAATCAGCTTTTGGTGAAAACTTGACAAGGTGGTCCGCCACGTCTCTTCGAAGGTCACATCCAGCGCATCCCAGCGCGGGCGGCTGCCGGCGAGGCCGTGGTTCACCTCAATCCGTGTCCCCTTGGTCCGATCGGCGTCAAAAGGAGTCTCCAGCCAGTGGCAGAGATCACCGATGGCAGCCTCGGGGTCGGTGGCCAGATCTTCGTAATGAACCGTCTTCACCGACTCCGGCCAGAACATCCGCCATAGAAGCGACCGAGCGATCATGTTGTCGACCAACCACCGCCCGGCATATTTGACGACGCCATTCGTGCCCGATGCGCTGGCCGAGCGCATCATGTTCGAGACGAACCCTTCGGGTCGCCGGATCAGATGGATCACCCGTATGTCGAAGTGCCCGGAGGCCTGCAGCCAAAGCAGGCGGTAAGGATCTTTCGACGCATCGATCAGCCAGGAGACTTTGTCCTGATGTTGTTCAGCCGCGAATTTCGCCTCGTCCAGGGCAGCGAAATTGCTGATGGCATAGGCCTCCGCTGCCGGACGCTGGGCCCTGAGCGGACAGGCGGTAATGATCGAAGGCAGCAAAGCCCAGCGCACGACCTTGCCGGTCGGATGTCGCCCCGAGCGGAAATAGCCGAGCGGAAATCGGATGGTCCGGCGCACCCGCTCGACGATCGGCCCCCAGAAATCACATTGGCCGAGCGGCGCGTGGCAGCCGCATCGCATCTGATGCCCGACACCGATATCGAGCATCTGAAACTCACCCAGCGTCCAGCATTCCGGCTGCGCGCCAAGCAAGACGTCGAGGAGCGTCGAGCCGCTGCGCCCGGTGCTGAGAATGTAGACCAAAGGCATTTTCTGCCTTTGATGATCCCGAGTTTGACGGTCACGTCGCGAACGCTTTGGCGGCGGCATGGTTAACACTGAACCTTTAAGTCCGATGAAACGTTTGAGATGATTTCAGGCAGATCACTTCCCTATTAGGCGTTTTTCTCTCGCATAATTCAACTTATAATTATATTTTTCCAGCGACAAGCCTTCAGCGGCCGCAAGAGCGTCGCGCCGCCGGGCGGACCCAATCGACACGATAGCACTTGTTCGAGGTAATCAGCTCGGGCGAATACCGCGAAGGCGCTCATTGCGGCGCCGCAACATCTCCATTGCGGTCAAAAGCCCGATCGAGATGATCACCAGAATGGTCGCAACGGCAAGGATAGTCGGTGAGATCTGTTCGCGAATGCCGGACCACATCTGGCGGGGAATGGTACGTTGTTCCGGACCGGCGAGAAACAGGACGGCGACCACTTCGTCGAAGGACGTGATGAAAGCGAACAGGCCGCCGGAGACCACACCCGGGATGATCAGCGGCATCTGCACCTTGAAGAAGGTGCGGATCGGGTTGGCGCCGAGCGAAGCCGCCGCGCGTACCAAGCTGTTGTCGAACCCGACCAGGGTTGCGGTGACTGTGATGATCACGAAGGGGGTCCCCAGCGCCGCATGCGCCAGGATCACGCCGATATAGGTCTGGCTGAGTTTTATCTGACTGTAGAAATAGAACATGCCGGCAGCCGTGATCACCAAGGGCACGATCATCGGCGAGATCAGGATCGACATGATCGCACCGCGATAGGGCATTTCGGCACGGCTGAGACCGACCGCGGCCAAGGTGCCGAGCGCCGTTGCAATCAGGGTTGCGGCAATGCCGATGATGAAGCTGTTCTTCATCGCCCGGATCCATTGGGCATTGGCCCACATGTCCGCCCACCAATCGCTGCCAGTGGCGTTCGGGTTGGCCATGCCGTTGGCGAAGATATCCTGATACCAGCGAAGGCTGTAAGCACTGGGATCCAGGCTGAGCATGCCCTGGGTGAAGCTGAAATAGGGTTGCACATTGAAGCTCAGCGGCACGATGATCAGGATCGGTGTGATCAGAAAGATGAAGATCAGCGCGCAGATCACCCGAAAGCTGTAATACCAGATCCGCTCGCCGACGCCGGCATAAGGGGGCAAGGTGCTCATCGGTCCAAGAGCCCATGGGAAAAGTTTTTGAGCGATTTCATCGCCTGATCCGTGAGCGGATGCGAACAGCTTGGCGTGCCGCGATTCAGCGCAGCGCAGGCGGCACCGGACGAAGCTGATGCCAAAGACCAGGCCACCTGAAGGGTCGTGTTGCCGCTGGCCCCTCCGTCGTCATCGACCGACCGACGGGCGGCATCCTTGGTCGCCCATTTCTTTGCCTGATCTCGACTGCGAAACGATGAAATCATTCGAAAGCTTTCCAAAGGGACTCTAACCCAGCTTCATGTTGTCGATCCCGACCAGCCGGTCGTAGATCCAGTAGAGCGACAGCACGATCGCCAGAAGAAAGATCGCAAGCGCTGCCGCCAGCGACCAGTTCAGCGATTTCTGCATATGGTAGGCGATGAAGTTGGAAATCAGCTGGCCATCCTGACCGCCGACCAGAGCCGGCGTGATGTAGTAGCCGATCGACAGGATGAAGACGAGAAGGCTGCCTGCCCCGATCCCAGGCACGGTCTGCGGCGCGTAGACCCGCCAGAATGCGGTCCAGTTGGTCGCACCAAGGGATTTGGCCGCGCGCATGTAGGACGGTGGAATCGTCTTCATCACCGAGTAAAGCGGCAGGATCATGAACGGCAGCAGGATGTGGGTCATCGCAATCAGCGTGCCGGTCATGTTGTAGATCAAGGAAAACCGCTGATCGTCTGAGGTGAGCCCGAAGGTCACGGCGAGATCGTTCAAGACACCTTCGCTTTGCAGCATCGCGATCCAGGCTGTGGTCCGGACCAGGAGGGAGGTCCAGAACGGCAGCAGCACCAGGATCATCAGAAGGTTCGAGGTCTTCACCGGCAAATGGGCCAGGAGATAGGCCACGGGATAGCCGAGCAAGATGCAAAAGACGGTCACAGCCAAAGCGACAAGGATGGTCTTGACGAACAGCCAGACATGGATGCGAAGCCGCTCCGGCGCGCGCTCGAAGCTGCCATCGGCATTGTATTCGAGATCAATAGCAGCGGCGAGGAAGGCGGGTGTCGTGCTCTTGGCAGCGATTTTCATCGCCTGCCAGACCTCGAGATCGCCCCATTCGTCGTCGGCCTCGAGAACGGCTTCCTTGAACGGTGGCTCCATCTTCTTGGCCTTGCGCGCCGTGCTGGTAAAGAGCGAGCGGGTGCCGGACTGCTCCTGGTTCACACGGGTGGCGACCTGGCCGATGGTCTTGTCCGCGCGCGCGGTGACGAGATCTTGCACCAAGGCGGCGTACATCGCCTCGTCAGGCTCGCTGACCGCATCCCAAGACTTCAGCAGCGCCGCACTGGCCGGCATGTTCGTGGCATAGGTCGAATTGTTGATGCCCTGCCAAAGCAGCGTGATGATCGGAACGATGAAGCTTGCGAGAATGAACAACAGCAGAGGAGCGACCAGACCGAAAGCCCGAAGGCGGCTGATGAACAGGGCCTTGGCGAGTTTTTTCTTGAGCGGCGTGCCGTCAGCTGCGGTCACCGGACCGATGGTGGTGGGTTCAGCTACTGCGTCGCTCATGGGGTCGTCACCATCCCGGCTGGATAAGGGATCGAAAGATGAAGCGGGACCGCGCCGAAGATGGCGCCCGGCCCCGCCGTCATCATCGCTTTACTGAGCGAGCCAGGCGTTGAAACGCTCGTTCAACTCGTCCTGGTTGTCGGCCCAGAACTCGAAATCATTGACCAGGGCGGTGGTCATGTTGGCTTCCGCGGTCGGCATATGCGGAGCCATCTCGGTCTTGCCGTCATTGTAGACACCGACCAAGGGGCCGGCTGATTTCCGGGCCGGACCATAGGAGATCCAGCTCGCCTGGGCGGCCAGCTGCTCGGTTTCCGTGGAAAAGACGAGGAAATCGAGCGCATTCTCCTTGTTCGGCGCCCCCTTCGGAATGGCCCAAAGGTCGAAGTCGAGGATCTGGCCGTCCCAGACCACCTCGAAATCCTGGCCTTCGCCGATGGCGGCGTTGAAGATCCGACCGTTATAGGCGGTGGTCATCACCACTTCGCCGTCGGCCAGGAGCTGCGGCGGCTGAGCACCGGCCTCCCACCAGACCACCTGATCCTTGATGGTATCGAGCTTGGCAAAAGCTTGCGCCACACCCTCTTCGGTCTGCAACATCTCATAGACCTGGTCATGGGGTACGCCATCGCCGATCAGCGCCATTTCCAGATTGGCCTTCGGGCTCTTCCTGATGCCGCGCTTGCCGGGAAATTTCTCCAGATCGAAGAAGTCGGCAAGGGTTGTCGGGCCTTCCGGCAGCACGGCCTTGTCATAGGCGAAGATGGTCGACCAGACGATGCTGGCGACCGCGCAGTCATTGATCGATCCTTCGATGAAGTCTTCCTCGGCAGGCGTGCCGTCGGTGCCGGGCGACAAGATCGAGGGATCGATTTCTTCGAACAATCCCTCATCGCAGCCGCGCACCGCGTCGGAGAGCTCGACATCGACGATGTCCCAGGTCACGTTGCCGGCTTCGACCTGGGCTTTGACCTCGGCCAGACCGCCATTGTAGTCCTCGGAGATGATCGACTTGCCGGTCTTGGCCATCCACGGCTTCTGATAGGCTTCCACCTGGCTCTTGGTATAGGCACCTCCCCAGGAGACCACGGTCAGGTCTTCGGCAGCAGCCGTGCCGGCAAGCACCATGCTCGCGGCCGTTCCCAGCAGCAAAATTTTGAGTGTCATTGATAGCTCCCTTGGTTCATTGCACCTTGTTGGTGTCGAGGAAAACACAAACTCGCCAGGTTGGCGAGCCTGATGGTCAGCTAGGCAGCGCATCCAGAGCCCGGCAATCTTCGGCATGCCAGCCCACATCGACCGTATCACCCGGCTTGATGTGGACGTGGCCGGCGGCATTGGCGACCTTGACGATGAAGTCGTCATGGCCGCACACATTCACCCTCGTTCGCATGTGATCACCGAGATAAATCTGTTCCTTGACATCGGCCTTGAAGACATTGGCGAATTGCCCGCCTTCGGGATTGATGGTCACCCGCTCCGGACGAAGCGAAAGGAGGGTGTCGCTGTCACCCTCTCGGACGTTGACCGCCAGCGCTTCGATTTCCCCGCCTTCGACCTCGACCCGGCATGTGGTGCCGTTGAAGCCCTTGATCTTGCCGGCGAGCTTGTTGTTCTCGCCGATGAACTGGGCGACGAAGGCATTTTCCGGCCGTTCATAGAGATCTTCGGGCGGCGCCAATTGCTGGATCACCCCGTCATTGAAGACGGCGATCCGGTTCGACATGGTCAGCGCCTCGCTCTGATCGTGGGTCACATAGACCACGGTCACGCCGAGGTTCTCATGAATATGCTTGATCTCATATTGCATCTGTTCACGCAGCTGCTTGTCGAGTGCGCCGAGCGGCTCGTCCATCAGCACCAGCTTCGGCTCGAAGACGAGTGCCCTCGCCACGGCGACACGCTGCTGCTGACCGCCCGAGAGCTGCGCCGGGCGGCGATGGCCGAAGGCGCCGAGTTGGACCATATCGAGGGCGCGCTTGACCCTGGTTTCCACCGCATTTCGATCCATGCCACGCACTTCCAGGGGAAAAGCGAGGTTTTCATTGATGGTCATATGCGGGAATAGCGCATAATTCTGAAACACCATGCCGATATTGCGCTTGTGCGGCGGCACGTTGTTGATCGGCTGACCGTCAAGGATGATGTCGCCATGGGTGGCAATCTCGAAGCCTGCCAGCATCATGAGACAGGTGGTCTTGCCCGACCCCGATGGCCCGAGCATCGTCAGGAATTCGCCTTCGGCGACATCCAGGTTCAGGTTTTTGACAACCAACACTTCGCCATCATAGCTTTTCTGCACATTGGCGAAGCGCACATATGCCTCATTTTCAGCCACGCCGATCGCTCTCCCTGTCAACCCGTTATGCTGGGCTCGTTAAAGTCAGGCTGTCGTGCACAGTAGTGCAGAACGTGAAAAAAACAAAATCATCCTATTGCGACATGTAATTGTCTCGTTTTTCCCGGACATCGCTCCAGCTGCAGCATTCCCGACCGAACGGTCTACGACCATCGAAAAAATTCAAGCAGATTCCATGCCAGATTGAACCCCATGACCAACATAGCTCAGTACAGCTCCTCTCGGGCATTTTGATCGATCAGGTCATCATAGCTCCGGACCGTCTCGGCACTGGCTTTCTTGTCGACCACATCGGCAATCATCTGACCGAGCGTCGGCATGGATTTACGGTCAACCTTGGCGTCGTCCTGCCAGAGCCGGGAGCGTATCAGTGCCTTGGAACATTGAAGGAAGACCTGGTCGACCGTCACCACGACGGCGAGGTTGGGGGTCCGGCCATCGACCGCATGACGGGCCAAGAGCTCAGGCGTGGTCACCAGCTTCGCCTGGCCATTCAGCCTGAGCGTTTCGGTGAAGCCTGGAATGAAGAACAGCAGGCCGACTTGGGGGTTGTGAACGATGTTGGCAAGCGAATCGATCCGATTATTGCCAGGACGGTCGGGCAGGACCAGCGTCTTGTCGTCGGCCACCTCGACGAACCCGGGCGCGTCGCCCCTCGGCGAATTGTCGGCACCGCCATCCGCCCTCGACGTGGCCAGGCACAGAAAAGGCGAAAGCTCGATGAAACGGCGGCAATGACGATCCAGGTGATCCAGTTCCTTCATCAGCGCCAACCGGTTCACCGGCTTGAACATGGCACGAAGGGCGGCTTCGTCAGCAATCACGTCGGTCTCGGGTATGTTCAACATGTCGGCAGCTTCCCTGATGATTTCCTGAAGGAAAGCATAAGCTGGAAGCGAGGTCAAAGGATCAAACAACAACACCTGATGAAATCGCCAATAACAATTAACTATAGACCTCAACTCTATTCATTGCATAAGCAGTTTTATTGTTTTTTATTGAAATTTTCCCGCTTCTAATATACACTGAATCCGCCGTTAAAGCTGAACCTGTCGACTGGAGTGGTCGTTTGACTTACATGATCGAGACTGCCCCGCCGGACGCGCTCGCCTTTGACCGAAGCGAGTCCGATGCGACCTGGGAACGAACACAAGACCAGGCACTTCGCGCCTTTCGTTCCGGTGATCTCTTTGCGGCAAGGACCGGATGGGCGCGGGCGCTCGAGATCGCCAGGCGCCATTTCGACTGGGGAGATCCACGGCTGGCAGCAAGCTATACCAACCAGGCTTTCCCGCTGATGCGCCAGCAGCAACTTCATCAAGCCAGCCGCCTGCTCGATCAGGCCTTGCGCTGCTGGGAGGAGAGCTGGCGCTGGATCCCCTTGATGCGGGCCATCCCGAGCGACAATCCAGTTGAAAAAAACTGGTTTGATCGGCCCGCACAAAGTGAATTTTATGCCTTGGTCAAGCGCGGCCAGGCGAACACGCAGACATTGGCGCATGAGCGACGCCTGTCGATCGGTGGCCTGGAAGACTGGCAGGCGTACAAACCGCCGACGATGTGCGATGTCCGCAAGCTCATGGCCGCTGTTTTCCTGATCGTTTCGGAAAAACCCGGATCTTAAGAGTTTGGCCATCTTTTCAGCGTAGACTTCGGCAGTCCTCGCCAAGCACATGATTCCTGAGAGCCCGTCGTCCTTCAGCAGGAAACAAAAAAAGCACCTTAGTCCATGGTTGCCTTGTCGCTCATGCCGCCGGTCGATTACTGCGCTTCCTGCGAAGGAAAAAAAGCGGAAAGCAAGGCCCGTGATGTCGCGACCGCTCGCGAAGCCGAAGCCTTCGCCGCAGCATTCGAAGCACCTGGAGGGAATCCCAAAGCTCAGCCTGCGCTTGGCGCCCTGCCACCTGTGGCAGCGGATGATACCAAGGTCATTCCGGTCGACACCATCGCTCGCCCTCTTCTATCGCCGGAACTCCGGGTTCAGGCTTCGCTTGCCAAAGCGGCGAACAGCCCACTGGATGAGAGCAGCAGCCCGGGTCTCAGGCTGCAGGCTTTCCAGGCTTACGGCTCGTCGCCCGGTGCCCGGCCCGGTTCTTAGGCCGTCGGTCTTCGATCTGGCCGGCTTGATCGTTACTCCCTCGGAAAGCGGCGGTTGAGCTCATCGACGGCGGCTTGCGAAAGCGGCTTCGTTTTCTGATCCTTCAGCAGCAGAAAAAGTTTCGCCGTGGCTTCCAGTTCTTCAATGGCACCGGCCGCGTTTTCCAGGCTCTTTCCGGCCACGACCGGACCATGGTTGGCGAGGAGGACCGAGGCATGATGGGCGGCAACATCACGGACGGCCGTCGCCAGACGCTCATCACCAGGTGGAAAATAGGGAATGATCGGGAGCTTGCCGACCCGCATCACGTAATAGGCGGTAAGCGGCGGCAGGCAATCCTCTTCATCCAGCCCGTCAAGGCAGGAAACGGCGACCGAATGGGTCGAATGGAGATGGACGATCGCGCCGGCGTTTGGCCGCATGTCGTAGACGCATCTGTGAAGAAACGCTTCTTTGGAAGGCTTGTCCCCGCTAACATGACGCCCCTCATCGTCGAGCTTGGCGATCCTTGCGGGATCCAGCTTGCCCAGGCGTGAATTGGTCGGCGTCAACAGCCACCCGTCATCGAGCCTTACGCTGATATTGCCGGTACTGCCGTGCGATAGGCCGAGATTGGTCAAAAGCCGGCCGAGCTCGACGATTTCCTCCCGAAGCGTTGCCTCTGCGCTCACCGGTGCACCTCATCCAATTTGGCAAAGGCCCTGGTGAAGAAGTCGACGGCACCGAAATTGCCCGATTTCAAGGCAAGGGCCAGTGGGCTGTCATCCAGACTGGTGGTCCAGGGAACGCCGGGATCGATGGTCGGGCCAATCCGAAGACCATGAATGTCAAGGGCGTTGACCACCGCCCCGGACGTCTCGCCGCCTGCGAGGACAAAGCGTCTGACGCCCTGGACATAAAGCCCCTTGCCGATCGCCGCCATGGCCGCTTCGACCATGGTACCAGTCTTCTCGCGACCGAACGCACGCTGGATGTCCGCGACCTCCGTGGGCGAGTTCGAAGAGCTGATCAAAATGGGCTCTTTACCAAGCTTGTTCCGCGCCCAGCTGAGCGCGCGGCCCACTTCATCCTGGCCTTTGCACAAGGCTCGAACATCGATGCGATGCGCAGGACCGCTCGTTGCACGAAAATTCTCGATCTGGCCGAGAGTAGCCGTCGAGCAGCTCCCCGCGAGAATGGCAGCATGCCCGTCGACCCGCGGCAAGCGATCGGCCAGCCCGGACTGGCCCAGCAGTCCCGAATCCCGAAAATTGTCAGGTAACCCCATGGCAATGCCCGAACCGCCGGTGATCAGGCGCAAGTCCTCGGCCGCGTGGCCAAGCGAAATCAAATGGCGGTCCGTGACGGCATCGGCAATCGCCTGTCGGACCCCTGAGGCACGCAGTTCCTGAATGGCCTCACGAATGGCATCGGGCCCCTGCTCCACCGTGCCGAACGGCAAAAGCCCCACCTTGCCCCGGCTCTGCCGCCCGAGAACGGCGACCAGATTGCTGTCGGTCATCGGTGTGATCGGATGGTAACGCATCGAACTCGCCGAGAGCAGCTGCTCGCCGACAAACAGATGCCCTTGATAGACCGTGCGCCCATTTTCGGGAAAGGCAGGGCAAGCGATGG
>CAWBCX010000064.1:0-17564 GCA_963787265.1 uncultured Alphaproteobacteria bacterium | reverse complement strand
ACACCTTCCACACGAACACTGGCACCGTCTCAGAAACTTCGTTGCGAAGCACAGCCCAGCCATACAAGGTGATCCAAATCGTCATTGCGATCAATGCGATTGGCGTCAGCCCAGTCATCAGAGTCGAGACAACGCCGAACACATAGGTGCTCAAGATCCCATCGAACTGCATGCCAAGCCAGGTGAACATGGTGAGCTCCTTGCGCTATTGCGCTGCGGGATAGGGCAGGTTGGATGGCGGGCGCGCGAACATATTCACGCACTTGCTTGCCAGATCGGGCAACTGGCATTGCATCGAAGCCAAGCCTACGGTCACCAAGGGCATGGACATCTTCATCCGAGAGGAGGATCAGCTCGATCTGGTCCGTCATGATAAGGTTTGCCAGACACCAGGCATCGGTTGCTCCGACGTCAAGGATCCGACTCTTCGGCAGTGCTGCCGCCAACACGGTGGTGATCTTCCTGCTAAGCTCAAGAGCCGGCAGTTCGGTCTCGTTGGCCCCGATCAGGAGCTGTCGTCGACGCGACGCCGGCCATGGCTCATAAGGCGCATATCCACTGGTGAGCCACCAGACGCTTGCCGCTGCCGCGGACGTGAGCAGCCGCCTCCGCCCAGCCCCAACCAGCGGCTGGTTGACGGACGCTGCCGAGGTCGCGCGGGCAGGCCGGCGTCGCAAATCAGATACCGCGCGCATGGAACATGTAGCCGAGGAAGTTGAGAAGGACCTGGGCGGCGAGGAAGGCGGTGACGCCTGCCGGGTCGTAGGCGGGGGCTACTTCGACCAGATCGACGCCGACGATCTGGTGATTTTTGGCCAGGCCTTGCAGGATTTCCATGACGTCATAGTACAGAAAGCCGCCATGAGAGGGGGTGCCGGTGCCGGGGGCGATCGAAGGGTCGAAGCCGTCGATGTCGATGGTGACGTAGCACCGGGCACCTTTTGGAATCCTGTCGAGGACCGCGTCGGTCCCCAACGCCCGGACCTGGCGGACGGAAAGGATGGTGGAGCCTCGCGCCCGTGCATCGTCATAGCCTTCCCGTGCGGTGGACGAGACATTGCGAATGCCGAGCTGGGTGAAACCGCTGACATGCGCCATTTCGGCTGCCCGGCGCATGGGGTTGCCGTGGCCGTAGCGCACGCCATGGCGCTCGTCGACGAAATCCAGATGGGCGTCGATCTGCACCACATGGATCGGCCCGCGGCCCTCGAATGCCGCAAGGCTCGGCGCGGTGATGGAATGATCACCCCCCAGGACGACCGGGAGCGCACCGCTTTCGAGGAATCTTCGAACCGCCGCTTCGGCATTGCCGTGGCTGGTCGCGGTATCCGTATGGATCATGTCCACATCGCCGACATCGACGATCCTGACCTTATCCAGCGGCAGGTAGACCATGTCGTCCTCATGGTCATAAGCCCCGCCATGGCCGAACGAGAACAAGGTCGAGGCTTCTCTGATGGCCCGCGGTCCAAACCTGGCGCCTGAGCGATATTGCGTCCCCATGTCGAACGGCACCCCGAGGATAGCCACATCCGCGTCGATCATGTTCCAGTCGGTGACCGCAGGCCTTTTACCGAAGGTGCAATGACCGACAAAGGGCAGATCGAGGCGGCCAGTCTCGTAGCCATGACCACTCATCGCCGCATTCCCTCTCTACCCCCTCTCTACTTTTTCAGACGGTTGATCGCACCTGGATCCAGGCGTCTCCTCCAGAATCGAACCTAGCAAGACCGCCGGTTGCTTGGCTATGGCGGGAGCAAAATCTTCCTATTGTTTCAATAGATCTTATGCCTTCCAAACCATCGACGTGCAAAGATCGTGCTTCCGTGGTCTGCGTTTTTGCGCTAAGACAGCTTGGGCAGATCAGCATTCCCTGTATCATCTCCATGATATCTGGGGGAAAATGCATTCAGCAACTTGCTGTGGAAGTCTCAACGATTACGCAGTAATATATAGTTGAAATTGGCACTTAACAGCTTGCTCTTTGACGCGCTATATTGCGCGCCTCCTCAAGCATAGGTCATCAGCAAAAAGATCTGCGACGATATGGATTCGCCAGATCAAAAGATAAACGGTAGGGGAAAAAAAATGCGCAGGCTATCCTTGGCGGCGTTTTTCAGCCTGATTGGCATCGTCGTCTGTTGGTCATCCGCCCAAGCGGTCGGCGAAACCAGGGCCGAGCAAGCCAACAAAGGGACCGTCGGCATCATGACCGGCACATTTGGTGGATCCGATGTGCGCATTGCCGCCGACCTCGCAACCATTCTCGACGAAGGCAACATTCTTCGGGTCCTGCCGATTCTCGGGCAAGGGTCTCTCAAGAACGTCAACGATCTGTTTTACCTGCGCGGTATCGATATGGCGATCGTCCAGACGGACGCCTTGGCCTTCGTCAAGCAGCAGCAGCTCTATCCGAACCTCGAAAGTCGGCTGAATTACGTTACCAAGCTTTACAGCGAAGAGCTCCACATCGTCACCCGGCGTGACATCACGGATCTCTATGGCTTGCAAAGCAAGCGGGTGAACTTTGTCAGTGAGGACAGCGGCGACTACGTCACCGGTCAATTGCTGCTTCGATCGTTCGGCGTCACGGTCGAGCCGGTTTTCATGGATACGGCACTTGCGATCGAGAAGATCAAGAGCGGAGAGCTGGATGCCACCGTGCTGGTGACCGGCAAGCCGTCCGCGCAAATTGCGGCCATCGGCAATGAGGACGGCTTGCAATTGCTGCCGGTTTCGCTTTCGCAGGTCAACGGCACCTATAAGCCGGCGTCGTTCGCATCCGATGATTATCCAGCCCTGATCGAGGCTGGCCGTTCGATCGATACGATCGCGGTGGACACGGTTCTGGTTGTCTACAACTGGCAGCAGGATCACTGGCGCTATGCCAAGGTGGCACGCTTCGTCGATGCTTTTCTCGGGCGGTTTGACGAGTTTCTGGAACCGCCGCGCGATCCGAAATGGCGCGAAGTCGATATCAGCGAATCTTTGGAGGGCTGGAACCGTTTCGGGCCGGTGGACAATTGGCTGAAAGACAATGATGTCGTGCCGACGCCAGCCCCCTCCTCCGATACCCCTGTTGTTGCTGCAACGACAACGGAAGTGCCGAGCTCGACGGAAGCGACCAACGTGTCGAAAGATCCAAGTCTTCGACGCGCGTTTCGCGAGTTTCTTGCTGATCAATCAAACTTGCTTGGTGCCGAAGCCTTAAGCGAACTGGACCGAGATGAACTGTTTGACCGGTTCATTGAATGGCAGCGGCAGCGGTCGACTCAAAGCCGGAGCGAACCCCGCACCCCAACCTTCTAATGTCGGTGACAAGGCGGCGTAAGGGTTCCGCAAAGGTTTTGGACAAGATGAGTGATTGGATCGAAGTGATGAGACGGCACGTACGAAATTACTTTGGGTTGGCAAAGATTTCAGGTTTGCTCTTGGCGATTGGTTTGATCACGGCAGCAAGCATGCTGCCGGTGGCGATGGTGGAAGCTGCCGGACCGGACGGCTATCCTAACCGACCTATTACCTTGTTCGTTCCCTACGGCGAAGGTGGCGGCTCGGATCAGCTCAGCCGCACCATGGCCGAAAGCATTCAGGAGATCGAGCCGATCGACTTCGATATCCAGAACCGGCCGGGCCAGGCAGGCCAGAAGGTCATTCCGGAATTCATGGCAACACCTGCCGACGGTTATACCGTGATCCAGCATATCGACGATGCGGTCTCGGCTTATGCCGCCGGCAGCATTCTGGAAAACCCGTCGCGCGACTGGATACCGCTCGCGATGGTGCAGATTACGTTTTCACAACTCTATATCCGCGGCGACGATCCGAGGTTCAGCGACTGGGACAGCTTTTTGACTTATGCTTCGGAAAACCCGAATGAGCTGGTGATTGCCAACGTTTCCTATGATGGCTCAATGGAGCGAATCAACATGCAGCGCCTGGAGCAGGCGCTCGGCTTCAAGGTCCGCCAGGTCAGTTTCGATGAACCGGAGGAACGTTACGAAGCGCTCCTCTACGGCCGGGTCGACGTGCTGTTCGAGCAACCGGGGGACATCCGGAAATACCTTGATTCCGGCGAGATGAAACCGATCCTCAGTTTCTTTCCCGAACGTCCCAGCGCCTTTGCCGATGTGCCGACCCATATCGACGTCGGTGCCAATTTCGAATCGCTCCTTCGCTTTCGCGGCTTCTATGTCAAGAACGGCACCGACCCCGATATCGTCGCCTATCTGGAAGACGTGTTCCGCGCGGGCTTCAACGGACCGACGTTTCAGGCTTTCAACGAAAAAAAATACATGCACCTGATCGACAGCTACCGGAACCGAAGCGCATCGATCGGGCTGATCGACGAAACGGTCGAGCAATATCAGCAAACCTATCGTGATATGCTCTATGAGGTGTTCCAAGGTTATGTCGGCGGAAATCGCAAGTCCTGACAAGTTTAATCTATGGACAGCCAGCGCCACCGCGCGACCCGAGCTTGAGCAGCACCGATCGAGTCCGTTCGAAGATCGGATGATCTCGCTCGGTCCTTGGCGAGACGACTCGAAGGCCGTTTTTCCCTGAAAGTCGAGCGTCGGGGACCGAGCTGACATTTGCCAGCCGGATCGTCCACGGCGATGATCAATCGGAGACGCTGGCCTGGCTGATGATCTTGCCGTGGTATGACCACCTCATTTGATTCATCATCGGGAGAAAAATAACCAATGACTTCAAATGGTTAGACTCACCCCAAGGAAATCTCTCACTGTGGTCGCACCAGCTGGAGCTTTTTCTGACCCAACGAAGTCGGCTCCGGCCCGCCCCCCTCCCGACCACCCAATGCGAGGGTACCCTGTGGGTGGTCGGGAGGGTGCGGGCCGGAGCCGTATGATCGACAATGCGCTAGACCTTGTTGTCGTACCAACCGATCAGCGCATCCAAAGTCTCATCGGGCTTCTCCGTCAACATCAGATGGCCGGAGCCTTTGACCTCGATGAGCTTGGCTCCCTCGATCATCCGGGCAAGCTTGGCCGCTTCACGTGCGGGCGTCATGCGGTCATCCGTGCCGCTGATCAGGAGCGTCGGGCAGCGAACGGCGGCGGCCGCCGCCGTGCCATTCCCGTAAGCATTGCAGGCGGCAAGATCGTTATGCAGCACCCCTTTCGGTGCTTGTTCCAGCAATTTCAGGGCATGGCCCATCAGCCAGCCGCCTGGTGCGCGGTTACCGCCGACATGACCGGCCGGGCCATGCCCCCAACTCGAAACCAGCTCACCCGCCAGCGGCAGATTGGCCGCTGCCGCCTCCAGTAGTGCCGGATGGACCGGCATCGTCGGCGAAACGCCTAACAGCGCCAGTCGCTCGACATGGCTTGGGTGCCGGGATGCGGCTTGGAGGCAGATAAGCGCCCCCATTGAGTGGCCAACCAGCGCGGCTGGTCCGGTTTCGAGGGCGTCGATTACCTTGGCTACCCAGTCCCCCATGGCCTCAATGGAGGGTTTGGGTGGGCCCTCGGACCGACCATGCCCAGGCAAGTCGATCGCCACCGCATTGGCGTCGTGATGGGCAAAGTACCGGGCCTGGAGGGTCCAGACGCTGTGGTCCATGCCAGCGCCGTGGACGAACAGAAAAGTGGGCTTTGCAGGATCAAAATCCCGGCCGTTGGTGTGGGCGAAGAGGGTGCTGCCGTCGACGGTCAGTTCATGGCGTGCTCCTCAGCCGTCTTCTCGTCGATGATGAGGCCCATGACCTCCTCGCTGTGACGCTCGGAGGGCGCTCTTCAGATCGTCGATGATATCATCGGGATCTTCGAGCCCGACGGAAAGCCGGATCATGTCCTCGCCGACACCGGCAGCTTTCAAATGCTCGGCATCCACCTGGAGATGCGTGGTCGAGGCCGGATGGATCACCAGCGTCTTGGCGTCGCCAACATTGGCGAGGTGCGGAAGCGAGGCTGCAGCCTTCGATAAACCGCCGGCCAGCATCACGACCACCCTTGACGCCGAAGGATACGATCGAGCCTTGACCCTTTCGGCAGAAGTTCCATCGCGAGCCTGTGGTCTGGGTGCGTTGCAAGCGACGGATGAATGACATAAGCGACAGCGTCATGGCCGACTTAGGAAATCGACCACCGCGCCGGTGTTGGCGACATGGCGCGCCATGCGCAGCGGCAGGGTCTCAACGCCCTGCATGATGTAGAAAGCATTTTGTGGGCTCAGGCAGGCACCGAAGTCGCGAAGGCCTTCGGTTCTCGCGCGCATATGGAACGCACCGGGGCCGTAGGTGTCGACATAGTCGAGACCGTCATAACCGGCATAGGGCTCGGTCAAGCGTCGGAAATTTTTGCGACTTTTCCCAATCGAAATGCCGCCCCATCCACAAGAATGCCGCCGATCGCGATCCCATGGCCGCCGAGCCACTTGGTGGCCGAATGCATGACGATATCCGCCCCCTGCTTAATCGGATTGCGCGAGATAAGGCGAGGTGAAAGTGCTGTCCACCAGAAGCGGCAGGCCGTGCTGGTGGGCGACCTCGGCGATCTTCGGGATGTTCAGGACTTCGAGGCCGGGATTGCCCAGAGTCTCGGCGAACACCAGCCTGGTCTCCGGCCGAACCGCCGCTGCGAAGGCGGCGGGGTCGCGCGGGTCGACGAAGGTGGTGTCGATGCCGAAACGAGGCAGCGTCAGCTTCAAGAGATTGACGCTGCCGCCGTAGAGCGATTTCGAGGCAACAATGTGGTTGCCGGCTCCCATCAAGGTGGCGATCGCCAGATGCAGCGCTGCCTGACCGCTGGCGGTCGCGACGGCGCCTACACCGCCCTCGAGGGCCGCGATGCGTTCTTCGAGCACGGCGACGGTCGGGTTCGAGATCCGTGAATAGATATGCCCTGCCCGCTCCAGATTGAAGAGCGACGCCGCCTGGTCCGAATCCCGAAAGACATAAGACGTCGTCTGGTAGATAGGCACAGCGCGGGCACCCGTGACCGGATCCGGCTGCTGGCCGCCGTGCAGCGCCATCGTATCGAACTTCAGAAACTTCGGGTCGACCATCGTTCGCCACCTCCACCTCAAGCGCATCCTCTTTAGGTCCTAGGGCATTCTTCCAGCCTGTGCCAAGCCTTTCGACGGCAAGAGACCGACTTCTGCCGATGCCTTAACGAAAAATTCACCTTATTCGGTTTGACTTGGATGATGTGGATGATCCAAGCCGCGCTCTTCGCAGCCAGGCTTGAGAACCGGATGATGCAGTCGAGATCGGGATGATGTGAATGGCGTTGCAAGCTCTGACATCGGTGGACTTGGCCCCGCTCACGGCCGCTCTCGATGCTATCGTTCGGCGGCAGGCGACGTCCGAGGACGATCTCTACCGGCTTCGACAGACGCTTTTTCGGCGAGATTCTCTCAGTCAAAAGCAAGCGATTTGCCTGTTCGAGACGCATCGAAAGATGCCTGTTTCGGATGGGCTCTGGATCGAGTTTTCCATCGAAGCGCTTGCCGAGTTCTTTCTAACACGGCGCGGCAATGACATCTTTCTGAGGGCGATCAAAGAAGATTTTCTGTTCGATGTGATCGGCGAGGTCATACCGATGACAGATCTTGGACATCGGCGTCTGGCATTGAGGCTTTTGCTGCGCGCGACCCATGTTTCGCCGCGCCATCAGCGGCTTGTCTTCGATACCGTCCTTCATCATCTGATGCACGAAGATCGGCGCCTCTTGATCGATCTTGAAAGACAGGCGGGGTCGGTTGACGTCCTGGACCTGCACCTCATCCGAAAACTCGTCTACGGGGCTGGAGGACAATATCAGGGCAAGATCGACCGTATGACAGCGGACTTTCTGCTAAGCCTCGATCAAGCGCGACTTGATTTTGTCGACCCTCTAGCCTGGCAACATCTCTTTCTGAAAGCCATGTCCCTCCATCTCGTCATGAACCGCACGCATCGAAACGGCATCAAAGGCCAGATCGATGACGAGGCTGCCGGGTGGCTCATCGAACAAATCGAAGCCGGTCGTTCAGGCCGCCATACGACCTCGTTGATCCGCCATCTCGGCCAGAACGTGGGCAGCCTGCCGGACTGCCTCAATAGGCTGGTCAGCGATCGGTAGGCCGACGTCCAAGGCGCGACGTCTAACGGCCCGTCTGAACCTCTTTGAACAATACCGTGTCGAAGGTCCCGAAAACCTCCAGGCACTGCTCGCTGGCGCATCAAAGACGGAAGCGATGCAAGAATACCCGGGACGGAGCGCCCTCAGTCGGCTTGCCGTCAGCTCATGGGCCGTTATGGGCTTGAGCCAGGCATGAGCATCAGCCGGGCCTCTTCCCGAAACGGGCGGCAAAACGAACACATCGCTCGAAAACGTCTCGAACACGCCCCGAGGAAGACAAGGTTGGATGGTAAAGTTAATGTCCCAAAAATAAAGATGAACAAATAACAGAACTTCAATCCTGCAAACAGCGACAAATCAACAACGACATTTATCCCTTGTTATAATAATAATCACCATGGTTCTTGGTTTATTTCTTTCACCTTTTACAGATTTACTCCTGGTTGCAAATTCCTTCATTCCAAGGCCGCCTTACCAATAAATAGGGGTTCTTGTCAATTCTTCCCACTACATATAGAGATCGAAATGACAGCCGGTGCTCGTCTTTACCAGGGCTTGTGGATAACTTTTTTGTTGAACTGTAGCCAGCAAATCATTGACCTCCGATGATTCTTGAGGGATGTTACCGAGAATATCCTCAGGCTACGAGAACCACAGGTTGCTAATTGGAGCCGAAGTGACTGAAGCCGCGGCAGAAATGGCCAAAAGCCAGCCGGTTGACTTTGGAAATCACGCCGAATTCTTCCAGATTCGGGGCCAACTATACACGCTCATCTCCTTGCGTGTGGTCAATCCCGACAATCATCAGTTCTTTATGGAGCTCCATAAAGAGATCGGACGCGCACAGGCGTTCTTCCGCAATGCGCCCGTCGTGATCGATGTTGGTCCAATCGTCGAACAGACGCCGATCAACCTCGCCGAATTCGGAAGGCGTCTGCGCCAGCTCAATCTCGTTCCCGTCGGCATCCAAAACGGCAATGACGCCTGGAACACCATGGCGATCAATGCAGGCCTCGGCCTCTTTCCGTCCGGCCGCCCGGCGTCCGGACCAAAACGTGAGACCGGCGGTGACCGAACGCAGGGCGAGGACGCGTCAAAGCCGCCGTCTTCGGAAACGATCGCACCACCCCCTGTATCGGCAGCACCGGCCGCCAAACCGTCTTCGGCAGAAGCAGCCGCACGTGCTCCAGCAAAGATCATCACCGAACCGGTCAGAGCAGGCCAGCAGATCTATGCGAAGAATGCGGACCTTGTCGCTCTTGCTCAGGTTCAGCCCGGTGCCGAGCTGATGGCTGACGGCAATATTCATATCTACAGCAGCTTGCGGGGACGGGCTCATGCCGGGGTCGGCGGCGATGCGGGTGCGCGGATCTTCTGCCGCAGCATGGAAGCGCAGCTGATCTCGATCGGCGGCATCTACCTCGTCAATGAAGAGATCGAGCAGCAATTTTTGGGGCAGCCGGTTCAAATTGGCTGTCAGAACGAGACGATCGTCATGCAGCGTTTGCCCTGACGATTGGTTTCCCATCATTGGGAGGTGAAACTTGGCAACTGTCATCGTCGTAACGTCCGGCAAAGGTGGTGTGGGCAAGACCACGACCGCTGCAACATTCGGCACCGGCCTTGCGCTTCAAGGCTTCAAGACCGCCGTGGTCGATTTTGATGTCGGCCTTCGCAACCTTGATTTGATCATGGGCTGCGAACGTCGCGTCGTGTTCGATTTCATCGATGTTATCAACGGCAATGCACGCCTCAACCAAGCCTTGATCAAGGACAAGCGTGTCGATGGGCTTTACGTGCTGCCGACCTCGCAGACACGCGACAAGGATGCGCTCGATCGCAATGGGGTCGCCAAAGTGATCGACGAACTCAAGGCCGATTTCGATTATATCGTCTGCGACAGCCCCGCCGGCATTGAGCAAGGCGCACAATCGGCTCTCTACTATGCCGACGAAGCCATCATCGTCACCAACCCCGAAGTTTCTTCGGTGCGCGACAGCGATCGCATGGTCGGCTTGCTTGCCAGCAAGTCGCGGCGGGCAGAGGAAGGCGAAAACCCGATCAAGCAGCATCTGTTGCTGACCCGCTACGATGCGGAGCGCGTCAAGCGCGGCGAGATGCTGAAGATCGATGACGTCCTCGAGATGCTGGCCTTGCCTCTGCTCGGCGTCATTCCGGAATCGAAGTCGGTGCTGCAGGCCTCCAACCTCGGCACACCTGTGATTCTGGATGAAAAGTCCGCCGCCGGCGGGGCTTATCGGGATGCAGTAGCTCGCTTTATGGGCGAACAGATCGAATATAGGTTCGCCTCTGAGAAGAAAAGCTTGATGGGACGTTTCGCCTTGAATAAACTATGGCGGCGGAACGCATGAGCCCTTGGGCGGAAGACTGGGTGAGGAAAAGCGTGGGAATTTTTAGCTTCTTCAGAACGTCGCCGCCGCAGCGAAGTGCGGATCAGGCGAAAGAGCGGCTGCAGGTCCTGCTGGCCCTGGAGCGTAACTCGAGCAGTGCGCCGAGCTTCTTGCCGCAGCTGCAAGACGACATCATGAAGGTCATCGCCAAATATATTCAGCTCGATAACGACAAGGTGTTGATCGAGGTGGAGCGCGGCCCTGATGTGTCGATGCTCGATATCAATATCGAGCTGCCGGCGACACCGGAGGTGAAGCGCACCAAATCATCCGCCGGGCGACGCCTGGAAGGTGCGGCAGCAGCAACCTGATCGGCGTCGACGGCAGGCCATTGCCGGCTTTTGGCGATTGGCTTGTCGATCGCGCGTCGATTATCGACGGCAGCTCGGTATTGCGGCGATCGTCGGCATCAGTTGCGGTGATGGTCGTCAAGACGGTTGGCGCGCTCGTCATAGCCCTTGCGGCTGCTGAAAAAGACCAGGGCCATGAGTCCAGCCCCGACCATGAAAGTGGCGACGGCGCCGAGACTCAAGGCGAGCCAGCCATGGTAGCTTATTTCAACATCGCCGAGTTCTTGCCAAACCCAGAATGCAACTGCCGCCGTTGCCGCCAGCAAGGTGAGCAAGACCCCCACCGTCAAACCAACGCGCATCCACGGTCCTCCCCGCATCTGGTTACCTGCCGTCGATGAACGGTGGGTCTGTTGCCAAAGGACGAGATCTCATGTCTATGGACAATCCGTAAGGCAAAATAACAATGTTGGAGGTCATTGGCTATGGAAGAGCTTTCCATCCGCCACATCACCGACGACGCTGATCTCGATCGGGCATTCAAACTTCGCGAAGTCGTTTTTATCGACGAGCAGGGCGTCAGCAGGGAGGCGGAGTTCGACGGCCTGGATGCGACCTCACAACATCTCCTTGCGATGCTCGGCGATCGTGCGGTCGGCACGCTGCGCATTCGTCCCCTTGATGACGGTCTGGCCAAGATCGAAAGGGTGGTCGTCTTGAAGAGCGAACGCGGGCAGAGGATCGGTGCCGCGTTGATCAATGCAGCCATCCAGCTGGTACAAGACCTCGGCATTCGGGTGGCGAAACTTCATGCGCAGACCCATGCCGAAGGCTTCTACGCCAGGCTGGGCTTCAGCGCTTACGGAGACATCTTCGATGAAGATGGTCTTCCGCATATCGCGATGCGCAACGACCTCGTTGGGCAATCGGAAGAAAGAGAATGTTGAGGGATCAATTGGCCCTCAACATTCTCCTGGCGGTGCTTTCCTAGAAAGCCACGATATCGTCACGCGACGTCGAGGAGAACGACATCCTCAGAGCGTTTTTGAAGAGCTCCCGGCAACCAATCCAAATCATCATCGCCCAAAAAAGCGTGGTCGATCCGGTGCCCTTGCAGCCGGTAGATCACATGGTTGGGCTGACCGAGCCGCATGACCATGGAGGGATCGAGCGCGAGGAGGCGGCCGAGCAGGATCACGTTCATGGTTTCATGACCGACGATCCCCAATGGTCCGGCATCGATGTCCTGCGGGAGGGGTGCTAAAATCTCGCCGACAAAGCTCTTCAGCCGCTCGTCGACATCCTTGTAGCTCTCGCCCTCAGGCCAGGGAACATGCCATTTGTCCCGCTCGCGACGATCGCGCTGATCGGGCCAGCGAGCATCGATATCCGCCGAGGTCAAACCTTCTGCATCTCCACAGCAGAGTTCGATAAGGCGATCGTCTGTCTCAAGGGGTATATCGTAGCCCTGCGCAATGATCATCGCGGTCTCATGCGCCCGGCCGAGCGGGCTCGCATATAAAAAAGTCGGCGGTGCCTTCTTCAGACTGATCGCCACGGCCTCGGCCTGGCGGCGTCCCCTCTCGGTAAGCGGCGAGTCCTGACCGCCCTGCAATCGTTTTTCGAGGTTCCACACCGTTTGTCCGTGGCGGATCAGATAAACCAGCCGCGCCTCAGTCACGATTGTTCAACCCTCGCCAGACGATCTCCGCAAGTTCGAAGTCTTCAGGCGTGTTGATGTCGATGACCTCGAGCTTCGAGACCACCAGCGGGTAACAGTTTTCCGTGTTCATCCGCTTTTTGCGGGCCAGCGCATGGGCTGTCTTGGTGACATAGAGACCTGTGGTCTCGAAAATCAAAGGCTCCAGCTCGAAACTGTTGGGGATGGTGCCATCCGGTCTGAAGTAGGCGGGGCGATTGTCTTTCCAGGGATAAAACGCCTCCTTGCCGACCGCGCAGACGCTGTCCACATTCTGCTCATCGATGGCGCGGATGGCGCCTGCATAGGTGGTCGGATGGATGAAGGGTGCGGTTGGCACGGCCTGCATCACCAGGCGTGAGGATTTGTAATTGCTGGCCTGCCAATACATCAGATCATCGCCGCTCGCGGCATTGCTCGCAAGCTCAGCCGGGCGTTTCAGCGGCTTGGCTCCATAGCGTTCGCCGGTTTCGAGAATTTCGTCGTTTTCACTATCGATCACCACGAGATCGATCAATTCGCAAGCCAGCGCATTACGTATGGCATGACAGAACATCGGCGCATCGCCGAGCATGCGCATATTCTTTCCGGGAACGCGCGAGCTTTGTCCCTTGGCGTGGACGAAAGCAACGACTTCAGGCGTCGAATGTTGATTTTTCATGGAGATATTTTCGTCCGTATTGATGATCAACCAGAAAGTCTTTTTCGGTGGTCGACATGCCGAAATTGCTGGACAGCGCCTCACGCGGCAGCTTTTCGATAAAGGGGGTGAGATCGCTTATCGATTTTGCCATCGCGACCATCTTTTGAAACTCGCCTGGCTCCAAGCTGCACTCGATATGGTGCACGAAGGAGTGTCTTGAAAGGGCGAAATGACGCTCGACCATCTCAGCCCCAAGCGCGATCGCGGCAAGTGACGGCTCGATCCCCATCTCATGCCCGGAATAGCCGATCCTGATCCGCTCATCACCGAATTGACGCTTTAGAACCGGGATATTACCGAGACGGAGTTGGTCGGAAGGACAAGGATATTGGGCAACGCAGTGCAGGATGTTGATCTGATGCCGCGGAAACAGCTCGATCGCCTGCTCGATCTGCCGAAGGTCGCTGCCGGCGACCGAGATCACGATGCGCCTGTCAGAGGGAATGCGATCAGCGGTCGCGCGCAAAAAATCGTGGTTGCGCGCATTGATAGACGCGACCTTATAGATCGGCATGTCATAAGGCGCCATGAAGTCATAAGAAGGTTCATCCTGGATCGTCGAGAACCAGGTGATATTCTCCGCCTGGCATTTCGCATCAAAGCGCTGATAATCCTCATGATCGAATTCAAAAATTGAGCGATAATCCCGATAGGTCTTGCCGTAAGGACTTTCATAAGACGAATTCAGCTTTTCTTGACTGTAGAACGTATCAACGTTCTTCTTCTGCATCTTGATAACGTCGGCGCCGGCCCATGCAGCAGCTTCGACCATGCGCAAAAGAATATTCAAATTACCCATGTGGTTCGTGGTGAACTCGGCAACGAACTCCATCGAGATTCCCTTTTCGGTGCCCGAATGATCTTCGGGTGCCTTGACAGTCACCACTCGCTGCCGCGATCAAGCGCGATAGTCACATGATGATCAACACCAAAGCTTGCGTTTACCTTCCATGCCGCTTGGCTGGCCATGCCGGCAATGCACGACCTGCCCGGCCAGCGACAAAGCGACTGACGCATAATATTCTACACAACCCTGGCAATAACAACATTGAGCATATAACAACCTTGAATATATTTTTCATGCGTCTTGACTTGAACTGGCGCGATCGTCTTTCTGAATCCTGCCGCCTGCACCATCATCCTTCATGGCAGACGCTGGGGGCTTTGTTCTGAATGATGTCAAGTTGGTTTCATCAACAAGACGAGAGGGGATGAACGTCATGAGCGAGGCGGATATCGAGAAGGCACTTTTGGCCATCAGGGCCGAGGATTATCAGCAGGGCGCTGCCTGGGAAGCCGCCCATGAGCTTGCGCAAGTTCATGAGGGTGACCCCGCCTTTGACCGGCTTCATGCCTTTTTGCACCGCATCGAACAAGATGCATCCAATGCCGCCTATTGGTATCGCCGGGCTGGCGAGCCGATCCATCAAGGTGATTTGGCAAGCGAGTGTGCGGTGCTGATCGAACGCTCTCGGGGCTGATCAGCCTGTCACCGACAGGGTCCAGCCTTTCCGGGTCGGCTGACGCCGGGGAGGACGGTCGGGCCGGCTCCGCCATCGCTTCGTTCAAGACAAGAGAAAACCTTCATAGCCTTTGGCGACCACATCGTCGCATTTTTCAACATAGGCGGGAAAACCGGGATAGGGCATGAAAACTCTGGGCTTGCCGGGCACGTTCGCTCCCCTATACCAAGAATTGCAGGACGGATAGAGCAGCCCGTTTACGACCTCATTGACATGGTCGACCCAGGCGGTCTCCGCCTCATCGGTGGCCTCGATCCGAGCAAGACCATGGGAACGTACATAGCCGATACAAGCCGCGATCCACTCGACATGCTGCTCGATCGTGGGCAGCATGTTGGTCAGAACCGATGGGCTTCCGGGTCCGGTGATGGTGAAGAGATTGGGAAAGCCCATGATCGCAAGGCCAAGATAAGTCTTTGGTCCTGAGGCCCATTTCGAGGCAAGCGTCTGGCCGGTTCGCCCGCGAATGGTGATCTTGTTGAGCGCCCCGGTCATGGCATCAAAGCCGGTCGCCAGCACGATCATATCGACCTTGAAGACGTTCCGCCCTACCTTGATGCCGTCCGGCAACACCTTGTCGATCGGCGTCTCGCTGATGTCGACGAGGCTTACATTCGATCGGTTGAAGGTTTCGAAATAGCCAATATCGACACAGAGCCTCTTGCAGCCGACGATGCTGGTCGGCGAAAGACGTTCCGCCAGATCCGGGTCATGAACTCTCTCCTTGATCTTCTGCCGGATGAAATCGGCAGCCGCATCATTGGCCTCTTTGGTGACGAGCAGATCATTGAACGTGGTCATGAAACCAAGGCCGCCGATAGCCCATCTGTCTTCGAAAACCTGCTCGCGCTCCTCTGCGCTCACCTCCAAGGCAGACGTCGTCGGTATAGGAAAATCGATACCGTTACGCCTCGTCTTGGCGCGCCGCCGCATGGCGGGGTAATCGGCCTTGACTGCTCGTTGAAATGCCGGATCCAACGGCGCGTTATGCGCGGGAACCGCATAGTTCGGGGTGCGCTGAAAGACGTAGAGTTGTGATGTGTATTTGGCGATCAGGGGAATGGATTGGATCGCCGAGGACCCGGTGCCGATCACCGCGACCCGCCTGTCCCTGAAGTCAACTTCGTGCTTTGGCCAGGTTCCGGTATGGAAAATTTCCCCCTCGAAAGCTCCCAAGCCCTCGAGAGACGGTTGATTGATCGAGGAAAGACACCCCGTCGCCATGATGCAAAAGGTTGCGAAAAATCGATCGCCGTCATCGGTTTCAACCGACCAGCCCCCCGCTTCGTCGTTGAAGGTCGCAAACGCTACCTGCCTTTCAAAAAGAATATCGGAACGTAGAGCGAAGCGATCAGCCACGTGATTGGCGTAGCGAAGAATTTCGGGTTGAGCGGCATAACGCTCGGTCCAAACCCAATCCTGCTGCAAGGCCTCGGAAAACTGATAGGAGTATTGCAGGCTCTCGACGTCGCAGCGGGCGCCTGGATAACGGTTCCAATACCAGGTCCCGCCGACGCCATCGCCGCGTTCGAGGATGACGGCATCGAGCCCCATGTCGCGCAGGCGATACAGCATATAGAGCCCGGCAAAACCGGCACCCACGATCACCGCATCGAAGGGATGACCATCGCCTGTGGTTATTTTCGATCGCCCTTCCCTCATCCGCACCTCGCCATCACCGCTGCCTCCTGCCGAAACCGAAGCACCTTCCGCTCTGCCACAAGCTTTGGTCGCTTGGCAAAGGAAAGCAAGGGACAGCAGAACCGTGGAGCGGCTTCTTGGCGTCGTCCGGCATCAGACGTCGGAAGGCTCGTCCATCGTTAAGCGCAGGCGCGAGACGGCGGTGCCAGGCACTGGCGAAAGGTGGCGAACTGTTCTTCGACATCATCGCTGTCGGCAAAGGTGACGCCAAAGCGGCGCGCATAGATACGAAACACCTTGTTGAACAGGGGCCCGCGAATTTTCATGGCTTCAGGTGTCGTGATGCAAAAAACCGGCATGTTGTCATGAACCGATCGTGCTGCAGTCAGGGACGTGCTCGGGCAGCCGATGACCAATTCGGGCCGCATCACTTCCAGCACCTCTTCCGCGCAAATGACCTCGTCCGGCAAGTAAGCATGGCCATTGATGTTGATGCCGCCATCCCGTTTCGTGGCCAAATAGCTGTCGATGCCGACATCCGCTGCAATGCGCTCGGCACTGAGATCGAAACCGTCGATGATCAGCGCCCGAGGGCGATGGGCCTTGAACAGGCTGTCCAGCAATTGGCGCTTGACGGCCGTCATCGGAAAAGGACCGACACCCAGACTTCGCTTGGCGTAAGGGGTCTTTTCCGGATGGAAAAGGTTGAACTCGAGATCCGCACGACATAGCGCTAATTGCGGCAGGACCAGCGCCCCCTTCAGCAAGGCGAAAGGCGTCTTCGCAATCACCGCGCGCTGCAATTCCCACATGCTGAACAGATCACCAATGCCATCGGTCACATGGATGATCTTGCTGCGCCTACGCAGTGCCGGAATACGTCGGTAAAAGGCGCTGGAACGATAGAGCGGAAAGGCAACGACATCAGCCTCTTCCGAGAGGATCATCCCGATCGTGTCCCGATCATCGATATCGAATGTCGAAACATCCAGCTGGAGCGCTGGGCAAAGCTCCTCGATCAAAAGCCGCACGCCATCGAGGCCGATTCGGCCCTGCTTGACGAAGAGACGAAGCTTGAAATCGTCGACCTCGAAATGCTGGGCGCAGGCGATCAGTTCCTGGAGCTGGACCTGCTTGCTTGCGATGGCGATAAGCTTGGTCAGCGTTTCTTTTCCCGTTGATTACCTGCCCTCGGGCAATGTTCGACAAC
>CAWBCX010000063.1:0-13754 GCA_963787265.1 uncultured Alphaproteobacteria bacterium | reverse complement strand
CTCTTACGACGCCGAATTCGGTCTTCGATTATGATATGGAAAGCCGCGAGCGTAAGCTGTTGAAAGAACAGCCGGTGCTCGGCGATTTCGACAAAGCGAACTATGCGAGCGAACGGCTATTCGTCACGGCGGAAGATGGCGCCAAGATCCCGGTCTCGCTGGTTTATCGAAAAGGCCTCGGATTGAACGGCTACAATCCTTGCCTGCTCTATGGCTATGGTGCCTACGGGGCCTCGATGGATCCCGGTTTCTCGAGCCACCGCCTGAGCCTCTTGGACCGTGGCATGATCTATGCCATCGCCCATGTCAGAGGCGGTCAGGAAATGGGCCGCCAATGGTACGATCAAGGCAAGTTTCTGGCGAAAAAGAACAGTTTTCAGCGACTTCATCGCTGCAGGTCGAGCGTTGATCGAGGGCGGCTATACCAGGAGCGATCGCCTGGCGATCATGGGAGGAAGTGCTGGTGGGCTTCTGGTCGGTGCCGTTCTCAACATGGCGCCCGATCTGATGAGGGCTGCCGTTGCCAAAGTGCCTTTCGTCGATGTCATCAACACCATGCTCGATGACACGCTGCCGCTCACCGTCCCGGAATATGAAGAATGGGGCAATCCGAACGAAAAGGACGTATTTCGACTACATTTTGAGCTATTCGCCTTATGACAACGTCGAGGCCAAGGACTACCCACATATTCTGGTCACGGCAGGTCTCAACGATCCAAGGGTTCATTATTGGGAGCCGGCAAAATGGGTCGCGAAACTGCGTGCGACCAAGACTGACACCAATCGCCTGTTGCTCAAGACCAATATGGGAGCAGGGCATGGCGGTGCTTCAGGGCGGTATGAGGCGTTGAAAGAATTGGCTTTTGACTACGCATTTGTTCTTGATGCCCTGAATGTGAACGGGAGGTGTGACGGCTGAGGGTGGGGACAGCGTAAGCAAGCCTTGGCAGAAGGTTCCACGAACCGCATGGAAATCCGAACAAGGATTTCGCCATAAAGAAAAACCTTGCGCAACTTTGGAAGTTCTCTTTATGGTTGAATTTCCTGGTTCTTATTAACTTAAGAGGGTTTCATGCGCGCGCTCCTTGTTGAAGATGATTCTGTTTCCTCGAAGTTGCTCAAAGCCGCTCTGGGTCCCGAAAATTTCTTGATCGAGCAGGTCGAAACCGGTGAAGAAGCGCTGGATGTCGCGAAGCTTTACGACTTCGACGTGATGATTTTGGAACTCGATTTGCCGGATATGGAAGGGGTTCATCTGGTTCGACGCATGCGCGCGGCCGACCTCAATTTGCCCGTCATGGTGCTCTCTCGACAAGATCCGAAAGCAGGCCAAGATCGATGTCCTCAATGCAGGTGCCGACGATTATCTCACCAAGCCCTTCGATGCCGAGGAATTGGCGGTTCGCCTGAAAACGATGATTCGCAGGTCGAAAGGCCATGCGGGATCGGTCATTCGCATCGGTCGAATGGCTATCGACGTGAGCTTGCGGACCGTCGAAATCGACGACAAGCCTCTGCATGTCACGGCGAAAGAATATGGCATTCTCGAACTCTTGGCGCTGCGGCGTGGTATGACGTTGACCAAGGAAACCTTCCTCGATCATCTCTATGGCGGCATGGACGAGCCCGAGCAGAAGATCATCGATGTGTTCATCTGCAAGCTGCGCAAGAAGATCGCCTCGGTTTCCGGCCACCAGACTGCGATTCGAACGATCTGGGGGCGCGGCTATACGCTGGAAGAAGGTGAAACGCCGGCGACCACCGGCCTTGCTGAAGACCCAAGTCCTTTTGCAGGTGCAGATGGAATGGCTTCGTCCGAGGCGAAGTCCCGGGTAACGGAGCTGGACCTCTTGATGCTGGACTTGGTACGCATGACGATATGAGCCTATTGCAGGGCCTATTTCCCAGCATGAAACGAGCATGATTGTTCAGGTATTGTTCTCTCGAGGCCGGTGATGGTGTTTTTCCGATGGCCGCCAAGAAAGCATCAGCATGGCATGCCGTGATTGAAGTCAAAGGGCGTGGCAATCATGCCACTTGGTCGTCTCAAAGCCATCAATAAGCATACTGTGTTGTGCTGAATGCCGATTCTCGGACGCGACGACCGCTGGCCAGTTTTGATTTTAGTATAATTTTATCGTAGTTTCCTGTTCATCCTACATGTGTTGGGATTTAGAGGTTCGATCGGTAGTCATTTCCTGTTGGTATGACAGTAGGCCGACGAGGCAGGAATTGTGCACCAACGGAAACGCAATAACAGCTCTTCTCGCCATGCACTCTCATTACCGCCAAAGAGCGCGGGAAAGAGGCAAGCGGAAATAGACCTTGCGGATTGGATGGCCTCGCAACGGTCGGAGCAACCTTTGGAAGACTGGGAACTGGAGAGCTGGGATCCTCAGGACCCGCCGATCTTGTTCGACAGCATGGACTTCGAAGGAAAACGCGTCGACCTGCCATGCGATGAAGAAGGGCAGGTGTTCCTGGCTCCTCTTCGCCGCTTCGAGCCCGCCTCCGGCGATGATCTCATCAGGCCCCCTTTGGGCGGAACGAAGGTTGCCGCAAGATCCGCGCCGGCTGATCAAGTCTTGACGGGCGAGCCGAAGGCATTTTCCTCCGATTTGAGCGCTCCGAAGAGCGAAGAAGGGGAAGGGTCGAACGCGGTAAAGCTCGATCTCCGCCCCTTGTTGCCGCGCGCAGACGCTCTCGCCGAGGCCCCTATGTCAGCCGAGGCCCTTGAAATCCCTGCATTGCAAAGCATGAAGACCGTGCAAGACCGATGGGCAGGCGATCCAAGAAGAGCGCCCAGCTGCAATAACGACATCGATTTCGGATCTGCTGCTCCGGGTCAACCCGTTGCCAACCCAAACTCTCCCGATCAGCCTGTTTCCAGACCGAGACCCCCCGATACCCGAAGAAGCGCGCTCGGCATGCCGGCGATGGCAGCGATGTCGTTCTTGGTTGGTTCAGGCCGAATGGCGTCGAAATCGGTGGCAGGTCTGTTCACCATCATGGCGCTTTGCCTGGCCAGGTCGAGCCAAGCATTCTCGGTTGCAACGTCTTGGGGCGCTGAGGCCGCCAACGCCGTTTATCGGCAAGCCCATGGCCTGATCCGGATCTTGGCGCAGCGTTTCTACGCCGCTTCCATATCTTTGCTTCGGCATTTAGGTCGAGGAACGCGAGCCTCGGTGGCAATAGTTGCTGTGGTGATCCCGGCTTTTTGGGCCAAGACGGCCCAACTGCTCAGGGTTTTCAAATCAACGGCTGCTGTCATTGGGCACCGCATGATCGCCTGGGCCATGGCAGCTTCTAAGATGACTTTCAGCTTAGGGGTTCGTTTTACCCGAACCTTGGCGTCGGTTCTCCATGTGGCTGCAGGGTCATTGTTTGTCGCGTCCAGGCGAATGATCCGCAGCTTAGCTGCAAGGATCGTGACCGGCGGCGCCATCTCCTGGACAGTGGTGCACCGGGCGATGATGGCGTTCGTGCGATGTCTGCCGTCCTTTGGCAAAGCCAATGCGAACCTCATGAGAGCATTCAGTTCGACATTATCTTCCGCTCTCGGCATTGCCGCCAAGGCGCCGATGTCGAGCGTAATCAACGTAGGGTCAGCTTTCAGACGGCGTCTTTTTGATGCCCGAATGGCGTCCTCAGGCCGGTCGAGCCAAACCCACTCAGAAGCGTCCATCCTTGATGATGCCGGCTGGAACCGCTCAAAGACGACAAACAGGAAAGCCCACCAGTTCCTGAATAACAAAAGTGGACGTGCACGAGCCTCCTTGCAGAGGATGACTGGCCGTGGTGTCTCACTCGCAGCCAAAGGAAAGCCCCGTGCTATGGAGACCGTTCAGCAAGCTTTGACAACGGCGAGATCAGTGTCTGGAGCCATGACGCGTGCGCATCTAGCGGGATTGGCAGGCGGCTGCGCGTGCATATTTTTGCTGATAATGGCTTGGAGCGGTGCACCGATGCCGCAACAGCCTTCCGTGACGATGCCGCTGCCGCCAAAGCCTGCAGCAATCGCTGCAGCGCCATCGCAAAATGAGCCCATCGTCTTCGATTGGCCTTCACTTAAGAACCTTCGCAATAAGCCTGAGCCTCGTTTGGCCAGCCAAGCGGCTTCGGTCGAGCGGGGTGCGCCGGCAAGCAAGGTTGTTCTTTCTCCGGAAGATGCCTTGGCCCGTTTGATCAAAGCCGTCGCACCGCGCGCAGCATCAGGGCCTTTGAACGAGTCACCGACGCCGGCCTTCAGAACTGAAGGACCATCGGCTGGTTTAGCGCCCCGTGGCGATATCAGATTAGCCGCTCTAACGCTGCTGGCCGACATTGAAACCATCGCAGGTCTTGGTGAATTTGCCAATGCGGCTCGAACCGTCGGATTGGATACGCTGATCCACCCCAATCGAACATACACGATGCTGGTGCCCAGCGATGCGGCCTTCGCCAAGCTGGGACAGGACAAGCTCCAGTCCTTGCTGGACCCCAGCGGCCATGATCAGCTCAGGGCATTGCTCAGCCATCATATTCTCGAAGAGCGGTTGTTGTTTAATGACTTCGCTGGGGAGATCAGGTCCTATCTTTCACTGGCTGACCAAACCATCACGATTGCGGCAAAGGATGTGATCAGGGTCGATCAAGCCTCGATGATCGAAACTGATTTGCGGGCTGCGAATACGGTCATTCACGTAATCGATGAAATTCTGGAACTGCGCGAACCCCAGGATAGCGGATCTCTGCCGTCTGTCGCGACGACCAGGCAAGCCAGCGACACGTAAGGCGGCCTGCCAGTCAGTCTCTGTAACCATACTTGCTCGATCTGATCCGGCAAGGGCGCTGAACTGTCACGATAAGGGATCGAAAAGGCCTCAGGCATCGATATTGTGTCTCCTTGGTCTCTCTGTATTGGCGTCGAGCCACGCTTGACGGCGCTTCAAGCTTTCTCTTGATCCCCCTGTTCAATAATGACAACGTGTGATCAACACTCCGTGCCAAGCGTGACGTACAACCGATGACAACTCAGGGAGACAGAGCTAATGGGTAGATCTCTATGCGGTCTTGCCGCAGGCATCGCCGCCGGCGCGTTGATGGCAACGTCGGCGCTGGCTGAGCCGGTCAACATCCGGGTGCAATCGGTTATTCCGGCCAAGGCCGACGAAGTGTTCATGTTGAACGACTTTGCCAAAGACGTCAGTGATCTCACCAACGGTGAAGTGACCATCGAGGTCCTGCCGGCGGGCGCCGTGGTCGGCGTCCAGGAAACCCTGGACGCGGTCGACAAGGGGTTGATCGAGGGCGGCTTCGCCTGGACCCACTACTGGTCCGGCAAGCATCCGGCCGCCATGCTGTTCGGCTCGCCGGTCGCAGGCGCAGGTCGTCGGCATCGACAACATCGCGTTCCTGTCCTGGTTCCAGTATGGCGGCGGCAGGGAACTCTACGATCGTCTTTGGGACGAGATGGGCGTCAACGTAAAGGGCTTCATGCTGCAGCCGGTCGGCCCGGAAGCGCTCGGTTGGTTCAAGGAACCGATCAACTCCATGGCGGATTTCCGGAAATACCGTTTCCGCACGCCTCCAGGCATTCCTGGCCAGACCTATAACGACATCGGTGTCGCCGCGGTTGCCATGGGCGGCGGTGACATCCTGCCGGCGCTGGAAAAGGGCACGATCGACGCCGCCGAATGGTGCTGTCCGAAGCCGGACAGCGTGTTCGGTTTCCAGAAGGTGCTGAAGCACTACTATCTGCAGGGTCTGCACCAGGTGGTGGTCAACGCCGACCTCTACATCAATGGCGACGTCTATGATGCGATGACCGACCATCAGAAAAAAGCGCTTGAAGTCGCGGCCAACGCCTCGCTGTCCAAGGCGATGAGCTATCGGATCTTCGAGAACGGTAAGGCGTTGAAGGGTCTGGTCGAAAACGACGGCGTGCAACTGCACGACACGCCTGCCGACTACTTCAAGGAGTATATGGACGCCGCCCGCAAGAGCCTCGAGAAGAATGCCGAGGAGAATGAGTTCTTCGCCGAGGTCTGGAACTCGCAAAAGGCGTTCGCGGAGGTGGCAGTGCCTTTCTGGGCGCAGGCACAGACCACGAATGCCGCTCTCGGCAAGGCCTTTGTCGACGGCATGAAGAAGTAACCCATCGGCCAGTGGGATGGTTTTAGCGGAGCGGGTGCAGGACAGGATTGTTGACGTTTCTCCCTGCACCTGCACCCGTCGCTCGACGGGCCTTTTGCCTTGTGATTTTTCGGGTCGTATCTTTGGCGGCCGATCAACATGCGCTCTGTTGATAAACGGAAAGAAGAGAAAAGCTTTTGGTGTGCCCCTCTCATTCTGATCTTGAAGACCACGTCCAAAGCCGATCCGGGCCAAGCGCCTGCGGCGGTGCATGATGGCACCAATTCTAGATGATCTGGATATCTCCGACGAATTGATCGCCGAGCGCCGCGGCGGCGAGCCGGGTGATTTGCCGAGCAACATGCAGCGTTGGATGCGCCGGACAATTACCTGGCTGGATACGCTTAGCCTCTGGGTCGGACGGCTGACGTGCTTTCTTCTGGTGCCGCTGGTCGTTGCCATGATCTGGGAGGTGGTGGCTCGAAAGGTGTTCATTGCGCCAACCTTCTGGGCCTACGACACCAGCAGAATGCTGGGGGGTGCCCTTTTCATGCTGGGCGCCGGCTACGCCTTGATGCGCGGTGTTCATATCCGCGCCGACTTCCTCTATCGCCTATGGCAGCCTGCCACCCAGGCCAGGGTCGATGCTATCCTCTACGTCATCCTTTTTTTCCCGGGCATGATCTTCTTCTTCTACATCGCCGCCGACTACACCCTCGATTCGTGGCTGAAATGGGAACGGTCGATGGACACCGCCTGGATGGCGCCGGTGGCCCCCGCGCGCACTGCCATGCCGCTCGGTGCACTGTTCCTGATCCTCCAAGGCATCTCGGAATTTCTGAAATGCCTCTACACCATCAAGAATAACAGGTGGCCCTGATGGCGCCGGAACTCATCGGCGTCATCATGATCGCGGTGATGTTGTTCGCGATCTTCGTCGGCTTCCCGATATCCTTCACCCTCATCTTCCTGGGCTTCATGTTCGGCGCCTGGGGTTTCGGGGCGGATCTCGTCTTCTACCTGATGACACTGCAGTTCAACCAGGTGATGCTGGAGCAGACGCTGGCCGCCGTGCCGCTGTTCGTCTTCATGGGCATCATGATGGAGCAGGCGGGCCTGATGGAGCGCCTGTTCCGCGCCGTTCAGACTCATGCTCGCCTCGACGCGAGGCTCGTTGTATCTCGCCGTGCTGTTTGTCTCGACCATCTTTGCCGCGGCCACCGGGATTGTCGGGGCCTCGGTGACGATCCTCGGGATCATGGCGGCAAGACCATGAACCGCTCCGGCTACGACGTGCAGCCTTGCCGCCGGGACCATCACCGCCGGCGGCACGCTCGGCATCCTGATCCCGCCCTCGATCATGCTGGTGGTCATGGGACCGGTGCTCGAAGTCCCGGTGACCGACCTGTTCGCCGCCGCCATCATGCCCGGCATCATGCTCGCCTTCCTCTTCACCGCCTACGCCCTGATCCGCTGCTGGATCAACCCCGAGCTCGGCCCGCCGCTTCCGATGGAAGAGCGCGCGAACAACTGGGGCGATTGTGTTCCGTGAATTCTTCCTGGGACTGGTCCCGCCAGCGGCGCTGGTGGCGTTCGCGCTCGGCTCGCATCCTGTTCGGCTGGGCCACCCCGACCGAAGGCGCTGGCTGCGGTGCCTTCGGTGCCTTTCTCCTGACCCTCGCCTACCGCCAGATGACCTGGTCGACGCTTCTACGAGGCGCTGATCAAGACGCTCGAAATCTCGGTCCTCATCCTCTTCCTGGTCGCCGCCTCCAACTTCTTCGGCGCCGTCTTCTCCCGCCTCGGCACGCCGACCATGCTGACCGAACTGCTCCTGCAATGGGATCTCGACCCAGATCCAGGTGCTGCTCATCATCATGGCGCTCATCTTCCTGCTCGGCTGGCCGCTGGAATGGGTGCCGATCGTCCTGATCATCGTGCCGATCCTGATTCCGGCTGCTGGAGCAGCTCGGACGTCAACCTCACCTGGTTCGGCATCCTGGTCGCCGTCAACCTGCAGACCGCCTGGCTATCGCCGCCCGTGGCGCTCTCCGCCTACTTCCTGAAAGGCGTGGTGCCCGAATGGGACCTGAAGGACATCTACATCGGCATGATGCAGTTCATGGTGATCCAGCTCATCGGCCTCATCCTGATCCTCATCTTCCCCCAAATCGCCCTCTGGCTCCCCGCCTACATCTACGGGTAGCGTGCCGCTACTAGCCCGACTTGGTTCTTCAATTCTGAGGTGATTCGGTAAGTTATGGCTGCCGTTGTCGGCGTGGTCAATTATGTTGTTTTTTCTCTGAATTATATTCTGTCTTATCGAGGATAATTTCATGAATTTATTGAAGATTAATAGGTTTTTTGCCGCTGCTGATCTGGAAATACGGCGCAAATGCAAAGAGAAATATTTTTCTACTTATAGGTGAAAAAAGACTTGAATAATTACGCTCCAATAGTGTTGTATCCATCCATGGAATGTCAATAAGAGCCAGCCTAAGTGTTTCTCGTCGAGAGCGTAGGGCAGGTGGCATATGGAGAGTAGAGATGACACAAGCGACGAAGTTACGTTGGTTCCTTGGCTCAGCGAGTCTACTGGGCCTTGCCGCAACCAGCTTGCCGGGCATGGCGCAGTCGTCGACTGATAGCCTGACCGTGTTGGCGAATGTCGGCGGTGAATGCACGGTGACCGGTGCTACATTGGACTTTGGGTCCTATTCCGGCACCCGCAAGGATGTCGATGTCCCGATCAGCTTTTCGTGCAATGCGCCTTCCAACATCGCGATCTCGATGGATGGCGGTACGACCGGCGATCCAAATGGCCGGCAGATGTTCAATGAAGGAAATACCAGCCAGATTCTCTATCAGCTGTTCCGCGACTCGGCGCGTACGCAATTGTGGGGTGTCTTTCCCGAAAACTCCGCAGACTTCGTCAATGCGCAAAATGATACGCCTACAGTCTTCGGCCGCATCGAGGCGGGCCAGTCGCCTCTCCCCGGCAACTACACCGATACGGTCTTGATCACGCTCACCACGAACTAGAGCAGAGCGCCCGACAAAATCAGCTTCACCCCAACACGAAAAGAGCGCCAAATGAAGCTTTGTTGGACTGCGCTTGCGGTCATGGGATCGCTTGCCCTCGGCGCGGCCGAAGCCGGTACGCTCAAGGTATCACCGATCAAGGTGACCCTGCCGGCTGATGGTCGTTCCGAGGTTATAAGGCTCAGGAATCCCGATCCAAGGTCCACCTTGGTTCAGGTGCAAGCGATCGAGTGGGCGGCGGCCGAGGATCTGGATGCGGCCAAGCGCGCCGACGAGATCATCGCCGTGCCGCCGATCTTCGAGCTCAACCCGAATAGCGAGCAGGTGATCCGCCTCGCTCTCCGCAATCCCGGGAGCGCGTCGACGGAGAAGGCCTATCGGTTGTTGATCACCGAGGTGCCGGAAGAGATCGAAGGTGGCGGCGTTTCTTTTGCCGTTCGCTTGAATATGCCTCTTTTTGTCACACCAGCTGGCGCAGAACCCCAGCCTCATTGGCGCTTCGGCTACACGGCATCCGGTGAGGCGGAGCTGATCCTCGCCAATCACGGCAACGCGCATCTGATGGTGAAATCCCTGGAACTGCGCGGCACCGGGAACGACAAAGCGCTTTTCGAGACCGACCAGTTCGCCTACGCGCTGGCCGGCACTGAACAACGCTGGTCCCTAGGCTACGGCCAGCCATCCATGCCCAAGAGTCTCGAAGTCCACGCCGAGACCCATCTTGGCCCCCAGCAAGCGCCGGTGATGACCCCGTGAACCATCCCGTTCCCCATCACCGGCGTGCGCAACAACTAAACTGAATAAAACGAAACTCGGCATCCAAAAACGTTAGGAGAGTAGAATGTCACGCAAGCTCTATGTCTCAATTGCTGCCACTCTTTTTACTGCTACCGCTTTTACAAGCTTCGCAGTTGCTGACGATACCACTGATATTCAAGTATCCGCAACTATCGCTGATGCATGTGAGTTCGGAACGGTCAGCGACATCGCTTTTGGTGAATATGTTCCAGGCCAAACGACCGCAATCCAAAAAACAGGCTCAATGGAGATCATATGCACGGCTTCCGACGTTGCGACCATTGCCGTGTCGGGAGGCAATCCATTAGACGGAACATCGCGACAGATGGATGACGATAACGGCAATTTTGTCAAATATGATCTCAATAATCCTGATGGAAATCCGTGGACGAGCAATGCTTATCTAGGGACTTTTTCCGGCACGGCATCTTTCCCGTTCACTACCAGTATGCCTGCCAATCAGAATGGAGCAGCTGGTGCTTACGCCGATACGGTCACGCTGACGATGACGTTCTAGCGTATAACCAGTCTGAGCAACCGCCCAGTCACTCCTCCATGCATTGCCGGTGGCTGGGCGGTGCTGATTGATGGTGCATTGTCCAAACGGACCGACCCGACATTGGTCCCATGAATCCTTGCCTTTTCAACCCCGTAGGCTCTGCGATGAAAATGCCGCACTTTCTTGCCATTCTAATCTTTATCTCTTTTGCGACCGCTCTTAAGGGAGCAGAAGCGTTTTCAATCTCGCCGATGCATCTCCGCCTCAATACTGCTGGTGGCGTCCAGGTTATCAGACTGACAAACACTCATGATCGTTCCAAAAGCGTTCGATTGCAGGCATTCGCCTGGACCCAATCCGATGACCCTGCAAAGCTCGAGCCCACGCAAGATCTGCTGTTAGTGCCACCATTGTTCGAGGTCGAGCCGGGTGAGGAACAAATTATTCGCATCGGACTAAGGCGGACATTCGAAGCCGAGGAAGAGCGGACCTACCGGATCATGATCAGTGAAATTCCCTCAGAGGTTGACAGGAAGGAAGGCCTAAATTTCAATCTAGAAATCAATATGCCTATCTTCGTGGCGCCGAAAGGAGCTAGTGCTGAACCCAGATGGTCACTATCTGAAGATGATACTCTAGGTTCGAGCATAGTTTTGTCCAATAAGGGCAATGCCCATGTCAAAATCTTGTCGATTGATATGCAAACGACCGATGGCATAGCCGAATCGGTTAAGATTGGCGACCAGGGCTACGTCTTTGGTGGCGAGCAAAGGCGTTGGCCCATAGAAACGGCGCTTGCCGAGATAAAGGGTCCGGTCGAGATTAAGGCGAAAACCACTGCTGGTCCTATAGAAGCTCAGGTCGTCCTCCCAGACAGCTAACCGCAACCCAACTCCAACACCCCCGCCAATCAGCGACGCCTTCGAAGAAGGCGAGCGATCCCGCATGTCCAATTCCATCACCAAGGAGCCCCACCCATGACCACCCCGGCGTCCATGCAACGACCTGACATCGGTCGCTGGACGCCGTCCGTTCCCGCCGGTGTCAAGCAAGTCCATGAGATGGCCACGCCATGACGGAGTTAAGGCAGTGGTCCCACCACCGGAGTGCCTGGCTGGTGCTGGCGATACTCGGGGCGGTGCTTGGGTTCAGCCTCGGGGCCGCCGGCGATGGGGCCGGGTTTGATGCGGCTGGGCGTTGGGTCGAGGTGCGGGCCGCCGGGCGTTTGCTGGCGGATCAAGCGCTTTTGCTCGATGATGAGGCCCACGGCCTCGTTTTGCGGCTGAGCGATCTTGACGATCGCCTGCCGCCGGATTTGCCGAGGATCATGCCGGTCCAGATCGGCGGCGCGCATTTCCTGCCGCTTTTGCCGATCCTGGTGAAGCACGTGACCATCGACCAGGCCGCCGGCATTCTGGAGTTTGTCGGCGTGAATTATCCGAAAGGCCCGATGCGGCTGGTGGTTGCCGAGGCCGGGAGCCTGATCAGCGCACCTTTGCCGCCAAAGCCGCTGCCGGTTGCCTCGCCGCCGGCGGTAACGCTTGGGGATGGCGGCATGATCGGCTCGCTCCTTGGCCTGGACGTGCCGATCGCGATGCATCGGTTGACCCAGATCGCCAATCAGCAAGCCGCCAACGAGAACAGCGTCGGTGATCTCCTGGCCAAGGAGAGCCTCGATGGCTGGACGGTGGTGCCGGCAGCCGAGGATCTCGGCGAGAAGGCGGATTTGATCGAGGCGACGGTCAGCGAGCTTGCCGGTGTGATCGTTGGGGGCGGTGGTAAGGGGGATACCGGCGGTGCCGTGCGCCGGCGCGATCCTCTCGATCTGCCGCTTCTGCAGTCGGATGAATGGCGGGAAAGCCTGACCTCGATCGTCCTGAACGGCGAGACGGTAACCGATGGGGCGATCGTCATTCAGGGCCCGGACGACGCCTGGGCGGTGCGGGTGGTGGATCTGCGCACCTGGCGCGTCATTCTGGACGAAGCGAAGATCATGACCTTCAACGGCGAGCCGTTCTATCGCCTTGACGCCTTGGACGGCAGCGTCGTCGACTTCGACGATCGGACCCTGACCCTGACCCTGACGCTGCCGGCGTCCGGCTTCGATGGGACAGCGTTGAGCAGCGCCAGGGCCTCGACCTTGCCGCCGCAATCCGGGCGCGGTGCCTTCGTCGATTACGACGTGCAATATCTGACCGGGGACGGCGTGCGCGAGCGTCTGGACGCGCTCTTGGAATTGGGTGCTTTTGACGAGCTTGGCGTCCTGGTCAGTGATTTCCGCCTCGGCGACATCACCGAAGAGACGGAACTGGTGCGCCTCGAGACCTCGTTCACCAAGGATTTTCCCGATTATCGCGCGAGCCTGAGGCTCGGTGATTCGATCACGGTCGGTGGCGTGCTTGGCCGACCCGTCCGTTTCGGCGGCGTGCAAATTGCGAGCAATTTCGCCACCGACCCGTCCTTCGTCACCTTTCCGCTGCCGACCATCGGCGGGCTTGCCGAACAGAACTCGGTCGCCGAGGTTTTTTTGAACAATACGGTGCGTGTCTCGGAGGAAGTGCCGGCGGGACCGTTCGAGATCGACAATCTGCCGGTGGTGACCGGGGCCGGCGAAGTGCAGCTTCGGGTGACCGATCTTCTCGGCCGCGAGCAGTTCTTGACCCAAAGCTACTATGTCAGCCCGCGGCTCTTGAAATCGGGCCTCAGCGACTACGCCGTCGAGCTTGGTTTCGAGCGCGAGCGGTTCAACGACAAGAATTTCGACTATGGTCGCCCGCTGATGATCGGCAGCTACAGCTATGGCCTGACCGATGCCTTGACCGGCGACGGCCGGTTGGAGCTGAGTGACGACCGTCAGGTGCTGGGCGTCGGCGGCGCTGCCCTGCTCGGCCCGTTCGGGCTTGGTCAGCGCCGGTGTGGTCGGCAGCCGCGATGATGAGGCGGGCGAAGGGTTCGAAGCCTTCGCCGACTATGAATACCGGGCGTCCAACTTCAATATCGGTCTGCGCACCGAATATGCCGATGAGAGCTTTCGCCAGATCGGCCAGGATAACGAGCCGATCAAGCGTACCGACCAATTGTCTCTGGGCGCCGGGCTTGCCGATTATGGCCGAGTCGGCGCCATCCTGGTCAACACCGAGACCAGGAACGACCAGGACCGCCGGAGCCTGGTCGGCAATTACAGCGTGCCGCTGGGGCCGGGTTCGTTTCTGCTGAGTGCGCTCAACAATCTCGAACCGGACCATGAGTTCGCGCTCACCGCCTCCTACTCGCTGCCGCTTTCGCCGATCCGCTCGATCAC
>CAWBCX010000062.1:0-26653 GCA_963787265.1 uncultured Alphaproteobacteria bacterium | reverse complement strand
AAGGCGGCCTATGACGAGGTCTTGGCTACTGCTGTGAAACGTCAGCATGAGCCGGAGCACGTCGTCGGTGATCTGCTCACCGCCGAGATCTCGGAGAAGCAGGCGCGCTCGATCAAATATCAGATGACCATCGCCAAGATGCCGCTTGCCAAGGATATCGACGACTTCGTGTTTGAGGGTTTGCCGATCAATGAAACCCTGGTGCGCGACCTGACTTCTGGCAACCTCCTCGACCATCAGCGCAACGGCGTACTGGTCGGCGGAGCAGGCACGGGAAGAACTCATCTTGCGATAGCGATCGCCCGTGCCTGCATCCGCGACGGCAAGCGCGGCCGCTTCTTTAACGTCATCGATCTGGTCAACAAGCTCGAGGCCGAGGCCAGGGCTGACCGCCAGGGCAGGATGGCCGATCGGCTTGCCCGTCTGGACTTCGTCGTGCTCGACGAGCTCGGCTATCTACCGTTCGCCCAGACCGGCGGCCAGCTGTTGTTCCATCTGATCAGCCATCTCTATGAGCAAACCTCGGTGATCGTCACCACCAACCTCGACTTCGGTGAATGGCCGACGGTCTTCGGGGATGCAAAAATGACCACAGCTCTGCTCGACCGCCTGACTCATCATTGCGACATCATCGAGACCGGCAACGAAAGCTGGCGTTTTAAAAACCGAGCCTGACGCCACGGCCCCGCCAACACGACAAATTCAATGGCGGCCAGGGCTGTGGACATGACGCTTCTCCTGCCGGAGAAGCTTGGATAACGCAAAAGCGTTACCCACATGACCACAGACCAACCACAACAACCTTCTTCATTCATTGATCAAAGAAAAAGACCGGCATCAAACAACGTGCCAGGGGGGTACTTTTTGGACGTGCCGATAAGGGGTCCCGGCTCGAAGCCGATTGACAGTCAAGACGGCCTGCCGCCGTTTCGTGCTCCCGGCACCCCCATCCCGGTGGCGACAGCGATACCTTGACCTGGGTTCGATGCCCACCAGCGGCGGTGCCAAAAGCATCATGCCCTTTAACAACGCCGCCGAGCGCGCGATCAGGCCCCTGGTCATCGGACGACGCAATTGGACCTTCGCCGGCTCCGACCGCGGTGCCGAAAACGCCGCAACCATCATGACCATCATCGAGACCGCAAAGCTCTGCGACCTCAATCCCCAGGCCTATATCGCCGATCTCCTGAACAGGCTGCCGGATCACAAAATCAACCGGCTCGACGACCTGGCGCCCCGGAATTGGAAGCCGCTCTCATAAATTCCGATACGTCAAGGGCGGCCCTCGTCAGCCGCTTACGATAGACGCCCGCCAAACATGTTTCTGCGCGCTGTTCCGGTCCGCCACGATCGTCGCCAAACGCGCACGATCAGCCGAACTCACGTCAATTTGGATCCGTTTTCGCATGCTACCAGGATCGCACAGCCGACCGCAAAAGGGAATCTCCTATGTTAGACTTGATCCACTAGAGCCTGAGCTTGTCAGATATGTAACGGTAATCCATGTGTCGCCAGTGCAGCTTCCTTGATCGCCTCTTGTAATGTGGGATGGGCATGACAAGTACTAGCCAGATCTTCCGAGGACGCACCGAACTCGATAGCGAGAACAGCTTCCGCAATTATTGTTCCTGCATCTTCGCCAATGATATGCACACCGAGCAAGCGATCAGTTCTTGCGTCAGCAAGGATTTTCACAAAGCCGTCCGTATTTCCGGTAGCACGTGCGCGTGAATTGGCAGAGAAGGGAAATTTACCTGCCTTAAAGTGAATGCCGGCATCTTTAAGATCTTCCTCAGTTTTACCAACCGACGCCACTTCCGGACCAGTGTAAACGACAGCAGGTATAGCATTATAATTGATGTGAGGTCTCTGGCCTGCAAGGCGTTCTGCCAGAAAGACACCCTCATCCTCTGCTTTATGAGCAAGCATTGGACCGCTGACAACATCTCCGATTGCGTAGATACCATCTACATCGGTCGCAAGGTTCTGATCAACCTCTATTCGTCCATAATTGTCTGTCGTCAAGCCAACTGTTTCGAGGCCAAGGTTTTGTGTATAGGGCCGACGTCCTATCGCAACAAGAACAACATCTGCTTTCATAGTCTCAGATTCGCCACCTTCAGCTGGCTCTGTCGTTATCAGCAACCGTTCGGATGTACTATCAACACTTGTAACTTTTGTGCCGAGCATAAAGCCCAAACCTTGGCGCGATAGCAACCGCTGAAACTGCTTAGCGACCTCAAAATCCATGCCTGGAGTAATGCGGTCCAAATATTCGACGACAGTAACTTTGGCACCAAGTCGACGCCAAACCGTACCGAGCTCAAGGCCAATATAACCGGCACCTACGACAACTAAATGGCCGGGTACTGCATCTAACTCAAGAGCACCAGTAGAAGAGACAATACGTTTCTCGTCAATTTTGACACCAGGAAGAGGAACAACATCAGAGCCGGTAGCAATAATTATATTTTTTGCCGTCAGCTCCCGCTGACCACCATCATTTAATTCAACGCCGACTTTTCCTTTTCCGACAAGACGGCCCAGCCCCTTGACCGACATCACCTTATTCTTCCGGAGTAAAAATTCGATGCCTTGCGTCAACTCCTTAACAACTTTGCTCTTATGTTCCTGCATGGCCTTTAGATCGAGGTCTACGGTGCCCAACTTTATGCCGTGGGCATTCAGGCCATTGAGAGCCTCAGCGTAAAGCTCCGAAGAGCGCAAAAGCGCTTTGGAGGGGATACAGCCAATATTGAGGCAAGTGCCACCAAGAGTATCTCTTTTCTCTATGCAGGCCGTCTTTAGACCAAGCTGCGCCGCGCGAATCGCGGCAATATAACCACCAGGCCCACTACCGATAACAATAACGTCAAAGTCGTCTTCACCCATTCAACCTACAGCCCTTCTGACAATTTCTACAACAACGAACCTCAACAGACCGACATTCTCATGAAAGATTTCGATACTTTCAGACTAACGAGCTAAGAGGTGAGGCACATTAGACATCGAGCAACAGACGTTCCGGATCTTCGATACACTCCTTCAGTCTTACTAGGAATGTGACGGCTTCGCGACCATCGACAATACGGTGATCATAGCTAAGTGCTAAATACATCATTGGTCGGATGACTATTTCACCGTCAACGACGATAGGTCGTTCTTGTATCTTGTGCATGCCGAGGATGCCAACTTGTGGCGGATTTAAAATCGGTGAACTCATTAAGGAGCCGTAGACACCACCATTCGAAATTGTGAAGGTGCCACCAATAAGGTTTTCCATGGCCAACTTGCCTTCACGAGCTTTAATACCAAGTTCGTTAATCGTCTTCTCTATTTCGGCAAAACCTAAACGATCAGCATCACGTAAAACAGGTACAACTAAGCCACTAGGTGTTCCAACAGCCACGCCAATATTATAGTAATGCTTATAAATGATCTCGTCGCCATCAATTTCAGCATTAAGGGCCGGAATCTCACGGAGCGCCTTGATCGTGGCTTGAACGAAAAATGACATGAAGCCAAGCTTTACGTCATGCTTGTCGACAAAAACCTCACGATGGCGTTCACGCAAGGCCATCACATTACTCAAATCAGCTTCATTATAAGTGGTTAGAATGGCAGCTGTGTCTTGTGCTTCCTTAAGGCGTTCAGCGATACGCCGCCGTAAACGTGTCATCTTGACCCGCTCTTCCCTAGCTACGGGCTTAGCAACATTATCCTGCGTCTGATCGGATGGCTGTGTAGTTGGTGCTTTTTCGCCTTTAGAGTTAGCCAGATGCGGGACTTTAACTGTTTCCGACGTCGGCACTAGCCGCTCTGTGTCCTCGATAGCAACAACAACCGATGGTTCTGGATTGTGCTCACCCGAATTGACTTGACTAATTGCGGCTAAGACATCGCCTTTCGTGATGTTTCCTTTTGGACCACTTGGAGAAATTTTGTTCAGATCAATATTATTCTCTTCGGCTAGTTTTCGCACGGCTGGAGGAACTGCGGGCTCGTCGTTCCAATTTTCGATCGATTTCTGCCGAACAAATTCTTCTTCGATCTGTGTCCCTTTACTGCCTGGAGTCGCCGTCGAATTCGATTTCGTTGATCGCACCCAACAAGGCGCCAACCTCTACCTCACCACCTTGTTCGACTAAAATTTCAGCGAGTGTGCCACTCGCTGGCGCATTGTACTCAAGGGTCACCTTATCAGTTTCAAGTTCGACAAGAGGCTCGTCTGCTGTGACAGTTTCACCAATCTGCTTGAACCATTTGGCCACTGTTGCCTCGGTCACAGACTCTCCAAGACTTGGTACTCGAATTTCGACACTCATCTCTTTCCTCGGCGGAGCATGGCGTGCATCAGTTTGCAAGCCTCATCTAAAAGGTCAATGCTTCATCAATTAGTCTCTCTTGTTCACGTACATGCTGCTCGTGAGACCCCGTTGCAGGTGACGGCGCAGCCTTTCTTCCAACAAAAATCGGCCTTGTCTGATCAAATCCAAGTTCATCAAAGACCAATTCCAGTCGTGGAGCAACGAAACTCCAAGCCCCCATATTCCGTGGCTCTTCCTGGCACCAGATGAGTGAAGTCGAATTCTTGTATCGAAGAAGTTCTTCGGCAAGGGCCTCAGCTGGGAAGGGGGCAAGCTGCTCCAATCTTATAAGGGCGACACGATCGTCCAAACCCTTTTCACGTCTAGCATCCTGAAGATCATAAAACACTTTCCCTGAACAAAGAACGACACGTTCAATTTGCTTATCTTTCTTCGAAGGGGCATGTTCATACATTACGCGGTGAAAACTACTACCGGACACCATGTCTACGAATGATGACACACAACGCTTGTGGCGAAGGAGAGATTTTGGAGTCATCACAATAAGGGGTTTGCGAAAATCACGCTTAAGTTGTCGCCTTAATCCATGGAAATAGGAGGCTGGGGTCGACGGATAGAGAACCTGAAGGTTGTCATCGGCATAGAGTTGCAAAAAACGCTCTAATCGAGCTGAACTATGCTCTGGCCCCTGACCTTCGAAGCCGTGAGGTAATAGGCATACAAGTCCGGACATACGCAACCATTTTGCCTCTCCAGCCGCGATGAACTGATCGAAATAAACTTGAGCACCATTGCAAAAGTCGCCGAATTGAGCTTCCCATAGTACAAGCGAATTTGGATCGGCAAGAGAATAGCCGTATTCAAATCCGAGAACGCCCTCCTCCGAGAGAAAACTGTCGACAACTTCGAAATGCGCTTGGTCATCTCTAATTTCGGTCAACGGTATATATCGTTCCTCTGTTTCCTGGTCATACAAGACGGCATGGCGCTGAGAGAATGTTCCGCGTCCACAGTCTTGACCACTTAATCGAACCGGATGCCCTTCAACCAGCAGACTGCCAAAAGCCAGATGCTCGGCAGTTGCCCAATCGATATTTTCGCCGGTTTCGATCGTTTTTCGTCGCTGACCAATGATTCGCTCAAGCTTCCGGTGGATGTGATGTGTTTCCGGAATCGAAGTTATTGTAAGGCCTATATCAAGAAGGTCTTTCTGCGCGACCGCCGTTGTGCCTCGCTCATATTTCGAAGGTGCTCTGCTCAACCCTTTCCAGGCGCCTTCCAACCAATCGGCGCTGTTCATCTTGTAGCCTGCTGACGCTTCGAAAGCCTTACTTAGATGATCCTGAAAGTTCCTGTACGTCGTCTCAACATCATCTTCACCAATGATTTTTTCAGCGACGAGACGTTGTCCGTAGACTTGACGCGTGGTCGGGTGCTGAGCAATGCGTCGGTACATCAACGGTTGAGTGAAACTTGGCTCATCAGCCTCATTGTGTCCATGACGGCGATAGCACCATAAGTCGATGACAACGTCTTTTCTGGAACTTCAGGCGAAATTCCGAGGCAAGTAGGGCGACATGGACCACGGCTTCAGGGTCATCGCCATTGACGTGAAATATCGGCGCCTGGACGGTACGGGCTACGTCTGAAGGATAGGGTGATGATCGGGCATAGGCAGGACTAGTGGTAAAGCCGATCTGATTGTTGACGATCAGATGGATGGTCCCTCCTGTTTTGAATCCTCTGAGCTCTGACATTTCGAAACCTTCATGGATGACACCTTGCCCAGCGAAAGCTGCATCGCCGTGGAGCAGCAAGCCCATGATTTTCGCGCGCTCTACATCACCTTTTTGGGTCTGTTTAGCCCGAACCTTGCCCAGAACAACTGGATTTACCGCTTCGAGATGAGAGGGATTGGCTGTCAGACTTAGATGAACTCTTTTACCATTGGGAAGTTCACGGTCATTGGAGGTACCAAGATGATATTTGACGTCCCCCGAACCCAGGACGTCATCAACCACTGTACCACCTTGGAACTCTGAGAAGATAGCTGTGTAAGGCTTCCCCATGACATTCGCGAGGACGTTGAGCCGGCCGCGATGTGGCATGCCAATAACAATTTCTTCGACACCAAGTTCTACCGATTTCCTAATGATGGCTTCAAGTGCTGGCACCGTACTTTCCCCGCCATCGAGGCCAAACCGCTTGGTGCCTGGAAACTTGACATGGAGAAAACGCTCGAATCCTTCAGCAGCAGTAAGTGACTGCAAAAGCTGTTTCTTGCCTTCGGCGGTAGGCTTGAGGAGGTTGTATGATCCCTCCATAACGGCTTGTATCCAGGCTTTTTGATCCTGTTCCTGAATGTGCATAAACTCAACGCCGATCTTGGCGCTATAGGTCTGCCGAAGGATTTTGACGATCTCGCGGAGGCTCGCTTTCTCCAGACCAAGTACGTTGTCGAGATAGAACTCTCGATCCAAATCATCCTCGCCGAAGCCATAGTTGGCGGGATCGAGTTCGGGATGGGCTATATTACGGCTTAATCCCAGTGGATCGAGGTCGGCGAGGAGGTGACCCCGCACGCGATAGGCTCGGATCAACATCACGACGCGAAGGTGATCCAAAATCAGCCGCTTGCTGCGTTCACTATCGAAATCGACAACGCTGGATGACGAGGCATCAATAGGATATCCAAGCGCTATCTCACGTTGTTCCAACGCCTTTTGACTTCGACGAAAAAGCTGTCGGGTTTCCGGTCCCAACTCATCAAAATATTGACGCCAGCTTTCATCAACATCATTGGGGTCATTGAGATAGCGGCCATAAAGGTCCTCGATAAATCCACTATTTCCTCCGTAGAGGAAGGCGTTTTGTTCTAGCTCAATTCTCGTGGCCATGGGTCAGATCTACATCAAGTGTTGATAGGCGCAACCATCTATCTCGTTCTGCTCACCTTACTTTAAACCAGTTTGGTTAACATTTACCTTACATCCTCATCGCCTCAAGCATTGTGGCACCGATCGTCGCCGGACTATCGGCAACATGAATGCCGGCGCCGCGCATTGCCTCGATTTTCTCTTCAGCCCCCCCCTTGCCACCGGCGATGATCGCACCTGCATGCCCCATCCTTCTGCCGGCGGGTGCCGTACGGCCGGCAATAAACCCGACGACAGGTTTCTTCGTCCCTGATCGCTTCAAGAAGTCCGCACCTTCTTCTTCGGCCGTGCCGCCAATCTCACCGATCATAACAATGCCTTCGGTCTCCGGGTCTTTCACGAACAGCTCCAAACAGTCGATAAAGTTTGTGCCGTTAACCGGGTCACCGCCTATACCAATGCAAGTGCTTTGGCCCAGTTCAACTGCCGAGGTCTGGGCGACCGCTTCGTATGTCAAGGTGCCGGAACGAGAGACAATGCCGATTTTTCCAGCCGTATGAATGTGACCCGGCATGATCCCGATCTTACATTCCTCAGGGGTGATGACACCTGGGCAATTAGGGCCGATGAGCCTTGATTTGGAACCACCAAGAACTCTCTTGACACGGACCATGTCGATAACGGGAATACCTTCGGTGATACAGACCACCAAACCAACCTCAGCGTCGATCGCTTCCAAAATGGCATCGGCAGCGAAAGCGGCTGGCACATAGATCACCGAGGCATCGGCGGCGGTGGCATCGACAGCATCAGCAACGGTATCGAACACCGGAAGACCCAGATGCGTTGATCCGCCTTTACCCGGAGTGACGCCGCCAACCATCTTGGTGCCGTAGGCAATAGCCTGTTCTGAGTGAAAGGTTCCCTGGGCACCGGTGAAACCCTGGCAAATGACCTTGGTCTCGCTATTGATCAAAACTGACATCAAGCCGCCTTCTTAACTGCGTTGACAATTTTCTCGGCAGCATCAGCAAGATCGCTCGCTGCAGTGATAGCAAGGCCAGACTCATTCAAAATTTGTTTGCCCAGAGCAACATTAGTACCTTCGAGTCGAACGACCAAAGGCACGCCAACATTGACTTCACGCGCGGCCGCCACGACACCTTCGGCGATCACGTCACAGCGCATGATGCCTCCAAAGATGTTGACCAGCACACCTTCGACTTTCGGATCGGAAAGAAGCAGCTTGAAGGCTGCCGTCACCCGTTCCTTGGTGGCACCACCGCCGACATCGAGAAAGTTCGCAGGCGAACTGCCATAAAGTTTGATGATGTCCATCGTGGCCATGGCAAGGCCTGCCCCATTCACCATGCAGCCGATACTGCCATCGAGCTTGATGTAATTAAGATCATGACGACTGGCTTCGATCTCATGCGGATCTTCTTCATCGAGATCACGCAGTTCCGCGATCCTTGGCTGACGGTACATGGCGTTGCTGTCGAAATTCATCTTGGCATCGAGAGCCACCAGGTCACCGCCTGTCGTCACGACCATCGGATTGATCTCGACAAGGCTTGCATCACGTTCGGTGAAGGCGCGATAGAGACCGCTCATGAACGCAATGGCTTTGCCGATCTGCTTGCCTTCAAGCCCGAGCCCGAACGCAATCTGACGGCCGTGAAATGATTGAAAGCCGATGGCAGGATCGATGCTGACCATCTTGATTTTTTCAGGGCTTGATGCTGCCACCTCCTCGATATCCATGCCGCCTTCGGTCGATGCCATGAAAGTCACGCGTGAACTGCCGCGGTCGATCACCACGCCGAGATAAAGCTCACGATCGATCTCACAGCCATCCTCGACAAACACCCGCCGCACTTCCTTGCCCGCGGGACCGGTCTGATGCGTTACAAGGGTCATGCCGAGCATTTCATCGGCGAATTGGCGCACCTCCTCGATCGACTTCGCAAGCTTGACACCGCCGCCTTTACCGCGTCCGCCTGCATGAATCTGTGCTTTCACGACCCAAATCGGCCCGCCAAGCTTGCGCGCCGCAGCCTCAGCCTCTTCCGATGTATAGGCAACCTGTCCGCGCAAGACATTGACGCCGTATTCCTTCAGAAGAGCCTTGGCCTGATATTCATGAATGTTCATCGCTGCCCCGATCTGCTGGTCGTAACGGCTCTTAACGGATGAAAATTCAAACAATACGCTAACTTCAAAGCTGGACAGCGGCACATAAACTTTCAACCGCTTGTACAGAATTCTTGAACGCCGACTGCTCTGCTGCGTCCATCTTGATCTCGACGATCCGTTCCACGCCACCAGCACCAATCACCGTCGGGACACCGACATAAAAACCCTGGACGCCATATTGACCATCCAGATATGCCGCACAGGGAAGCACCCGTTTTTGATCGAGAAGATAAGCTTCCGCCATTTGAATGGCCGAGGCAGCAGGTGCATAGAAGGCCGAGCCGGTCTTGAGCAGCTTGACGATCTCAGCACCACCGTCTCGGGTGCGCTGAACAATCTGGTCGAGCCGCTCCTGCGAAGTCCATCCCATCTTGATCAAATCCGGCAGCGGAATACCCGCAACGGTTGAATAGCGAACCAAGGGGACCATCGTGTCGCCATGCCCGCCAAGGACAAAGGCCGTGACATCCTCTACCGAGACGCCGAATTCCTCTGCGAGAAAATAGCGAAAGCGCGCCGAATCGAGCACGCCGGCCATACCAACGACTTTATTCGGCGGCAAACCGCTGGCTTTCTGCATCGCCCAGACCATCGCATCAAGCGGGTTGGTAATCACGATCACAAAGGCATCGGGGCAGTGTCGCTGGATATTGGAGGCAACGGTTTTGATGACGCCCGCATTGGTCGCGATAAGGTCATCGCGGCTCATGCCCGGCTTTCTTGGAATACCAGCCGTCACGATGACGACGTCGGCATCGGCTAGAGCCTCGCCATAGTCATTCGTTCCGTTCACCTGGGCATTGAACCCCTCAACCGGTGAGGATTCCGCCAGATCCAGAGCCTTACCGGCCGGCATATCGTCGACAATGTCGAAGAGGCTGACATCGCCCAATTGTTTCTGGCCAGCCATGAGAGCAAGGGTGCCGCCGATTTGGCCTGCACCAATGAGAGCGATTTTTTTGCGCGCCATAGTTGAGAATCGTCGCCTTTGCTGCGATGCGGTTGGGTCGGTCAATGTGCTTCGTGGTTGTAGCCGACCGTTTCAAGTACCGCAAGCACTTGCAATCCTGGCGCTGCGTCCGAGCGCGCGAATGACGCCCGGACGCATTTTTCCCGTATCAGGCGATGACAGTCCCGTTGCTTGCCGCTTCCTCGACGGTGGTGACCCCAACCGGATCAACGAGCGTGACATAGGAGACAAAGGCGAAATCACTGCCGCTTCCATCGACGTCGACGCTGACCTCGATATCGTCCCCGACCTGGTCGAAGCGAACGAAGTCTTCGATATTGCCGTTACCGGAATCATCGCCCAGAAGATCAGTGAAATTCAGCACATCACCTTCTTCGGCGTTGAAACCTTCGATCAAATCACCGCGTTCGGTGATCGAGAAGTAACGATGCTGATCGGCACCGTCGCCACCGTTGATTCCATCGGCGCCAGGTCCGCCGATCAGAATGTCATTGCCGGCATCACCGAACAGGAGGTCATCACCGAGACCGCCATCGATGATGTCGTTGCCGGTGTCACCGAACAGATTGTCATCGCCGCCGCGCCCGGAGATGGCGTTATCAACGCCGTCTTCGCCGGCAATCGTATCGTTTCCGTCGGTCCCGATATTAGCGGTCAGACTGGTCGGACTCAGGTAACGACTTCGGTGTTGCTGCTGTTGCCGGCTTCATCGACGACATTGAAGCTGATCTCACGTTCGCCTTCTCCATCGCCGAACTGGAATGTCAGACCGCGCAGGATCTCCTGGTAGGTTTCGATAGGCGCTGTCCCTTCGAGCACCAGACGGCCAGCCGTGCCGTCTTCGATCAACGTGATGCCGGTGCCGTCGAGCGCAGGTCGTGATCGTCCAGACGATCGCCCGGCGTCGCACCGCTGCCGATCTCGATGACTGCCTTGCTCAGATTGGCGTCGTCGGCGTCGACGATGGTCGCCTCCACCGCAATGGCGAGATTGACGAAGGGCAGGCTCGACAGGGCAGCGGGGGTTGGCAGCACGTCGATCACGGTGTCGTTGAAGTCATCGTCACCACGGCCGAGCTGGACATCCTCGAACGCTATGGTCAGCCCAGCGCCATCCGGGACCAGGCCTGAGATCACCTGGCCTCCGCCGCCGGGATTGAGCCGATTTCGAGCTGCCGCTTCGCGGAATCGGTATCAAGGGCGTGAAAAACATCCTGGCGAATCACGTTCGTCATCCACCAAGAGCATAGGCGGTGCATCGTCGAAGATGGTCGCCACGATCCCGTCGGCATTTCGAAATTCGAGGCTGTCCGCCCCGTCAAGCCCGCCTCGGTATTGCCGCCATCCACCACGAGGAAAAGGCCGAACTTGGTCCCTGGCGGCAGGTCCTGATCAGGATAAAGCTCGCTCAGCAACACCTGATCGCCGGGACTGAACTGTCCACCGCCAGGGCGAATGAAGGCGTGCTGCTGATTGCCGTTCGCGTCAAAGAACTCCTCGCTATGCTCGACGGCTGCAAAAGCGAGTTTCGGATCGAGGATTTCACCATTCTCTCCGATGAGGTAGACACCGACGCTGTTTTGAAAGAGCGCGACCTCGTCACGGAAAATGATCGCCGCATCGCCGCCATCGCCAATCACCAGATTACCGCCAGCGACGCCGTTGATATCGGCGCCGGCAATCGTCCTGCCTTCGACAAGATCGGGCAGACGGTCCGGCTTCAATGAAGGTTGGACCGCCAACCGTGACTTCGCCGATCTCAACCGAAATATTGGCATTGATGCTGATCACCGGAGCCTGATTGACAGGCGTGCCGGGGTCACCTGGATCACCGGGATTGTCCGGGCCGTCCGGACCGCCAGGAATATCCGGGATCAAGCGCATCAATGCCGCCGTTATCCAGGCTTCGCAAGGTGTCATCGCCGGCATTGGCCAGAACCCGTTCCTGGACACCAAAGCCCAGTGCGGTGGGGCCAAGCGGGCCAAGCGCATCAGGCCCGCTGCCAATGCTTTGAGAGGCATAAGGGGAGAAACCGGCGCCACCACCATCGCTTGCACTATCCGGTCCCAAAGCAGGCTCGGCATCAAACGGATTAGGGCTGCCGTTTTCGGTTGCGGCGAATTGGATGCTGCTCGCGCCGGCACCGTCGGTATCAAGGGAGGCCAGGAGGATCGTGCCCCCATCGAACGGCCCTTTATCGGCGATGGAGAGCTGCACCGGGTTGTCGTTTTCAGCCGCGGCGACGAAATTCTCCAGAAAGATCATCCGTCCATCTTCGGCGATGATCAAAAGACCGCCATCGACGCGCAGCAACTCCGGTTCGAGAAATCCGCGCGTCACTGAATATCAATCGGCTGGCCGGGACTGGCGGCGACCTGAATACGCTGACCGGGTGCCGGTGGCTCGACGATGACCTGATCGCCGGCGAGCCGGACGATGTCCAGCGCCATGCCGTCAGCACAAGAACGGGCGACGTCGGACAGTTCTTCTCGGCCAACGGAGGCAAGAACCGGTTGCTCGAGCTGACCATTTTCGGGGTTAACGAAAATATGGGCCTTGGCGTCCGCTGTTCCGCCGCTGCCGTCGTCGACCACATAGCGGACTTCCTGCAACCCCGCTTCTGCTGGCGAAAAGCGAATGGAGCCGTCTTCGGCAATCGTTGCCGCGCCGCTGGCCGGTTGGGACAGAGCGATGATTTCGAGATTGCCTGGCCATTGCCCTGATCATTGTCGAGGACCGGCAGTCGGAGGATCGTTTGCTGATCCGTGACGGCACAGTCATCGGCCGCCGCCAGCTGGCTGTCGCCCGACGTCGGCATTCGCGGTCTCCGATCCGGCCGGCTGCCGCTTCCAGCAGGCGCTTCAGCGTTTTGAGCGACCACAATCCCGTCGCTCTCCATCTTGGTTTCATGGGTGTCTGGATTGGTAAAGTTTTTGGCCATAGAGATCTCCATGCCACCGGTTCGAGGACATCAGCCGGCAGTTTCCCCTCTACATATAAAGTAGCTTTGTTACCCGAATTTTAATTTACGTGGTTTATCAGAACAATTCCGAAACACCTCTTTGTGCTGTACTATAGTATGCAGCGCGGGCGATAATGGGTAAGTTCGAGTTATGATTCGAAAGACCATGCGCATAGGCGAGGTTCGCACCTCGATCAAGTTAGAGCAGGAATTCTGGACCTATTTGAAGGAAGTGGCCGACAGTCGATCGGTGCGTCTATCCAGGCTTGTCAACGATGTTGCCGAGGCAACGCCGGAGCGGACTAATCTCGCTTCGACACTTCGGACCTTCTCCCTGATCCATGCGCAGCTACGCGCTCAAGGATTGGACCAAGAAGTCGAGAAGCTGCGCCTGGCCGGTAACAGCGTCGATCTGACGCGTGTGCTGGATGCCTGTCCGATGCCTTGTCTGCTCTTGAGCGCGGAGCGAGATGTCCGTCGCGCCAATCATGCATTTGTTGCCTGGCTCAACCTCGACCCGCAAGCGGTTCTGGGTCAGCGCGTCGACAACCTGATGATTCTCAGAGGCCCCGGCATGAACACGCTTTGGCAGCGAATTTTTGATGAGGGATCGCGCGAGGAGCGCTTCAATGCCACCTATGTTTCGCCTGGCCGCGTTCGAACGGCGCAGGCCCTGGCGGTTGGTCTGTCCAAAGAGGAGCATTCCAAGAAACATCAAGCCTGTCTAGTGATCTTCGAAACCCTCGCCGGACGAGGCTAATGGTGCGGCCACACATGATGATTTTTCCGACGCTCGGCAATCTCATGTTGTGGTCACACCACTAGCGAGCGGCTTCGTTCGCCTCTAAGAATGGGCTTCAGTACAGTCTGGAGGTTGTCATGGAGCCGGTTCGGTTCGGTATTATCGGTACAGCAAGGATCAGCCTTGAGCGTGTGATCCCTGCCATGCAGCAAGGCGAGCATGTGAGGATCGAGGCCATTGCCTCACGCGATCTCGATCGGGCAAAGGCCGCGGCTTCGCAGTTCGCCATTCCGAAAGCCTATGGATCTTACGACGAGCTCCTGGCGGATTCCGAGATCGAAGCCGTCTACAATCCCTTGCCCAATCATTTGCATGTACCGGTCTCGATCGAAGCGGCCACCGCTGGCAAGCACGTGCTTTGCGAAAAACCGATCGCCATCGACGCGGAGGAGGTGGCCAGGCTCATCGATGCGCGGGATAATACCGGTGTCACCATCGCCGAAGCCTTCATGGTCCGCCACCATCCCCAATGGCATAAGGCAAGAGAGCTGGTCCAAGCGGGGCGGATCGGCGATCTTCGCGTTGTCCAGGCAAGCTTCAGCTACATGAATGTCGATCCGGCCAATGTTCGCAACCAGAAGGACATCGGCGGCGGCGGTCTTTATGACATCGGCTGCTACCCCATCGTCACCACCCGCTTCATCTTCGGCACCGAACCGGCAAGGGCCATCGGTCTTCTGGAGCGCGATCCCGACTTTCATACCGATCGGCTGTGCTCCGCCATCCTTCATTTCCCGGATGGCCAGGCGCAATTCACCTGTTCGACCCAGCTCGTGCCGCAACAGCGCCTGCAGATCCTGGGCACCGAGGGACGCATCGATCTCGATATCCCCTTCACCCCGCTTCCCACCGAGACATCAAGAGTTCTGTTGAATGACGGTAGCCGCCGCGGCTTTGCCAGCACGGAAGAGTTCACCTTCGCCGGCATCAACCAGTACACCCTGCAAGGCGACCATTTTGCCCGCGTGATCAGAGGCATGGCCACGCTTGATTTTCCGCTGGAAGATGGGGTCAAGAACATGGCAGTGATCGATGCCATCTATCGATCAGGCGAAAGCGGTGGCTGGGAAACCGTCAGGAATTGACGCCGATGACCGATGCTCGTGTTCTCTCACCCGGCCGTCTCGGTGACATTGTCGAACGTTACGGCGCACCGTCTTTGGCTATCGATATCAAAGGCCTGGTAAAGACTTACGCCGGGAAAAAGAAACAACCGCCCAAGGAGGCGCTCAAAGGCATTGACCTCGCGATTCCGCGGGGCTCGATTTTTGGTCTCCTGGGACCGAATGGTGCTGGCAAATCGACTCTGATCAATATCCTCGCGGGCCTGGTCGTCAAAACATCGGGTACGGCGCGCATCTGGGATTTCGATATCGACGCCAATCCCAGGCGTGCACGCCGTTCGATCGGCGTGGTCCCGCAGGAACTCAATCTCGATGCCTTCTTTACCCCAAGAGAAGCCCTCGACATTCAAGCAGGGCTTTACGGCGTGCCGAAGGCGAAACGCCGGGTCATGGATGTCCTTGAGGCCGTTGGCTTGGGCGACAAGGCTGATGCCTATTCACGCACGCTCTCCGGCGGGATGCGCCGGCGTCTGCTGGTGGCCAAAGCGCTGATCCACGAACCGCCGGTGGTCATTCTCGACGAGCCGACCGCCGGCGTCGATGTGGATCTTCGCCGTACCCTGTGGCGTCACATGCGCGACCTCAACCACCAGGGCGTCACCGTGGTGCTCACCACCCATTATCTCGAAGAAGCCGAAGCGATGTGCGATCAGATCGCCATCATGGATCAAGGAAAGCTGGTGGCGTGCGGCGAGACCAAGGCCTTGATCCAAAAACTGGATGAGAAAAAGCTCACGGTAAGTCTGAGCGAGCCGATCGAGGCCTTGCCCAAGGCGCTCAGCGCCCTCGGCGCCGTTCTGCTGAATGATCACCAGCTCGAGATCAATTATCGACCGAGCCAGGCTCGTGTCGGGGACATCCTGGATATCGTCCGCTCGGCCGGCTTGACCATCCGTGACCTCGCCACGGCAGAAGCGGATCTGGAGGAACTGTTTTTGCGCTTGACAGGTTCTGTAACGGAAGAAGCCGGTCCCGGATAACAATCAGCTACCAAGAAAATATCGGGAGAAGCGGGTAGAGGCCCGCTTCTCCCCTCCTCAACCGCTAACTTCGGCCGGATACGCCAAAGCCCGCCTCGTCGAGAAATATCTTCACTTGGTCCGCGATCTCGACACGCAAGACGGCTCGGTCACGGCCGCCACCGTCTTGGCAAATGATATCTTCTCCCTCACCGGCCGCGGCCAGGAGGTCGATCGCGTCGGGTTTGCATTCGGCAAAGAAGCTGAAATGGCTGATATCCTCAATCTCACGATAGATCGTGGTCGCCGTGGGCAGCATCTCGGCAAGATAACGGAATTCTTCTGCTACTGGCAAATTGGGCAGATGATGGCCGGCGCCAATGACCAGGACGGGAATGCCGATCGCAGCGATACTTGCCGGATCGAACGCCTGGGTGAAGCCGAGATCGAGAGATATGGCTGCCGTCAGACGCGGATCTCCGAGCGAGCGTTCGAGATTGGCGACGCTCCTTGCACTCTCGCCCAAGCCGACTTTTCGGGCCCAGTGACAATCGCCGCGGTCCGGATAAGCGTCGCAGTAGCGATCATGACGAACCTTGTCGAAACGTGCCCCCGCCATGGCCATCACGGTATAGCCGCCAAGCGAATGGCCGATGGCCGCGATATGGTTCATGTCGATCGCGTCTCGCCAGGTCTCGTTTTCGCCGAGGTAGTCGATGATCCGACTAAGGTCCCGTGGACGCTCCCAGAGTTTTGCGGTTTCGAGCGAATCCTTGTTGACCCAGGCGGTGCCCGGATGGGTCGGCGCTGCAACGATCATGCCGCTTGCCGCAAGCTCGGCGGCGAGCCAGCCCTCGTTGGACCATTGGCCGTAGAGACCGTGAGACAGAAGCACGAGCGCGAACAGGATCTGGCGTTGATTGAGCGCTTGAACGAGGTCTTGATCGATCGCGGGCTTTGCCGCGACCCGGACCTCAGCCTTTCCCGCCACGCCCGGCGTCTGAGCGTGCCCGCACGACGTGTTTCAGAAACCATCAACCGACAACTCGGCTTGAACGTCTCACAATTCGTCAACAATCATCGCATCAGCGAGGCGATGAAACGCTTGCGTGACAGCGACGTTGTCATCAGCGACATCATGCAGAACTCAGGCTTTCGCACCAAATCCAACTTTAATCGGGAATTTCGGCGGGTCGCCAGTGAAAGCCCGCAGGACTATCGCCGTCGTCACAAAAACGCATGAAAAGGTCAAAACCGCGGAAGCAACGCCCCGACGCTGAATGAGCGGCATCTATTCTCTGGCGCGCCGCTCCAAGACACTTTCTTCGCGCACGGTAATGGCAAGCTGACGCTCGGCTACACGCTTTTTCGAATCGGCAACTTGGATGGTGACCACATGCTCGCCAGCCGGTATTTCCGCCCGTGGCGCATTGATGCCCTCTTGCGAGGCATAGGTTGCGATATCCTCGGTAATATCGATCTCGAAGACACCGATGGCCGTCTTGCTCACCACCGTGACCTTCAGCGTATCGAGATCGACCGTCGTTCCCTGTTCTGGCTCGAAGTCGATCTTGATTCCGATCGGAGAAAGATAGGTCCCGCCCTCCTCGGGTGCCAGGAGAACGATCTCCGGCCCTTCCTTGGAAACGTTGATGGTTTTGACCGCAATCTCGATCTCGGCACCGATCTTGGCGATATCTGCCGCTGTCGCGGGCGAGAGCGAGAACATCAGAGCGAAACATGAAAAACCCATAGCATAACGAAGCATTGAGGGAGATCGCATCGACATGAGGACGCTCCATGGAATCAGCAGCCAGCTATGAACAATCGGGATGCCGTCCCCATCGGCAGCGCTTGCTCTAGATCAGCCTTTAACGTGAGGTCTCGCATGATGTTTATCAACATCTTCGGAACATTCCATAATGTTGCACGGCGCTATGTTGTTTTTTTGCCATAAGCACGGAGCGCCTTGATCGATCCGGGAAGAACAGGGCGCAAAACTCGAATGATCGCGCTCCACTCTTTGCGGCAAGTTCGGTGTGCGCTATAGAGGCTAATGATGCGCGCGTAGCTCAGCTGGATAGAGCGCTTGCCTCCGGAGCAAGAGGTCACAGGTTCGAATCCTGTCGTGCGCACCAATTTCTTCGACATGCCCATAAATTGAAAGCCCGGCATGCCGGCGCCGAGCAGACAATGCCTCGGCTTTTCGGACACGAGCGTTCCCGAACGCCGAAGCGCTTCGGCAAATCCATGCGGATGAGGGTCATGCTCGCAACCCCAGTCCAAAGCAGCCTCTATCTTCCGGTTTCCCTTAGCAAAGCCCGGGTTGTCTCGACATCGGCAAGCGGCCGGCCCATGAGATCGGCTCCTTTCTTGACCTGTGCCACCAGCGCTGCGTTGGTTGACGCAAGCTGGCCGTCAGCAAGCCATAGATTGTTCTCAAATCCCACGCGGACATGTCCGCCCAGCGCGGCGGCCGCTAGAGAGGCAGCGCTCTCGACAGGACCGAAGACGCAGATCGACCAAGGACAATGCACGTCATGCGCTTGCAAAAATGGCAAGAGATCGTTGGCACGAACCTCAGCAGGATCGACATAGCGGCCGAGAACAAACAGCGCGAACGGCTTTTTCTGAGGAATGATACCGTTGGCTCGGAATAGTTCGAACCGGCGAACATCGTCGGCCGTGTAGAGGATGAAATGGGGCGCTATTTCCTCCTGGCGTAACCAACTGAAGAAGGTTTGCGCTCTGGCAAGATCGTTGTCGTCATCGCTTGGAACAAGTTCACGCAGTGCCAGTGAGACAGAGAAAGGGTGAAGATCGCGAACTACTTTCATCTGCTCGTCCGGCCCGTAGCGGCCAACGGATTCCGTCGTGATTTGGATGACCATGCGCTCGCCGATCGATGCACGAACCGCATCGATTGCAGCTCGATAGCGACCGGGATCGAGCGAATGACCGCCGTCGTCATCCCGAACATGGAGATGAAGCAGCGTTGCGCCCGCATCGGCGACCCGTAGGGCCTCCGCCGCCAACTCAACCGGCGTCATCGGCAAGTTAGGGTGATCCGCCTTGGTTCGCCTGGCGCCATTCGGAGCCGACATCAAGATGAGCGGGCTCAGCGTGTCATTCGTCATCGATCGATCCAAAGAAGCCGTCGGGCAAGGTCATTGATCGATGATGAGCCAATATCAGGCCCAGATCAAAAGCCGCCACCATCCATCATGTCGAAAGGAGTTGCCGCAAAAGTTGAGTGGCGACAATCTTTTTTTACGGTATCGCAGATACCGCCGCGACAACAGTGATGACGAGCATTCCTCTCCTGGCTCGATGACCCAATGCATGAGGCGCTCATCGTCAAATAAATGATGCGAAATAGTAACCATAAATATAAGATTATTCTCTAATTTTTCTACTAAAAGGATATTTTTACTCATCCGATATTTTTAATCAAAAAATGAGCAGAGAGGTTCTCTTCGCGCATGACTGAACCATATTAAGCTGTTGGATGTGCTATGTTACGCTCAACTTGCTATCTTTGTTGACCGGTCATCCACGATGTTCCTAATTCCATAAATAACAATTAAAGCTTAGAGACGGCTTGGAGTGCTAGATGAGTAATGGAGACGGGGGCGAGTCATTTGGCTTTGCACCTCAAGGGCGACCAAATCAGCGACATGGTGAGCGCATTGCCCGTCCTCGAACCAAAAGAGAAAAGACGGCACCGCCACCAACTAGCAGTCCTCCATTGACTGGTAGCCCTTTATCATCGCCGAAATCAAACTGGGCTTGGCTGCTCATCGGCGTTCTATTGGGTGCCGGCGGCACCCTGGCCGGGTCTTCGCTGTGGCTGCAAGGCGGCTATGTCAATCCATCGGTCGCGATGGATGCCGGGTCGAAGGTTGCGAGTTTTGCTGAAAATGGGGAATCTGACGAGAACGAGGCGGGCCGGTCTGAATTGGCAACGGCCGGTGCCGACCTTTCACGATCCATTGATGATGAGCTCGTTCAGCCGGTTGATAACACCGAACTCGCCGCCGAACGACCCGGAAGCGACCAAGCGAAGTCGGTCGCTCAACCCACCGAAGGGGCGGCTTTGGCCCTTTCTCCGGAGGACGACCAGACGGCAGATGCGCCAATCCAGGGTGAAGCGCTGCTGATCTCCAATAACGACAGAGGCGAGGTTGCTGGCGCGAATGATCAAGCAGCAACCGAGAAGACCATGGCGGAGGCCGAAGCGTCCGAAGATTTAGTGGCTTCCCAAGCCAAAATCGGAGCGCTTGAAAAAGGCAATGAGCCCGAGGTAACTGCCCAGAAAGCTCGGGAAGCCGACAACGACGACATCGTCACTGCCGCTGTCGACAGCCTCGACCGAGCAGGGACATCTGGAGACGCGGCGGCGAAAAAGGTGTCGAAGGATGAAAAGTCGGTATCACCTGCGATCGCCAATGTGATCCAGGCGGTCGGCGATAAGCACGTTGGCAACGACACGAAGCGCACGTCGGATAGGATTTATCGGGTGCAGTTGGCTGCCGTCAATGACGAAAATGCCGCTCAAATCTACTGGCAGGAGGTGTTGACACGCTTGCCGGATCTCTTCGCCGATGTCGAACCCATGTTCGATCGACGTGAGGTCGATGAGCGCATTTTCTTCAGGATTTGGATCGGGGAATTTGAAAAGCGTGTCGATGCTGATGACTATTGTGAATGGCTGAAAAACAAGGGCCAGGATTGTTTCGTGACCCGCGGCTGATGGTCGATTCGCGGTAACCCAAGCATTGTGGTCGCACCACTAGGTCCGGTCGATCAAAACGGCCGATCTTGCCACCGCTGTAAGGGCGATGAGCCCCAGGACGGACATCGAAAGGGCGAACCAGATTACGGGGTCATAACCACCGATTCCCCAAATGACAGCCGAAATCGTTGGCGAGACCGCCGAGCCACCGACGAAAGCAATCGCCAAAAATCCGGCCACGATGCCGAAGTTGCGTCTGCCGAGTTGCTCCGCGACAAAAACCGGCCTGATAATGCTGGTGACACCATATCCGGCCCCTTGAAGCGCCACGAAGCAGCATAGAAAGGCAATGGAAGCGCTGGCCTGCAAGAGCGACAGCGCCGCCATCGCCGTGGCCACCATGCAGGCGATGAAGACCGAAAGCGTCGAGGCATGCCGCCCAAGCGTGGTCATCACGAGGCGACCGAAAACTTGCATGGGCCCGATCATTGCGGCCGCAAGAACGGCGACGTTCTGCTCTATGCCCCGCGCATCGAGAATGGCCAGAAGGTGAGTCAGAAGCACCCCATGGCCCATTGCAACAGCGGCAAACAGAACCGAAAGCCACCAGAACACCGAGAATTGCATGACCTGCATGGCGTCAGCAAGCTTCAGGCTTGCAGGCTGAAAACCGACCGCAAACCGGCTGCTGGCGGTGCGGCACGCCAGCATGATGAGCGGCAGCGCTAAAAACGCGACAGCGGCAGCGAAGATGAGCACGGCCCAGCGCCAGCCGAAACGATCGGAGAGAAGGTGAGCGCTCGGAAACGCAACGGTTCCGGCCAGGCCTGCAACAAGGGCAACGGTCGTGATTCCGCGTTTGGCGTTTTCGCCGAGCGCGGCGGTGAGCACCGAGAAGCAGGCCTCATAGAGGGTAGCGGCCATCGCTACACCGAGACCGAACCAGACCAGATAAAATTGCCAAAGTGTGGTGACGGCCGAGAGCGCCACGAGCAGAAGGGCACCTAGTGCTGCACCGCCGGCAAACACTTGCTCGGCAAAGCCACGATCGATCTGCCGTCCAACCACAGGGGCTAGAACGGCAGAGACCAGCAATGCCAGAGTAAACGCGCCGGAAAGCTCGGTTTTGGTCCAGCCGAGATCACGCTCCCAAATGAGAATAAGCGCTGGAAATGAATAATAGTAAGCCGCCCAAACGATGGTTTCCGCGACAGCCAGAGGCCAGACAATCAATCGGAAGGGTAAGCTGGTTTCGGCATGATCATCAGCACGCATGGCGCCAAGATCTCAAAAATCGCGCCAACTTGCCAGAGAAGGTTTTCCAAAGCGCTCACATGAGGTTTTTTCCGTCAAGCGTCGTTGATCTCGTTTGCAGCTGTCGATTGACGGATGAGTAGAGTGTCGCGCGCTATCGCATCGTTGATCTCCTGGTTCCTGGATCTATGGGGTCGAGCCCTTCGCGTCATGCGACACCAAGGCCACATCAGCTCACATACGGTCGCCGCTTAACGGCTGCACCAAGATCCTCCATCCACGGATCTTTGGGGCTCAGGAAAGTGGGACCCTTCTGCCGGACGGCATCTTTCAGCCATGCTTTGGATCGGTCCACCTACCCGGATCCAGCGAGGCTGATCAGGCCTCGAGGATGTCGTCGATCGTTTGCAAAGAGGGTCAGGCTGCCTTGAACGAAGCACCTTCTGGCACGACGCCCTCGGTGACATAACGCCAAAGGGCGATCAGGAGCTTGCGCGCCATGGCAACGATGGTGATCTTGCGGTAGCGACGGGTATTGTTGCCTTGCACCCGTGTCCGGAACCATTGGCACAAGGCCGATCCTGGCTGATAGCGGAGCCACAACCAGGACAATTCGATCATGGTGGTGCGTAGTTTTGCATTGCCCGATTTGGCGATGCCCTGGTCATGATCAATGTTGCCGCTGCGCCAGGGGCTGGGCGCCAGACCGCTAAAGGCAGCGAGCTGGCGGCGATTGTCGAAGTGGCGGTACAAGCCTTCGAGCCAGAGGACTGAGGCGATTTCGGGGCCAATGCTCCGAAGCTGCAGCAGCAGCTTGCCAGGTGATCTTTCTTCGGCAACCAGTAAGGCATCACGGGCTGCTTCAACCTCGGCGATTTGCTGCTTGACCAGCTCAAGCCGATCGAGCTCACGGTCGATCTCGGCCTTCAATCTTGGTGGCAAGAGCCGGCCATCACCGGTCTTGAGCTCCTCCAGCCGTGCACGACAATCCTGCCTGAGCGGACGGTAGCCACGGATCCCCTGGGTGGAAAGCAGGCCAGCGATTCGGTTGATGTGGGCCGTCCGCTCTTCAACCAAGATCGTGCGCTCGCGCGACAGCCATCTCCGATCTTCTTCCTCAGGGTTTGGCGGCACCACCATCGAACACACCCTGGGCTCGCCCCGCAACCACGCCAACAGCGTCCGCAGTAGCAACTCACCGTCGATCTTGTCGGTCTTGGCCCGTCGGCGACCCCTGGGCACGGCAACCGATGCCGGATCCACGACATGACTCTCGATACCCTCCGCTCGAAGCAGGCGATCGAGATGTCGTAATGGGCCTGGCCTCACCGGGGGTCGTTGGTGAGGCGGCTGTCCTCCAAAGTGATGTGTGGACGGGGTCCGATGGATCGGCCCCAAGCATCAGAAGGAGGACAGCACATGTCGCATTATGTCGGTATCGATGTTTCATTGAAAGAGAGCAGCATCTGCGTTGTCGATGACAAGGGTAAGATCGTGCGTGAGGCCAAGGTGTTGAGTGAGCCTGATGCCTTGGTGCAGTTCTTTTCAGAGCTCGGCCTGCCGCTCGCCCAGATCGGGCTGGAGGCCGGCCCGCTCTCCCAATGGCTGCATGCTGGGATGGTCAAAGCCGGCTTGCCGGTAGTGTTGTTGGAGACCCGTCATGTGAAAGCGGCGCTCTCGGCGATGATCATCAAGACCGATCGCAAGGATGCTCGAGGGATTGCCCAGTTGCTGCGCATGGGCTGGTACCGGCCAGTGCATTGCAAATCCTTGCCGGCGCAAGAGGTTCGCGCGCTGTTAGCAGGACGCAAATTGCTGCAGACCAAGCTCATAGATGTCGAGCTCAGCATCCGAGGTCTGTTGCGGGGCTTTGGTCTAAAGATGGGTGAAGTGAGCAAAGGTCGCTTTGCCGCGAGGGTCGAGGAATTGATCGCTGGCCATGCCATGCTCGAACAGGTGATCGGCGCGATGTTGGTTGCTCGCGAAGCGTTGCGCGCCGAATTCAACCGTCTTCATCGCGCCGTGTTGGCGATGGTCCGCAAGGATGCGGTCTGCCGACGGCTGATGACAGCCCAAGGGGTGGGCGCCTTGACCGCGATCACCTATAGATCCGCCGTGGATGATCCCAAACGCTTTGCCAAATCCAAAGCGGTCGGGGCGCATTTTGGCATGACCCAGAAGAGATATCAGTCTGGCAAGACCGACATCAGTGGCGGCATCAGCAAGGTCGGCGATGCCACGGTGCGCGCCGTACTCTATGAGGCGGCCAATGCTCTCTTGACCCGATCCCAACGCTTCTCGAGCCTCAAGAATTGGGGCCTGAATGTCGCCAAACATCGCGGCATGAAGCGTGCCAAAGTGGCGGTGGCGCGCAAGCTTGCGGTGATTTTGCACCGGATGTGGGTGGATGAGACCGACTTCCGCTGGGGGCAGGAGCAGGCAGCGTGACCATCACCTCACGCTCGCACCGAAGACGACAGGCTTGCATCCAATGCAAGGCTGATCGTCGCTAACCCCAGGATCACGCGACAGGAGGAAGCTTTAGCCCTTTCACGTCAAACCAAGTCACTGAGTTCGGGGCTGCGCCCAAGGCGCTTGTCCCCGATGGTCCCGCTGCTGGGACGCATGATCGGGAAATGCCGCGGGTTTTGGAGTTCGGACACCTCACCAGGTGGACCACGTGTCCCGAGATTGGCCCCCGATTGGATCGGATCACATGATGTCGGCGACCCCAGGGTCGACCACGGACAGGAAGCCAGAGCCTGGCAGCGGCAATCGTTACTTTGGAGCTTGACAACCAAGGGCCCATTACGGAAGCCAAAACCCGTCAAAGCCGGCCTCCTGGATAGTCACGATCCTGACCGGCGCACCGAGCCGCTTGGCGGCTTTACCCTGCAGGCCTCGCAATAGCTCAAGCAGGCTACAATGATCACCGCCCTCGATCCTGTGCTTCGACATCTTGTCGGTGCCGGGCGCAAGCGACGTTACAATCCAGGTCGCTCGAGCTCAATTCCAATGACACAAACAGCATGGCAGTATCATCGTGGATGGTGGTTCGGGACTGGGCAGAGGTCTTTGGGGGCGTTGATCGCATCGGTCGTCTCCTTTTAGGTGAATGCACGACCAAGGCTAGGACAATCCGGGCCGCCATCCACCTTCATAGGATCTGACGGCGTGCCAGGCGTTCAGGTCGGAGGGCAGTGAAAAACGCCGAGAACGACCTTTGAAAAGGCATGGTGAAAAGGCCTGGCCGATTGCTCCCAAGCCCTCATGTCCCCATGATCGATCGAGCAGATCTCGGAAACGAACAACAAGGATACCGGCCGATATGGGAAAACGTCTTGAGGATAAGGTCGCCTTGGTCATCGGCGCCGGTTCGGTTGGCCCCGGCTGGGGCAACGGTCGTGCCATCGCCGCACGGTTTGTTGATGAGGGTGCTCTGGTTCTCGGCACCGATCTTGATCGGGAGGCGGTCGCCGTTACCCGGCGCATGATCGAGGAAAGAGGTGGCAGGACGTTTATCGACCATGTTGCCGATGCCACCGACAACAATGATCTGGATAAGGCGGTGGCCGGCTGTCTTGACCGGTTCGGCCGAATTCGACATTCTCGTCAACAATGTCGGCGGCTCGGCACCAGGCGATGCAGTATCGATGAGCGATGAGGTCTGGGAACGCCAGATGGCGACGAACCTCACCTATGTGTTCAAGAGCTGCAAGCGGGTGATCCCGTTGATGGTCAACCAGGGCGGCGGCTCGATCGTCAATCTTGCCTCGATTGCAGCGCTTCGCTTCTTCGGTCCGGACGTTGCCGCCTATGCCGCTTCCAAAGCCGGTCTGATACATTTCTCGAGGGTGACGGCGGTGAAGTATGCGCCGCAGCATGTAAGGATCAACACGGTCATTCCAGGCCTGATGAACACGCCCCTGGTCAAGGTACGTCTCGCTGGCGAACGGGCAGACGGCGACGCCGAAAAGCTGATTGAAGCGCGTCATCGACAGGCGCCGATGGGTCACATGGGTGAAGGCTGGGACGTTGCCAATGCCGTCCTGTTCCTGGCATCCGACGAGGCCAGATATATCACGGCAACCGAACTCACCGTCGATGGCGGCCTCAGCGCCAGTTGCGTCGTCCCCAACCCGCGAGAGCTTTGATGCCTTCGCTCCGGTAGATCAATTTGCCCTCAATTCGGCTCGTTTTTTGCCTTCGTCAGATGACGAGACCGTTGATCAGCGGCCCTTCGAATTCGAAGCCTTCATGACGGCACGACGGGCTGAGAAGGCAAAAACGGCGACAAGTAACCTCAACATCATCGCTTCTCTCACCTTTGCTAGGCCAATAAGCTGTGATATGGGGCTCATTCTGATAAACGAGTTGATGTGGAGCTAACTTATGAATCTTGATGACCTCAAAGGTACCGTCGCTGACAAAGCTGACATGAGCAAGG
>CAWBCX010000061.1:0-23737 GCA_963787265.1 uncultured Alphaproteobacteria bacterium | reverse complement strand
GCTGAAGACCGACGGGCGGCAAATTCCTTGGGAAAACTCCTCGGTTTTTGGTGATTTCTACTTCACCGATCCCGTGCCCGAACCCGTCACTGCCCCCGTGGCTGCACCGAGCACAGCGCCAGCATCGGACGACAGCTTGTCTCGGAATGACTACATCGAGGTCCAGCGCTTGCTAACCAGAATCGGGGTTTATGCAGGACCCATTACGGGAACGCCGGATCAGGAAACCCGAGCGGCGATCACCGATTGGCAAACGCTCCATGGTCTGGAGCTCGACGGTGAAATCAGGAAGGCGCAGATCCCCTTCATGCGAACCGACGCGGTGCGCGTGGAAGCGCGTGTGACCATCCCCGACAAATTCGAACAACGCCGGAACACACCGGCCATCGATCTGCCTGACGAGCCGAGACGGGCCGACGAGCCTGCACTGCCGCCGGTCGAGGAGGCCGATGTGCCGGAGGTTCAGGAAGTTCCGGCTAGGGTTGTCGATGAGCCCGAGCCCGAGCCGTTCCAGCCAGAGCCTTCCAAAGCGCCAAGCAGGGACTGGGACAACCTGGTCATTCCACCGCCCCCGGCTTGAACGGAGCGCTGACGTCGCCGTAAAGCCGCTTGAGAGCCGAGGGGGGAAACGACCGCAGGCGACGATGTCGGCTGTGTCACCTGCGGCCGTTTAGGTGGACGTTCGCGCTCGCTTGATCCGGTTCTGCCGTTCAGTCGTTATCCTTGATGATCCCCTTGAAGGGCCCTTGTCGGACTTCGGCGATCGCCGGATCGACGGTCAGGATCAATGTGAAGTCCTCATCGCCCTCCGCGAGCTGGTCGTCGACCATGGCAATTTCGAGCGCTGCCTTGGTAACACCGGGCTCAATGATCATGATGCCGTTTTGCCGCTCGAAATCGACGTCGGCTTGGGCCGTGCCGTCGACCAGATTGAAGACAAGGGGGATTTCGGCATTGGTGGAGCGCGAAAGGGTAATGTTGAAGTTCAGGCTGGCATCACCTTCGTCGGAGACAGCCGGCTCGACATCGATATGCACGGGTGCGGAGGCGACGTCGCGCACCTCACCGTTGTTGTCGGCCGGATAGGCCAAGGCATCGCCTGCTTCGGCCTGATCGGCGCCGGAAGGCTCCGCCTCGACTTGGTCGATGCCTTCGACTTTGTCTTCACGTATGCGGATGACCCGGTCGCCGATGCTGAGCTGATAACCATCTGTCTCCGCCGTCGCGACCTTCGCCTTATTCTGGTCAAGCCATTCCTGCGCCGGCTGGAATCGTTCCCAGCCTGGAAGATCTGCCCATAGATCGACGTCTTTCCATTTTGGGTGGCGGATCGGATCGTCGAACTTGTCGAAGTTATCGAAGAATGCCTCGACAACGGATTTCACCTTGTCGTAGCGATCGTTTCTCGGATCCCAGTTATAGACGGCCAGGACTTCGGGAACCGCAATCGTCTTGATGGTCTCATCGGCCTCGATCAGGTCGGGATAGTCGTCATGCGTGAGCATGGCGGGAAGATAGGTTTCGCTGAGATCGCTGTTCATCGGCACGGAAAGAAAGTGCAGTCCATCACCGGGATCGACGTCGCGCATCGAATCGGCAGGTTTTCCGGTGACCACGAAAGCTGCAGCGATCTCGCCCTGCCGGATCTTCTCGATCGCAACGTCACGCTCATAGTAAACGGGCTGAGCCTCGATCCCGAGGCTTTGAAAGACGTTCTCGGCGGTGATGAATGAACCGCGTCCCTTGACGTCGTAGCTCACCAACTTGCCATCGAGGTCCTGGATCGTCTTGTTGTCGGGTCCGGCGATCAGGTGCAGCTCGCTGTTGTAGAGCTTGGTCACGTAGCGCACGCGCCGTTCGATATTCTTGTGAATGTTGTTGCGTTTGACATAGGCCAAAACGTCGGCCTGAAGAATGCTGAGATCGATCCCGCGGAGATACATGACATCCGCAATCCCCTGCAGCGGTCCGTCGCCGATCACCGGCAGGATGCGCAGACTTCCGGGTTCGTTCAGGACACTCGCCATGTCGGAGGCGATCACCGTGCAGGTGCAGCCCAGCCCTTTGGTCAGGATGCCAACGGTGCCGTCATTGACCGCCCGCTTCCATGCCGAATCGCTCTTGGGCTCCAAAGCCAGGTTGTCCTCAGCGCCAACCGCCGTCGCGCCAACGACAACGGTCACCATCAGGACGGTAACGTAGCGAGCCAGCCAGGAGGCAATAGTTGATGTTTGGTTCATTGTTCGTTCCCCGCGATTTGATGCCGAGCCTGGAAGGATGATGCTCGGTCTTGATAGCCACCGTCCGATTCAATCGGCCAATCTCTTGCCCCGAAATCCGCCACCCCATCGAAAGAAGAACGGGCTGATCAACGCTTTGGGTGAACGACGTTCATGGGTGGTCGAGCAGCCGTTCGATCATTTCCATGGGCTATGTTTCAAACGTATTTGATTGGAAGTTATTTCAATTCTTGGTGTGAAAACTGGAAACGACAGTCTGTTGGTCGCAAATTGGGGACGATTTCAACGAGATGAGTATCAAATTCTTATGAGGCGACACGTCGAAGATGCATTTTATTTGAAAAGCAAAGGATGCTTTTTGGCGAAGGTGTTAACGAATTATTCAATCAATTGTCTCTATCATGCAATCAATCTCCGATGACATGGGACAAGCATGCTGAGAAGCCTCAGGCGATGGTCGTTTGGAAAGTCGCGTCCGGCAAAATGGCTTGCCGGGTCGATGGCCTCACTGTCACCCGATGATCGTGGATCGATGCTGCCGTTGATGGCGCTGCTTTTGCTCATGACCACGGCTGGCGCAGCGCTTGCCGTCGATGTGACACGGGCATTTACCATAAAAGTCCAGATGCAGTCCGCAGCGGACGCGGCGGCACTGGCGGCCGCGATCAAGCTTCCCGACCTCGATGCTGCGCGAAAGGCCGGCATGCACTATGCCGCGAGGAATTTGCCGGCCTTCAGGAACGTTCTCCGTGCCGAGGATTTCGAGTTCGGCCATTGGCATGCCAGAAATGGTTCAATCAGCAGCGACGAAAGCGGTGCCAGCGCCGTTCGACTGACCTTGCGTCTGACCGACAGGCAGGGCAACGGTCTCAAAACGCTGTTCGCCGGCGTTTTCGGCGGTGGCATCATCGATATCGAGGCCAGTGCCGCTGCCGGCAAGCAAGGTGTCGCCTGTCTGATCGCGCTGGATGCGGCCGGCAACGGCATCGAGATCAAGGGTGAAGCAGAGCTTGACTTGGTCGGCTGCAGCGCGCAGAGCAACGCAACGGACAACGATAGTCTGAAGGTCTCCGGCAGTGTTCGCATGACGACCGGGGGCATCTGCGTCAGCGGCCGCGCCAAGATCGACGCCGGCGCCGATGTCACACCGACACCGATTGAATATTGTCCGCAGCAACCCGATCCGATGGCGGGGTTCATTGCGCCCGCGGTCGGCGGCTGCACCGACAACGGAATCGAATATAAGGACGAGGTCATCGCGTTGACGGCCGGCCGCGTCTTTTGTGACGGATTGAAGCTCACCGGGACCTCGAGGGTCACCTTGCAGCCAGGTGTTTACGTCATCGACAATGGCAAGCTCGAAATCGGCGATGATGCCGTGCTGGAGGGCGATGGCGTGACCATCTTGCTGCATGGCGAGAAGGCCGAACTCGACATCAAGGGGCGAGCGGCGGTTCGTCTTACCGCGCCGACGACCGGCGACTTGCAGGGGCTCCTGATCGTTCAGGATCAAGGCGGGCACAAAGACAACAAATGGGTAAGCTCGGCGCGCTCCGAGCTTACCGGTGTCGTCTATCTGCCGGATGGCAGATTGACCTCGCTGATCGAAAGCAATCTCTTCGGCATGGATGCCTGTTTCGTCCTGATCGCCAGTGAAATCAAGCTGGACAGCAAGAAGAAGCAGGATATCAAGGCCAAGATGGCCATCGATCTTACGTCGACCGCCTGCCGCAAGGCCTTGCCCACCGCCTTCAGTCGCGCCGTCGCTTTGCTGGCGTGAGCCGGCGCCGCCGACTTCGTTCGGTCAGAAAATGCACTAATCAGGCTCTTCCGGCCATTGTGCCGCATCCTCGGGGATGATCACGCCCTTGAGGCGCCTCGATGTCCAGATGTGGATGGCATGGCTGATATCGATCGGCTCATCGAGTGATCCTGCCTTGATGGTGACGGTGAGCGGGTCGTGGGGGGCATCATGCCAGACCCGGCTGCCGCAGGTCGGGCAGAAATAGCAGGCAAGGGAGCGGCCGGTTGCGGTCGGCCTGGTCCAGGTTTTTGGGTTGCCGCGGGTCAGGCTGAAGCCGGCCCTCGGCACCAGCAGCGACAGGCTGAAGGCGGAGACCGAGAGCTTCCGGCATTCCCTGCAATGGCAGGCGTAGAGCGCGCCCGGTTCGCCTAGGCTTTGATAGCGAACACTGCCGCATTGGCAGCTTCCGGTAAGCATCAGGCGCTTACGCCTCGACCAGCGCCGTGCCGATCATGCAGTCCCGCGTCACCAGGGGCGCAAGCTCGGCCTCGCTCATCGCTTCCGTGCCAGCAGGGCGAAGCGGGAGCACCATGTAGCGGAGATCCGCCGTGCTGTCATGCACCTTGACCTCGATCTCGTCCGGGATCACCGTGCCGAATTCGGCGAGCACGGCGCGCGGCTCGCGCACCACGCGTGAGCGAAAGGCGCGGGCTTTGTACCAGTCGGGCGGGAGGCCGAGCAGCAGGCGAGGGTAGCAGGAGCAAAGCGTGCAGCAGATGACATTATGCAGCGTCTCGGTGTTCTCGACGACCTTGATGGGAATGACGCCGGCATCGATCCCGAGTTCGCCCGCCGCCGCATTGCCGTCTTCGAGCAGTTTTTTCTTGAACGCTGGGTCGACCCAGGCCCTTGCCACCACTTTGGCGCCGTCGGCCGGCGATCGCGCATCGATCGACTCGATCGTTTTTCTCAGATCAGCGGCGGAAAAGACGCCTTTTTCGATCAAAAGCTCGCCGACCGCTTCCGCCATGACCTGATAGTACTCGAACGGTTGGTCCTCGATGTCCGGCTGCGTCGGGTGGGGGTGGTGGTGACCATGATCGGCGCTCATGTCGTCGTCTCCTTTTGCAGCCAATGCTCGAAGACATCGACCACGGTCGTGTCGCCGGCCGGGCCCGCATAATTCGGCCAAAGCTCGGTCTGGTGAAAGCGCACGCGGTAGAGCGTCTTCTTGGGCAGGCCATCCCGGCCGTAAGCGAGCTCTTCCGGGTCGCAGAAGCGGCCGGCAATGCTCTCGATCACGCCGGAATGCCCTCGAATATAATGGGGCGTGCGCACGTGGCCTGGGGGAAACGCCACTCTCACGCGCACCCGCTCGCCGACCTCGAAGGGCCGGGTCAGCCGGTTTTCGTCGCCTGCCATTTCGCCTCGATCTCCGCCATTTTCCGTCCCAGCTCGTCGACGCCGATCACCCCTTTTTCCAGCAGGTTGTTGCCGATCGACGCCATCCAGCGCTGATAATAGCTCATCTCGTCGTAGGCGCCCGGACCTAGCTCTTCGATATTTCGCCGAAGCTCGTCGACGGTGATCACCTTTCTCTTCGGATCGGCGAGCAGCCGGAGGATCGCATCCACCCGCTTTTCCCAGGGGGCATGGTCATGCTCGCCTCGATCGATGGGACCGGCCGGCAGGCCGCCCATGTCATGGTGCCGTTGCAACAGATCTTCTCCCGATCATCGCGCCAAGGGCATCATTCTGCCACGCCTTGACGTCTAAAAACAGGCAGGATCGGCGGCGCCTTTCACGTTGGCCCCGATTTGGCCCGAGGCTCTTCCATCGACGCCGACCAGAATTCTTGTATTGTCCTCTCGACTCAGAGGAATTTCCATTAGTAACCGGGTGAAACAGAGCGGTTTTCCATGGATATCGTGACATCAGGCCTCCTGGCGCTTGCCGCATCGCTGGCGTTGATCGCCTTGTTGGTGCCGTTGGCCGAGCGCTTGAAGCTGCCTTTGCCGACGGTGGTGGCCATTGTTGGCCTTGCCATCGGCAGCCTCGCCGTCATCGACGGCACCAGACTTACCGACCTCATGCTCGATACCTACGATGCCTGGTTCTTCGAGAACCTGGCGTTCGATAGCCGCAACCTGCTGTTCATCTTTCTGCCGCCTCTGTTGTTCGAGATGGCGCTTGCCGTCGATGTCAGGAGGCTCATGGAAGATATGGCGGCCGTGATGTTGATGGCGGTGGTCGCCGTCTTCACCGCAACCGCCCTGGTCGGTGGCGCGCTTGCCGCCTTCTCCGGCCTCGATCTGGTCGTCTGCCTGCTCCTCGGCGCTACGATTTCGACCACGGATCCGGCGGCCGTGATCACCATCTTCAAGAGACTGGGGGCGCCCAAGAGGCTGCTGGTGATCCTCGAAGGCGAGAGCCTGCTGAACGATGCCGCCGCGATCGCGCTGTTCACGATCCTGGTGGCGAGCCTGTCCCTGGATCAGGCGATCGGCATCGGCGCTGCGATCGAAGCCTTCGTCTATGCCTTCGGCATTGGCGCGCTGATCGGCTTCGTTCTGGCCGAAATCGCCGCCATGCTCTACCGGCTGCTGGAGGGCTCGGCACTGGCCGAGACCAGTCTGACGGTGGCACTCGCCTATGGCGCATTTCTCGCCGCCGAGCTCGGCTTCGAAGCGTCCGGCGTGGTCGCGGTGGTGACGGCCGGTCTCACCACGGTGGTGGTCGGGACCGTACGCATGGGGCCGCGCAACTGGCCGATGGTCACGGCGGTCTGGAACCATGTCGGCTTTTGGGCCAACGGTCTCATTCTCCTGATCGGCACTCTGATGGCACCGCGCTTTCTCGCCGAGCTCCATGTGGTCGAACTCGGCTATTTGCTGGTGGTGGTCGTTGCCGCCTTCGCGGCCAGGGCCCTGGTGCTGTTCGGCATGCTTCCGGCCATCAGCCAGCTCGGTTTCACCACCTCGCTCAACCAACGACAGAAAACGCTGATCTGGTGGGGCGGCGTGCGCGGCGCGGTGACCCTCATCCTGACACTCAGCCTCACCGAAACCACCGCCCTTGCCGAGAGCGAGCGGTCGATCCTCGGCGCTCTCGGATGCGGGTTCGTCCTGGTGACCCTGCTGTTGAACGCGGCAACCCTTGCCCGCGTCACCCATTGGCTGGGTCTGGACAAGCTGTCCAAGGGCGATCAGCGGCTGCGGCAGCGGGTGGTTGCGGCGACGATGGAGGACGCGCTTGGCCACGTTACCGGCCTCGCCGACCGCCGTGCTCTCGATCCTGCCCTGCTTGGCGACATCGAAGACGCCTATCGCGGCCGGATGTCGGACGCGGAACATCAGACGGACGGCGAAGCTGCTCCCTTCGGCGAACGGCTGAGATTGGGGCTTACCATCCTTGCGAGCCAGGAACGGCGTTTGTTTCGCCAGCGCTTCGAAGATGGGGTCATCGGCGCCACCACCACCCGTCTTCTGCAAACCAATGCGGATCGCTTGGCTGATGCGGCCCGTCTTCGCGGGCGAATAGGCTATCAGGACACCATGGCGACGCTTCTGCGGTTTCCGAGATGGTTTCGCCCGGCTCTTCTGCTGCAGCGCTGGGCGAGGCTGGAGCGGCCGCTGGCCCGCCTCCTCGCCCGCCGCTTCGATGTTCTGGTCGAAACCGAAAGTGCCCTGGAGGAGCTCCGCACCTTCAATGCCGAGCGCATGACGCCCTTGATCGGTGACGACGCGCGGGCGAACCTGCAGCAGCTTCTGGACAAGCGCGCTGTCCTCGCCCGCAGTGAGCTGGAAGCGCTGGAACTGCAATATCCGCAATATGCCATGGATCTCAGGATCACCGCCCTGCAGCGGGCAGGGCTTCGCTGGGAAGAGGCGCGCTATGGCCGGCTGTTTCGCGATGGCGTCGTCGGCGATGAGCTGCATCGCAGCCTCATCGATGATGCCCAGCGCCTGATTCGATGCAGCCATCAGCGCCCAAGCCTTGACATGGGCCTTCAGCCCAAGACGCTGATCGCCGCCGTTCCCCTTTTTCAGGATCTCGGCGACAAGGACACCTTGTGGCTGAGCCGACGTCTGAAATCCCGCCTTGTGGCGCCCGGCGATACCATCGTTGCCAAGGGAGACCGGGGCTATGAGATGTATTTCATCGCATCGGGGGTGCTCGAAGTCCGGATCGAAGCCGAACCGGTCAAGCTCAAGACGGGCGACTTCTTCGGTGAACTTTCTCTTCTGAGCCCGGCACGCCGCCGCACGGCCGATGTCGTCGCTCTCGGTTTTTGCCGCCTGCTGGTTCTGGGCCATCGGGACTTCAAGAAGCTGGTGGCTAGAAACAACGACGTTGCCGAAAGGATCGAACAGGCGGCTGCCGCACGCGTGCGGCCCGCTTCGCAGCAGAACGCGCAACGACTTGCTTCGTAAGTCACTCTTGTCAGGCCCGATGGTTCATCTGCTGGCGCACCGCTTGTTGGAGCACCCCTTGAATGAATGTCGGGTGATATCGATCGCTTCAAGGTGTTCGCTGGTCCCGATCACCGGCCGGCGAGCCGTGGGAACGATCCGCCAAGCCTTGCCTTTTTCGATCAGAATGGCAAGTTGACCGCCATCAACCCGGACATGGAGCGACCCTCGTCGATCAGCCGCTCAACCAGGATATTCTGCCGGCATGGTGCCGATCCAGCTGCGCCGATCAGGCGCTCTTCGACCTAGGAAGGTTCTCACCGATGACAGGCCTTTTAGCCCGAGCCTCATCCCTGGCACTTCTGGCCGGGCTCATGTCGGCCGGGCTCTTGACCCAAGCTGCCCCAAGTTCAGCCCATGAGTCGACCGAGCATAATTGTGCCGTGATCGGTCAATGGGTCGATCCCAAGACCGGCGATCTCGAAGCCCATGATCAGTTGATCGAAGCTGCTTCCCGCCGTTCGATCGTCATGCTCGGCGAGACCCACCCCAATGTCGAGCATCACCGCTGGCAGCTCGCAGTGATCAGTGCGCTGCATGGCCGGCGTCCCAACATGGTGCTGGGTTTCGAGGCTTTTCCGCGCGCGGTGCAGCCAGTGCTGGATCGCTGGGTTGCGGGCGAGCTCTCCGAAGAAGCCTTTCTCGAGGAAAGCGCCTGGACCAGGAACTGGGGGTTCGATCCCGAACTTTATCTGCCCATGTTCCATTTCGCCCGGTTGCATCGGGTGCCGATGGTGGCCCTCAATGTCGAGCGGGATTTTGTCTCGAGGATCAGGGATGAGGGCCTCGACGGCATTCCCGCAGACGAAAGGCGGGGGCTGACCGAACCCGCTGCCCCCTCGGAGGCCTATCTCGACAGCCTGGCCGAGGTCTTTGGCCAGCATCTGGATATCGGCGGCCCAGTGCCTGCCGACGGCGAGCACGGTGCTGGTGCGAACCAGACCGACGACGCGGCATCGGAGGACGCGGCATCGAAGGACGCGGCATCGAAGGACGCGGCAACCGAGACCGCGGGCGAGGCCACGCCCGTCGACGTCAAGGACGATCCGCGCTTCCAGCGCTTCGTCAAGGTTCAGACCACATGGGACCGGGCCATGGCTCAGGCTCTGGCCGAGGCGAGCGCCAGGCCCGGATCGCCGCTGGTCGTGGGCATTCTTGGCACCGGTCATCTTGAGCGCGGCTTCGGCGTGCCTTTTCAGCTTGCCGATATCGGTGTCGAGGACAACGCGGTTTTCATTCCCGTGCCGCCCGAGGAGACGTGCGAGGCCCATCGGGAAGAGGTCGCCGATGCGCTGTTCGTGCTGCCGGACGAGGCCGATATCGACAGCGGACCGGAAGGTCCTCGCCTGGGTGTGATGATCGAGACGGCCGACGATCGGGTGCGGGTGCTGCAGGTGATGGACGACAGCGTTGCCAAGGCGGCCGATATCCGGGACGGCGATGCCATCCTCGAGGCGGCGGGCATTGCGCTCAAGGATACATCCGAGCTGATCGGCATCGTGCAAAAGCAATCTCCCGGCACCTGGCTGCCGCTGGCGATCGAGCGGGACGGCGAGACCATGGAAATCGTCGCGAAGTTCCCGGCACTGCCCAACGGCCACGCCAAGCCCTGAGGTTTTTTGTCATGTTCAGTCGTTTGATGCTCCGCGCAATATGCGGGCTTGGCCTGTTGCCGCTCATGGTGTTCTCGGCCGCTGCCGCCGAGGAAAAGCTGCATCACGACCTCGACCTGACCCTTGATCCGCAAGCCTCGACACTGCAGGTGACGGATCGGATCGAGGTGAGCGGCCATACCAAACTTGCGCTCAAACTCGCTCCCGGCCTCGATTTGGCCGAAGCCTTGATCAATGGCGAAGGTGTCGAACCTTCCAGCGAAAACGGCGTTCTCTGGATCGAGCTGCCGAAAGGCAAGGGGAGCGAGGTCCTGCTCTCCTATGGCGGCGTTCTCTCGAGCGACGACAGCCGGGGAGGGCTCTCACCTCTCCTGGCCAACGAGGGAGGCTTCCTCCCCTATGGTCTGGGCTGGCTCGCCAATGGCGGGTCCGAGGATGATAGCGTCACCTACCAGCTGACCGTGTCGGCACCGGCGCCCTACCAGGTGGTGGCCACCGGCGCGATGATCGAGGAAGCCGCGAAGGATGGTGAATACCGGGCGACCTTCGCCGCCTCGCGGCCGAGCGAGCCGCCATCGGTGTTTGCGGGCGAATTCCGGATCGATGAGCGCGATCATCGAGGCCTTCGTCTTCGGACCTATTTTCCAGCCGATCAGCAGCAGCTTGCCGATCTTTATCTCGATCAGGCGGCCTCTTACATCGATCTCTTCGAAGACCGGATCGGGGATTACCCCTATGACGGCTTTTCGATGATCGCCGCCCCCCTGCCGGTGGGGCTGGGCTTTCCCGGGCTCACCTATATCTCATCCCGGATTCTGCGCATGCCGTTCATGCAGACACGCTCGCTTGCCCATGAGATCCTGCATAATTGGTGGGCCAACGGCGTCTATGTCGACTATGGCGAGGGCAATTGGGCGGAGGGGCTGACCACCTATATGGCGGATTACGCGCTCGCCGAAGCCGAAGGGCCGGCCGAGGCGGAGGAGATGCGGCTTGGCTGGCTTCGTGATTTTTCCGCCCTTCCGGCAGAGCGCGATCAGCCCCTTGCCGCCTTTCGCAGCAAAGGCCACGATGCCGACCAGGTGATCGGCTACAACAAGGTGGCGCTCGTTCTCCATATGCTGAAGCAGGAGATCGGCGAGGCGGCCTTCTCGAGGGGCATCAAGGCCTTTTGGACGGCGCATCGGTTCAACAGCGCTGCTTGGTCCGATATCCAGGCGAGCTTCGAGGCGGAAACCGGCCGTGACCTCGATGCTTTTTTTTACCCCTGGCTCACCACCAAGGGCGCCCCGAAGCTCAGCCTCGACAGGGCCGAGGTTCGGAACATGGACGGTGGTTTCGAGCTCGATCTCGCGGTTTCCAGCGATCGGCCCGATTATGATCTGCTGGTGCCGGTGCAGATCGAGACCGAGGCCGGCCTGGAACAGGCGAGCCTGCGCGTTCGGGACGGTGTCGGTGCCGACGTGATCGAAACCAAGGCAAGACCGGTTGCGATCGGCATCGACCAGCAGCATGAGCTTTTTCGCCATCTCGCCGCCGATGAGGCGCCGCCGATCCTGAGAGACGTCACGTTTGATCAGGAGGCGCTGACGGTCGTTGCGACCAACGGTCGTCAGGACGCCGAGGCGATCGCCAAGGAATTGGCGGGGCGAACCCTGAGTGGCGGCGTTCGTCAGGTCGCGCTCGACGATGCCTCGATTGCCCAATCGCCGGTGATGCTGATCGGCCTTGCCAAGGACGTTGGCGCCGCCTTGTCCAAGATCGGCGTCGAGCCGATCCCGGAAGCGCTGAAGGATCGTGGGACCGCCAGGAGCTGGGTCACGAAACGCGACGATGCGCCCCCGGTTCTGGTGGTGGAAGCCGCCGATGATGAAGCGCTCGCCGCCCTCATGCGCCCGCTCCCCCATTATGGCCGCAACAGCTTCTTGGTGTTCGAAGGCCAAACGATGGTGCAAAAAGGCGTCTGGCCGAGCGGCGACAATGCCCTCACCAAGCGCTTCGACTGATGTCCTGGCAGGACGGGCTTGACTTGCTTGATGTCAGCAGTCCCGGCGGAATCGGAACACAAGCCTCACCAGGCAGAACAGCGATAACGTCAGCCAAGTCCTGGCAGGACTGATTTAGCTGTCGCGGGAGGGGAGCCAGGGCATCTGGTTGACCTCGATGCCTTCGTCGGCGAGGGCTTCCGCTTCATCTTTGGTCGCTTCGCCGTAGATGTTGCGTTTTTCCGCCTCGCCATAATGGATTTTTCGCGCTTCTTCGGCGAAGTTCCTGCCGACCGGGTCGAAGTTCTTCTCGATGAACGTCTGTGCCTGGCGCAGCATCTTCATCACCTCGACCACCTTCTCGGGCAAGACGCTTTGCTGCTGAGCCGGCGCCATCGCGGTCTTTGCCTGGAGGACGGGAGGAGAGGCGGGCTCTCCTAGATGATCACCGCGCTCACCGTCGGAGGTCGATGCCGGTGCTTCCTTGGTCTCATTGGCCCGGGTTTCGATCAGACGGGGGGCTGCTGCTTTCGTGGTCCGCACGTTCGGCGCCATCAGCGCCTTTTCGACCCTGTTGTCGCCGCAGATCGCGCAACTGATCTCGCCGGCCTCGGCCAGACGCTCGTAGCTTTTGCCGTCACGGAACCAAGCTTCGAATCCGTGACCTTTTGAACAGTGAAGGTCGAAAAGTATCATTGCCGGTTGATCCAACAAATCTGAGTAGAACCTTCAACTAGGAAGTCCAATACGTTCATGCAACCCCTTCATCTATCCAAATACGAGAATAATTACATCGGCATTACTGAACAAACACAATAAAAAAGGCGAAAAAGTGAGGAAATCTGCGGTTGTCAAGACTAAGATTTTAGAACCTTCGATTGTCTTCATGGAATTTTTTCTATAGTCTGAAGAGATAAAAAAAGGCTCTACTCGCAGTCACGTTGAGAAGAAAGGGGTGCCGTATGTTGGGGAGACCGTCGTTCCTCATTTTAACGACGTTCATATGTATCCTGGCATTGTGGGTTCTCTTCTATGCATTGTTCGGCGTCGAGGACGGAGTCATCCGTCTCGAGGCCGGCACAGTAACAACGGTGGCGCTATTAACGGTCATCGTCAGTCTCGTACTCTTGCTTCTGGGGATCGTCGTCCGAACGCTTACCAGGCCATGGAAAAGCGAGACATTCGTCATGCGCTAGAGCCCGGCGATCCGGATCGGCTCTCCGTTCACGTCGGTCCGGATCGCTGGATTTTCTTTTTCTTTGGCTGCCTCGTTCCTGGTCACAGTTCCTGACAACAGACAAGCAGTGGTCACCGCCTTCGCCAAGGTCGTGTCGGGCAGGTGGTCTGGAGCTTTTTTCGGTCCAACGACGTCGGCTCCGTATGACCGGAACATGCTCTAGCTGCTGTACGTCCGCATGAGACTGACCAGGCGACCCTGAACCTTCACGCGATTGGGACCGAAAATCCGGGTCTCATAATCGGGATTGGCCGCTTCGAGCGCCACCGTCGCCCCCTTGCGCCGCAGCCTTTTCAGCGTGACCTCCTCGTCATCGATCAGCGCCACCACGATCTCGCCGTTCTCGGCGGTATCGGCGCGCTGGATCACAACCACATCGCCATCATGGATGCCCGCGTCGACCATGCTGTCGCCAACCACTTCGAGTGCATAGTGATCGCCGCTTTGCACCATGTGGGGCGGCACCTCGATCTGCGTGTTGCTGTCCCTGAACGCGGTGATCGGCGTACCGGCGGCGATCCGGCCGAAGAGGGGCAGGATGACATGCTGACCTTCGCCATTGGCCGGTCCGCAGGGTCTCAGCCCAAACCTGCCGTGCACGACATTGGTCGGGTCAACGGCCGAACCGGCGTCGACGACATCACCACCACCTGCGACCCGCTGCAGGCTTTCGGGCAGCCGAACCACTTCCAACGCCCTCGCCCGATAGGCGAGACGGCGTATATAACCCCGCTCTTCAAGACCTGTGATCAATCGGTGGATACCCGATTTCGATTTGAGCTTGAGCGCACTACGCATCTCTTCAAAAGATGGCGGCACACCGTGCTGATCCAGATAGTCTTGGATGAATTTGAGCAGTTGATGCTGACGCTGTGTGAGCACCCCCATGTCCCCCTTTTTCTTCTCAGCGTACCGAATTCGCGCTAACTACGGATGTTCTACTTAAGTTCTCATTTTTCGTCAATGATTACAGTCGGCAAAGCGTATAGAAACATGAGCCGAAATCCAACTGGGCTAAAAGTGTTTTGATCACAGGTGTTGCGGCGACGCGCCTGTGGAAAACTCGGTGGATATTAAGGGAAAATTTATATACCCACCGGCGCCGGTGTCAGCGGGATGACGGTGACGGGGTCGCCTTTCACCGCTTTTTCCGCGAAAGGCCGCCGTTTTATGAGACAATCGGCACGCGCGAACAGGGCAAACATGGCACTATCCTGACGTGCGGCTGGCGTGACTTCGAGCAGGCCGTCATCACGCCATTTGGTTGTAGCGCGCAGGTATTCTTGACGTTGGTCATTCGCGTTCAAGCTGTCACCAAGCACCGCTGGAATTTCCGGTGGGTTGGGATCAAGATCTTGCAGGCAATTCATGATCGCGCGGACGAAAAGAACAGCACAAACACCTGACGAGACAGGGTTTCCAGGCAATCCAAGCAGCGGAATGCCGTTGATTCGACCGAACATCAGCGGTTTGCCCGGGCGCATCGCGATCTTCCAGAAGTCCAGTGTCAAGCCTTCATCACCCAGCGACTGACGTACCAGATCGCGCTCGCCCACCGATGCCCCGCCGAGGGTGACGATCAGATCGACGTCGACCAGATCGCGCAGCATACCGGTAAAGGCATCGCGCTCATCGGCGATGATGCCGAGATCGATGGCCGTCCCGCCCCAGGCTTCGACCATGGCGGCAAGCGTGATGCTGTTCGAGGTCACGATGCGATCAGGCCCGACCATCTCGCCCGGCCGCACCAGTTCGTCACCGGTGGCAAGCAGCGCGATCCGGGGCCGGCGCCTGACCGGCAGCCAGACCTTGTTGAGGACGGCAGCGAGGCCGAGATCGCGCGCCGTCAGCGCCTTGCCGGCGGCGAGCGTGACCTCGCCCTTCCTGACGTCGAGGCCGGCGGGACGAACGAAGGTCCCAGGCTCGATCTTGCCCTTGAGATGGATCCGATCGCCCGTCGGCCGCGGCGTTCTCCTGCAGCGCCACCGCATCGGCGCCGGCCGGCAGGGGCCCTCCGGTGAAGATGCGCACGGTCTGGCCTGGCTCGACTGGCCTTCGATAACGCCCGCCCGCAGGCGCAGTGCCCACCATGGTCAAGGTGGCCTCGCCGCTGGCGAGATCGGCCGCTCGGACCGCGTAGCCGTCCATCGCCGAGATCGCCTGATGGGGCTGATCACGCTCCGCGATCAAATCCTTGGCGAGCACGCGGCCGCGTGCATTGGCAAGGGCGATCCATTCCGACGGTAGCGGATCGAACGCTTCGGTGATCCTCGTGAGCGCCTCCTCGACCGAAATCATCAGTCCGCCTCGTACGTGCCGGACTTGCCGCCGGCTTTGTGGCGCAGGCGGATCTCCGTGATCCGCATGGCAGCGATCGACCGCCTTGCACATGTCGTAGACGGTAAGCGCGGCGATGCTGACCGCGGTCAGCGCTTCCATCTCGACGCCGGTTCGGCCTTCGAAGGCGGCAGGTGGCGTTGATCACGACCGCCGCCGGCTGGTCCTCGGCCTGACAGCTCGACCTTGACCGAGGAGAGGGAGAGCGGGTGGCAGAGCGGGATCAGATCGGGGGTGTGCTTGGCGCCCATGATCCCGGCCAGTTGAGCGACGCTCAGCACGTCGCCCTTCTTCAGGCCGCGTTCGCGGATCAGATCGAGCGTTGCTCGTCTCCATCAGCACCTTGCCGGAGGCGATGGCGACCCGCTCGGTCACCTCCTTCGCGCCGACATCCACCATGACGGCATTGCCGTCGCCGTCGAAATGGGTCAGCTCGCTCATGCCGCCGGGACGCCGGGAACGTGCAATGCCGCCTCGATCCCGAGAAGCTGTCGCGTTGCCGCCTCGACATCGGTCTTGCGCATCAGCGCTTCCCCCACCAGAAAGCAGCGCGCCCCGATCGCGGCCATGCGCAGCAGAGTCCTGATGCTCGTAGAGGCCGCTCTCCGCGACCAGGAGGCGATCGTCGGGAACCCGCGGGGCCAGGGTCTCGGTCGTCTTCAGATCGACCTGCAAGGTCTTCAGATTGCGGTTGTTGATGCCGATCAGCCTTGCCTCCAGCATCAGCGCCCGATCGAGCTCGGCCTCGTCATGCACCTCCACCAGCACATCGAGGCCGAGGTCCCGGGCAAGCCGGCCAATTCCCTGGCCTCGTGCATCGCTGAGCGCTGCCATGATCAGAAGAATGCAGTCGGCGCCGATCACCTTCGCCTCGACCACCTGGTAGGGATCGAGCATGAAATCCTTGCGCAAGACAAGGTAGGGTGGCGGCGCCACGGGCTTGACTTAAGAAAGCGTCCGAGCCTTGGAAATGGGGTTCTTCGGTCAGGATGGAGAGGCAGGTGGCGCCGCCGGCCTCGTAGGCCTCTGGCCAGGCTTGGCGGGTCGAAGTCCGCGCGGATCAGGCCTTTGGAGGGCGAGGCCTTCTTGATCTCGGCGATCAGCGCGAGGCGGCCCGCTGCGATCGTGGCATCGATCGCCTTGATGAACCCGCGAGGCGCTGGCGCATCCGCCGCCCTGGCCTCAAGTCCGGCAAGTGGCGCCGCCACCTTGCGCTGTTCGACATCGACACGCTTGATATTGCAGATCTTGGCTAGAACATCTGACAAAACTTGGTCCCTAGCGTTGATTGGTCACGGTGATCAGACGCTCCAATGTTGACGTTGCAGCACCGTTGCTGATCGCTTCAGCAGCGAGATCGACCCCGGATCTTAGATCATCCGCACGTCCGGCAACAATCAAGGCGGCCGCAGCGTTCAACAGGACGATATCACGAAAAGCGCTCTTGCGGCCCTCGAGCACGCCCAAAAGCGCTGTCGCATTGTGATCGGCATCGCCGCCTTTGAGCGCTCCCGGATCGGCGAACGGCAGCCCTGCGACTTCGGGCGAGATCTCGAAGGTGGTCACCTCGCCGTCCCGAAGTTCGGCAACGTAGGTCGAAGCAGTCGTCGTGATCTCGTCCAGACCATCGGCGCCGTGGACCACCCAGGCCCGGTTTGATCCGAGCTGTTTCAGCACGTGGGCGAGCGGCTCGACCCATTCCCTGGCGAAAACCCCGATCAATTGCCGCTTGGTGCCGGCCGGATTGGACAGGGGGCCGAGCAGGTTGAAAATGGTGCGCGTGCCGAGTTCGACGCGCGTGCCGGCGACATGGCGCATCGCGCCGTGGTGCTTTGGCGCCATCATGAAGCCGATCCCGACCTCGTCGATCGACGTCTCGACGATTCTCGGGCGAGCGTGTCGATATTCACGCCCAGGGCCGTCAGCACGTCGGCGAATCCCGCCTTTGAGGAAAGGGCTCGATTGCCGTGCTTGGCGACCGTCACCCCGCAGCCGCGACGACAAGACTGGCGGCCGTCGAAATATTGTACGTGCCGGACGCATCGCCGCCGGTGCCGCAGGTGTCGATCGCATGATCGGGTGCCTTGATCGTGACCATCTTGGCGCGCATCGCCATGGCGCCGCCGGTGATCTCCTCGACGGTCTCGCCGCGGACCCGAAGTGCCATCAGGAAACCGCCCATCTGCGACGGCGTTGCATCGCCCGACATCATGATGTCGAACGCCGCCTCGCGCCTGATCGAGATCGAGAGGCTGACCGCCTCGCTGCGATCGCGATCATCGACTTGATATCGGTGAGATCGGCGCTCATGCGCGGCGACCCGACAGGCAGGATAGTCGAGAAAATTCTGCAGCAATCGGTGCCCCTGCTTGGTCTCGATGCTCTCCGGGTGAAACTGAACGCCATGGATCGGGAACTCTGCGATGGCTGAGCGCCATGATGATGCCGTCTTCGGTTCGTGCGGTGACCGAAAGGCAATCCGGCAGGCTCTCCTCCTCGGCGATCAACGAATGATAGCGGGTCGCGGTAAAGGGTGAGGGGATGTCGCTGAAGAGCTTGCCCCCTTCGTGGTGGACAGCGCTCACTTTGCCATGCATCAGGTTTGGCGCGCGCACGATCCGCCCGCCAAAGGCCTGGGCGATCGTCTGATGACCAAGGCAAACGCCGAGGATCGGGCAAAGGCCCGCAGCCGCGCGCACCAGATCAAGGGAGATGCCGGCCTTGTCCGGATCGCATGGACCGGGCGAAATCACGATGGCATCGGGGTGAAGGCCCATGGCGTCGCCGACGGCGAGCTGATCGTGACGCCGAACCACGACATCAGCGCCCAATTCGCCCAGATAATGGTACAAATTATACGTGAAGCTATCGTAGTTATCCAAAAGAAGTATCAAGGTCGTTGTCCTCAAACCGTCCGGTAACCGACATGATCCAGCACCTTCAGCGGATGAGGAAAGCCGCAGGATCAGGTGCCGTCAAGGCTTGATTGATCGAAGCGTTGGAGAAATGACCCATTGATCGTTGCCGGCGCCGAACGCAACTTGTCAGAGAACAATATTCGCCCTGTTAACGGAAAGATCATCCGGATTGTGGTGTAGTATCAACAGATGTGTCTTTTGGCGCACAATCAATCGGTTATTGTTCATGATAAAGATTACCGTTGTACTTTATCTCGACGAATTAAGCGGCATTTACGTATGTCTTCAAGGCGCTCCGGCAGTTTAGGAACTTGAAAATTTTGCCGAATTTGCAATAATCACGGAGGTCAATTTCTGTGCTAGAAATGCAACGCTTTGGACATCGGTCTGACCACCGGTCTGATCAAGAATGCCGTCGAGGGTGGCTCTCGATGTGGAAGACAACAGAGAAGTGGGGCTGAGTGTCTAAAGGGCTTCGGCAGTTTTTTTCTCCGGCGCGCTTCAATGCCGCCGAGGGTGTTCTGGGCGCGGTTGCGCTGGTGCTGGTCATTTGGCTTCTCTGGCCGGACGGCGGCACGCCCAAGCTCGATCAGAAAGTGGCCTGGCAGCAGCAGTTGATGGAGGCCGAGCGTCGGCGGGCCGAGGAGGCCGCCGCCAGACAAGCCGAGGCACCGGCCGAAACGGTTCCAGCCGAAACGGATGCCGATCGCCGGGAGATGGCGAGCGAGGCGGCAGAGCCGGTGCAAAAGCGCCGTGTTCTGGCGAAACCTTCGGAATTTGCCGATCGTCTGGTCTATGAGCCGGAACGGTCAAGCGCGCAGGCCGCGCCAAAGGCCAAGGGGGCGACGCTCGCAGAGAGGCGGCCGGGCAAGGTTGCTGGCCAAGGGGCCGAAGATCGCGCCATTGCCGCCCTGAATGACGTTGTCGGCGCCTTGGGTGATGATCACCGGACCTCAAGCGTTCGGAAGGCCGATGAGCCGTCGACCGATCCCGATGAGCCGGCGAACAAGATCGAGGTGGCCGTCGTCTCGACCGAAGCTCTGGATGCAGCTCCAGGACAATTCCTGGCCGCTCCGGCACCAAGCTCGGAGGGCTTCGATATCGAAAGCAGCGCTTCTGCCCATGTGCGCCAACGCCCGAGAGACGATGCGCCGAGCTGGTTGAAGAATGCCGTCGCGGCAAGTTTGCTCGATGATCGACCGGTGATCGCGGTGGTGATCGATGATCTTGGCGTGAACCGCACCAACACCAAGGCGCTCAACGAGTTGCCCGGTCCCCTGACGATGGCCTTCCTGCCCTATGCCGGCGATATCGAAGCGCAAACCGACGCTGCCCGCCTCGCCGGTCATGAACTGATGGTCCATTTGCCCATGGAACCCTACGGTTCCGACTCGCCCGGTCCCAACGCCCTGATCACCAGCCTCGATCACGACGAGTTCGTCGAGCGCCTCGCGCTCAACCTCAATCGCATCAAAGGCTATGTCGGCGTCAACAATCACATGGGATCACGCCTGACCGCCGACCGCGGGCGCATGGATCTGGTCATGCGGGAGTTGCGCGAGCGCGACGTCCTGTTCCTCGATTCGAAGACCAGCCCACGATCGGTCGCCGGCGAGATGGCGAGCAGGAACGGTGTGCCCAACACCAACCGCGATATCTTCTTGGACCATGTGATCGACATCGACAAGATTCGAAGGCAGATGAGCCTGGTCGAACGCGTCGCCCGCCAGACCGGAAGCGCCGTCGCCATCGGTCATCCCCATTCGGCAACCATCGAAGCGCTCAAGGGCTGGCTGCCGAGGCTGGCCGAACGTGGTTTCGTGCTGGCCCCGATCAGCGCCGTGGTCGCCCTTCGGGCTTGCAATGACGGCCTGCTGATCACGCCCGAAACCTGCGGCCGTTATCTTCAGGCTCAAAAGCCCGACGGATCGGCGATCGTGGCAGGCGGCGGCTAGTGCGTTTTCTGACCAGACGACGTCGGCTCCGGCCCGCACCCCCGCCCGACCACCCAATACGGGGGTGCCCTGTGGGGGGGTCGGGCGGGATGCGTGCTGGCTCCATATGATCGGAACAGGCTCTAGTGGTGCGTCCACAACAAGAGATTCCGTTGGCCGTACGGCAAGGTTCACCATGTTAGCCAGGTCCCGGCAGAACTTGCGCTCCGATCCATGAGACCCGACCATCCCTGCCCGGCCCCTCTTTTCCGGCGGGCGGGCCATTTCTCGGGATCGCCTGGACTAAAATGCCCCAGCCAATCGGCTTTAACCCGAGTTTAACCTTGGCCGGCTTACATGATGACGGCCTCGGAGCCGGATCGGCCAGGTCTGATTTTGTACGGGATGCAATAGCTTCCGCGCGGTCGATCAACCTGGCCAAGCCGGTCCCGTCAAGCCATGATGGCCTGATGCCGGACGACGTCGTCGGGGTCCGGAACCTCGAACCGAGCCGGCACGAAAGGGCATTACGGTCAAAATTGATGAGCTGGACGACACGAACCAAGATGGCCCTGGCGTCCATCATCTTTCGGCATCGCGTGCTGAACCGATGGGCGCACAAGCAGTTGCCGAAAAAGCGGATGGCAGCCACCGTGATGCTGTTCGACGAGGCCGGCCGGCTTCTCTTGGTGAAGCCCAGCTACCGGCATGACTGGCTTATTCCGGGCGGCATCGTCGAAAACAACGAACCTCCCTGGCTGGCCGCGCGGCGCGAGACGGCGGAAGAAGTCAGCTTGTGCATCGACCAGCTTCGCCTGGTCGCGGTCGATTGGCGATCGACCGACGATCACTATGACGACAGCCTCCATTTCCTGTTCGAAGGCGGACATCCTGTCCAGAGATCAGCAGGCGTCGATCCGATGCGACGGCATCGAAATCGTCGATTATCGATTCGCGACGAGGGATGAGGCACAAAACCTCCTGGACCCGTACCTCATGGCCAGGATCATCCCCTGTTGGCGCGACGATCTGAACGGCCCTTTGATGATGAACCGCGGCGAGCCCGATCGAAGCACCTTTTAGGGTATCGAGGCACCTTTTGGAGTGCTGTGACCACACCATGTGATTTTCCTCGGGCGAGGCTTAACCTGCTGACTTCAAATGGTCAATTTTCGCTCGTCGGAAAAAAGCAGCGTTAGCGCTCAGCGCGCCTTGATCGCGAGATGATGGCCGAGCGAGACCGCAAGGACCAGCGAAAGACACATGGCGGCACTCAGCGGGCGAAAGCCCTGCACCTCGCTCTCCACCACCTCCAGGCTCACCTCGGTCAGGCGCGCAAGGGGGCTGAGCGGGCCGTCGGTGATGGCGATGACCGGCACGCCCTCGTCATGGCACCGTTCGGCCAGGGCCACCACCTCCGGCGCATAGGGACGAAAACTCACCGCCAAAAGCGTGCCGCTCCTCTCGAGAAAACGGCTCTGCTGGGCGAGCATGCCGCCGGCACCATCCAGGAGGTCGGCCCGGCAGCCAAGCTCGGCGAGCAGATAGTTCACGTAACAGGCGACCGGAAAGGCCCGGCGCTGGCCGACGACATGGATCCGGGCGGCGCGGGCCAGGACGCTCGATCGCCTGCTGCAAGCGCTCCTGCGGCAGATCTTGCCGAAGCCGTTCCAGCCCCTCGATCCCTGCCGTCGAAAAACCGTCCAGCATCGACGATGTCATCGTCCCGCTGTCCCGGTCCTGCTGGTCGCGCAACCGCTTGATGCGCTCGCCATAGGTCGGCGCGTGGGCAACGAGCCTCGCCCGGAACAGGCGCTGCATCTCGGTAAAGCCTTCAAAACCTAGGGCCTTGGAGAAGCGGATCAGGCTGGACGGCGGCACGCCGGCGCGCGCGGCAATGACCGCGATGGTCTCGAGCGCCATCTCATCCGGGTTCGCCAGCGCATACTCGCCCACCTCCCGCAGACGCCGGCTCAGGCCGTCATAATGCTCGGTGATGGTCTGCTTCAAGCTGTCGAAGCTATCCGGTCGCTTCTGGGCCGCTGTCTTGTCTGCCGATGCCTTGGCATGTCGATCGGTCGAAGGTTGCATAGCCAGCCCTCCCGGCGTCGACTTTGCTCCCCCAAGCGTTGACGAGCAACCGGATGATTGATGATAACGAACCCCTAACATGCAGGACCGCCCTAAGATACCCTGCGCCGCGGGCGCCCGTTAGACTTTAGAGGAGCATGGTGACATGGATCGGGAGAGTTTCGAGCTTGGGCGCATCGCGCTGCCGACTGGTCGGCGGATTATTTGGAGACGGTGGCGGACAAGCCCGTGCGCGCGCAGACCGCCCCTGGCGAGATCGCGGCCCAGTTGCCGAAGAGCCCGCCCGAGCAAGGCGAGGCGATGGCCGACATCTTCAAGGACGTCGACACCATCTTGATGCCCGGCATGACCCATTGGCAGCATCCCCGTTTTTTTGCGTATTTTCCGGCGAACTCGAGCCCGCCCTCGGTGATCGCCGAGTACCTGACCGCCACCATGGCCGCTCAGTGCATGCTCTGGCAAACCTCGCCCGCCGCCACCGAACTCGAAACCCACGTCCTCGGCTGGCTGCGCCAGATGCTGGCCTTGCCAGAGAGTTTTCGAGGTGTGATACAGGACAGCGCCTCCTCGGCGACGCTGGCCGCCATCCTCACCGGACGCGAGCGCGCCCTCGGCTTCAAAGGCAACCAGGACGGCCTCGCCGCCCATCCGCCGGTCCGCGTCTACTGCTCCGCCCAGGCCCACTCCTCGATCGACAAAGCCGTCTGGATCGCCGGTATTGGCCAGACCAACCTGGTGAAGGTCGCGGCGCGCGACGGCGGTAAGTTCGGCGCCTGCGCCGGCCCAAGCGCCGATCCAAGCCAACCGTGCAGCCGGTGGCTGCGATCCCGACGCGCTGGAAGCGGCGATCCAAGCCGACTTGGCAGCCGGCCGCTGCCCAGCCGTTTTGATAGCCACCATCGGCAGCACCAGCATCGGCGCGATGGACGATCTTCGAGCCCTGGGCGAGGTGGCACGCCGCCACGATCTCTACATGCACGTGGATGCCGCCTGGGCCGGCAGCGCCCTGATCTGTGAAGAATACCGTCACCTCGATCGATGGTATCGACTTCGCCGACAGCTTCGTCTTCAACCCGCACAAATGGCTCCTTACCAACTTCGACTGCACCGCCCATTTCGTCAAAGATCCCGACGATCTCGTCCGCACCCTCGGCATCCAGCCCGAT
>CAWBCX010000060.1:0-231989 GCA_963787265.1 uncultured Alphaproteobacteria bacterium | reverse complement strand
GGGTACCCTCACAAATATGTATGGTGGTTCTTGCATAGGCAACCTCGCAATAAGAGGTAGAACTACAAGGAAACAGCAGCTGCTGTCGGAAGTTTACCGCAGATTCGCATACGGGTCAAGAAAAACTTTTTGTTGACATCACGGCTTCAATTTCAGATCATGGAAATGGTGCGACATGATCAAGTCGCACGTGAGCGGGTCCGGGATATCATTGCTCAGCACATCGCGGTCCAATTCACGTTGCGGCAGCCCCTCACGAGACCCGCGAATGCTCGTAGGTGCTGATTGGTTTCACTCAAAAACGAGTGTTATCCAGCCTAAGTCTGTTAACAGCACCGACCCGCTTCAGCGCGCGATTTCTCCACGCCCTTTTTGGGGGGGTCGGATTCATTCAGCGCATGAGGATCAAGACCGATGTCCCAACTATCCATTGAAGCCGCCAATGAAAAGGTCTCGGCAATCCTTGATGAGATCGAAAAAATCGGCATCAAGGCCGAAACCGAAGGACGCAACCTAGAACAAGAAGAGGTCGCACGGATTGCAACCTTGAGTAAGCAGTTCGATGCATGCGAAAGGATTCTTGAAATGCACGCGAGTGAATGACTCACGTCTCTGATTTGACCGGCAATTGGTTGAGCGTGGGCGGGTGGAGAACGTGAAAAAGACTCGCGATGGCTGAGCCGCTGAAATCCACTTCCGATGCGAATCTTACTGACCAAGTCGTCGAGGCTTGGCGGACGTCTTCCACGCCACCTGATCTCTCAGCACTGCTAATTGGCTGTGAGTCCAGCCAAAGTCAACTCGAGATACTGTTGGTTGACATGCATTATCGCTGGGATGCAGCGATTGCAACTGACATTGAATCCTATTTGCGGAGCGCACCGCTGGTTGCGAACGATCGGATCGCGCGATTGGAGTTGCTTGATCGCGAACTTGCTTACCGAAATGAATACGGATCGCAGCAACAAGTTCAAGAGTTGATCGCTGCTTATCCGGAACTGAGTGCCACGCAGGTTCAGTCGGCCACCGGTGCTGGCGAATTCGATACCGTCATCGACAGCCAGGAACAGGCAACGCCGCCGAGTCCGACCCGCGTGCCGAGTGCACCGCCGCGTCCTGGTCCCGCAACCAACCCGCCCGGCGCGATACCCAGTGAAAGTTTTGGACGCTACGAGATCATCCGCTTGTTGGGGAAGGGTGGATTCGGCACGGTCTATCTGGCCCACGATTCGCAGTTAGGTCGCCAGGTCGCCATCAAGTCGTTGCACAAGCGAAAATTCTCGACGGATAAGCAGGCAAAGAACTTTCTGCAAGAAGCAAGATCGACAGCCAGATTGAACCACCCTTCGATTGTGACGCTTTACGATGTGGCTGAAAGTTCCGATGGATCCCTGTTTGCTGTCATGGAGTACGTGGATGGAGATTCGCTTGCTGGCAGGCTGACAACCAACAGCATCAAGCTGGCGGACGGCATCGAGATTCTGGTGCAGGTTGCACAGGCCCTCGGATACGCGCATCGTCGCGGATTTGTCCATCGTGATTTGAAGCCTGGCAACATCTTGATTGATCAAGAGGGCAGGGCGCGAGTTGCCGATTTCGGGCTCGCTATTCACGAAGACTCGCAGCGGATGCGCGTCGGTGAACTTGCGGGAACGCCCGCCTACATGGCGCCGGAACAAGTCCGCGGTGAAACGCATCGGTTGGACGGCCGCACCGATATCTGGAGCCTGGGGGTCGTGTTGTACGAGATGCTTACCGGAAAGCTGCCATTCTCCGGCGCTACGGTCGATGAACTGTTCGATGAGATTTTGCATCGTCGGCCACGCCCGCCGCGGCAGCTGAATCGGGATACCTTGCCAGCGTTGGATCGCATCTGTTGCATCTGTTTGTCTGCCGATGTTGAGCGACGCTATGGTAGCGCCGAAGACGTGGCAATCGAGCTTGACAAATGCTTGTCATCGATGACTGCCCCGGATCAATTGTCGATCGCCAGCAACCCGGCATTGGTGATTGGCGGGCTGGGATTGATTGGGGTCGGATTCATGATGAGCTTCGTTGGCGGATTCTTTGTATGGGTCACCTACATGGCCATGCAGTGGGCGTTTGGTGGATTGAGTACCACCACCGAATTCGTTTATGGCCTGGTCACATTCAGCGTGCTGAGTTCGCCGTTCTTCCTTGGACTCCCGACCATGATTCTGGGGCTCTGGTTAGCAGTCGTCCAAGGTTTGCGATGGCGCGACGCACGCAATACACGAGCGGAAAGGCTGTTGCAGCTTTGGCGTTTGCATCGCTGACACCGATGCTAAATCTGCTGGCCGCAATTCCAACACTGCTTTTTACACGGCGGGCGTTTAACGAAATCAAAAGCAGTCCCAGAGTCAAGGGACGCGTACTCGCGGTGACAGCGATCTTGCTGGCGTGCGCCGGAATGGTGCTTTCGACCTGGATGATTGTACGTGCGAGTTACGTTTACACCGCCTACCAAGCCGTCGACCGAGGACGTCAAGCATTGGACGAGGGTCGGCATGAAGACGCCGTTTTTGAAACGCGGCTGGCAACCACCCGGTATCCGTCCATGGCCATCGGTTGGAAGCTGAGAGGCGAGGCTTTGCTACGTGCGGGAAAGCCCCAGGACGCGGCAGCGTCATTGAGTCAGGCAATTATTTTTTACCGCGGGTTCATCCAGAACCAGCGCGTGGAGCAAGCCAGGGTGAACACCGGGACCCACAACACAGTGTTCAATTTGTCGGAGGCCTATCGGCTTCGAGCTGAGGCAAACTCGGCGCTAGGGAATCAGCAGGTCGCCGATGAAGACGCGGCGATATCAAGCAAGTATAGGTCTTATACTCAAGGCAAACTGCTGCCACTCTATCAACTATCGCCGTCTAATTAGAGTCTCATTCTCTGTTGCCGCCGAGCGTTCCACCAAACAGGGACTCCTTCAGTACGGCGCCTGCTGGCGGAGAAAACTGGAAGTCGGTCTCGTTCAATTCAGGCGATGAGACCGTCGCATGCAATTCCGTAGATGTACCTTTCATCTTCATTGTCTTGATCATCGATCTGGATTTCTCCATCATCTCTCTCATGTTCTTCTTTGTTTCTTCGGTCACCTCTTGACCGAGACTTTTGATGCCTGCCTCCAGTTGTTCATCGGTCATTTCGGGGATTGCTGCGTCTCCTCCAGGCGTCTCCAGGGATCGACTGTATTTCCTAATCAGATGGCTCTCTTTTGAGATCCACAAGATCTCCTTCTTCGAGATCGCTGATGATCCACTGATGACATAGCAATCTTCGCCTTCGACGGTTTCCGTGTTTTCAATCTGTAAGTCTTTCAACCGGGAAAACGGAGTGAGTTGACCCTGGAACACGGGTAGAAATAGCGAGGGGATTGTGAAGGCAGCCCCACCGGAGATTCCTGTCGCACCGCTCAAGGCAATCTCGTCGCTGGTCATCTTGGAGTAAGCATTGATCGATCCCATATGCAAATAGGGTTGTGTCCCATCACTCCATACGTTTCCGGACTGAACCATCACGCCACCCGTCTGGTTCCAGGAGATGAGATACAAATTCGGCTTCTTCAAGAGAATCGAAAACGATGTGACTTGCTTAATCTTCATCACGTCTGTGTCGATATCTGAAGTGATTGTCCCTTCAGACTTGTACGTTTTCATAGTTTTGTACGTGGCGGCGACCTGCTTCAGGATCTCGTCCGGAGATGTCTCCTTGCCAAAGACGGGGATGGCAAGCATCAACATGCTGATGGCGATCGCCATAATTCTCGTTGCATTCATGTACGTTTCCGATTTCAGGCTGTGCAAGCCAGGCTAGTGTTGGGATCGCGAATTGACGTTTAACGTAGGATGGCCACTCTTGGCTGCCTTTTGTCGGGATTCGACGGGCAGGAGTGCCCGTCGTACTGTCTTTTCAATCAAGATTACCTTCAAGCTTCAGCACTAGACCAATTGATGTTTCTACTGCAGCTGATGGCGAAGGGTAACCAAACGCAACAGTAAGTATACGGATAAACTGAGCTCTCTGTGATTCATGGTATCTCGTATTTGACAAAACGGAGCCGTTTGGGACAGGGCGTGGGAGCAACAAACGGTCGTTCATTGCCGAAGCAAAACCTGATCCCCTTCCTGCAGCCCCGCCTCGACGACGATGAACGTGTCGTCGCTGTCGCCCAATTGTAGAGAACGCCGTTGTGGCTGATCGGGAGTCCCGACCCAGCAGCAGGATCCCTGCTCATTTTCCACCACGGCGGCCAACGGGATCATCAACACATTCTCGTGCCGGTTCATGATTATTTCGACCTCGGCGCTCATGCCGGGCTTGAGTCCTTCCTCCGCAGGAAGCTGAATGATCGCGTCGTATTTCACGATGTTGCCGGTCCACCATCCTGCTGGCTGTGCAACCGAAGCCACCTTGGAAACTTCGCCGCGGAGCGTCCGGCCTGGCACCCTCACCCTGGCAGTCATCCCCGGCTTGATGTGGTCAACCATCGATTCGTAAATGCCGACCTTGACTTGCATCTTCGAGAGATCCGGCATCAGCAACAGCACTTGATCATGATGCACCGTTGCACCTTCTGCGATGTCGGGCGAATCCTTCCACTCTTCGTCCATTGGGTAAATCACTAAGCCACTCCTCTCGGCCTTGATTACGCTTCGCTCGATCTCCTTCCTCGCCAGAGTGATTCGAGCCTCATCCATCTTAAGAACTTCCTCGTGTCCATTGGCCGCCGCCTTCGCCGATTCCCAATCGCCCTTGAGCGTTGCCAGTTCCTGATCCTTGGTGAATCGTTTCAGAACATCGATGTCGGTCTGAGTGATTTCGACCTCCAACTTGGCTTCCTTGACCGCAAACTCTTTCTGCTCCACGTCGAGTTGACTTACGTACCCGCGCTGGAGCATCAATTGAGCATGATCGAGCATGCTCTGCGCGGTACGCAGACGCTCCTCGGCAATTGCTAAGTCCTTCTCCAGCGTCATCAACTGCGTGCGATACCTACCCTCCAGGTACTCCGATATGGCAAGACCCGCTCTGGTGGCATGAGCCCTGAAGCCGACGGCTGCGTCCCTCGACAGATGAGCATACTTCGTGCGTTCATGGAGGAAGTCCTGGATTTGCTTGTTTTCCAGGCTGACCAATTCGTCTCCCGCCTTCACCTCCGTACCACTCTCAATCACCCAGTTGACGGTGCTAGCGCCTCGGACTCGGCATTTGATTTTCGTGTTTTTGGAGCTCTCCAGCGTCCCTTGTTCTGTTAAAGAGACAATCAGATCCCCGCGCACGATTGTGTGAACGAGCGTGGGCGCCACCATTTCGCGTGCTTCCTCAACGGAAACGAGCGGATTGAGCACCACCTCATCGTTTTCCGTCAACCCCGACTCGACAATGATGAACTCGTCGTTGCTGTCGCCGAGCTGTAAAGAACGTGGTTGTGCTCCTGAGGTGCTTTCAACCCAACAGAAGTGCCCCTGGTCCGTCGCGACTATCGCTGCCACGGGCACCGACAACACATCCTCGTACCGAGCCACGATCACTTCCACCTCGGCGCTCATGCCGGGATTGAGCCCATCCTCCGAGGGAAGCCGAATGATCGCGTCGTATTTCACTACGTCTCCGCTCCACCAACCGGCTGGACTTGCGACCGAAGCGACCGAGGAAACCTCGGTCTCAAGCGTCCTGTTTGGCAGCGTGACTCTGGCAGCCAGCCCGGGCTTGAAACGGTCGATAATGGATTCGTGTATTCCGACTTTGACTTGCATTTGGGACAGGTCGGGCATGAGCAGCAAGACTTGATTGTTGCGGACGCTCGCACCTTCTGTGATGTCGGGGGTGTCCTTCCACTTGGCGGTCGAGGGGTAAATCACCAAGCCGCTTTTTTCGGCCTTCACGACGCAGTTTTCGAGTTCCTCCAAGGCAAGATCAAGGCGACTCTGCTCCAACGCGAGCCCCGCCTTCCGCCCTTCCAGCCTTGCTGTCGTTGCGGTCAATTGACCGCCTAGTGTTTCCAACTCCATTACCTTGGTAAGTCGCGACAGAACATCAATCTCGGTCTCCTTGACATTCACTTCCAACTTTGCCTGCGTGACCGCGTAGCCATTCCCCTCGAGTTCTAACTCCGAAATGTTACCCTGCTTAAACAACGTTTCAGCTGCGCGAAGAATCGTCTGCGAGGTGTTTAGGTTCCGCTTGGCAATTGCCAACTGCATTTCCAAGGATTTCAGCTGCGAGCGATAGCGACCACTCAGGTACGCATCGACGGCGAGCTGCGCTTTCGCCACGTCCGCCATGGCTCGTGCGAGTTCGGACTTCGCGTTATTCGTATCCGTCTTTCCCAGACTGATGGTCTCTTCAATAACCTTCGTATCCAGCCTGACTAATTCGTCACCTGACTTTACGACCGTACCCGCTGGGATCACCCAGATGACCGTGCTTTCGCCACCGCGGCCACCGTACCCACCCCGGACGTTGCATTTGATCTCCGTGTTCTTGGAACTCTCCAGAGTCCCTTGTTCGGTTACCTTCACGACCAGCTCGCCACGCGTGACGATGTGAGTCAGCCGGGGACCTGTCTGTTGGGACACATTGGAAACGCGAGCTAATGCGGCAGCGGAGACCAACACCGCGACCACACCGATCGCCAGCAGGACGAGTATCCACCCTCGGCCTGGTCCGGCGCACGGATGTTGAGCCCCGTCAAAAAAACGGTTGCGATTCTGTTGGTGTTTCACATACTGCTGTGAAGATCGTTAGGCAGGGAGTGTCGAACTATTCGCTGCCGTGGCCGTCATGCCCCGTTGCTATACAAAAGTCAAGCATCGGCGCATTTTCAGGCCCGAAGGGTCGGCACAGCCTATGCCGGTGGTGTAAACCACCGGATGATTGCACTTGTTCACTTCCTTCCCACCAGCGATCGGCGGCTTCGCCGCCGATCGCTGGTGGGAACCGCGTGAAGGGGAATCCAATCCGGTGCCTGACGGCACCGGCAAAGGGTGTTTCGGCCCTCCGGGCCTGACGAGTCAGGCAACAAGCGCACAGAACTTAAGACTTTCAGCACGAGTGCAACTTCGCAGAGTGTTTCACGACGTAAAAAGTGGCGACTTTTTTTAGCTCTAAAATCTTTCCCATGCTCACCAGCGTGTCTTCAGTGCGCCAGACCACCCTCGGCCTGATGCGGCACCCTGAAGACCGCTGCGCTGCTCCCTGCGTCCCGGTTCTGGATGGCTCTGCGTTTCTGGAAGAACATGAGTCGACACGGATTGGTCTCCATGGTTACCGGTCCCTACTGATCGGCGACCCCCAAGTGGAAACGAGACGGGGTCAATTGGCGCGGAAAGGAGTCATCGCTGAAGTCAAGCTTGAGAGCCTTATTGTAATCTTAATGCCCTCTGGGAGGGTCGAGTTCGGTCTGCACGTGAACGCGTTCGATGGACGCGGACCCTTTGATAAGCGGCCCTTTTGTCCGGTTAGGGCCTCTGGAAAGACACTAAGCCAGGTCTTCGTGAGGATTCCGCGCAATGCGTTGGTTCCACTAGCGCGTCATCTTGACTCCACCGTACTCTCTCTTGAACGGGGTTCCGTCTTTCAATATTTATTGACTAACCGAATCCCCTCTGGAGCATGAACGATGCGAACGCTCATCATTTACGCCTCTCACCAAGGTCATACTGACAGGATCGCGCGACGCATTTCTGATCGCATTGTTGCGCGGGGGATTCCCAACGACCTGGTCAACGTCGTCGAGCAACCAGCCGACCGAATCGTGTTCGACGCCTATGACGCGGTGGTCCTCGGATCAGCAGTTCATAAGGGCCATTGCGATTCGGTAATCCGATCGTGCATCGAAAAGAACCGCTCCTTCCTTTGCGAGGTTCCGACAGCCTTTTTTTCCGTCAGCTCGGGTAAGCACCACAAAGATCGCGTCGAGGCAGGCGGGCTCGCGGACGAGTTCCTTGATGAGCTTCGCTGGAAACCGTCGACGAAAGTGAGCTTTGGCGGAGCGCTTCGCTACTCGCGATTCCGATCGCTGGAACAGAAGCTGATGCGATGGATTCTCAAAGAGTCAGGCACCGAAACCGATTTGCATGACGATCTTGAGTCCACGGACTGGGACATAGTCGATGACTTTGTCGCACAGTTTGCTAACGTTGTTGACTGCTGCAAGCAACCCAAACCCAATCGACCGACCTTCAGTTTTCCGATTAAACGAACACGCGAATACGCGGTCCAAAGGCGGATGGCTTCGCGACACGGCGGCGCCCACGAAGAGGCTGTGAATTCTTTACAGCGTAATACCTCAACATTTTCCTCAGCCCGTCCCTGGTCTGATGAAAATGTTATTGAAAAAGGCAAGTCCGGCGAATTCTGGAATTCAAGCGGCTTTACCGTGCAACAAGCCGCTCGGCCCGTGTGAAGTCAAATTCAACCTCCTGCGTCTGGCCACCCACGAGCGTCAACTGTTTCTCGCGGCTCTCGGCGTCTCCGTCACCCATGGTCACACGTACGGTGTAGTTCTCCAGTTCTTCGCCGGCGCGGAGCTGCGTCGTTTCAAAGACTCGAATTTCCCCCTGCTGCTTCATCTCGTAGCCAGCCAGATAGACTTTGGCTGCTTCCGGAACACGCAGCCTGACGGTGGTGTTTACCGGTTCATCGATGCTGGCAAGCTGCGTCGACTCAGCATCCAAATCGAAGGTCAGCAATGAAACTTGACCGCCGCGCAAATTGACCTGCTTGGTTTCCGTGATGGTTTGCCCGTTACGCTCGATTTCTGCGCGGACAACAAACGGATACTGATCTTCGAGCAGCCCACCGCGAACAACATAGGCACGCTCACTCCCCTCAACCGACGTGAGGCGATCGTTAATGGTGACCCGAGCGTCCTCCGGGACGTTCAGCTTCAACTCGATATTTCCGCTCGCCGCTCGCTGACTAAGCGGTGCAACCCGCGTCGCAAGATCAGCAAACTCGGACGTCGCCGTTTCGTAACGCGGTGATCGCTGATCCGTTTGTGCGTAGACGCTTGATAACGGATCCACAGAAACGGAATTAGCCGAGAAGTATCCGCCGAAACCGACCCACGGCTGGTAGCCATAGCCATAGCATCCAAAACCAACGTACGGAGTCGGATAGTAGTAAGGAACATAGCTTCGCTGATAAACCGGGTACACAACCGGATGTCTGGCATAGCCATAGTTATAAAAACCGTAGCTCCGATAACTTGGCCAAGCAAAACTATACCGAGCGTGGAAATGATGGTGATGGCCGAAATGACGGTGATGGCCCCAGCCCGCTTCAGCGGAACTGCTCATGCCCAGCAAGCAAAAGCTGGCGATTAGGATCGTGGCCAACGTTCTTGTAACGGGATTTCCGCGAGTCATAACTAGCTCCTTTAGTCGAGTTCAAACTTCCAGCGATTAAGAAACCGCCTGCAGCGGTCATCTATTGTAGACCCCCATGAAGTTGGCGGGAACTCGGGGATTCGGGGGCCGCTGGGGATTCCAGCGGGAACGAAGAACGTTCCAGCGGGAACGAAGAACGTTCCAGCGGGAGCGAAGAACAGCATTTTTTCGGCTTCGTGTAGCGGCAATCACGCCGCAATCGTTTGTGAGCCCTGTTTGCGCACAGCCGATCCTGTACGACAGCGCGCGGATTCTCAGTTCATCCCGTAAACTAATTCGATGCGTATCCCATACACCAAATTATCGCCAACGACACTTCGGGCCGTCGTCCAGGAGTTCGTCACTCGCGACGGCACGGACCATTCGTCCGTCGAGCCGCGCATCGAAAATGTGCTGCAGCAACCTGAGGCTGGTCGAGTCGAATTGCATTTCGACGACCAAACCGAGACTTGTAACATCGTGACGGTCGACGCCGTCGAAAATCCGCCAACGGACGACGCGAATGACGGTCGATAGTCCCCTTTCGATCATGTTCACAATTCGGGCGTTTTCCGACTCGTTCCATGCCAATGACTTGACGAAACAAGTCCGCCATTGCTGATTTGTCCGAAGTTGTCAGGTTATGGACTTGGTACGCTCGACGAACCTCATAGAATCTGGATAGACGATCGATTCATTTCGTGCGTATTTGAACCCGCACCGACTTGATCGATAGCAGTCAGGTGTGAGTTCTTTTGTGGTTTCTTGATCCGGTCTCGCCAGGCGTTCCGGACAATTTTAATGTGGGTAGTAGTTCGAGATGGCGATGACGACACTTTCGATTGCTGTCGATGCAGACAATGCCGGTCGCGTGGACCTGATCGTCCGACAGCTTTCCGAATCCTCACGCAGTCAGGTGCGTGGCATGATCGATCAGGGCTGCGTCTCGATCAACGGCTTGCCGTGCAACTCGATTGCCAAGACCGTTTCGCCCGGAGACCTGGTGTCGCTTCGTTTCGATCCGACACAGCGCTATCGCGAGAAAAAGAAACGCTGGGACGATCGCACGTTCAGCATTCTGTTTGAAGACGATCACATCATTGTTGTGGACAAGTCCGCCGGAACATTAACGGTGCCGACCGATCACAACGAACCCAATACGCTTGTCGAGCGTGTGTCGGTCTATCTCAGCCATTCTCGTGGACAACGGGAAGCTTGGCTTGTCCATCGCTTGGATCGTGATGTCAGCGGCTTGCTTGTCTTCGGCAAACAGGAATTGATGGCCCAGCGTCTGATCGCGCAGTTCAAGTGGCGAAAACCACAGCGTATTTATACGGCCATCACCGCCGGTGTGATTTCCTCTGACGAGGGTACGTTTCAATCCGATCTGGCCACCGGCAAGAATCTTGATCGCTACGCCGCCCGCCCGTCACGAAAGACGGAAACCGCAATCACCCATTATCGTGTGCTGCGGCGAATGTCCGACACGACGCTGGTCGAAGCGACGTTAGAGACTGGCAAGCGAAACCAGATTCGCGTTCACTTTGCAGACGCGGGACATCCCGTGTTGGGTGACCCACGATACTCCGTCCAGATGGCAACGCACCCGCGATGGAAACGCAAGCGGATTGCCCTGCACGCCAGGTCGCTGGGATTTGAGCATCCCATGTCAGGCGAAGCGATGATGTTTGAATCACCCCTGCCATCTGCGATCGAAAAATTCTTAGCCGGATCACGCTAACTGGTTTAGTTCGTAGTGACCCGATTGATCGGATAGACGAGCGATTGAGCGAAAACTGGCGCTGTCCAGTCAAGACACTTTCTCGGCCAACGGTGAGCGACCCTATCGTTCTTTGAATGCACGTCGGGCACTCAGAGCGCGACGTTCGGCGCGCAGCCGGGCACGACGTTTGATCTCGCTCGGCTTCTCGTAATACTGCCGACTCCGCATTTCCCTCTTCAAGCCACTTCGTTCAACTAGTTTGCGGAACCGGCGGACCGCCTCCTGAATCGACTCGCGGTCGCGAACGCGCATAGATACCATTCGTTCTCCAATGTGACGTTAATCAAACACAATATTGCAACCGATGGTCAACGCTTGAGATGCGCTGAGACATCGATTGCATTTTAAGTTTTTCGCTGCAGCTTGACGGCTTCAATCTTTTGTATCTGCCCTCGAAGCCCAGTTTCGACAGCCTGTTGTTCGATCCCTGCCCGTTTTGGCGGGCTTCGTCAGGGATCGAATACGAACGTGCCGCTTAGTTTCCGACTGGTGTGACGTTTTCGGCTCTGGGGCCTTTCGGTCCCCGTCCTTCGTTGAATGTCACTTGTTGTCCTTCTCGAAGGTCTTCGTAGCTCACGCCTTCAACGTTGGAGGAGTGAAAAAACAGATCCTTTTCGCTCCCCGTATTGATAAACCCAAACCCTTTGTCCGTGAGTCGTTTGATCGTACCTTCAGCCATTTGTCCAAATCCTCGATAAAGTTGTTCTGCCGCCAGAAGCCGTTCTTCTGCCAGCTGACCAGTGAGTCTAGCGAATCAACCGGAAACAGAGGATGGGACTTGCCAGAAAGCTCGTCCGAAGCCCAGCTGGTGATGGTTTTGCACGTGACTCAGCCGTGAATCGGCATGAGGAGCAGCAGTTTCCTGTGCCAGGTTGCTACCCTCCGCGCGATGAATCGAGCGTTTTTTGCTCCGCATTCTGGCTGATCCTGCCGATCGGACGCTCCGAAACCGACGCGTTTCGCTTGATTCTGGCGACGTTAGGCAGGTCAGGCACTACCAGTTGTTGAAATGGGGTTCGTCCGCAGCTCAGATCCAGAACATCCTAAGGCCGGCCGCCTGGTTCCCAAATCATCAGGCACATGAGCGTGACTCCGGAAAGCGCGATTATCAGGCGCAATTCCGATCAATATGAGTACGAAAGTCATATCCACCTCCACAGGGAAATCGTTCGGCTATCAAGTCAGGCACAATCCCGAGCCCAACAGGGGCGCGGCAAAACAATCGGTTTTCACAGTGCTGGACGAGACGTAGGGCGTCGGCCGGACCGATCGCAAAATTGAATGTGCGAGGGTGTGGCCGCGTCCCAGTTGACCGGACCATGGAAGTTGTCCCGCAAACACCCGATAAATCGGGTCACTACGAACGAAGCGTACCGGCTCTCGGTCTGTGCGGAATTCGTCGGTTGTTTGCCGCTGCTACGGCGACGTCGCTTCGACACGCTCTTTCTTCAGCGGCAGCGTATAGAGAAAGATGTCACGCGGAACGCCGTCTCCTTCCGATTTGAGGGTGATCAAGCGGTCGTGCTGGATGCCTTCAATCGCAAATTCATGGGCCACGATCCTTGATCCGTCCTTGAGTTTCTCCAACTGCGGAATCAGCCGCTCGTTCAATTCCGGCAACAAGTACAGCGTGATCACCGTGGCCTCGCGGAGATCCAACTCGAATATATCCCGTTGCTCGATCCGGACCAATTTTTCGACCCCGTGTCTTCTGACGTTCTCAATGGATTGGCGAACCTTCCTGGCATCAATGTCGTACCCCACCGCTCGACATCCATGCTTTAAGGCAGCAGCAACAACGATGCGTCCGTCACCGCAACCCAAATCGTACAGCAGGTCGTCCTTGTTTAACTCCGCGACTTCCAGCATCTTGGCCACGATGTCCGGTGGCGTTGGTACATGGATGGCGCCCTCTTCATCGCTTGTTGGCGGCTCTTCGGCTCGAATCGTACCGGATGTGAACAACATGCTGCTCAACAGCAACAGGCAGAAATTTTGGCACCGAATCATGAACTGAGTCCTGGAGTCCGTTGGTCTTCTAGCGGTGGTCGCGGAACGTGTGAAAGCATTCCGCAGTGACGCGTTGAGTTGCGGAGGAAATCGATCACCGAGCGCGGCCGTCAATATCCCCGAGGGCTGGGTTGAGATCAAGTTGGCCGTGGTTTCATCAGCCCAGCGTACGGGACGGCGTTTACTTATCGGACATTCGAGTTTCAGCGCCAATCAGTTCCTGAGAGAACGCGTCGCGAAATACGAGAATCAGACGATCCGAAGGAACAGATACGTCCACAAGAATCCGATTGCGGTTGAGACGAGCGTTGTTAGCAGCATCGTCAAAGTGACTACCAATCGCGTCTGCTCGCCCTTCGAGATTGCACGCGATTCCCACCAAGACCCTGCTCGCGGCTGCAGCATGAAGGACAGCAGCGCCAGTGGCCAAAGAATAGGTAATACCATCAGCATGGCGATGGACCGTCTTCCGCGCAGCCAATTCACAACACAGAGAAGTGAACCAATCAGCGTGAGACTTACGACCCACGCGTACAAACGGGCAAGTCCAATCCAATCTGCGGATGGAGCCACCTTGTCGGGGTGCCAGAATTTTGGATGCCCACCGAAGCGTCGACCGGAGCCTGCATAGAGCGGGTACACAAGGTTGCTCGGCGAGGCGACGGATGCTACGTCGGGGTCGCTAATGTCTGCGTCGTACATCACTGTCCACCCGCTTGTCCCGCCGAGCGAATAACGGCCGTGCTCCTGTCGATACCCGGTCGCAGCCTCGAAATAGGCCGGGTCATCAAGACTCGTAACAACGCGACGAATCAAGCGAGTCAACCTTGGATCCGATAGGAACTGGTGACCGTTGGCATCAGCCAGCAGAGCTAACGGCACGATCGTGTCGGCGATGAAGTTGTGGTAGAGCAACGCTTTGTCCCCCTTTTCGTGCAACGTTGCCCGATGCGTCCCGTCGTCTTCGATCTGATTCAGGACGAAGTCGAAAGCATCGACTGCCCAAGTAAAGCTCGCTTCGTCGTCCGCCGCGATCGCAAGCGCTGTGACGGCAGCCAGCGAACAGAACACTTTGTTGTGCGCACCTTCCCAGCCCCAGAGCATCATGTCCTGGTCTCTCAGCGGTCGTCCCCCATGGTCCGTCAGTTGGCGCGTCTGTAAACAAAGGATCGCGAAGTCTTTTTGAAACTTCATCAGATCACCACGGAACCACACTTTGATACGCTCAGCTTCCACAGAGTCAGAGGGGATCGCATTGCGAATCTGTAGGAAGGCGACGGCAACGCCGGTTGCTACCTTGCCGAGGAAAAATGGCTCTCCATAACCGTTTGGACCGAGCTGGACGTAAGTGTCCGACCACGAGCGGACCGGTTCGGGCGGCGGAATATTCCAAGGCTCTCCGGTAACCTTGCAAAGCGGAGGGTCTGTGGCGTATTCCAGGATGTCGAGATACTCGCGGGGAGAACCTCGGAAGGCATCGGACCTGGCCCAGAAATCTAAGGCCAACAGCACGCGTCGGGCGGCAGTTCGGTCGCCCTCCGAGAGTGCGACATCGCTCTGGGAAGTCACTTTACCAAGCGCAGCGAATGCGGGACGAACAAGCGATCGAACGTTCGGCTCACCACCTGTTGTACGGAACGCAGCCGGATCAACGTTGGTCGGAAATCCTTCGTGCATTGACGATTCGTCCCTGGACGACCGGTAGTAATTTATCCGATCCCAAGGACTCGCAAGGGTGTATTCTCGCGTCGGCGAGTCAAGCAGTTTCGGCTTCGACGGGACTCCTCCCATCACCAACGGAATCCACGCAGGGGACGAAAGCGTCACGCAGAGGGAAACGAACAACGCGAACCAGGAAGTGCATGCCTTCTTGAGTCTTGTCCCACCGCAAAACTGTTTCATCGTCGTGGTAACGTCCCGTTCTGTCGCCAATGGTTTTGGAATGGTTACGTCCATTGTCGGGAATTCGATATGCTATCCGAGTCCAGCAGTATTAGTCCCGAAGGCGGTCATGTGCTACGACGATCTTCAACTTTGATGAGTATTTGGATTCACCGATGAAAGCTAGCTGCTTGTGGTTTGGTGTCGTTGGTCTAACCCTAACCGTGTCTGCGACAATCAGTGAGGCACAGGAATCAGGATTCCGTTTTTTCGCCACAGGAGATCTGCCTTACAGCGAGGTTCAGGATCCCAAATATCGCGAACTGCTCAAACAATCCGAAAGCGAAGACTTTGCGTTCTTGATGCACGTGGGGGATTTTAAAGCTCAAAGTCAGCCATGTTCTGACGACAACTTCAACAAGATTCGCGACCTCTTCAAAGCGTATCCAAAACCGGTCGTCTATACACCAGGTGACAACGAATGGGCCGACTGCCACGGAGTCGGTGCCGATCCACTTGAACGACTCGATCAGGTCAGAGCATTGTTCTTCAAGGACAAGAAGACGTTGAGGCTTGAGGATTTGGGAGTCACGTTCCAAAGTGCCATCCCCAAATACTCGCGATATGTCGAGAACTACCGCTTCTCCAAAGGTGGCGTCTTATTCGTCGTCGCTCACGTTGTGGGAAGTAACAACAACCGTCGAGAAACCGATGCGGCTGCCATGGAAGAGTACGAACTGCGAGTCGAAGCCAACCAGGCATTTCTACAAGAGAGCTTCGCTGAGGCCGTCAACACAAAGGCAACAGCCGTCGCCGTGATCATTCACGCCAATCCCGATTTCGAGACGGGCAAGAAGAATGGCTTCGAAGACTTTCGAGCCACGATGAGTAATTTCCTCTCAACCTACGACAAGCCAGTCGTTTGCATCCACGGCGATACGCATTACTATCGCATCGACAAACCGTTCAAGGACAAAAACAAGAAGACGTTCTTGAAGTTCACCAGATTGGAAGTCTTCGGCTCGCCCAACGTGGCCGGCGTGGTGGTTACCGTCGATCCAACCGACCCGCTCGTTTTTAGTTATCGACCGTATTATTTGAATGTCAAAGAGGCGGACGAGGGCGTGAACAAGTAACTCGCAGTTCCTGCTGGCATGACAGTGGTCAATGATTAGCCACATCTTTCTTTGCGCGATATACGTTTGATCAGGTTCGCGGAGGCTTCCACTCGCTGAAGTCTTCTGGCACGCGAGTTGCGGCTTCGCAATTCGCGACGGGGGCGACGTATAATCCAAGGAGTACATCCGCGCAGTGCGCGTATCGCCTCACCTTTAGCGCATCGCGTGCACCGACGCACGGTCAGCACCAAGAGATAGACGCATTGAAGGGGAGTTTGTGATGAGCGGGATTTTGTTGAGGAGTTGCAGCCGGGATGGAAACCGTCACCACTTGAATCGAACAAGTGACTGTCGGCGCCGCAAAGCGCGCCGGATGTTGATGGAAAAGTTGGAGGACCGCCGTGTCTTGGCCATAGGGCCGATTGACATGAACACAACCTGGAGCGGTGTCGAGGAGGTGACCGGCGACGTCACCGTCATGGAGGGCGTCACACTCACGATCGAACCCGGTACGATCGTCAAGTTCTCCAGTAGCCTGACCGACCTGCACGTCGAGGGAATTCTCAATGCCGCCGGTACGGCTAGCCAGAACATCATCTTCACGTCGATTCGCGATGACGTGGGTGGCGACACCAATGGCGACGGTAATGCAACACTTCCCTTCAACGGTGCCTGGGGCCGCATCAATGTTCTTTCGACTGGGACAGCGAACATCGATCACGCTCACATTCGCTACGGCTCGAATGAGGAACTGTTCGTCGATGGAGGCAGCCTCACGCTAACCAACAGCACCGTAAGCGACTCTTCTGGCCACGGCGTGCGGATCGAAAATGCGGATCCGACTCTTACAAACAACGTCTACGAGGACAACGGCAACGCCGCGATCAGCATCGACCTCTCGTCCAATCCCGACATTTCGGTCGTGACTGTTGCAAACAACGGTGTAAATGGTCTTCGCGTTGACTCCGGCACATCGACCAAGAATTTGGATTGGACGAATCCGGATATCACCTACCTGATGGGCGGTGACATCACGATTGACGCCGCACATACGCTGACGATCGACCCCGGCCAAGTGATCAAGTCCGCTAGTTCTCTGACCGATTTGTTCGTGGTCGGCACCCTCGACGCGCAGGGAACGGCGGTCAACCCGATCGTGTTCACCGACCATGCCGATGACACCGTCGGAGGCGACACGAACAACGACGCCGGAGGAACGGTTCCTTTCAATGGCGCTTGGGGTCGGATGGCTCTCAGTGGGACCAATAATGTTCTCGAATTCGTCGAGATGCACTATGGAGGCGATGACCAATTGTTGATCGACGGCGCGACGGCGACGATTTCCAACAGCAAGTTCAACAACTCGAGTGGGGATGCGATCCGCATCCAGAACGCCGATCCGACGCTGACGGGGGTGATCTTCGAGAACAACAATAACGCCGCGATCAGCATGGACCTGTCGTCCAATCCGCTGATCTCGGGCGTGACGGTTAGCAACAACGTCATCAACGGGCTGCGACTGGACAGCGCGACGTCGACCGAGAGCTTGAACTGGACCAATCCTGACATCGCGTACGTGATCCAGGGGGACATCACGATCGGCGAGACCGACACGCTGACGATCGGCCCGGGCCAGGTGATCAAGACATCCAGCTCACTGGCCGATCTGTTCGTGGTCGGCACCCTCGACGTGCAGGGAACGGCGGTCAACCCGATCGTGTTCACCGACCATGCCGACGACACCATCGGAGGCGATACAAACAACGACGCCGCGGGAACGGCGCGCTTTCAACGGCGCGTGGGGCCAAGTGGTCCTCAGCGGCGTCGACAACGTGATGGACTTTGTCGAGATGCGATACGGAGTCGATAATCAATTGTTGATCGACGGTGCGACGGCGACGATTTCCAACAGCAAATTCAACAACTCGAGTGGGGATGCGATCCGCATCCAGAACGCCGATCCAACGCTGACCGGGGTGATCTTCGAGAACAACAATAACGCCGCGATCAGCATCGACTTGTCGTCAAATCCGGTCATTACTGGCGTAACCGCTTCCAACAACTTTACCAACGGGCTACGACTCGATAGCGGCACATCGACCAAAAACCTGGACTGGACAAATCCGGACATCACCTACGTGATCAGTGGTGACACCACGATCGACGCGGCTCATACGCTGTTGATCGGCCCAGGCCAGGTCATCAAGACCATCAGTTCGCTGTCGGATCTGTTTGTGGTCGGCACGCTCGATGCGCGAGGGACGGTGGGCAATCCAATCGTGTTTACTCACATCAGGGATGATACGGTGGGTGGTGACACAAACAACGACATCGCGGGAACCGCTCCTTTCAACGGGGCCTGGGGCCAAGTGGTCCTCAGCGGCGTCGATAACGTGCTGGACTTCGTCGAGATGCACTATGGAGCCGATAACCAATTGTTGATCGACGGTGCGACGGCGACGATTTCCAACAGCAAGTTCAACAACTCGAGTGGGGATGCGATCCGCATCCAGAACGCCGATCCAACGCTGACCGAGGTGATCTTCGAGAACAACAATAACGCCGCGATCAGCATCGACTTGTCGTCCAATCCGGTCATTACTGGCGTAACCGCTTCCAATAACTTTACCAACGGGCTCCGACTCGATAGCGGCACATCGACCAAGAACCTGAACTGGACGAATCCGGACATCACCTACGTGATCAGTGGTGACACCACGATCGACGCGGGTCATACGCTGATGATCGGCCCGGGCCAGGTCATTAAGACTATCAGTTCGCTGTCGGATCTGTTTGTGGTCGGCACCATCGATGCGCAAGGCACGGCGGGCAATCCAATCGTGTTTACTCATATCAGGGATGATACGGTGGGTGGCGACACAAACAACGACATCGCGGGAACCGCTCCTTTCAACGGCGCCTGGGGGCGAATCGTTCTCAGCGGCACTGGCAACTTGATCGACTTTGTTCAGATGTTTTACGGGGCCGCCAACCAGCTACTGATTGACGGTGCGACAGCGACAATTTCCAACAGCAGGTTCAATCACTCCAGCGGTGATTCGATCCGGATCCTGAATGCCGACCCGACGTTGACCGACCTGAGTTTTGAGAACAACAACTCCGCCGCGATCAGCATGGACTTGTCGTCCAACCCCGTGATTTCGGGCGTCGCGGTCACGGGCAACGGGACCAACGGTCTTCGCGTTGACTCGGGCACATCAGTGAAGAACCTGACCTGGACGAACCCGGACGTGACCTACGTGATCACCGGTGACATCACGATCGACGCGGCTCATACGCTGATGATCGGTCCGGGCCAAGTCATCAAAACGACCAGTTCGCTGGCCGATCTGCAGGTCGATGGCACGCTCGATGCGCAGGGAACGGCGGGCAATCCGATTGTGTTCACCGACGATGCGGACGACACCGTGGGCGGTGATACCAACAACGACGCGGATGCCACCGCGCCGTTCCGCGGAGCCTGGGGACGCATCAACTTCAATCCAACGAGTGTCAACAACACGATCGATCACACGCACATTGCCTACGGGGGCGACGCGATGCTGAATGTGTTGAGCAACGGCCTTACGCTGACCAACAGCATCGTCCGCGAATCATCTGGAGATGCGGTCGAGGTCAGCGGCGGCCTGGCCACTCTCGAAAGTAACCTCATTTTCGACAACAGCGACGACGGCATCACGGCATTAGCTGGCGGTACGGTGATCGCCATCAACAACACCATCGATAGCAACTTCCGCGGCGTCAACGCTGATGGTGCGGCCACGACGGTGGAGCTCACCAACAACCTGATCACGTTCCACACACGCTCGGGTGTTTTCACGTCTGGCGGGGCTGCGATCACCGCGACCTTCAATGACGTGTTCAATCCCGACAGCACCCACGGTAATTACGAAGGCCTTGCGGATCCCACTGGCGTAGACGGCAATCTGTCGGCAGATCCCGCCTACGTTAGCCGGGCCCTGTCAAATTTCAGTCTGCTCTCTGGCGCCACGCCGATCGATGCCGGAACCAGTGACAGCGCCCCTACCATTGATTTCCTGGGAAATTCGCGTTTTGACGACCCTGGAATTGCGAACATCGGCGGTGGTGCAATTCCCTTTTACGACATGGGAGCCCTGGAGCGTCAGGATGTGTCGGACCCCATAAACCTGATCGTAGAGACGGTGGGCCTGAGCGTAAGCGAGGCGGAGATCGGCGATCCGATTACGGTAAGTTGGACGATCAAGAACGACGAGATCGTAACCGCCATGGGGGATTGGACGGATGCAGTTTTTGCCTCGAAAGATCCGGTGTGGGACATCGAGGATACGCTGCTGGGGGAAGTCGACCGTATTGGGGATCTGGCCCCTGGAGAGAGCTACGCGGCGCAGACGACCATAGCCACTCCGCCCGGCCTGCCCGGGACTCACTACCTGATTGTCCGCACCGATTTCTCGCAGCAGGTGCGGGAATCGGTCGAGGTCGACAATTCTTCGGCCACACCGGTTGAAATTACGATTCAAGATATCGTTCTCGACGTTCCAATTGGTTTTTCACTGTCGACGGAGCGCCCCGAGAAATACTTTCGTTTAGAAATAGACGAGGAGACTCTGGCAGCCGATCTGAACGTATTTCTCGACGATGCGGACGATTTAGGAACAAACGAGCTCTACGTCCGACTTGAGGACATTCCCGGCCGCCAGGAATTCGATACTCGCTCCAGCCAGGTCGGTGCGGACCAGGAAGTGCAGGCGCTGCTGCTGGAGCCAGGCGCATATTTCCTCCTCGTCCATGCTGCGTCGGTCGTAGCCGAGCCGGCGGCAATGACCATCGGCGCATCGCTGCGGGAATTCGAGGTTGCCGCGATCGAGCCCTTATCGGGCGGGAACGCAGGCGGTATTACCGTATTCATATCCGGCGCGGCGTTTTCCGAGCCGGCGACTGTCCGCCTGACTGGACCGGGAAGCACGGTACGGGAAGCGGAAGAGCTGACGTTTGAAAACAGCTCTTCTCTCTACGCGTCCTTCGATTTGCGAGGGCTCGCTGCCGGCTCTTATCAATTGGAAGTGGAACAGACATTCGGCAACCTCCAGGAAGAGAATGACGAGATCGTCTACGTCGAAGAGACCCGTGTCGTCGCCTCGGCAGAACCGTTCGCGGTCGTCGACGGCGGGGACACGGACGTGGATCTCACGCTACGCAGTGGTACCTGCCTCAAATGCGACACCTGCGGCTCGACGACGGGCTGCTCGTGACGCGTGACATAAGGTAGGACCACACTTCCCAGCGTAGCAGAGTCTTAACCTTCCTCCTCCCAAGACTGCGGGCCCGGCATTTCGATGCCGGGCTCTTTTTTTGTCCTAATTTCAAAGGCTTGTCAAACATCGCGGCGGCGAGCGCAAGAGCGCTTGATGCAAAATCAATCCCGATTGATTGCCACTCCAGGAGCTCCATCGCTGCACTGCAGCAACTCATTGATGTTGTACTATGGTGACAGTGCTGTCCGAATATGCACTTGGATACGGTTGGGCCGTGGCCTTTTTGTCACGAGGATTTACACTACCGACGAGTGAATGAGTGGCGGCGAAATCGCCTCCTTGCGGCGGGACGCCATCGTTCTCAATCAACAGCAAAAATGAGAGGAATCAGGAGCGCCTCTTGATGGGCGATCGGTCAGGGCATCAGTGTTTCGTGAACGCCGTTGGCGCGAAAACTGTGACGAGCCTTACAGTCTGTTAACGCTCTTGCTCGTATGATCGTGTTGTGCAGGCAACAGAACGTCCGTCCAATCCCGAAGGTAGGGATCAGGATCAATCGACCGATGTCGCATCAAGGGCTTTCGGAATTCTCACTCTTTGAGCAGCCATAAGCGGAAACCATGTACGACCCAGAGCCAGAGTTTCACGATCGCCTCGAGATCGCCTTGGACGGGGAGCGCCCCAACGCCAAAGGCGATGTCGAGGCCGTCGAAATTTTCAATGCCAAGGGCCATGCCCCTGTTCTGATCATCTCCGATCACTCCGGCCGGGAAATTCCCTCTTATCTCGGCGATCTCGGCCTCCCGGAAGAAGAACGCCGGCGGCATATCGGCTTCGATATCGGCACCACCGACATGACCAGGCGCCTGGCGCGACGGCTCGACGCATCGGCCGTGCTCAATCACATCTCCCGCCTGGTGATCGATCCCAACCGCTATCCGGGATCGCCGACCTCGATCCCGAAAATCGCGGACGGCACCTTCGTGCCCGGCAATCAGGATGTCGACGAGGAGGAGTTCAAGCGCCGCATCCGCCTGTCCTTCATTCCCTATCACCGGGCGATTTCGCAGCAGATCGCCCGGCTCAGACGCCGGGTCGGCACGCCCGTGATCATTTCCATGCACAGCTTTACCCCAACGATGCAGAAGGAATGGCGCCCTTGGGAAGTAGGGGTGCTGTGGTCCGAGGATAATCGGCTGGCCAGGCCCGTTCTGGACGCTCTTCGAGACGAGGACGATCTCTGCGTCGGCGACAATCAGCCTTATACAGGTGACCATCCCGACAGCTACTCCTTGCTATTTCACGCCAAACGTACGGGTTTTCCCAATGTGGCTTTTGAGGTCCGTCAAGACCTGATCGACACACAGGAACGTGCAGAAGCTTGGGCAGATCGTCTCTACAAGGTATTGCAACCGGCGCTTTGTGATCCCACACTCTACCGATCGTGGGGGAGCTGGAGGCGCCTTGCCGATGACGATTGTCCCGCCGTCGCTGACGCTCGGAGTTGAAGAAGAATATCTGCTGGTCGACCCGCAGACCCGGGATCTTGTGACCTCGCCACCGGCCGGGTTCATGGAGATGTGCAAGAAGCAATTGGGCGATGCCGTCGGCCATGAGCTCCTGCAGGCCCAGGTGGAAGTGGGCACACCCATTTGCCGAAATGTCGGCGAGGTTCGGCGCGAACTGTCCAGGCTGCGGTTGGCTGTGGCGGAGGCCGCCGGTGCGTTCGGCATGGCGATCATGGCCTCATCGACTCATCCTTTTGCCCGGTGCAGGGACCAGGCGCGGGTCAGAAACGACCGTTACGACGGCCTGATCTCCGATCTTCGCGCCCTTGCTGACCGCATGCTGATCTGCGGCATGCATGTGCATGCGGCGGTCGAGAACGAGGAACTTCGGATCGACCTGATGAATCAGGCGACCTATTTCCTGCCCCATCTTCTGGCGCTATCGACGTCATCGCCGTTCTGGGAGGGGTACAACACCGGCTTGAAGTCCTATCGCCCCACGTGTTTCGGCGATCTGCCGCGCACCGGCCTGCCGGAATATTTTTCCAGTGCTGCCGGGTGGCACGAAATGCTGTTTCAGCTCAAGCAAACCGGCTTGTGCGAGGATGCCAGCAAGATCTGGTGGGACATCCGGCCAAGCAGCCGCTTTCCGACCTTGGAGATGCGGATCTGCGATGTCTGCACCCAGCTTGAAGACACGGTCACCATCGCCGCCCTCTATCAGGCGATCATGGCCGCCCTTTATCGATCGCGCGCCAACAACCAAACCTGGCGTCGGTACCGGCAGATCCTCATTGCCGAGAACAAGTCGCTCGCCCAGCGCTACGGCATCGACAGCACGCTTGCCGATTACGGCGCCTTGCACTGCAAGCCTTTTGCGGAGCTGCTGGACGAAATCATCGAGCTGGTGCAGATAGAGGCAGCGCGCTTTGAATGCCTGGCCGAAGTCGAGCATGCGCGCACGATCGTGCAGCGAGGCACCAGTGCCGATCGACAGCTCGACGTCTACACCCGCGCCCGTGCAGGGGGCGCGGACGAGCATGAAGGCTGTTGCGCCGTGGTCGATTGGCTGATCGAGGAAACCATGACCGGGCTCAGGCAGGATGCCGTGATCGTCCAGCCGGGCTGGTCCAGTCTAGAGGAAGAACATGAGCGAAATCGAGTTGGATGAGCGAACCCGGACCGAACTGGAGGCCGCCGCTTTCCGGACCCTGGTCGACCACCTTAGAAAACGCACCGATGTTCAGAATATCGATCTCATGAACCTATCCGGCTTTTGCCGCAACTGCCTGTCCAAGTGGTACCGGGCGGCAGCCGAGGATCGCGGCCTCGATCTTTCCTATGAGCATGCACGGGAAATCGTCTACGGCATGCCCTATGAGGTGTGGAAGGCCGAGCATCAAACCGAGGCAACCGCCGAGCAAAAAACCGCCTTCACCGAGAGCCACAGGCCGCCGGCCTGACGGTTGACGGCCGCCAGCCTCAAGGTTGACCAAGACTAACGTCGCCTGATCTGACCCGGTCCGAGCTGAGGCTGCCCTTCCAGGGCCGGGGCGGCGCAGCGGAAGCCGACCATGTCGAGGCCGATGTCGGGTGGGTTGCCGTGGCGGTAGGAGGCGCGAAGGCAGTGTGGATTGTTGCCCCAGCCGCCGCCTTTGAGGACGATTTGATCGGGCCGTCCGGGAAACAGGCTGCCGGTCCATTCCCAGACATTGCCGGCAAGGTCGAGGTGACCGAACGGCCCGGCGCCTTTGGGGAAACTGCCGACCGGCGCCGTGGTCAAAAAGCCGTCGGTATCATCGGCAGCGCAGCATGGCACGGTGCCGAAATTGGCAAGCGGGCTTCGATTCCGGGTTTGACCCGGGTCCTGATCGCCCCAGGGATAACGGCGGCCATCGCTGCTGCGTGCCGCATATTCCCATTCCTCCTCGCTCGGCAGGCGCCAGCCATGAAAGGCGCAAAAAGCGCTCGCATCATCGGCTGAAACCTGGACCACCGGATGATCGTCGAAGCCGATGATGTCGGTATTTGGACCAAAGGGATGACGCCAATCAGCACCTTCGACCAGCTGCCAGCGCGTCGTCCAGACATAGCCGCGGCCTTTTTTTTCCGGATCGGTCCTGTGACCCGTTGCCCGAACGAACGCGGCGAAGGCCCGGTTGGTCACCTCGTGGCGCATCAGACGAAATGGCTTGATCTGAACTTCTCGTCTCACCTCACCGGGGTCACCGCGAGGATCCCCCATGATGACGATGCCGCCCGGAAGGTCGATGAAGGGGCTGGCGATCGCCGCAGACGGCAGCCACAAAGCGGTGACAAAAACCAAGGCGCGCGCGATCGATCCGACCATCGCGCTATGCCGTGGTCTCCGGCACTTTCTGGTCGAGCAGAGCCAGCACGCAGCGAGCGGCCTGATCGCTCGGCCGATCGGCGCCGTCGCCTTGCAAGGAGGCAATGACCTCGGCCAGCGCCGTTTTCTGATCAAGCCGGACATTCTCGTCTTCGAGGAAATGGATGGCACTGGCAAGAATACGGTCGGGATTGCAGTCTTCCTGCAGAAGTTCGGGAACGGCTGGACGATTGAGGATGAGATTGACCAGATTGACGTGCGCGACTTCCATCATGCGCCTTGCAAGCCATGCGGTGATCCTGCCGGTCCGATAGATCGTGATGTGAGGCGTGCCGGCAAGGGCGAGTTCCAGCGTCACGGTGCCCGATGCCGCGATCGCGAAATGGCTCGCCGCATAGGCATCGAACCGATCCGCGCGCTCCTCGAGAATCAATGGACGAAGCGGCCAGTCCTCGATCATCTGGCGAAGCGTGGGGGCTAGGCTCGGCAGTGTCGGCAGGATCATCTTCAGCCTGGGAAAACGCTGCCAAAGGCGGTTTACCGTCTCCTTCAGCACCGGCATGTGCATGGTGATTTCGGTCCGCCGGCTGCCCGGCAGCAGACAGACCGTGGGCGCATCTTCCGGCAATTCGTAGCGACGCCGAAAGCGTGCGCCGTCCCCGCGTTTTTTCGATTCTTCGATGATCGGATGCCCGACGAAGCTGCAGGGAAGACCGTGACGCTTGAAAAAGGGAGGCTCGAACGGCAGCAGGGTCAGGAGATGATCGATTTTCTTGCCGAGTTTTGCTGCGCGGCCCTTTCGCCATGCCCAGACTTGCGGCGCGACATAATGCACCCGGATCAGATCTTGCCCTTTGAGGCGCTCCTGCAAACGGAGCGAGAAACCTGGCGAGTTGATGGTAAGCGCCATATCGGGCTTGCGCCTTACGATCTCGCGCTTGGTCTGTGAAAGCCGTTGCAGGAGGCGTGGAATATGCGGCACGACCTCGGTGAAACCCATCAGGGAAAGCTCATCCATCGGAAACAGACTGTCCAGTCCCTGCTCGCGCATGCGCGGGCCGCCAACACCGAAAAAGGTCAGGCCGTCGGCACGCTCCTTGCGGCGAAGAGCCTGCATCAGGCGCGCGCCGATGATGTCGCCCGACGGCTCGCCGGCAAGAAGAAAAATGCGGGAAGTGGCGCCTAGTCGATCCATGCTACCAGTGGAATGTCCACAACACTTCGAATGCCCACCACATATCGCTCTCAACTCCTTGGGCTGAATAACTTATGACAACCAACAGGGTATGAGCCTTTCCACGTATCACCAACAGGGAATCAATGTTGCGGCCATGGCGCTAAACTGGCTCAACGACGCCGATCACGAACAGGCCAGCGCGATCTGCCATTTCGATCACCCGCTCCCGTTCGACGATCAAGCAATGGCCGGCATGCACGGCAATCCCTTCAAGGCCCGCAGCCATCGCACCTTCGATGGTTTTTTCGCCGATGGTCGGAAGATCGGCGCGTCGGTCCTGATCGGGCTTCTTCATCTTGACCAGAACGCCGCCCGGTCCCTGACGCTTGAGCTTGGCGACGCGCTCGAGCAGCGCGTCCGTCCCCTCGATCGCCTCGACCCCGAGCACCGTGCCCTGTTGCACGACCACCGATTGGCCGATATCGAGGGCACCCAGTTTTGTTGCCGCCTCAACGCCCAAGGCGACATCGCGGCTGGCCGAACTGCCGGGTTCGGTTCGGGTCATGATGCCGTCCGGGGCAATGAGCGGCTGCAGCAGTTCATCAGCACCTACCACGCGAAATCCCTCGCCTTCCAATTCGCGCGCAATCATCTGCAGGAGATGGTTATCCCCCTGGGCCGCGCGCAAGCCGATTTTAGCCGCAAGCTGCATGCCGCGAAAATCCATTCTCATCCTGGCGAATGACGGCCGGTGAATGGCGCCGATCATCACCACGTCTTCGACCGCCGCCTCGTGCAGACACCCGATCGCTCGACCCACCTCGCCAAGGGCCACCCAGGCATGCGCCCGGCCGGCAACGGTCGCCGGATCGGTTTCCCCTTCGAAAGCCAGAACGAAAACGTCACGACCGCCCAGAACCGCAGCCTCGATCACCGAAGCCGGCAGAAGCCCCCGTCCAGCGAGCACGGCGAGCTTGGGTGCCATGGGGTCAGCCGACCCGGTTGACCCTGGGCAGACAGATGGATCTGTTGTCGCCATTTTGAATGAAATCGATCACTTCAATCACACGAGGATGGGATTTGAACTCTCTGGCAACACTTGCCAAACGGTCGGCAAAGGTCCCCTCCGGGGAAAAAAGACTTCGATAGGCATTGCGCAAATTCTGGATCTCGTCGCGATCGAGGCCGCGACGCTTCATACCGATAATATTGAGGCCGTTCAGGTAAGCTCGATTGCCGAGAACCATGCCGTAGGGAATGACATCATTCTCGACGCCGGCGAGCCCACCGATCATCGCCTGCTTGCCGATGCGAACGAACTGATGAACAGCGGAAAGCCCGCCTAAAAAGGCATAGTCTTCCAAGACCACATGGCCGGCGAGCGTTGCATTGTTGGCCATGATCACGCCATTGCCTACCTTGCAGTCATGGGCAACATGCACGCCCGCCATAAACAACCCGTTATCGCCGACATGCGTGACACCGCCGCCATGGGCGGTGCCGGGATGCATGGTCACATGCTCTCTGATCTGATTGTTGCTGCCGATCTCCAATGACGATTCTTCACCCCGATATTTGAGATCCTGGGGACGATGACCGAGGCAGGCAAACGGGAACACGCGGCAGCCTTCGCCGAGCGTTGTCTGGCCTGTGACCACCACATGGGATTCGAGCCGCGTTCCCCGGCCTATCCGGCACTTCGCTCCTACCAGAGAAAACGGGCCGATAGTGACGTCGTCGTCAAGCTCAGCGCCGGTCTCGACGAAGGCGGTCGGATGAACCTCTGTCATGCCCTCACTCATGCTTCCACGATCTTGGCACCTATCGATGCTTCAGCGACAAGTTGCCCATCAACCATCGCTCGTCCGTCAAATTTCCACATGCCGAGCCGACGCTGTTTTTTCGTCAGCTCAAGCCGAAGTTGATCACCGGGTACCACGGGCTTTCTGAACCTCGCCTGATCGATCGTCATGAAATAGACCAGCTGGCCAGCAGCGGAGGGTCCAAGCGTCGCCACCACCAGAACCGCTGCCGTCTGCGCCATGGCCTCGATGATCAGAACCCCGGGCATGACGGGCTTTGACGGAAAATGCCCTTCGAAATGCGGCTCGTTCGCGGTGACGTTCTTGAGACCGACAGCACTGGTTTCAGCAACAAGATCGACAACCCGATCTATGAGGAGAAACGGGTAGCGATGCGGAATCATCCTTTTAATGCCGTCGATGTCGAGAGAGCCTAACGCCACACCAGACTCGACAGGGCCTGACTTGACCTTGCCGTTCATTCCTTTTTGCCTTTTCGATTTGCCAAACGTTCGAGGCTTACGACCTGCCGAAGCCATTGTGCCACGGGGATTGCGGGTATCCCACCATAACGACCGCCAGCCTGCATATCACGTATTACACCACTTCTGGCGGCAAATTGCGAACCGGCGCCGATATTGAGATGGCCGGCCACGCCCGTCTGCGCCGCAAGGACGGTGCCGGCACCTATGGTCGTGCTGCCGGCAATGCCGCTTTGGGCCACCACGATACAACCCGCACCAAGCTGTACATTATGGGCGATCATCACCAGATTATCGATCTTACAGCCACGCCCGATGATGGTATCGGGCCCACTGCCGCGGTCAATCGTACTGTTGGCACCGATTTCAACATCGTCTTCGATCACCACGCGGCCAATCTGCGGCACCTTGATATGGCCGCCCGCCCCCATGGCGAAACCGAATCCATCCTGGCCAATACGCACGCCGGGATGGATCACCGCCCGATTGCCGACAAGGCAATGGCTGAGCGTGACGTTGGCACCGATCACGCAATCCGACCCCAGGACGACGCCCCGGGCAATCGAGGCGTTGATGCCGATGCGGCAACGAGCACCGATTCGGGCACCGACCTCGATCACCGCACCGGATGCGATCTGACAATCATCGCTGATTTCCGCTTCGGGATCGATCACCGCACCGACCGCAATGCCGGCCATCACCGGCTGCAGCGGGTTGGGTTCGGCAGCGTCCGGGTAGAAGGCTGCAGCGACGCGCGCATAGCCACGATAGGGTTCATTGGTCACCAGTGCTGCCACGCCCGAGGGCAGGCATGGTGCCAGATCTTCCCGAATAAGGCAGGCACCGGCCTTGGTGTGCTTTGCCTTGTCGGTGTATTTCGCATTGTAGAGAAAAGAGATCTGGTCCGGGCTCGCATGCTCGAGGGTCGCGACATCGCCGATCAGCCTCGTGGGGTCGCCCCCTCGAAGGTCGGCATCGGCCAAGCTTGCGAGTTCGGCCAGAGAAAACGGCCCGCAGAGGCGGAAAAAACGTTGATCCGCCATGGGCTAATCGGTGACGTCCCGAACCGCGACCTGGGACAGCCTGGCATCCAGCTTGGCGAGCACCTCTTCCGTCAGATCGATCTGACGGGAAAAGAAGAGCACCTGGGAACTCGGCAAGACGAGATTGAAGCCGCGCTCCTCGGCAATGCTCGTGACGATCTCGATCAGAGCGCCCTTGACCTCATTGATCGCCTCAGCCGAGGCCTCCTCCAATTGTTTGCGCCGATCGGCTGCGAGTTCCCGAACGCCCGCATACTCGGCTTCGAACTCTTCCTGCTTGGTCTCGAACGCGTCATCGGAGAGAACGGAGCGTTGTTTGCCCAAGGCCTTCCTCGCCTCGTGCAGACGCTGCTCCTCCTTGCCGATTTCGTCCTGGAAAGACTTTCGCCGCAGTTCCATCTGCTCGGCAATGCTTTTCGAAGCCGCTGAATCCAGCAGAATTCGCTGATAATCGATCACGGCAGCGACCGTTACCGGCAACTTCTCGCCATCGGCGGCAAAAGCGTTTGCACCTGACCAAATCATCATCGCCTGAACGATGATGGCCGTGGCGAACAAGCGCCTCATCGAACCGAACACTTGAACACTCCTTTCCATCAAAAACGCGTGCCGAAGCTTATCCGGAAGCGCTCCGTCTTGTCCTCTTCCTCCTCCAGGAAAGCTTCGGAAAAGTCAACGGCGATGGGCCCCAGCGGCGACAGCCAGGACAGGCCGATGCCGGTCGAAGCGCGAATGCTTCCGCTGTCTTCCAGCGTGCCGTCGTCGACACCATCGGGCACATCGATACCCGTCAGTGTTCCGCCTTCGACGAAGACACGACCAAACATGCCGAGTTCTTCGGGAAGGCCCAGGGGGAAGCGAAGTTCTGCCGTCGTGGTGAAAAGCGCATTGCCGCCGAGCGCATCTGATCGCCATCGCGCGGCCCGACGCCTGCGAACCTGAAACCTCGAAGTGTCGATCCGCCAAGAAAGAAGCGGTCGAACAGGCGCACATCCTCACCGCCATAGCCGAAGATATAACCGCCGCGGGCGGCAAGGTTGAGGACCCATTTCGGCGTGAAGGGATAATAGTAGGAGCCGGTCAGTTCATGTTTGAGATATTGCGTATCGCCACCAAACCCGGCGAATTCCTGGTCGAATCCGATGCGATAGCCATCGGTCGGCAAAAAGCGTGTGTCGAGCCGGTCATAGGTGAGCGTCTGGCCGAGGATCACGCTCAGATCTTTCCCCTCTTCCGCTTGAATAAATTCCGAAGCACCACCATCGACATTGTCGATCTCGTCACCGCGCACGGTGAATTTAAGCCCGTGACGAAGGTGCTCGGTAAGGGGATAGGCGGCCCTCAAGGAACCACCTGTGGTGGTCTGATCAAAGGAGCCTTCGTCCTGGAAATCCGTTTCTCGTCTGAAGATATCGACACCGGCGGCAACATCACTGTCGAGGAAATAAGGCTCGGTCAGGCTGAAGTCGATTTGCTGGGTCCGCTGCGACACCCTGAAATTGGCGGTCACCGAGCGCCCGGTTCCGAGAAGATTGCGCTCGGTTAACCTGACATCGCCGAGCACGCCATCGGATGTCGAGAAACCGGCGCCGAACGAGAGTTCGCCCGTTGATTTCTCGGTCACCTCAATTTCGATCCTGGTCTTGTCGGGTGCCGAGCCCGGCAGCGTGCGCAGATCGACCTTGTCGAAAAACCCGAGATTTTGAATGCGCTGTCTCGATCGCCGCAGCAACGCCGTGTTGAAGGCATCGCCTTCGGCAAGGCGGAATTCACGGCGCACCACCTCGTCAAGCGTGCGCACATTGCCGATCACGTCGATCCGCTCGATATAGACCCTGGAGCCTTCATTGATCACATAGGTGAGGTCGATGAGCTGCTCATCGGGCCTCTTCTCGAGCCTTGGCTCGATGTCGACGAAGGCATAACCGAGCTTGCCGATTTCGTCGGTCATGTCGACGATCGAGGCTTCGACCTCCTCGGCATTATAGGTCGCGCCCGGTTGAGTCTTGAGCAACGCCTGGAGCTGATCGGGCTTCAGGTCGCGCAGGCGTGCATCGATGTCGATATCGCCGAACTCGTAGGATTCGCCTTCATCCAGGGTGAAGGTGATCACGAAGGTCTGGCCGTCAGGCGTCAGCTCGGCAATCGCTGATCGAACGTTGAAATCGACGAAACCGCGCGCAAGATAAAATCGCCTCAACAGTTCCTGGTCAAAGGAGAGACGATCGGGATCGTAGGTGTCATCGCTGGTGAGGAACCGATACCAGGCCGACTCCTGGGTCTGGATCACACCGCGCAAATCGCTGTCGCTGAAGGCCTCGTTGCCGATGAAGGCGATACGCCCGACTTCGGTCAGCGGTCCCTCGTTGATCTCGAAGACGAGATCGACCCGATTTTCCGGCAGGCGAATGATCTTGGGCTGGACGGTGGCAGCATAGCGCCCGTTGCGCCGATAAAGCTCGAGGATACGCCCGACCGCATTCTGCACCCTCGAACGGGTGTAGACCACGCGCGGTCTCAGCTGAACTTCCGTCTTCGAACGTCTCGTCATCGAGCCGTCGATTGCCCTCGTAGGCGATCCGGTTGATGATCGGGTTTTCGACGACCTTGACCAGCAGGCTATTGCCCTCGCGGACCAGAGCGACGTCGTCGAAGAAGCTCGATGCGTAGAGATTCTTCAGGGATTGATCGAGTTTCTCCGGCTCGAAAGCCTCACCGACCGTGACCGCAAGATAGCTTTTGATCGTGGTCTCTTCGATGCGCTGGTTGCCTTGCACAACGATCTGCTCGATGACGTCGCTGGTCTGCGCAACGGCTCGCTCCGTCACCGCCAGAACCAGACCAGCAATCCAAAAAGCCGCCGCCACGCGCCAAGCCCATCGAAACGCCATGCCTACTCCCTTCGCCTGCCTAGTGGTGTGACCACAACATTTGATTCCCGAGCGTTGAAAAAATAATCTCTTCCAATCAGTATGTTAAAGCTTTTGAAATGGGTATCTTTCGTTGTGGTCGCACCACTAGAACGCCCAAACCACATCAAGAAACCAGGCTTCTGACGTATTCGAAGAAACCGAATTCAAACCGCATCAGATCCTGCCACGTCGCAAATACCATAAGCGACAGTACCAAGGCGAGACCGAACCGGAAGGCAATTTCCTGAGATCGTTCGTTCAGCGGCTTTCCGCGGACAAGTTCGAAGAACAACATCACCAAATGCCCGCCGTCGAGAACCGGGATCGGAAACAGATTGATGAGCCCGAGATTGATCGAGAGCATCACCGTGAACATGACCGCGGGGAAAAGCCGTCCTTGGTGAGTTCGCCCGTGATCTGCGCAATGCGGATCGGCCCGCCGACATCATCGGTGCTGCCGTGACCGGTGATCAATTGCCAGACCGATCCGAGAATCAAGGGTGGTCAGACGACAGGTTTCCGCCAGGCCATCGCCCAAAGCCTCGACCGGTCCGGACCGTCGCAGAGGCGGCAGCGGCCGCTCGACGCCTATTCGCCCGATCGCAGCGTCTCACCAGCCTGTTCGCGGGAATCTCGATCAGCTTCGGGGTGATCGGCAGATCGATGCGCTCGCCGTCACGGTCGACCGTGAACAACAGCTCGACGTCGGGGCTTTCGCTGACGATCGTCCTGCAGATCCTCGAAACTCACGAGCGGCTCGTCCGTTGACCTCGACGATGCGATCACCCGCCAGGAAACCGGCCGCATCGGCGGCGCTGCCCTGGCGTACGCTTGCGACATTGGCCGGCGTGAGCGGCGGACCGATACCGAGATCGCCGATCTCGAACGTCTGATCGAGACGCTGGTCTTCCCGGACCACGGTCTCCGGTGTCATCGGAATTTCGAGAATATCGCCATTTCGATCGACCTGCAAAAGCATCTCGACGTCGGCGCTCTCGCGCTCGATCATTCGAAGTTCTTCGAACGAGGAGATCTCGCTGCCGTCGACCGCGATGATCCGGTCATAGGTCTCCAGACCGGCGATTGCGGCGGCGCTGCCCGCCTCCACCTTGCCGACCACCGCCGGCGTGAACGGACGGCCGACGATCGCGAAGAGAAAAGCCAGTACCACGGCGGCGAACAGGATGTTGGCAAGGGGGCCGGCAACGATGATCGACATGCGCTGCAGGACATTCTTCGCCGGAAAGCTGTCGGGATCGAGGGCGGCTTTCTGATCGACCGTCGAGCTCGACGCGTCGGCATCGCCATGCATCTTCACATAGCCGCCAAGCGGCAGCAGGCTGAACTTCCAGCGCGTGCCGGCGCTGTCGGTATAGCCGAACAGCTCCTTGCCGAAGCCGATCGAAAACACGTCGACCCGAACGCCGTTCCAGCGCGCGACGATGTAGTGTCCGTATTCGTGAACGAAAACGAGGATCGTGAGCACGACCAGGAACGGGACCACATAGGTCCAGATGGTCATGCCGAAAGACGTCAAGAGCTCCATGCTCGCTCCTCAGACTATCACGCTGATCGCCTGGTCGATCATGGCAGCGCATCCAAGCCGCGCTTCCCGATCGACAGCGAAAACTTGTTCAAGATCATCAATTCCTGATGTCGGTATCAACTCTAGCGTTGCCTCAACGGTGGCCGCAATGTCGAGGAAACCGATCTTCCGGTCAAGAAAGGCAGCCACCGCCACTTCATTGGCAGCGTTCATGATGTTGGCCGCACTGCCACCGGCGCGCATCACATCGCGCGCCAGTCGAAGCGCGGGAAAGCGTTCGAGATCGGCCTTCGTCGAACGTCAGTCGACCGACCTCTTCAAGACGAAGCCGGCGTGTGCGGACCTCGATGCGCGCCGGCCATCCCAGCGCATAGGCGATCGGGATGCGCATATCGGGCTCGCCGAGCTGAGCGAGCATCGAGCCATCCTTGAACGCGACGAGGCTGTGAATGATCGATTGGGTGTGCACCAGAACGTCGAGGCGGTCTTCTCCCATGCCGAAGAGATGATGCGCTTCGATCAGTTCCAGCCCCTTGTTCATCATGGTCGCACTATCGATCGAGATCTTGGCGCCCATGTCCCAATTGGGATGCTTGAGCGCAATCGATGGCGTCGCCTGCTCCATCTCCGCCATCGATGCCTGCCAGAACGGTCCGCCAGAGGCCGTCAGCACCAGACGTTCGACCATGTCAAAAGCTTCGTTCTTCAAAGCCTGAAAGATCGCATTATGCTCGGAATCGACCGGCAGCAGCGTTGCCCCATGGTTTTCCACCTGGTCCATGAAGAGCGAGCCCGCCGAGACCAGGCATTCCTTGGTCGCCAAGGCCACCATGGCGCCGCGATGAACCGCCTCCAGCGTTGCCGGCAGCCCCGCTGCCCCGACGATCGCCGCCATGACCCAATCGGCAGGCAAAGCTGCGGCCAGAATAAGCCCCTCGGGTCCGGCCGCGCCCTCGATATCGCTGCCGCTCAACGCTTCCTTCAGCGCGCCGTACAAGGCGGGATCGGCAACAACCGCAAGCTTGGCGCGGTGTTGTTTGGCGGCACGCGCGAGCTTCTCGACATTGCGATGCGCGGTCAGCGCTTCGATGCGATAGCATTCAGGATCGGCCCCGATCAGATCGAGCGTGCTCTGCCCGACGCTTCCGGTGGCACCAAGGACCGTGACCGAGCGCGGTCGGTCACGCGACGGGGGCGAAAGTGTCATGGCTGCGCGAAACCACTGGTCAAAAAGGCGATGACGGCAAGGACGGGGGCGGCGAAGAGGAGGCCGTCGACCCGGTCGAACAGCCCGCCATGTCCTGGAATAAGCGTGCCGCTATCCTTCATGCCGGCCTTGCGCTTGAGCGCGGATTCGGCAAGATCACCGATCTGGGCCGCCACCGCCATGCCCGCTGCCAGCCCAACGGCCGGGACCACCCGAAAGGGGCCGTTCGCCATGGCGACCAGCGCACCGACGAGAACCGCGCCCGCCATGCCGCCGCAAAAGCCGGACCAGGTCTTGCCGGGACTGATCGACGGAGCGAGCCGCGGCCCGCCGACATTGCGGCCGACGAAATAGGCAAAGATATCGGCGCTCCATACCACCATCAACAGCCAGAGCATCATCGCCAAGCCGTCCACCGGCATGGCGCGCAGCCAGACCAGCGCCATCATGGGCAGGCTGATATAGAGGACCCCGATGATGGTCCAAAAGGCGGACCCGCCGGCGAAGGCCGCGACCAGCCCGCTACTCGAGGCACAGAACAGCGCGACCAGGAGAGCAAGCTCGGACCACCCCATGGCAACCATCAAAATAACCAGTACGGCGGCACCGCCGGCCGCCATGCCGGCGAGATTGCCCGCCTTCTCGTCAAAACGCACCGCGATCAGGTGACGCCACTCCAACGCCAGAAAGACGGCACCGACTGCCGTCAGAAGAGCGAATGACCAGACATCGAACACCACAAGCAGCAGCACAATCGGTGCCATAACGGCAGCCGAAACAACCCGTCGCCTGAGCGCAGGGTCACTGTCAGCCACTCGATGCACCGTAACGACGGTCGCGTCGCTGAAACTCGCCGATCGCCGTTTCGAGATGATTCTTGTTGAAGTCCGGCCAATTGATATCGAGGAACACGAACTCGGTATAGGCCAGCTGCCACAGCATGAAATTGCTGATGCGCTGCTCACCGCTGGTCCTGATCAGAAGGTCGGGATCGGGAAGATCGAGGCCGTTGAGCGAGGCGCCGAAACAGTCCTCGTCGATATCGGCAAGATCCAGCTCGCCTGCCTTGACCCGAGCAGCCAGCCGCTTTGCCCCCAAGGCCAGTTCGCGTCTGCTGCCGTAATTCAAGGCGATGGTCATGGTGAGTGCTGCGTTACGGCGGGTCTTCTCTTCGGCCTCGGCAAGCAGATCGACGATATCCGGCGCCATCTCGTCAATCTCGCCGAGAAAACGCAGCTTCACGCCGTTGCGCGTCAGCTCGTTCAACTCGCGCCGGATGTAAAAACGGAGCAGATTCATCAGTTCGGTGACCTCGTCCTTGGGACGGCGCCAATTCTCCGATGAAAATGCAAACAGCGTCAGATAGGGAATATCGAGCTCGCGACAGCTCTCGACGGTGCGGCGTACCGCTTCAGCGCCGCGCTGATGGCCGAAAAGCGATGGCATGCCGCGCGCCTTCGCCCAACGCCTGTTGCCGTCCATGATGATGGCAACGTGATCCAGGCCTGCAATACCGGTTCCGGCAAGTTTCCTCGTGGCCTGTCCCGTGACAGAATTCATCGACATGCTTTGAACGTTACCTCATCAGACCGTCATAATTTCTGATTCTTTCTGCGCCAACATTTCATTGATTTTCTTGATAGCGTCATCGGTGAGCTGCTGAACCCGATCACCTGACTTGTGATGTTCGTCCTTGGACATGTCACCGTCTTTTTCCGCGCGTTTCAGCTGATCCATGCCATCACGGCGCACATTGCGCACGGCGACTCTGGCCTGTTCGGCATAGCGGCCGGCAATCTTGGTGATCTCGGCGCGGCGCTCTTCGCTGAGTTCCGGCAGCGGCACGCGGATCAGCGTGCCGTCTACAGCCGGATTGAAGCCGAGATTCGCTGAGCGGATCGCCTTCTCCACGGCCTGCACCATGCCCTTGTCCCAAACCTGCACCGAAATCATCCGGGGCTCCGGCACGCTGATCGCCGCGACCTGATTGATCGGCATTTCGCTGCCATAGGCGGAAACGGTGAGGGGTTCCAGCAGGCTTGTGGAAGCGCGGCCCGTGCGCAAGCCGGCAAATTCCTTCCGCAAGACGTCCAGAGCACCCTGCATGCGCTTATCGAGATCTGCCGTATTGAAGTCACTCATGATAATGCCTCCTCCAACATGACTGCCAGCTGAACATTCAGGTTGTAATCATCGTGTGGGGTTCATCGCCCCTCAGAACGCGAGCGTAGGCGCCACGATGACGAACTGAAAAAACGATGATGGGGATTGCACTCTCTCGAGCCAGCGAAATCGCGGCAGCATCCATGACCTTCAGATCGCGCGCGAGAACGTCGTGATAGGTCAGGCGATCGTAGCGTTCGGCGCTTGGGTCCTTGTTGGGATCGGCGGAATAGACACCGTCGACCTGGGTGCCCTTCAAGATAGCATCGCAGCCCAGTTCGGCCGCGCGCAAAGCTGCCGCCGTGTCGGTCGTGAAGAACGGATTGCCGCTGCCAGCGGCGCAAATCACGATCCGGCCCTTTTCCATATGGCGGATGGCGCGGCGGCGGATATAGGTTTCGCAGACCGAGGACATCGGGATGGCCGAGAGGACGCGGGTCTGCAAGCCGATCTGCTCGAGCACGCTTTGCACCGCCAAGGCGTTAATCACGGTCGCCAACATGCCCATGTAATCGCCGTTGGCACGTTCGATCCCGGTTGCCGCCGCCTGGTCGCCACGAACGATATTGCCGCCGCCGATGACGATGCATTGCTCGACACCTTCGCGATGCACATTGTGCACATCTTCCGCCAAGCGGTTCAGCGTTGCAGGATCGTGGCCGAACTGGCCCGCCCCCATCAAGGCTTCGCCGGACATCTTCAACAAAACCCGTCGAAACCGTGGTGCGTGGTGGCCTACATCGGTCATGATCGTCGATCAGCCTCTTCTATGGACTTGGTCGGTCGGACTAATTCATCAATATCCCGACGTGTCTTCCCCGATGTCGTTCATCAAGGCAAGACCGGTTACGCGCCCGAAAGGGCGGCAACCTCATCGGCGAGGTTTTCCGTCTTGGTCTCAAGCCCCTCGCCCAACGCAAAGCGCAGGAAATCGGCCACGACGATCGAAGAGCCGATCTTTTCGGCCGCGCGCTCGATTGCCTGCTTCACCTTGAGATCGGTGTCGACCACGAAGACCTGCTCGAGCAGCACCGATTCCTCATAATATTTGCGCATCCGGCCATCGACCATCTTCTCGACGATGTTCTCAGGCTTGCCGCTCGCCCGCGCCTGGTCGGCGTAGATGGCACGCTCACGGGAGACGCTTTCCGGATCGAGACGATCGACGCTCACCGCCTCCGGCTTGGCAGCAGCGATATGCATCGCCAACTGCTTGCCGAGAACCTCGAGTTCGCCCTTGTCGCCTGCCGACGTCAAGCCGACCAGCACACCGATCTTGCCAAGGCCGGGGCTGAGCTGGCTGTGAACATAGGAGCCGATCACACCCTCGTCGACCTCCACCGTGCCGGTGCGGCGAAAATTAATATTCTCACCAATGGTCGCAACGGCCTGGGTGATTTCATCCGCGACCGAACGGCCGGTTGCCTTGATCTGCATCGCCTGCAGGCGATCTGCATCGCCACCGGCCTCGGGTGCAAGGTCGGTCACCGAGCGCACCAGTTTTTGGAACTCCTCATTCCGAGCAACGAAGTCGGTCTCGGAATTGATTTCGACCAAGGCACCACGCGTTGCCTCGACCTTGACACCGATCAAGCCCTCGGACGCGAGACGGCCAGCTTTCTTGGCGGCAGCAGCCAAGCCCTTCTTGCGCAGCCAGTCGGTCGCCGCCTCGACATCGGCGTCGTTCTCGGAAAGCGCCTTCTTGCAATCCATCATGCCAGCGCCGGTCTTGTCGCGTAACTGCTTGACCAGCGCTGCGGTCACCTGCCCCATGGGTCTATCTCACTTCTCTGTAAAATCGTCTTCAGCCTGCGGCTGCAGCTTTCTGTGGTGCGGACTTCGCCTCTTCCCGTACCACTGCCGGCATGTCCGATGTCGTTGCCGATCGAGGCAGCCGCCGGTGTTTCGACCTCGGCGTCATCAGCGCTCGGCGACGGCAGGCTCGCTCTCAGCCTCGACCGCGGCCTCGGCAGGCGTCGGCTCTTCGACCGCGTGCAACCTTCGGCTCAGCAACCTCGGCCCATCTCCTCGCTCGCGCCGATGTCTGCGCCAGAAGCCGTCATCTCGGCCTGAATGCCGTCGAGCACCGCACCGACCATGAGATCGCAGTAGAGATTGATCGCGCGCGAAGCATCGTCATTGCCCGGGATCGGGTAGCTGATGTCCTTGGGATCGGAATTGCTGTCGACCACGGCGATCACCGGGATGTTCAGCACCTTGGCTTCCGCGACCGCAATCGACTCCTTGTTGGTGTCGATGACGAACAGCAGATCGGGCAGCCCGCCCATGTCCTTGATGCCGCCCAGCGCCCGCTCGAGCTTGTCGCGCTCGCGGGTGAGCTGCAGCGTCTCGCGCTTGGTCAGGCCGAGCGTGCCTTCGGCAAGCTTGGCTTCCAATTCGCGCAAACGCCGGATCGACTGCGAGATCGTCCGCCAGTTGGTCAGCATGCCGCCGAGCCAGCGATGGTTGACGAAATACTGGCCGGAGCGCTGCGCAGCGCGGGACGACCGGCTCCTGGGCCTGACGCTTGGTGCCGACAAAAAGCACGCGGCCGCCACTGGCCGCGACATCGCGCGACGCGGTCAGCGCCTGGTGCAGCATCGGCACGGTCTGGGCGAGGTCGATGATATGGACGCCGTTGCGCGCGCCGAAGAGATGCGGGGCCATGCGCGGATTCCAGCGCCTGGTCTGGTGACCGAAATGAACGCCAGCCTCAAGCAGCTGACGCATCGTAAAGGTAGGTATCGCCATGTTTTCTTTCCTAGCTCCGGTTGTGCCGCCGCAAGTCGAGGTCCGAACATCGGACACCGGAACGGGGGCCAAGCGAAGCCTGGCCCTCCTGACCTGCGTGAGGGATGAACGCTGTTTAGTCGCTGGCGCTCACTTTGACAAGCCCCAGCAACCCAATGGACTTGGTAAATAGGACACTTTCCGGTTGAGTCAACAATCGACGATACCCAAGACCCCGGCTTGGCGCTCCAAGGTCGATGCGCCGGCCAAGCGCCAATCGGTGGGAGGAGCCGAGATCGATGGTCACCTCTTCCTCGCGATCCAGGGGCAAAATCAGGCGCACCATGGCGCTGCCGTCGCCATGAGGCCCAAGGAGGCGACTGACCTTGTCGACAGCGGCAACATCGGCCAGCTTGATCTGTACGCGACCGGCAGCCGACTTCGCGCCACCGCGCGACACCGCCTCATCCAGGGTCTGCACGGTGCTGGCCAGGATCTTGACGATATCACCATCCAGACGCACTTCGCCTTCGACCAGGAGCGGCTGATCGCCCTCAAGCAGTTCTCGCGCACGGCCGAGCAATTCGGAGAAAAGCGTGATCTCATAGGTGCCGGTGGGATCGGACAGCTGCACGAAGGCAAAGCGCGAGCGCGGCGTGGTGCGCTCCTGCTTGCCGAGAATGATGCCGGCAAGCTTGACCCGCTGTCCGCCGCATCGGGTCAGCTGGTCCGCCGTGATCACGCCCAGGCGATCGAGGCTCGATCGGTAGCCGTCCAGAGGATGGGCGGAGAGATAAAAGCCGAGCACGCTGAATTCCTGCTGCAGCCGCTCCAGCACCGGAAGGTCGTCGACGTCGGGCAATTTCGGCTTCGGCAGGTCGACCGTGCCGAGGCCTGCGCCGAACAGGCTCTCCTGCTCGCTTGCTTCCTGCTCGGCATGGGCGGCCCCATAGCGAAGCGCGGGTTCGATCGACGGCTATCAGGCGCTGGCGATTGTCATCGAACCGATCGAGCGCCCCTGCCTTGATCATGGCCTCCAGGAGACGCTGGTTCAATACGCCGGTGCCGAGCCTGGCCGTCAGGTCGAAGATGTCCGAGAAAGGCCCGTTCGCCTCGCGGTCGGCCGTCACCACTTCGATCGCCTGCACGCCCACCCCCTTGATGGCCGCAAGCGCGTAACGAATGCCCGCCTGCTCCTGCTTGTTCAGATCACTCGGTTCCTCGACCACGAAGGCGGCATGGCTGTGGTTGATGTCGGGCGGCAAAAGCGGAATGCCGACCTTGACGATTTCCTGGCGAAAGAGGTTGAGCTTGTCCTGATTGCCCCGGTCCATGGTCATGGAGGCGGCGTAGAACTCAACCGGCGTGGTTCGCCTTGAGATAAGCGGTGTGATAGGCGAGCAGCGCGTACGCTGCGGCGTGGGATTTGTTGAAGCCGTAGGAGGCGAACTTCGCGACCTGATCGAAGATGGTGGTCGCCAGCTTCTTGGTCAGCCCACGCTCGACCGCGCCATCGATGAACACCTCGCGCTGCGCATCCATCTCCGCCTTGATTTTCTTGCCCATGGCGCGCCGCAAGCAGATCGGCGCCGCCGAGGGAATAGCCGGCCAGATCCTGGGCGATCTGCATCACCTGCTCCTGGTAGATGATCACGCCGTTGGTCTCGGCGAGGATCGGCTCGAGCAGCGGGTGGAGATATTCTGGATCCTCGCGCCCGTGCTTGACGTTGATGTAGCGCGGGATGTTGTCCATCGGGCCCGGCCGGTAGAGCGACACCATGGCGATGATGTCCTCGAAGCAGTCGGGCAGCAGTTTCCGCAGCGCATCGCGCATGCCCGAACTTTCCAGCTGGAACACGCCCACCGTCTCGCCGCGGCCCAGCAGGTCGTAGGACGGCGCGTCATCGAGCGGGAGCTTGGCAAGCTCGAGCTTGGTGCCGCGCTCGTTCACCAGCTTCTCGCCAAGGGTCAGCATGGTGAGCGTGGTCAGGCCCAGAAAATCGAACTTGACCAGGCCCGCCTTTTCCACGTCCTTCATGTTGAACTGGGTGACCGGCATCGAGGCGCGCGGGTCGCGGTAGAGCGGCACCAGCTCATCGAGCGGTCGATCGCCGATCACGACGCCGGCCGCATGGGTCGAGGCATGGCGCGGCAAGCCTTCGAGCTGCTTGGCGATGTTGATGAGGTGGCCGACCTGCTCATCCTCGTCGGCGGCCTCCTGAAGACGCGGCTCCAGCACCAGCGCCTCTTCCAGGGTCGGCGGATGGGCCGGATTGAACGGCACGAGTTTTGCCACTTTGTCCACCTGGAAAAACGGCATGCCCAGCGCCCGGCCGGTGTCGCGCAGCACGGCGCGGGCCTGCAGCTTGCCGAAGGTGATGATCGCCGCCACCTTGTCGGCGCCGTATTTATCGCGAACGTAGCGGATCACCTCGTCGCGCCGGTCCTGGCAGAAGTCGATATCGAAGTCCGGCATGGAGACACGTTCCGGGTTCAGAAAACGCTCGAACAAAAGGCCGAAACGGAGCGGATCGAGGTCGGTGATTTCAAGAGACCAGGCGACCACCGAACCGGCGCCCGAACCACGGCCAGGGCCGACGGGGATACCCTTGGACTTTCGCGTGCTTGATGAAGTCGGAAACGATCAGGAAGTAGCCCTCATATTTCATCCGAAGGATCACATCCATCTCGTAGGCGAGGCGTTCCCGGTAGACCGCCCTTTCCTCCTCCGGCTTGTCGAGGAAGTCCATGCGGCGCTCGAGCCCGACTTCACTCTGCGCTCTGAGCTCCGTCCGCCTCGTCGCGGCCTGCTCCGGTATCGAACGCCGGTAAAATCGGATCGCGCGCGCTGACCATGAACGCGCAGCGCTTGGCGATGACCACACTGTTGGCCGAGCGCTTCGGGCAGATCGGCAAAGAGCGCCGCCATCTCGTCCGGCGTCTTCAACCGATGGTCCGGGGTCAACCGCTTTCGTTCCTTCACCCCGACCTGAACGCCCTGCTCGATGCACAGCAGAACGTCGTGGCACTCGTATTGATGGGGCTCGAGGAAGTGCACGTCGTTGGTCGCGACGAGCGGCAGGTCCAGGGCAAAAGCGAGATCGATCAGCGCGGCCTCGATCTGATCCTCGTCGGCGAGGTCGTGACGCATCAGCTCAATATAGAAACGCCCATCGAAGGCTTTGGCCAAACGCTCGGCAATCGAGGTCGAAAGATCCTTGTTTCCCTGAAGCAGAGCCCGGCCGATCGGCCCCTCGGACCCACCGGACAGCAGGATCAGATCGCCTGAATGCGCTTCCAGGTCATCCAGGCCGATCTCGGGCGCCAAACCGGTTTTGCTTTCCAGATGTGCAATGCTCAAGAGCTTCAGGAGATTGAGATAACCCTTTTCGTTCTGGGCATAAATCGGCATCCAGGTTGGCCCCGCAGGGCGGCCGTTATGGGTGCGCTGATGGTCATCGGTGATCGGCAGGAGGCAGCCGACGATCGGCTGGATACCGGCCTTGGCTGCCGCCTGGCTGTAGGCAAGAGCGTTGAAGAGATTGGCCTTGTCGACCACGGCAACCGCCGGCATCCGGTCCGATCGGCAACGGTCGAGCAAGTCTGGAATGCGGACCGTGCTCTCCAGCAAGGAGAAGCACGACCTGACGCGCAGATGGATAAAGGCCGGATCAGTCAAAGCGCTCTCCTCACCCTGGAACAAGGTGTGAAATTAGCGGCTCGTCCATGAGATGAAAGCCCTTTTAACGACATGGCCTGCGAATTTGAGCCATATTGTCGCCCGAACCAAATCAGCCGACCGGCAGAAATTTGGTTCTGGCCCTTTTTGTTCCGGACAAGGATCGATAAGCTCTAGCGCCGCGTCTCCCTCACCGTTGCCCGAAGCTGGAAAAAGCAAGCCCATGTCGACAAGCACAGAAATGATGGACGTGTCCGTCTGGCGAGGCAGCGGGAAGGGTGGAGATTTTGAAGCGTTTCAGGTGCCCGCGCGGACGAGCCAGACGATTTTGGATGTGGTGGTCTGGATCCAGCAGAACGAGGACCCGACGCTTGCTTATCGCTATGCCTGCCGGGTCGGCATGTGCGGATCATGCGCGATGATGGTGAATGGCCAGCCGCGCTGGACCTGCCGCACCCATGTGCAGAAGGTTGTCCGCGACAACAAGCTCGAGATCGCGCCGTTGCGCAATCTGCCGGTGATCAGGGACCTCGCTACCGACATGTCAGTTTTTTTCGAGAAGTGGGTTGCGGCAGAGGGGATGTTTAGGCCGACCAAGACCCGTGATGATCCGATCGAGGAAATCGATCCGACAAGCGAGCCTCGGCTCGCGGCCTCTGCCGGAATCGAGTGCATCAACTGCGCGGTCTGCTATTCGGCGTGCGATGTGGTGACGGCGAATTCGGATTACCTGGGGCCGGCCGCCCTGAACCGGGCCTGGACGTTGGTCAACGATGTCCGCGATGGCGGCCGGCAAGCGCGGCTTGCAGCGGTCACAGAAGGAGGAGGGTGTCAAAGTTGCCACGCGCAACAGGGCTGCTCGACATTTTGTCCGAACAGCCTGAACCCGACGGCGTCGATTGCCGGGCTGAAGCGCGAGAGGGTGAAGTCCTTGTTTCGGCAGAGAGCGTAAGCGGCCATGGAATTCAAGTTGTATATGTTGCAACGGCTCTCGGCCCTGATTCTCGCACCTCTAGTCGTCACCCATTTGGCGGTGATGATCTACGCGGTGCAGGGCGGGCTATCAGCGACGGAAATTCTCGGGCGGACCCAGGGGAGCCTGGGCTGGGCGACTTTTTACGGCCTGTTCGTGCTCGCAGTTTCCGTTCATGCCGCGATCGGTCTTCGGGTGATCGCCTCCGAGGTGTTGAAGCTTGGGGGCTTGGTGCTGAACCTCCTGAGCTTGCTGGTCTTTCTCGGGCTTTTGGGCATGGGCGCGCGCGCCGTCTACGCCGTGACTGCTCTATGAAAAACACGCATCGCTCGCAGCCTCTGTGGTACGCCTTCATCCTGCACCGCCTCTCAGGCGCCGCCTTGGCCTTGTTCCTCCCGGTTCATTTTTTGGTATTGGCTCTGGTCCTCACCAGTCCAGCCACCCTGGATGGCCTGCTCCACTGGACCCAAAGCCCCGCGATCAAACTCGCCGAGTTTGGTCTTGTTTTTCTTCTTGCCGTCCACCTTTTCGGCGGCCTTCGCCTGCTGGCGCTGGAATTCCTCCCGTGGTCGCACCGGCAAAAAACGTATGCGGCCTTCGCGACGGCGCTTGCGTTCTTCGTGTCCTGCACCTTCTTCCTGAAGGCGATCTGACCATGTTGGAGCGTCATGACACCGACATTTTGATCCTCGGCGCCGGCGGTGCCGGCCTGTTTGCCGCCTTGCATGCCCAGCAGACGGCGCCCGATCTGAAGGTCACGATTGCGGTCAAAGGCTTGCTCGGCAAATGCGGCTGCACGCGCATGGTGCAGGGCGGTTACAATGTGGCGCTGGGTCCGGGCGATACGGTGGAGCGCCATTTCATGGACACCATCGAGGGCGGCAAATGGCTGCCCGATCAGGAGATGGCCTGGCGGCTTTGCGAGACCGCGGTGACCCGAGTGCAAGAGCTTGAAAACGAGATCGGCTGTTTTTTCGACCGAAACCCAGACGGGACATTGCACCACAAGGCCTTTGCCGGCCAGACGGCGGATCGCACCGTGCACAAGGGCGATCTCACCGGCATCGAGATCATCAGCCGGCTGATGGAGCAGGTCTTGGCGCGGCCAATAGCAAAACTTGAAGAACATCGCGCCATCGGCCTGATCCCGGCGAAGGGTGGCGAGGGACTCGCGGGCGTTCTCTTCATCGATATACGCAGCGGACGTTTCCACTTTGTTCGCGCCAAGGCCGTCCTGCTCGCCACTGGCGGCGGCCCGACCATGTACAAATATCATACGCCGTCGGGCGACAAGACCATGGATGGTCTGGCCATGGCGCTCCGTCTCGGCCTGCCGCTGCGCGACATGGAGATGGTGCAGTTTCACCCCACAGGCTTGCTCGGCGGCGCGGGCACACGCATGACCGGCACGGTCCTGGAGGAGGGGCTGCGTGGTGCTGGCGGGCAGCTCTTGGACGGCGACGGTCGGCGCTTCATGTTCGATTATGACGAGAAGGGCGAACGCGCGACCCGGGATATCGTCAGCCGTGCGATTTACGACGAAATGCGTCGGGGCAACACCTCGCCCAACGGCGGCGTCTACATTTCCATGAACCATCTGGGACCGGATCAAGTTACAAAAAGATTCAAGGGCATGGTGGAGCGCTGTGCCGATTGCGGTTTCGACCTCGCGGGCGGCAAGGTCGAGGTGGTGCCGACCGCGCACTACTTCATGGGCGGCGTGGTGGTCGATCCGGACACCCGCACCGAGATGCCGGGGCTCTATGTCGCAGGCGAAGATGCCGGCGGTGCCCACGGCGCCAACCGGCTAGGCGGCAACGGTGTCGCGAATTCCACCGTCTACGGCGGCATCGCCGGCGCCACCATGGCCGCGGACGCGCGGCGCGGTGACTTTTTCAGAGACCCGGATGAGGAGGTCCTGCAGGCCGAGATCGACCGTGCCTGCCAGCCGTTGTCGAACAAGCCGGCGAAAATCCACCCGCTGCGCCATGAACTGATGGAAGTCATGTGGGATGACATCGGCGTCATGCGCGATGCAGACGGCATCCGGCGGGGACTCGATCGCTTAAGCGAAATTCAGGCGGCGCTCGTCACGCTCGGCATCGCCGATGCCAATCTTGCTTTTAACCTGACCTGGCATGACTGGCTCAATCTTCGAAGCCTGGTCGAGATATCGAACGTGATCGGACGAGCTGCCCTTTCGCGGGAAAATTCGCGGGGCGCTCACTTTAGAGAAGATTTTCCCGAGGTCGGCGACCTCGACGGCTCTACTTTTACGGTGGCACGCTTGCAGGACGATGACATTCATGTCGAACAGGAGCGCGTCGCCTTCACGATAGTGCGGCCGGGCGAGACACTGTTAAAAGACGGGGAGGCTCGTAGCCTCCTCGTGGAGGCGGCGGAATGATCGCAATCGATCTCATCGAGAAGACGGCGCTGACCTTGATGGACAAGGCGGCGATTGAGATCCCGGACGATTATCTTGAGGGGCTGAAGGAAGCGGCGCGGGTCGAGGACGGCGATCTCTCGTCCTTCGTGCTGCAGGCGATGCTCGAGAACTACAAGGCTGCCAAGGAAGACCGCCGCGCCATGTGCGGCGATACCGGCTGCCCGCGCTGGTACGTCAAGATGGGCAATGATGCGACGCATCGAAGGCGGTCCAGTGGCACTGGAGGCCGCCCTCCGACGCGCGACGGCGACGGCGACCAACGGGGTACCGTTGCGGCCGAACCGGGTGCATCCGCTCTGGCGCACCGATCATGACAACAATGTCGGCATCGCGGCTCCTGAGATCGAATATGGCTTCGAGCCGGGCGGCGAGTGGATCGATCTGATCACCGTGCACAAGGGCGGCCTGTTCGGCACCGACTACCGCATGCTGTTCCCCTCCGACGGCATCCAGGGGATCAAGCGCTTCTATCTCGACAGTCTGGTCGCCTTCGGCAAGCGCGGCCTCGCCTGCCAGCCCGCGATCATCGGCATCGGGCTCGGCGGCTCCAAGGATGCCTGCATGGTCCTCGGCAAGCGTGCCGCCTGCCTCCGTGTGGTCGGGGACCATAACCCGGACAAGAGGATTGCTGCGCTTGAAGAGGAATTCAAGGAGCTGGGCAACTCGATCGGCATGGGCGCGATGGGCTTCGTCGGCAAATCGATGGTGATCGACTGTCACATCGAGGTCGGCTACTGCCACACCGGCGGCATGCAGATGAGCGTCCACGCTTTTTGTTTGTCATCGCGTCGGGCCGTTGCGCGCGTCTACGCCGACGGCCGAGTCGAGCACCGCACAGACCCCAATTGGTTCACCCCCTATCAACGCCGGGAGACAGTCGAATGGGCGGAGGCCGCCAGCCTAAACCAATACGCCTGAGCGCCTCGCCAACACCGGAGGCACTGGCCGAACTCAAGATCGGCGATGTCGTCTACCTGGACGGCGTGGTCTACACCGCGCGCGAAGGCGTCTATCAGCGCGTGGTGGACGAGGGAGTCGAACTCCCGCCCGGCCTCGCCGAGGCCTCGGCCGCGAATTTTCATTGTTCGCCGGCGGCGAGGCAGAACGAGGACGGCACCTTCGACATGGGGGCGGTGACCGCGACCGCGTCGTTTCGCTTTTCCAAATGGATCGGTGGTTTTTTCGAAGCCTCGAACGCCAAGCTGATCATCGGCAAGGGCGGCATGAGCCCGGCCGACTATAAGGCCCATTTCGTGCCCAACGGCGCGATCTATCTTACCACGGTCGGCTACGGCACCGGCGCCCTCCTCGGCCGCGGCGTCAAAGGCGTTCGTGCGCTGCATTGGCGCGAAAAGCTTGGCCTCGCCCAGGCCATCTGGGTGATCGAAGTCGAAAACTTCGGCCCCTTCATCGTCGAAAGCGATCTGGAGGGGAATAGTCTGTTCGAGCGGGAGAATGCGAAGATCGCGGCGAATTTAGAGAAGGCTTACGAAGGAACGAGGCCGGCGGTGCTCAAGCGTTTCGGCGAAACCAACGACCGCAAAGACGAGTTGATCTGACCGTGCGGCGGTTTCCGCTGACTTAGAAGAGGTTACGGGCCAAGAGCAACAGCCCGGAAACGAAGATCAAAAAAACCAGCAATCGCCTGAACTGGGCATCGTCCAGCGTCTGAACATGATAATGCCGACCTGTGCGCTGATCATGGTCGCCGGCAGCGCGACGGCGATGCTCAGGAGAATATCGAGGTCATATCCCCCCTGCACCGCGAGAAGGATGGCCGAGAGGCCGAGGATGATGACGTTGTAGGGCTGGAGGAGGGCGCGGCGTTCGGCCTTGGGCCAGTCGCGCAGCGAGCACCAGATGGTCGGCAGCGCGCCCGAGAGGCCGGCGATCGCGCCGAGGATACCGCCGAGAAAACCGACGACGGCATCGATTAACGGTGTTGGCCGTGCCAAGGTAGGGAGACCTCGACGGAGGGAGAAGTAGCCACCGTAAAGTAACAGAAAAAAGGCGATGACCAGGGTCAGGAGCTTGGCGTCGATCCTGTGCAGCAGGCTGAGGCCGATGGGGATGCCGAGCAGTGCGGGAACGAGAAAACGGGCGAGGCGCTTCCAGTCGATCGAGCGGCGGACCAGGATGACGCCCTGCACGCCGCTCGCCACCGACATGATCAAGGAGAGCGCCACCGCCTGCAAGGGAGGGAGCACCTGGAGCCACCAGCCGAGCGCGAACAGGGAGGTGCCGAAGCCGGCAAGGCCGTTGATGAACCCGCCGAAAACTGCACCTCCGACGATCACCAGGATCATCTCAGGGGTCATGCCAAAAACAGCCGCACGGCCCCCGTGCCAGCGCTCATCAGTCTAGGGTGTTCGGTAGAGGCAGGCGTGTCGTGTCCTTGACCGTATGCACCACGATGCGCGACTGCACATCGGCGACCAACGCCGTCGCCAGCAGCTTGTCGCGAGGAAAACGATCATAGCCCTGAACATCGGTGGTCACGACCTTGATCAGATAGTCGGCGGCACCGGTCATGCACTCGCACAGCACCACCTCCGGCCAGACGCCGGATGATCGTCTCGAACCGTGTCAGCGTTTCCTTGGTCGTGGTCGAGAGCTTGATGAAGGCGTAGACGACGAAGCCGAGGCCCAGCTTCTGCCGATCGAGCCTGGCGGCCTGCACCGTGATGACGCCGCTTTCCTGCAGACGCCGCACCCGCCGCCAGCACGGCGAGGTCGAAAGACCAACGCGTTCGGCAAGCTCGGCCATCGGCAGACTGCTGTCCTGCTGGAGCTGGTCGAGGATGCGCAAATCGATGAGATCGATTTTTTCCATAGTTTGCTCCTGAAACGAAATATACTTGATCAAATATAGTTATATTCGAACAAGATAAACAAAATATTTCTCTATTTCCAAGGTATTCTGACCGATATCGAAATACCGACTAAAATCGGCGATCCGAATGAACGATCGCGATCGAAACGTTGGCTCGGAGCCTTCAGAGATGCACCGCAAAAACGTATCGCTGGACGACAAATATCGCTGGACGAACAAGGCGAGGTGCTGATCAGTGGTATTCAGGCCCTGGTGCGCCTGCCGCTCGATCAGATCCGGCGCGATCAGCGATCGGTCTCAGGACCGCCGGGTTCATTTCCGGCTATCGGGGCTCGCCGCTCGGCGGCTACGACCAGCAACTCGCCCGTGCCAAACCGCTGCTGGACGCGCATCGCATTCACGTGGAACCAGGGATCAACGAGGATCTGGCCGCGACCGCGGTCTGGGGAAGCCAGCAGGCTCAATCTTCATCCCGGTGCCAAGGTCGATGGCGTTTTCGGCCTTTGGTACGGCAAGGCGCCGGGCGTCGATCGCTCGGGCGACGTCTTCAAACACGCCAACATGACCGGCACCTGGCACCGGGGCGGCGTGCTGGCGATCGCCGGCGACGATCCGCTCGCCAAGTCGTCCACCCTGCCGTGCCAGAGCGAATTCGCCTTCGTCGACGCCGAAATCCCGATCCTGACGCCTGCCGATATCCAGGACGTCCTCGACCTCGGCCTGCATGGCATCGCGCTGTCCAGCCATAGCGGTCTCTGGGCCGGGATGGTCGCCCTTGCGCGACATCATGGATGGCAGCGCGACCATCAAGATCGATCCTGATCGCCTGTCGATCGTCATGCCGGAGGGCGACGCGACCGAGCGGCATATCACGCTGGCCGGCCTGCAGCTGCAGAATCGTCAGGCGGCCGAGCAGCGTCTGCGCCAGGCGAAGCTTCCCGCCGCTCTGGACTACGCGCGGCAAAACCAGCTCAACCGGATCGTCTGGGGCAACGGCGAGGCCAGGCTCGGCATCGCTGCGAGCGGCAAGAACTGGCAGGCCTTGATGGCCGCCTTGGACCTCCTCGGCATCGATCAGCAGCCGCGCCGACGGCCTCGGCCTTCGCCTGATGAAGATCACCATGCCCTGGCCGCTCGAGCCCGAGAGCGCCTCAGGCCTTTGCCCGTGGCCTGGAGACGATCCTGGTGGTCGAGGCGAAACGGCCGCTGATCGAGCCGCAGCTGAAAGACCAGCTCTACCATCTCGATGCCGCGAGAAGACCGGCCGTTCTCGGCAAGAGAGACCAGTTCGGCGCACCGCTTCTGTCCGACAGCGGCGATCTCTCGCCGATGGAAATCGCGCCGGTTCTCCTGAAGCTCCTGCCTGCGGGCGCGGAAACGGAGGCGATGCGAACAGCCTTCGAGTGGCTGCAAAAACGGCAGCGCGAGGGCCAGACGCTCGCTTCGTCCAGTGCCAGAACCCCGCATTTCTGTTCGGGTTGCCCCCACAGCCGCTCCACCAAAGTGCCCGACGGCAGCCGCATGATGGCCGGCATCGGCTGCCATATCATGAGCCAGTGGATGGGCGGCGAAACGCAGGGGCTGGGGCCGGCAGGACAGCTACAGCCAGATGGGCGGCGAAGGTGTGGCCTGGCTGGGCCAGGCGCCGTTCACCGATACATCCCATGTTTTCGTCAACCTGGGTGACGGCACCTATCACCATTCGGGGCTGCTCGCCATCCGGGCGGCGGTCGCCGCCAAGGCACGGATCACGTATAAAATCCTGTTCAACGACGCGGTCGCCATGACCGGCGGGCAGGCCGTCGACGGCCCGCTCACCGTCGACCGGATCGCCCGGCAGGTTCGAGCCGAAGGCGTCGAGACCATTGCCGTGGTCTCTGAGTATCCGGACCGCCTGGCAGGCGGTGGCTTTCCCGAGGGTGTCACCATCGTCGAACGCGATCGCCTCGACGAGATCCAAAAAAATCTTCGCGAGGTCGAGGGTGTTTCGGTTCTGATCTTCGATCAGACCTGTGCTGCGGAAAAGCGCCGTCGGCGCAAACAGAAAGAATTCCCGAAAGCCAAGAAACTTGCGGTGATCAACGATCGCGTCTGCGAAGGCTGCGGCGATTGCAGCCTGCAGTCCAATTGCCCCTCGGTGGAGCCGATCGAAACGCCGTTCGGCACCAAGCGCCGGATCAATCAGTCCTGCTGCAACCAGGATCTGAGCTGCACCGATGGCTTTTGCCCGTCTTTTGTGACGATCGAGGGCGGACCGTTGAAAACGTCGGCAAAGACCGATCCTGTCGCGATCATCGAAGCAGCACGGACCTTGTCCTTACCAGCGCCAGTGCCGACGGCACCGGCGGCGAATATTCTGATCCCGGGCGTCGGTGGTACCGGCGTGACCACGTGACGCCATCCTCGCCATGGCCGCGCATATCGACGGACGCCGAACGGCCACGCTGGACGTCACCGGCCTTGCGCAAAAAGGGGGCGCGGTCATCTCCTATCTACGCTTCGGGCCGACGTCATGAGCCGTTGTCCGGCGCTAGAATCCTGCCCGGTCAAGCCGATCTGCTCATCGCCTGCGACCTTGTGGTGGCTGCTGGGCCGGATTGTCTGATCCTTTGCAGCCCGGACAGGACCCGCGTGGTTGCCGATGAAGCGATGATGCCAACGGCTGATTTCATCCTTCATCAGTCCGAAAGCGCGCGAAACCAGCCCTTGCTCGGTCACCTCCAAGCCGCCGTCCGCGAGCTTTCGGCCATGAAGGCCAGCGCTCAGGCCGAGCGGCTCCTTGGCGACGCGCATCTACGGCAATCTGATGCTGGCAGGCGCTGCCTTTCAACAGGGAATGCTGCCGTTGTCGCTTGCCGCCATCGAGCAGGCGATCACTCTCAACGGCGTTGCTGTCAAACGCAATCTTGCCGCCTTCCACGCAGGCCGCCTGCTCGCCGCCGCCCCGGAACGCCTTCCAGGTCAAGAGGATCGGGCCGAGTTGGCCGGGCTGGCCGGTGGCGATCTGGACAGTTTGATCGGGCGCTTGGCAGTCGAACTCGAGGCCTACGCCGACCCTGCCTATGCCGATCGTTTCAAGGGCACGGTGGCGAGGGTGCGCCTTGCGGAAACGACCCTCGGCAACGCAGAGTTGCCGCTCACCGAAGCGGTTGCGCAAAACCTGTTCAAGCTGATGGCCTACAAGGATGAATATGAGGTCGCGCGCCTGCACAGCGATCCCAGGTTCCGCGCCAGGCTGCGCCAGCAATTCGGCGCTGATGCCAAGCTTTCGATCAAGCTGGCGCCTCCTTTGCTGAGCCGGAAGGATCCTAGAACCGGAAGACCGCAGAAGATGTCATTCGGGCCGTGGATCTTTCCTCTTCTCACCGGACTTGCCAAGCTGAAGCGTCTGCGTGGCACCTGGCTGGACCCGTTCGGCTGGACGGCGGAGCGTCGGCTGGAGCGGCAGCTTGTCCGGGATTACGAGCAGACCCTCGATGAAATCCTCCCTGCCCTCTCGCCAGAGCGCCATGAAGTGGCGGTCGATATCGCCAGCATTCCGGAGAAATCCGCGGATTCGGCCCCATCAAAGCCGCTGCCATCGAGGCCGCGAAGTTCCGTGAGCGCGAGCTTCTCGACATCTTCAACAGGATTGACCAAGCCGGCCCGGTCGAGGACCAGCCCTGGCTGATTGCAGCAGAATAGCCGGCCTTTCGGCCGCATCAGAAGGTATCAAAGGATATGTCCAACCTGTTCATGCACCCCGCCTTCGACCATCATGAGCGCGTGGTCTTCATCCACGATCAGGCAAGCGGACTTCGTGCTCTGATCGCCGTTCACAACAGCATTGCCGGTCCTGCCTCGGGTGGGGTGCGGTTTTGGCACTACCAAAGTGAAGACGAGGCTCTCCTCGACGTTCTCCGCCTGTCAAAAGGCATGAGCTTCAAGGCTGTAATGGCAGGCCTGCCGCTCGGCGGCGGCAAGGCTGTGATCCTCGCCGATCAAAAGCGCACCAAGACCAAGGCGATGCTCCTGGCCTTTGGGCGCGCCGTGGATCAATTGAACGGCAGCTATATCGCAGCCGAGGATGTCGGCATCACCACCGACGATGTCGCCATCATGCGGCAGGCCACATCACATGTCGCGGGGTTGGAGGAAGGACGGCACGCGAGCGGCGATCCGTCGCCGATGACCGCACAAGGCGTTTTCCTTGGGCTCAAGGCGGCCGTTGCCCATCGATTGCAGCCGGATTTAAGAGGTCTACGTGTCGGAATTCTTGGCCTTGGTGCCGTCGGCATGAAGCTCGCTGCCTTCGTGCATGAGGCCGGTGCGAACCTGATCGTTGCCGACATCGATCGGACAAGGGCGAAACAAGCGGAAGAACAGTTCAATGCAAGGGTCGTGACTGCCGAAACACTCGCCGCCGAACCGATGGACGTCTTCGCACCTTGTGCGCTCGGCGGGGTTCTTACCAGCGACGTTGCGGGTCAGCTTCATGCGAAGGTGATCGCGGGTGCCGCCAACAATCAACTCGCCTGCGAGGAGGTTGGAAAGGCGCTTTACGATCGCGGTATTCTTTATGCGCCTGATTATGTGATCAACGCCGGCGGTATCATCAACGTCGCGGGCGAAATTGCGGCAAACTATGATCGGGAGAAAGCCATCAGAGCTCTGCAGCGCATCCCTGCCACGCTCGGCGAGATTTTTGCAGAAGCCGAAACCCGTCGTCGCCCGACGAATATCGTTGCCGACAGCATCGCAAGAAGGCGATTGGCCAGCCTGCACGCCGACAATCGCGCGGCATGATCAGCCGAGCGCAGCCGGTCGACATCATGTGATCTCAAGACAATCACGACGAAAAAAGCCGATGATGCCCCGAAAGGCACCGGCTTTTTTTATGGCCTCGCCACCCGTCCCCCGACATCGCGGACGGGTGGCGAGAACTGACTAAAGCGTTTTCTGACCCAACGAGGCCGGAGCCGTATGATCGGAACATGCTCTAGTGGCATGTCCACTTCGTTTGGTTGCCACCGCCTTCGACGAAAGCGCCAGCAAACCCAAGAGGATGCGGGCTCTTCTCGGCAAGGACGTGGGAAGTGTTCGTATCGAACATACCCATTAAGCCTGGGCGGCGAAGGGAATCGGCTTCTCGCCGGCGAGAACATTCTTGCTGCGCAGCAGGCGTTCGAAGTAGCCGATCGTCCGCGTCAGCCCATCTTTGAGACGAATTGACGGCTCCCAGTTGAGCGTTGCTTTCGCCACGGTGATATCGGGGCGCCGGCGCGTCGGGTCGTCTTGGGGAAGCGGCAGATGAACGAGCTTCGACGACGAACCGGTCAGCTCGATGACCTGGTTGGCGAGTTCGATCATGGTGAACTCCTCCGGGTTGCCCAAGTTGACGGGACCGGTCACATCATCGGGCGTGGCCATCATCCGGATCATGCCCTCGATCAGGTCATCGACGAAACAGAATGACCTCGTCTGCATGCCGTCACCATAGACCTCGATATCGTCGCCCGTCAGAGCCTTGCAGATAAAATTCGATACGACGCGACCGTCATTCGGATGCATGCGCGGCCCGTAGGTGTTGAAGATACGGATCACTTTGATCGCGAGATTATGCTGGCGTCGGTAGTCGAAAAACAGCGTCTCGGCACAGCGCTTGCCCTCATCGTAGCAAGCGCGCGGGCCCAATGTATTCACGTTGCCGCGATAGGTCTCGGGCTGGGGATGAACTTCGGGATCACCATAGATTTCGCTGGTGGATGCCTGAAGAAATCTTGGCGTTGCAACGCCTTGCCAAGCCCAGCATGTTGATCGAGCCGTGCACGCAGACCTTGGTGGTCTGCACCGGGTCATGCTGATAGTGCACAGGGCTCGCCGGACAGGCCAGATTGTAGATCTCATCGACCTCGACGAACAGCGGGTGGGTCACGTCATGCCGCATCATCTCAAAATCGGAATGATCGAGAAGATGCGCAATATTACGACGCGTGCCGGTGTGATAATTGTCGACACCCAAGACTTCGCAGTCAGCATCAAGCAAGCGTTCACAAAGAAAGCTGCCCAAAAAACCTGCAGCGCCTGTAACGAGAACGCGCTTCGGTCGAAGATTTCGATTACCTGACATAGTGTTTCCCAACCCGACTTGGATCTGATTCCAGAGTGTTCAGCAAGCAGCTATCGAGGACGTTCCTTCGCTCTGCACCACTGATCCGACCAAACTTCCGATCTGATCTAGCTTCAAAAGGCGACAATACGACTTACAACCGATGTCCCTTTTAACAGGGCTTCGTTTAGCATTCGTTAAGTCAAGACGAACAGAGCGCTCAAGTGCCGATGCCAGGATCGTCCTCCGGCAGGAAGCGAGACGATAGAGTCCAGAATACGCAAACCCAACACGCACGCCTCTTGGCAGAAAACGAATCATCGTTGGCGGAAACTCAGCTTGAGATTTGGCTTGTTGATTTTGATTGATGTTCTACGTTCGTATCATGTTTAACCTCAGGGCTCAATGTTCGTCGCAACAATTTACACCTTAAATTTGCCCGGAGATTGTTGAAGCCATGTCGATGGACATTTGACGAATTAGGCTAATCTGGTCAAGTCCATGAAACCAAAGATTTTCACCAAAAAAGACCATCGCCTTGCGTCGCTTTGACACATGCCGAGAGCGTCTCAAAAGGACGCTTATCGCGGGTGTCAATATTTGCGCCGCGCCCTCAGGACCGAGCCGACGTGTTTATTATCGCTGACGACCGATGCCGAGCCTGGCAATGCCGGACAACCATCAAGAAACAATAGGTTCGTCCGGTGAAGATCGGAATCATCGCTCGCCGTTCAGGCCCTGGCGGACTCTTCCTCGCCGCCTTCATCGGCGGCGCTTTCCTGTTCGGCACGGAGCGCTTCCCTTGCCGCAAGAGAAAGCTGAATACTCAGTTCCTTCAACTGCTTTTCATCGACCACGCCCGGCGCTCCTAGCAGACGTTCCTCGGCCTGTTGATTGAGCGGGAACGCGGTGACCTCGCGAATATTGGGGGTGTCCGCCAGGAGCATGACGATCCGGTCCACACCCGGTGCGATCCCGCCATGAGGCGGGGCGCCGAACTGCAGCGCCCGGAACATGCCGCCAAAGCGCTCTTCCAGCACATCCCGGCCGTAGCCTGCGATCTCGAAGGCCTTGATCATAATATCGGGACGATGGTTCCGAATAGCGCCTGAGGACAGCTCCGTGCCGTTGCAGACGATGTCGTATTGCTGTGCCAGAATGTTGAGCGGGTCCTCGTTGGTCAGCGCAGCGAGTCCGCCTCTCGGCATGGAGAAGGGGTTGTGGGAGAACTCGACCGATTTGCTCTCCTCGTCCCACTCGAACATCGGAAAATCGACAATCCAGCAAAAGCGGTAGGCTTTCGGCTCGACCAGCTCCAACGCTTCACCTACCCTTTGCCGCGCTATTGCCGCGAATTTCATCGTCTCCGCGGGCTTGCCGGCGACGAAAAAGACCGCATCGCCAGTCTTGAGACCATCCGGCCTGAGCTTGAAATAGGGCTCGGCGATCTCGGTTGGCAGATCGGAGGCAAGCTGCGCCTCTCCCTGGCCATCAGGCTTGGCAAAGGCTCTCAGCCCCGCCGTGCGTTCCGGACCGAGGTTTTTCGCAATCGGCCCTGCCCCGCCGTCCTCGCCTTCGCGCCAAAAGACATAGCCAAGGCCGGGCTGTCCCTCGCCCTGGGCCCAGTTGTTCATGCGGTCGCAAAAGGCGCGGTTGCCGCCGCCGGGTGCCGGAATAGCCCAGATGCGGACATCTTCGTCGCGCTCGATCATGCCGGCAAAGACCTTGAAGCCGGAACCACGGAAGACGTCGGTGACATCGGCCATGAGCAGGGGGTTTCGAAGGTCGGGCTTATCGGTGCCGTAGGTCTGCATGGCGGCATGATAGGGAAGGCGCGGAAACGGAAGGGCGGTGATTGCCCAGTCGGAAAATTCTTCGAACAGACCGTGGATTACCGGTTCGACCGCGGCAAAAACATCCTCCTGTTCGACAAAGGCCATCTCGAGATCGAGCTGGTAGAACTCGCCGGGCGAGCGGTCGGCGCGGGCGTCCTCGTCGCGAAAGCAGGGAGCGATCTGGAAGTAGCGATCGAAGCCCGACATCATCATCAGCTGCTTGTATTGCTGCGGTGCTTGGGGGAGCGCGTAGAACTTGCCGGGATGCACCCGGGACGGCACCAGGAAATCGCGCGCACCTTCCGGCGAGGACGCGGTCAGGATCGGGGTCTGGAATTCGGTAAAACCCTGCGCTTCCATGCGCCGACGAATGCTGGAGATGATCTTGGAGCGCAGCATGATGTTGTTGTGCATATGCTCGCGCCGGAGATCGAGGAAGCGATAGCGCAGCCTGGTGTCTTCGGGAAAGTCACGGTCGCTGTTGACCTGGATCGGCAAGGTGTCAGCCGTGCTCTCCAGCACGAACTCATCGGCCACGACTTCGATCTCGCCGGTCGGCAAATTCGGGTTAATGGTGTCGTCGCTGCGCTTGATCACCCGGCCTGTCACCGTGATCACGCTTTCCAGACGCGTATGCTCCGCCTCCTCGAAGAAAGGCTTCTCCGGCTGAAACACCACCTGAGTGATACCGAAATGATCGCGAAGATCGATGAACAGCAGCTGGCCATGATCGCGTTTCCTGTGCACCCAGCCCGATAGCCGGACCAGCCTCGCCTGATCCTGGCTGGTCTCGACGTCGGCGGCGCGCAGACTGTCGCAGTGATGGGTGCGGTAGGGATGCATGGGTTTTCTCTCAGTTTCGACGACGCCACGAGTAGTCGCTCGCCTCGCAGGCGGACGGCGCTAAAGTGCCGGAAGAGAAGGCGCTGTCAAGCCGTGAACTGGTTTCGCGGCCAAATCATTCATGTCGACGGCGGCGCCTATCGCTTGCGCCGACAATTTCGGCTCCTATGCTAAGCCACAGAAAAATGGACCGATGACAGTCGGTATCAACCGTTAATGATGGGTATACCAACTTTATGACGCTTTTGACCACGACGGTCGAGATTGACGAATTCTGTCGCGCTCTGGCCGATGAGCCATATATCACGATCGACACCGAATTCATGCGGGATCGAACCTATTGGCCAAAGCTCTGCCTGGTGCAGATCGCAGGCCAGGGCCGCTTTGCAGCGATCGACCCCCTGGTGCCGGATCTCGATCTTCAGCCGCTGTTCGACCTGATGGCCAATCCCGACGTGATCAAGGTGTTTCATGCCTGCCGCCAGGACGTTGAAATCTTTTACAATCTGACCGGCCGCACCCCTGGCCCGATCTTCGATACGCAGCTTGCCGCCATGGTTCTGGGCTATGGCGATGAGGTCGGTTATGAGAGCCTGGTCACCAGGATCGCCAAAGCGAAAATCGACAAGAGCTCGCGCTTCACCGATTGGTCGAGGCGTCCTTTGAGCGAGCAGCAGCTGAACTATGCACTCGCCGATGTCACGCACCTTCGGGTTATCTACGAGCAATTGCAGAGGGAGCTTGAACAAGCGGGACGGATGGACTGGGCCAACCAGGAACTGGCGGACCTCACCAGTGCCGACACGTATGAACAACCGCCCGAGCTTGCCTGGAAAAGGGTCAAGATCCGTTCCAAGGACCAGCGCTTCATCGCGATCGTTCAAGCCCTTGCGGCTTGGCGGGAAACCGAGGCGCAAACCCGGGATCTGCCGCGCAACCGCATCATCCGGGACGATCTTTTGATGGAGGTCGCCGCCAATCGGCCGACCTCGCCGGATGAAATCGCCAAGCTGAGGCGGATCAGCATCGACAAGAAGAGCATGACCGGCATGGCCGCCACCATCCAGGCGGCTCTCGACCTGCCGAAAGATCAGCTGCCCAAGCTGCCCACGCCGCCAAAGCTGCCGCGCGGGATCGGCCCGGTGGTGGACCTCTTGCGGGTTTTGCTGAAGTTTCAGTGCGAAGAGCATGCCGTTGCCCAGCGGCTGGTCGCCAATACCGGCGATCTGGAAGCGATCGCCGCCGACGACAATGCTGATGTCCGGGCGCTGCGCGGCTGGCGCCATGAGGTGTTCGGCAAGGCGGCACTTGCGTTGAAGCATGGCAGGCTCGGCCTTGCGATCGCTGACGAGAAGATCACGGTGTTCGAGATGGAAGGAGATGACGCTCTGCTGAAGGCAGTCAATGATGGCTAAGCTGGACGGCCGCTTGCTCCTGATCGGCAAGAACAGCTTCATCGCCCGGCATCTGCTGAAGGCGCTGCCGGCGGATCGCGTGGTCGCCAGAAGCCACGGCGATCTTGCCGCACCCGATCTTCTGGACGGCATCGACGTGGTCATCAACTGCGCCCGGCATCCGGGCTCAAGCCGGGATCGCTATGCCCTTGCCGAGCTGGACCCGGATCTTGCGCTCGCCAGACGTATCGGCACAACTGACATCCAGATGATCATGCTGAGCTCGCGCAAGGTGTACGCGCCAAGTGACCGGCCCCTCAACGAGGAAGCGCCACTTGGTCCGCTGGACGCCTATGGCCGCAACAAGCTCAGGGCAGAGCAACGCTGCCGGGATACTCTGGACGAACGGCTCACCATTCTGAGGCTCGCCAACATCTTCGGTGACGAGCGCGTTGCCGGGAGGCGTTCCTTTCTTGCCATGCTTCTCGGCCGCTTGGCCGAGCATGGGCAGATCCGCTACGACATGAGCCCGTTCGTCGAGCGCGATTTTCTGCCGGTCGATCGTCTCGCTGCGTTGCTTTCAAGGATCGTTCGGGAACCTCCGGGCGGCGTCATGAACATCGGCTCGGGCATCAGCCTGCCGACCGGACGCATCGCTCTTTGGATCATGCAGGGCTATGGCGGCGGCGAATTGCTGATTGATTCATACGAGGAAAAAGACGGTTTCGTGTTGGATATCGGCCGGCTAAGAGAACGCTGCGGTCAGCCCTGCACGTATGACGACCTGAAGCATTGCTGCCTGGATCTCGGGCGAAGCCTTCGCAACGCGACGTAGAACGGGTTTCAGCGAAGGCATCATTCAGCGGGAGCAAGCAAGATGGCCGAAGACTTATCGCGCCGCCATCGGTTCACCATTTCAATGGATCCCGAAACAACCGATTTCGAGACGGTCGTTGGCTTTCTTGCCCAAAGCTACTGGGCAAACCATGTGCCCCGCGACCAGATCATCGCATCGTTTAGGACCAGTCTGATCTATAACCTGTTGGACGATCAATCCGGTCGGCAGATCGGCTTTGCCCGGGTGATCAGCGATCGCGTGCGTTTCGCCTACTTAAGCGACGTTTTCGTCCTCGATTCTCATCGAGGCCAGGGTCTGGGCACCTGGCTGATCGAAACCGTGATGGCGGATCCTGTGCTTGCCGACGTAGGTCACTGGGCGCTGGCAACCAGCGATGCGCAGGCCTTCTATCGAAAGCTCGGGTTCGAAGAAGCTGTGCCGGGGCGTTACATGGTGCGGAAATCTTGACGGAGAAGACCCAAGCCTAAACCCGGATCGCCTCTCCCGTGTCACGATCGAAGAGATGCGCCTTGGTCATGTCGCAGCTGACCGCGCAGAGTTCCTCGGGTTCAGCCGGAAAAAGGACGTCGACTTGAGCGGTGAACGGGGCGTCGTTGAGGCGGCCGATCAGGAGGGTGTGAGGACCGAGCGGCTCGATCGCCTGGGGGGCGAAATGGATGGTGGCTTCGCCCCGATCACCGCCTTCGATATGCTCGGGACGAATGCCGAGAATGACCGGCCGGCCGACGGCGCCTGCCATGAGTTTGGTTTTTTCGGCATCAAGCGGCAGGACGGTGCCGTCGGCCAGACGGAGAAACAGGCCTCCTTCTCGCTCGATCACCTCGGCATGCAAGAAGTTCATGCTGGGTGCGCCGATGAAGGCGGCGACGAAGGTGTTGGCCGGCTGCTGGTAGAGTTCGATCGGCGCGGCCACCTGCTCGATCCGACCCTGGTTCATCACCACCACGCGATCGGCGAGCGTCATCGCCTCGACCTGGTCGTGGGTGACGTAAACCACGGTGTTCTGCAGGCGCCGATGCAGGCGCTTGATCTCGGTGCGCATCTCGACCCGGAGTTTCGCATCCAGATTGGAGAGCGGCTCGTCGAACAGGAAAACGTCCGGCTGGCGGACGATCGCCCGGCCGATGGCGACCCGCTGCTGCTGACCGCCGGAAAGCTGACGCGGGCGGCGCTCCAGATAATCGCCGAGGCCGAGAATGCGCGTCGCCTCGACCACCAGGCGCTCGACCTCCTCAGGCGGTGTTTTTCGCACTTTCAGGCCATAGGTGATATTTTCGCGCACGGTCATGTGGGGATAGAGCGCGTAGTTCTGAAAGACCATGGCGCAGTTGCGCAGACCCGGTCTCAGCGTGGTGACGTCTTTCGTTCCGATCAGAATACGCCCGGCGGTCGCCTCCTCGAGCCCGGCGACCATGCGCAGCGTCGTGGTCTTGCCGCAGCCGCTTGGCCCGACCAGCACCACGAACTCCTTATCCTCGATCTCAAGGTCGAGCTTCGGAATGACCTCGGTCTCACCAAATTTCTTCGCAACCTGCCGCAGCTCAACCTTGGCCATCACCGATCCCGAAATGCTTTCTCGACAAGCGACTGCCGGCGCCACCCGAAGGCAGCACCGGCAAGTAACCGACGTGGCCGTGCCACCTAGAGCGGTGGGAGGCCCATGGAGGCGCGGTAGATGGCGAGTTGCTGATCGCGCCCGAACTCGTCGGTCAAACGGTTCCATTCCTCGGCGATGGTATCGAGAGCGGCTTGCGGCTCCACGTCGCCGTTGAGCGCTTTGGAAAGCTCGATTTCCAGAACCTCGGTATATTGGAAATAGCCGGGAAGGCGGAAGTCGAGGGCGACGTTTTCCGCTTCGATCGAACCGCGCTGCACCGCGAGATAGCTGTCCGCTTCCGGTTGGGAAAAGACGTTCAGCCAGTTGTCGACATTCTCGAAATGGCTGATGCGGTAGGGGTTGATGCCGGTACCGCCGGTGACGACGTCGGACGAACTGTTCTCGGGGCTGGTGTACCACATGACGTAGTCCCAGGCGCAGGTCTGGTTGGCCGAGGTCGTCGGCACGCTCGCCACCCAGCCGCCGTAAGCCATGAACGGCGATTTGACGACCTCCTCAAAGTCATCCCACGTGCCGGTTTTGTAGTTGTAGATGCTCTTCGAACCCGGAAGTATGAAAAAACCGAGATTGCCGGCGACCTGGCTTTGCTCGGGATCGGCGCCGATGGTGCCGGTGTCACCCCAGTCGAAGTTCATCGCGACCTGGCCGGAGGCGAAGCTGGTGCGGATATCACCGGAATTGAAATTGAGCGCACCCGGCGGCGAAACGTCGACGCTTTTCTTGTAATCCTCGAGCCCTTTCAGCCAGCCCGGGTTGTTGATCTGCGCGTCCATGGTCTCCGGATCGAAGAACATCGAGCCCGGATTGTCCGGGTGGTTGGTGTAGGCAGCAGCATGGCTGAAGAAGAACCAGAACTGCTGACCGCCGCGCACGAAGGCTTCGGCCGTGCCGTAGAGATTATCGTCGGGCCGGGTGAAGAATTCGGCGATGTCGTAATATTGGTCCCAGGTCTCGGGCGGGGCCAGATCGTAGCCGTATTTTTCCTTGAAGGCCGCCTGGTTCTCGGCATCTTCGAACAGATCGCGGCGGTAGGTGCCGGAATGCACGTCACCGTCGATGGTGACCGAGATCTGCTTGCCGTCCCACATCATCAGTCGGTCGCGATAGGTGGGATGGATGTCCTCCCAATCCGCACCTTGGGTGAATTCCGCGGGAATTTCCGAAAGATAAGGCGCGAAATCGCCATGCCAGGCAGGCGCGTGCAAAATGACGTCGAAGGCGGGCTGGCTGGTGGCCATAGGCGTGATGAACTTGGTGTAGAGTTCGCCGAACGGGAAATGGACGACGTTGACCTTGCCGCCGGTCTCGGCCTCCCAGGTCTTGCCATGTTCCACCGCAGGCCCCCCGATAAAGGGCGGGTTCATCGCGCCGACCGTGATCTCGACGCCGGTGCAGTCGGTCGCGGACAAGGCGGGCGTTGCGGCTGCAAGTGCCATGGCGCTTGCACCGAAAGCGAGAAGTGACTTTTTCATCATTGCCTCCCTGGCATTTTGTGTCGGGGTCTATTGATCAAATAACCCTAATTTCGTGGTCTTCGGCAAGGGCCAGTCATCGTTCGAAGGTTGATGATCGCGTCTGTCGGTCGATGCGCTAGGTGTCGTTGTCGCGAATCGTCGCGAGGATATTACGATCACCGGTTGCCACGACCTTGGGATCAACGCTGAGAAAAAGCCTGAACTCCTCGTCAGGTTCAGGCAGATCGTCGTCGATGAGCGGAACCGTCACTTCGGCGGTTTTCGTTCCGGCTTCGATGGTCAGGACGCCCGCATTCCGCTGGAAATCCGACCCGCTGATCGCCGAGCCGTCCATGGCCGTATAGATGACCACGACCGGACCATCGGACACGGCCGAAAGCTCCAGGCGAAAGGCCACGCTGCCTTCGCCTTCGTCTGTCGGGCGCGTCGAGCCGGTCAGGCTGAGCAGCAGCCCATCAGAACTCCGTCGAGGTCGAGATCTCCTGTTTTGCGTCAAGAGCCTCCGGGGTCGCAAGGCTGACTTCAGGTCCGCCGATACCTTCCACCGCCTGCGGTTCGGCAGACACGGCGGTCATGTCGGCATCGACGGCAACGTCCGTCACCACCTGACCATCCCGCACGCTCAGCCGCCGATCACCGACCTCAAGGTCATAGACGTTCTTGGACCAGTTGACGAGCTTGCCCGCGATCGCTTCGCCGGAGCCCAGCGTCACCTCGACCCGATCGATGGTGTTGATCGGCAGCTGCCGCATGCCGAGGCCGGGAAGTTTGATCGACAAGGTCTTGCCGACGGAGCGCATAACGGCCCCATCGAACACCTCGCCATCATTGAGGAAGAACGTTTCCGCGCGCAGGTCAGCATATCCGATGGTCAAAAACGCGATTGTGAGGGCGCCAATGACGCTTTTTCGATTCATCATAACGGGCCGCTCCAAGGGTTGCGAGGGCACCTTCGAAGTTCAGACTTCAAAGGTTCAGCTTTTTCAGCGCCTCTTCGGCGGCCCAGTGACGCTTCAGGCCGGGGACGTCACGCGAGACGTCGATTTCTTTCCAGCTCTCGTGAAAAGCGTTGTCCAGCAATTTGTCGTAGCCGGTGAAGAAGCGGTCGATAAAATGCGCGATCGCCTTCCCGCGAGCATGATCGCGCGGCCAGTTGTAGCCGACCAGCGCATTGGCGACCGCGACCGTCGGAACGTCCTGGCCACGCTTGATCAGCGCAGGATAGTCATCGCTGCTCAGCGTTGTCGGGCTGTACGTGTCGGCGAGGGGCTGCTGCGGTACGGCGAGCAAGTGGAACGGCTCACCGGGCTCGACCTCCCCGATGATCGAAACCGGTTTGCCGGAGGCGCGCATCATCGCCGAGATTTCACCCTGGCGCAGCTTCTCGAGGGCGATCTTGTGGGGGAAGGTGGTGACCTCGACATCGATACCCAGCGTATCGAACACGACACTGGAGGTCATGAACGTGCCGCCGTCGGTCGGGCCGTAATTCACCTTCTTGCCGGCAAGCTGATCGATGCTGGCGATATCTTTGGATGCCAGCACATGGAACTGATCGACGCTCAGCGTCGTCACCAGCTGAACATGCTCGCGGATCGAGGGGTAGATGTCGTTGGCGACCATGAAGTCGATGACGTCCTGCTGGACGATCGCCATGTCCGTACCGCGCAGATAAAGCAAGTCTTCGACGTCCTTGACCGCACCCAGACCGACCATGGCGATCACGCGCAGATCGTAACCGTCGGAGAAGGCAAGGCCGAGATCGTTGGCAAGGCTCATGTCGCTGCCGCTCATCGAGCCGGCCATGATACCGACCACGTTCTGATTAACCTTGGTGCGGGGGTCGACAGTGGTGTCGGCATGACCTTCGCCGACGATCGACATGATGAAAAAGCTAACGGCAAAAAGCTTGATAAGCCGAAACATTCGGAGTCTCCACAATCAACAGAAGCAAGTGACAGGGAAGCTAATGTAAAAGAGAAAAAGAATCTACAGAAAATAACTTACAATACCATGGCGGCAAGTTCTTCATTGTACAAGTTTCGCGTCATAATAGCGGCGAGTGATGATCCATCTGGTTATTTAATTATTTTTAGTTTTTTTAATGTCACTAGAAAATAGCTACGGTTGAAAAATAATCGTCCAGATGTATACAGCTATCATGGAAACATTTGGTTGACGGGTCGACGACATCGCGCCGTCTCGAACCGACATGTTTCTCTTTCATGAAGGACGAGGCGAACGCGCACCGTCGTTGGGGTCAGATCCGCCTCCAGCGTGAACGGCTGATGCCGCCTCTCTTACTTTACGGCGCCGAGCATCAGGCCGGAGCGCATCATGCGGGCGAGGATGGCGGTCAGGATCATCATCGGGAGGATGGCGATCGCGGCTGCGCCGGCGATCCCCCACCACTCCGTACCGCGCACCGAGTTCTGGCCGGAGATGGCGATTGGCAGGGTCTGCCACTCCCCCGAGGTCAGGATCAGCGCGAACAGGAACTCGTTCCAGACGAAACCGAGGCAAATCAAAAAAGTCGCGATCAAGCCGGGTCTCGCCATCGGCAGCACGATCTCGAAGAAGATCCGCAGTCTTGGAACGTTGTCGACCAGCGCCGCCTCTTCCACGGCGACCGGCAGGTTCTGGAAAAAATCGCGCATCAGCCAGACCACGATCGGCAGGATGAAGGCGATGTAGCAGAAGGTCAGCCCCCAGAAGGTATCGAGCGCCTGCACGCCGGATTTGCCGAGTTCGACATAAAGCAGATAGAGGGCGAAGGCGGAGACGATCGGCGGAAACATGCGCTGGGAGATGAACCAAAAGGCGATGTCGTTGTTGCCCAGGATTTTTCCGGGCAGAGGCAAGCGGTTGGCCACAATGGCGACGATCAGCGCCGTGCCGAAGGCCGTGCTCATTGCCGGCAAGGTACGGTAGCCAGAACTGTCGAGGAGCCAATAGCCGCCGATGCCGATCACGGCGAACAGAAGACCGGAAAGGAGGCGGACACGGAATTCGAAACGAACCAGGGCGTACGCGGCCATGCTGCCGAGCAGCGTCGCGACGGCGGCGGCGGTCGTCGCCACCAGGGCCGAGTTCCAAAGCGGCGGCAGCATGTTGCCACGCCCGCCGCCCAGGATCTCGACCAGGCCCTTGAGCGAGGGCGTGAAGTCGATGAACGGCAGGTAGGTCGGCCCGTTGAAGACCGCCGGCGCCGGTTTGAAGACGGTAATGAACACCCAATAGATCGGAAACAGCGTGAACAGCAGCCACACGCAAAGCAGAAAAAAGACCAGCCAGCGGTTCATGCCCGCTTCTCCAGATGCGGCTTCAGGATGGCGAGATAGAGCGTGCCCAGAAGGATGACCGCGATCAGGAAGGTGAAGCTCAGCGCCGAGGTGTAGCCAAGATTGAATTTTTTCAGGCCCTCCTGATAGGCGTAGAGGGTCAGCGTCTCGGTCGAGATACCGGGACCGCCGCCGGTCAGGACAAACACCGTGTCGATCAGCTTGAAGCCCTCGATCATGCGGATGAAGACCACGGCGGCCGAAAGCGGCAGCAACAGCGGGAAGGTGATGCCCCAGAACTGCTGCCAGGGGCTGGCATCATCAAGCCTTGCCGCCTCGTAGATGCTGGTCGGCAGGCTCTGCAAGCCCGCCAGCATCAACAGCATGACAAAAGGCGTCCACTGCCAGACCTCGACCATGATGATCGAGAACTTGGCCATGACGGTGTTGGTCAGAAACGGCAGATTGGGCAGGCCGAGGATGGTGAAGAACTCATTGACCGGGCCAAGCGTCGAATGCAGCAGCATCCGCCAGATCAAGGCCACGGCAACCGGCGCCATCAGCATCGGAAACAGAAAGCTTACCCGAAACAGCCGCTCGCCCGGCACATTGGCGTAAAGCGCCAAGGCAAGCGCGAAGCCGATGACATATTGCAGCACCACCGAGGCGAGGACAATCAGCGAGGTGTTGCCCAACACCTGCCAGAAGCGGAGTTCCCCGAGCAGGTTGGTGTAATTGTCGAGGCCGACGAAACGGGGCGGCGTCGGCGGCACCAGGCGCATGGTCTGAAAGCTGATGGTGAGCGAATAGACCAGTGGGAACAGGGTCACCAGCAACACGATGAGCACGGCAGGCCAAATGAAGAGATGTCGTATCGGCTCGCGCATCGGCTCCCTGACAACGTTTTCACATCGTTCATTCAAGCAATAGGTGACAAAAGCCGGTGTGTCGAGCGGGCTGGTTCCGACGTCGTTCGATTGAAAATGCTCCAGCCGTCATCCAGGATCGCGAAGCGCCAGACCACGAAAAAACGTCCGTTCGATCAAAGGTTGACCCGCCCTTCAGCGCGGCGCGGGCACCATCGCCTCAGACGCTTTTGGTCTCGAGGCGACCAGCTGATGGCAGATCTGCGCGAGGCTGTCGACCTCCGAAAAGGCGGACCTCGGCAGCGCCTTGAGCCGGCGGCGTGGCGGGCTGTTGAATTGCCGCCAGAGGCACCCTCTTCTTCAGAAGTCCTTACTCAACCGCCTTTTTCCATGTTCTGCCAACTGCGGAACGCGGAAGGTGATCAAGCAGCGACACCGCCCTCTTCCCGGCGTTTGGCAATAAACGCCTCCAGTTCGTCGCTGATCGCCTCATCCAGAGGCGGCGCTTCGAACTCGGCGAGGAGTTGTTTGACCATGCGATTGGCATGCTCGAAGGTGATCGGCCGCCCAGCCTCCTCCCACGTCTCGAAATTCCGCCAATCCGAAATCAGCGGCGAGTAGAACGCGGTCTCGAAGCGGGCAAGGGTGTGGGCGGTCCCGAAGAAATGCCCGCCCGGACCGACATCGCGGATCGCATCCAGACCGAGGGTGTCGTCATTGACGTCGAGCGGCAGCAGAAAATCGGTCATCATCTGCAGCAACTCGGCGTCCATCACCATCTTCTCGAACGACGCCGTCAGCCCGCCTTCCAGCCAGCCGGCCGCGTGCTTGATCATGTTGCCGTGGCTCATGACCGCAGGCCAGAGCGACATCATGGACTCGTAAGCCGCCTGACCGTCCACGGCGTTGGCGGCATTCACCCCCGAGGTCCGGTACGGCACCCCCACCCTTCTTGCCAGCTGCCCGCCGGCCAGGGTCGCCTTGGCATGCTCTGGGGTGCCGAAAGCAGGGGCGCCGGACTTCATGTCGACATTGGAGGTGAAGCCGCCATACATCACGGGGCAACCGGGCTGCACGATCTGGGTGAACGCAATGCCGGCCAGGGCTTCGGCATGCTGCTGCGCCAAGGCCCCTGCAATGGTCGCGGGTGCCATGGCGCCCGACAGCGTGAAGGGCGTGATGATGATGCACTGATTGCACCTCGCCATCTCGATGATGCCCTCGATCATCGGGCCATCGAGACGAAGCGGCGAGCTGGTGTTGATCACCGTGGTCAGGCTGGGCTCGCGCGAAAACTGCTCTTCGCTGATACCGCGGGCGATCCTGGCCATCTCGATCCCGTCCAAAATGCGCGCCCGGCCGAGCGAGTAGGCGTGATAGAGCTTGTCCGAAAGACGGATGAAACTGTCGAGGCAATCCAGATGACGGGTTGAGGGCGGGAGATCCACCGGCTCCACCGGATAGCCGCCAAACAGGTGAATGCAATTCAAGGTCTGTCCAAGGCGGACGAGGTTCTCGAAATCTTTTCTGCTGCCCGGCCGGCGCCCGCCCTCCATGTCGGAAACATTGGGCGGACTGGAAACCGCGCCGAAGGTCAGCCAGCGCCCGCCCATCTTGAGATCATGAGCAGGATTTCTGGCATGCAGCGTGTAGGTGGCAGGCGCCTTGGCCACGCTCTCCAGCACCAGATGGCGATCGAACCGCACCCGGTTGCTGCCGGGATCGACATCGGCACCCGCATTGCGCAGGATGTCATGGGCTCTCGGATGGAGGAAATCCATGCCGATCTCTTCCAGGATCGTGAGCGCCGCCTGCTCGATCTTCTCCAGCCCCTCCCGGCTGAGGACCTCGACCGGCGGGAAGCCGTTTTCCACCTGACGCCAAGGCCGCTGGTTGACCAGTCCCGATCGACCGCGCCGCTCACGGTTACGCCTGCCCGCTCTTGCCATCGGTTCCGTCCGAATGTTGTTCTCTCATCTCGGTGTGCTCGTGTTGCGGACATTCGTCAAGGCAATGATCCCGGCACCGTCGCACGGCCGCAGCACCTTGTCGTTTCGGGACAATTTCGCCATCGCGTCACCGGGCACATTATCATCGAAACGGCATCATCGAGGCGGTCCTTGATCGACATTCCCTCCCCCTGCATCGGCGTCTGCACGCTGGATTCAGCGACCAACCGCTGCAGCGGCTGCATGCGTACCACCGAGGAGATCGCGATCTGGCCAAAGGCCGATCAGGCCACCAGGCTGGCCATCGTCCGCAACCTCCGCGAACGACGCCGGGCAGCCGGGATCACCAGCGCTGCCGACAGCAGGCCAAGGCGGCGAAAACGACGCGCCTGAGGCGCTTTGATGCCGACGCACGCCACCAGCCGCGCCTCCACCTTGGCGAGGGCTTCGATATCGCTTATATAGCGCTCAACGATGATCCCTGGGTTGAGCCGCTGGTGCGGCAAGGAGATGGCATGATCCGCGAAGCGCTCACCTTCGACGATGTTCTCCTCCAGCCCGCGCGCTCCGAAATTCTTCCGGCACAAGCGAACGTCAAAACCCGCCTTACCCGCAAGATAGAGCTCAATATCCCGATCATCTCGTCCGCCATGGACACGGTCACCGAGAGCGCCATGGCGATCGCCATGGCGCAGGCAGGCGGCCTCGGCATCATCCACAAAAACCTCGACATCGAAGCCCAGGCCGCCGAGGTGCTTCAGGTCAAGAAATTCGAGAGCGGCGTGGTGGTCAACCCGATCACCCTGCCCCCCGAAGCGACGCTCGCCGATGCGCTTGCGCTGATGGCCAAGCACAAGATCTCCGGCATTCCCATCGTCAAGGGCGAGGACAAAAAGCTCGCCGGCATCCTGACCAACCGCGACGTCCGCTTCGCCACCGACGCCAGCGTGGCGGTCGCTGAGTTGATGACGTCGGAGAATTTGGTGACGGTGCGTGAAGACGTCGGCAGCAACGAGGCCCGCGCCCTTCTTCACCGCCACCGCATCGAAAAGCTCCTGGTGGTCGATGGCGACGGCCATCTGGTCGGCTTGATGACCGTGAAGGACATCGAAAAAGCCGAGACCAATCCGAATGCCGCCAAGGACGACCAGGGCCGGCTCCGGGCGGGCGCCGCCATCGGTACCGGAGATGAAGCGATGGAGCGGGCGGCAGCCTTGATCGAGGCGGGCGCCGACGTCATTGTTATCGATACCGCGCATGGGCACTCCGTCGGCGTCTTGAAAGCCGTCGAGCGCCTTCGCCGCCAAAGCAACGCCGTCCAGCTCATCGCCGGCAACATCGCCACCAAAGACGGCGCCAAAGCCTTGATCGACGCCGGCGCCGATGCGGTCAAGGTCGGTATCGGCCCTGGTTCGATCTGCACGACGCGAGTCGTCGCCGGTGTGGGCGTCCCCCAGCTCGCGGCCCTGCTCGACCTCGCCGAAACCTGCCAGAACGAGGGCGTCCCGGTCATCGCCGACGGCGGCATCCGCGCGTCCGGCGACCTCGCCAAGGCGATCGCCGCCGGCGCCGACTGCGTCATGATCGGATCGCTGTTCGCCGGCACAAGCGAGAGCCCCGGCGAAGTTTATCTGTACCAGGGCCGCTCCTACAAAGGCTACCGCGGCATGGGATCGCTGGGCGCGATGGCCCGAGGTTCGGCCGATCGCTACTTCCAGCAGGAAGTCCAGGACAACCTGAAGCTGGTGCCCGAAGGCATCGAAGGCCAGGTCCCCTACCGCGGCCCGCTGGCCAACATCGTTCACCAGCTGGTCGGCGGCCTCAAAGCCGCCATGGGCTACACCGGCAATCCCGACATCGCCGCCATGCAGCGCGGGTGTACGTTCTTGCGGGTGACGCAGGCGGGCTTCCGCGAAGGCCACGTCCACGACGTGTCGATTACCAGGGAAGCGCCGAATTACCGGCGCGAGATGTAGCCGCGGACGCGCGGCGGCGGATACTTTTCCTTGACACGATCGCCCGATGATCGATCCTCGACGGGTTTATGTTTCGATCCTCCGACGGCAGACACCATCGAAGCCTTCAAAAGCTAACAATTCCGCGACTCTCGGGTTCGTTTGGTTTCTGGGATCTATCGCAACGCCGGTTCACACCGTGGTCAAGTCGGCATTCTAATACAGACACAGGACTTAGAATAGGATTTTTTTCTGCCCGGCGAGCTCATTTTCCAACTCGATGAAGCCGATAAGCTGAATTTTCTTTAAAGGTTGTAAAGGCACATTTTGGTAGAGTCGGGATGTGGCGCGGTGGCGTTAGGCTTGGCCTATCTGTTTCCGCCCCTTTCGTCTGGCGGTGCCTCAATAGCCGAGCCATAACTCCGTTTCCACACCCCGCTCATCGAACCGGACGTGCAGATCTCCCGCATCCGGCTCTCGGACAAGACCTCACGCCTTCGCCCACGGCACGTCGTGCCCAAGCCTGGTCAGACGTACGAGACCGAAGTGCCCGTAAAGGTGCGAGAGTGGATAGGTCCCGCCCCTCTTTCGCCTGACTTTGTGCTTGATGCGCAACCACCGGCGCAACCGCACAGCCGTGTAGTTGTCGATCGCCCGGTACGCTTTGTTGACGGTGCCTACTTGAAAGTAGTTCGCCCATCCGCGCAGCGAGCGGTTCAACTTGTTCACCAGCTCTGTGGTCTCCTGCCAAGTACCCGGCTCGGGCGGTCAGCTCATGGATCGTTCTCGACCATGCGCTTGATGCTCTTCTTCGAGGGCCGGTGACCCAGATACGCCTGGCCGGTTCTCGCCGAATACATCCGCCCGAACGTGTATCCCAGAAAGTCGAACTCCTCTTCCGGCACCCTGCAGATTCGTGTCTTCTCTTCGTTGACCGTGAGCTTCAGCTTGCCCGTGAGTTCGCGCAGTCGCTGCAAGGCCTCTTCGGCGTTGCCCTTCCTGCACAGGATCACGAGATCGTCGGCATAGGTCACGATGCGCGTGCCGAGGCTTTGCTCCAGCCCGAGCTTCTTCCATCCCAACACCAACCGGCGCATGTAAAGATTCGCCAGCAGCGGTGAGAGGGGTGAACCTTGCGGAATGCCACGCCGTTCGTCCCGAGCCTGGGTCGTGCGTGTCTTCCGTCCTCGATCGTCGGTTTCTTCCACGGGGCATTCCAGCCACATCTTGATCAGATGCAGCACGCGCCGATCAACGATCCGGCGCGCTACCGACTTCAACAGGTCGGCATGCGGAATGCTCCCGAAGTAGTCCGCGAGGTCGGCGTCTACGACGTCCGGATGCCCTTGGAACAAGAGATCTTCCACCTCGACCACCGCCTGATGGGCATTGCGCCCGGGACGGTAAGCGTATTGCTCTGGTGGAAGATCGGCGTCGAAGATCGGTTCCAGCACCAGCATCGCTGCTGTCATGCAGACCCGATCACGCACGGTCGAGATGCCCAGCGGCCTGAGTTTGCCGTTGGACTTCTGGATGAACACGCGTCTGACGGAATCCGGTCGATAAGTCTCCTCTCTGAGCGCAAGCGCCAGTTCGCCAAGCCACCGCTCCACCCCATACGCCTCGATGTCCGCGAAGTCCTGACCGTCCACACCCGGTGCGCCCTTGTTGGAGCGGCACTGGGCATAGGCATGAGCCAGGATGTCCTCACGGCTGATCTTGTCGTACAGGGCATAGAAGCGATAGCCGGCTTCTGCCTTCGCTTTCGCGTGCAACGCCGTCTGCAGTTTCTGAACACTTTTCGGAGTTGATAGGTTGCCCAATCTCCTGGTCCCTCACCGCGTCTTGCGTCTGTCTTGAACTGAGGTCCCTTCCCTCCGCCGGCATTACCCGGCCTCAGCGGTACTACGAACCTCTCCGCCACCCCAGAGAGCCCGGCCTGTCCCTCGCGGGCGTCCGGTTGGTCATCCCTGACCACTCCATGGGGCTTCCCGTGTTGCCTGCGCTTTCCTTGTGTACATGCTGCTGCCACTACCCCGGTGCAGCGGCTGGGCGTACTCTTCGCTCATCTCACCCAGCCGTATCAGCCTTCCCCGAAAGGGTCGTCGGGTCGGCCTGCACATCGTCCTTTTCGAGGCTTGCTCGGCATTCACTCGCGTTGCGGCCTGCACACTCGCGCTGTCACCAATTCGTGACACGCTAACCGAAGGCTTCAGCCATTTCGTTACCTCCATGACTGCTCCGGTTGCTTCCGGCTGGAGCGGTCGCCGGGTGGGACTTGCACCCACTGGAAAAGCGCCGCCTTATCACGGCGCACACCCTGAGCAGCCGAAACGGCGACCGCCGTTGTGATCGGAAAGAGGCCGTATCGGACATTCTCGATGCGTGGTAGCGAAGGCAGAACACTGCCGAGTTAGCCCTGCCGAAAGCCACCGATGGTCTCCGCCGCCACATCTCCACCCAGATTTGCAACGCTGGTGCTGCTGACCGGACTTTCGGTTTTGACGCTGAATATGTTTCTGCCGTCATTGCCGGGCATCGCAGCGGATCTGGGCGCCGACTACACACTCGTCAGCCTGTCGATTTCCGGCTATCTGGCGATGACAGCAGTCCTGCAACTCATCATAGGTCCCTTGTCCGACCGCTTCGGCCGCCGTCCCGTGCTCTTGGCCTGCGTGGTTCTGTTCACGCTCGCATCCCTGGGATGCACGCTGGCGACGAACATCTGGGCCTTCCTCACTTTTCGGGTTTTTCAGGGCGCGATTATTGCCGGATACACACTCTCTCTTGCGGTGATTCGGGATACCATGTCCCCACAAAGAGCTGCCGGTCTGATCGGTTATGTCAGCACGGCGATGGCGGTCGCACCAATGATCGGGCCTATGATCGGCGGTGCCTTGGAGGAACTGTTCGGCTGGCGTGCGAGTTTCGTCACCCTATTCGTCCTTGGCGCCGTGGCGCTTGCCGCGTGCTGGTACGATCTCGGCGAGACCAATAGGTCACCGTCGGATACGTTGATGGCGCAGATCGGTACTTACCCCGAATTGGTCCGCTCAAAGCGATTTTGGGGATACGCGCTCTGCGTGGCCTTCTCGACGGGAGCGTTCTATTCGTTTCTTGCCGGAGCACCGCTGGTCGCGGAGGCCCTGTTCGACATGCCGCCATCGATGCTGGGTTTCTACATGGGCACCATCACCGCAGGGTTCATGTTGGGCAGCCTTCTTGCCGGCCGTTATGCGCAGCGCTGTGCGCTGAGCACGATGATGATCGCGGGGCGAATCTCGGCTTGCGTAGGGTTGACCGCGGGACTGGCGCTCTACACGGTCGGGATCGTCAATGTAGCCTCCTTCTTTGGGGCGACCGTTTTTCTGGGCTTCGGCAACGGTCTGACAATACCGAGCAGCAATGCAGGCGCACTTTCCGTGGTTCCTCATCTGACAGGCAGTGCTGCGGGGCTGTCGGGAGCACTCACGGTCGGCGGCGGCGCGCTTTTAATGACGATCACCGGCACGATCCTGACCGAACAGAACGCCGCCTATGCGGTGTTGGGCATGATGCTTTTTTGCGCCTTCATCGGACTGATCGCGGCACTCTATGTCCGCCAAATCGATCGTAACGAAGCATGTGGCGAATGACAGCTCATGGCACTAAGCTGAAGTCACACAGCTTTTCACACATCGAGGCGGATCGATGATCGGCTAAGAGATTTGTCCTATTCCCATCATGGTTCCATGCAACGTCAACGCTGCCGGCCGTCGCCGGCCCGGCTGAAGCCGTATTTCGCCTTGACCACCTGGCGCAGGATTTCCTGCTGTTCGCTGGCCATCTCGAAGCAGCGTGCGGCCTGGTTCTGGACGGGGTCGGCCTGGTTGTCGGCTTCGATCAGGTAGGCCCAGCGGGCGGCGTGGGTTTGGGCGAGCTGGTCGACCATGTCGGTGGCCAGGTCCTTGGAAATACTGGCGGTGGCGAGCTCGACCGCGGCGGTCTCGGCATCCTTGGCGGCGGCGGCATAGAAGTCGGCGCGGCTCGGGGTGTCGGCGGCGAGCCTGGCCGAGGCGCGATGGAAGCCGGCGCAGCGGGCATGGTTTTCGACCGTCTTGAAGACAGCGTCGGCATGGGCGCCGGGATCGCCGTTCTTGGCAAGCGTCAGATAGGGTGAATTCTCCTTCTGCATCCCGCAGGCCGAGAGCGCAAAAGCCGCCAAAAGAATCGTCCATCGCATGCCATCTCTCCAGGTTCTTCAAGCCGTGACAAGGCGATGGTCGCAGAAAAAGATTGAGAAATGCTAAAAATTGCCGGGAAACTGTCCCGAAGTATGTCCTTTCTTGCACCGCCTCTCAAATCAGCCGCTCGAACAGCTCGGCAGCCGCCCTTTCCGTCAGCTCCACCGGGTTCCCGCCCGCGGTCGGATCGACCGGGGCCATCCTGGCCATGGTCGGGATCATGTCGGCAGTCACCCCGAGGTCGCCGAGTTTTTCGGGCACGTTCAGCTCCTTGCGCAACGCCAAGACGAACTCGAAGAATCCATCAAAGCCGCCTTCGATCCCGAGGAAAGCCGCCAGCCGGTCAATTTTGTCCGCAATCGCCGTGCGATTGAAGCGGAGCACCTCCGGCATCACGACGGCGTTGGTCATGCCGTGGTGGGTGTTGAACAGCGCGCCGACCGGATGGGAGAGGGCGTGGATGGCGCCGAGGCCCTTCTGGAAGGCGACCGCGCCCATGGCGGCGGCGCTCATCATGTGGCCTCTGGCTTCCAGGTTCGATGCATCCTGGTAAACCAGGGGCAGGTTGCCCTGAACCAGGCGCATGCCCTCGAGGGCGATGCCCTCGCACATCGGGTGATAGGTGGGCGCGCAATAGGCTTCGAGGCAGTGGGCGAGGGCGTCCATCCCGGTGCCGACGGTGATGATCTTCGGCATGCCGGTGGTCAGGTCGGGGTCGGCGATCACGATCTTCGGGAGGATCTGCGGGTGAAAGATGACCTTCTTGACGTGCTCCGCCGAGTTGGTCAGCACACTCGCCCTGCCCACTTCCGAGCCGGTCCCCGCGGTGGTCGGCACGGCGACAATCGGCGCGATGGCGGCGGCATCCGCCCTGGTCCACCAATCGCCGATATCCTCGAAGTCCCAGACCGGCCGCGTCTGCCCCGCCATGAACGCCACCAGCTTGCCAAGATCGAGGCCGGAACCACCGCCGAAGGCCACCACGCCATCGTGGTCGCCAGCCTTGAACGCCTCAACGCCGGCGTCAAGATTGAGGTCCGTGGGATTCGACTGCACCTCCGCAAAGAGCGAAGCGCTCAGCCCGGCTCCCAGTAACCGGTCGAGCGCGTCGCTCGTGATTTTTTGGTCTTTGAGGCCGGCGTCGGTGACCAGCAATGGTCTAGCCATGCCAGCGGCCTTGCAGGCCTCTGCAAGTTCAGAGATCCGGCCGGCGCCGAAGCGGATCGACGTCGGAAAACTCCAATTGGCGGTGAGGGGCATCAGCGCTCAAACCTTCTTCAGGTGGTAGGATTTCGGGCGGGTAAGGTTGTGATAGCCGATCACGGAAAGCGCCCCGCCCTTGCCGGTATCCTTGCACCCGGTCCAGCAGAGCGCGGGATCAAGATAATCGCACCGGTTCATGAAAACGGTTCCCGTTTCAATTCTGTTGCCGATCGCGGCAGCGCGGTTGCTGTCCTTGGTCCATAGGGACGCTGTGAGGCCAAAGGCGCTGTCGTTCATGAGGGCGATTGCTTCTTCATCGTCCTTGACCTTCATGATGCCGACCACCGGCCCGAAACTCTCATCCCGCATCACGCGCATCGAGTGATCGACATCTACCAGAATCTGCGGCGCAAGATAGGTGCCGCCATCGTCCTGCGGGAAGAGCGATGCATCGATGAGCGGCCGGGCGCCGGCCGCGACCGCCTCGCCGATCTGCGCCCGGACCTCGTCCGCAAAGCGCCGATGCGCCATCGGCCCGAGCGTGGTCGCCTCCTCCAGCGGGTTGCCGAGCTTGTACCCCTCGACGATCGCGACCGCCTTGTCCACGAACTTGTCGAACAAGGGCTCAGCGACGTAGATGCGCTCGATGCCGCAGCAGCATTGTCCGGCATTGAACATCGCGCCATCGATCAGCGTCTCGACCGCCGCGTCCAGATCCGCATCGGCGCAAACATAGCCCGGATCCTTGCCCCCGAGCTCCAGCCCAATGCTAGTGAAGGTGCCGGCGGCAGCCCGCTCGATGGTTCGTCCGCCAGTGACGGAGCCGGTAAAGTTCACATGGTCGAACTGGCCGGCAGCCAGCAGCTTTTCCGTGGTCTGGTGGTCGAGGAAGAGGTTGGTGAAAACTGCCTCCGGGAGGCCTGCCTTCACAAAAGCCTGGGCAAAACGCTCGCCGGTCAGGAGCGTCTGGGTCGCATGTTTCAGCACCACGGCATTGCCGGCGATCAGCGCCGGCGCAATGGTGTTGATCGCGGTCAGATAGGGATAGTTCCAAGGCGCCATCACCAACACCAGCCCGGCCGGCGCGCGCTCGATATAGCGATGAAACTTGTCGCTGTTCTCGACCACCATCGGAGCAAGCGCCTCGCTTGCGATATCCGCCATATGATAGGCCCGCTCCTCGACCCCGCCGATCTCGCCGCCGTAACGCACCGGCCGGCCCATCGACCAGGCCAGTTCCCGAACAATGTCGTCGTTCATCTCCCGCAGCGCCGCGACGGCGTCCCGCACCATCTTGACCCGAGCATCCAGCGGCTCGCTGGCCCAGATCCGCTGGGCCGGCCTGGCCTTGGCCAACAGGCCCTCTACCTCCGCGAGGCCGGCGACCGGCCGCTCGGCATGGATCTCGCCGTTGATAGGTGAAACGAGCTTCAACGTCTGGGTCATGGCGACTTCCTCAGATGAACGAACCGGCCGCGCCAGGCGACGACCTAAAGCTAACGAACCGGCCGCGCCGGCGGACGGACGAACTCCCAGGATCGCATGGACCGGAACATCATGCGTATCAGAAAATGGTTAATGCGGACTTAAACGCACCCGGGATGAAAAGGAAAGTCGTCTCGCTGCCGAAACCCGTTCATAAGCTTCAGTGACAAACCTTGCATCATGGAAGACGAGGTCGGTCTCATCGTCACGGGCGATCTATCCGACTTGACCGAAGCCGGGTTCGACCTCGCCATCGAACGGCTTTTCTTCGATCGAGGTCACCTGTGCGTGGGGCGGGCCCTGCCAGCACCGCTCGATCATCGCGCGAACATGGCGTTGATTGCCGGAAAAGACGGCCTCGACCGAGCCGTCGGCCAAGTTCCTAACCCAGCCGTCAAGGCCAAGGCGCTCTGCCTCGCGGACCGTCCAGCCGCGAAACCAGACCCGTTGGACGCGGCCTTTGATGTGGACCTTGATCTGGCAGGTCTCGCTGGTCATCAGAGGTCGATCTCGACCATCGCCATCCGGCTCGGCTGCTCGGGACTGGCAAAGGATGATGGTGTTTTCCCGCTGCTTCTTCGACAGCACGAAATCCCGATGCTCGACCTCGCCGCCCAGCAGGCCGCAATGGCAAACGCCGCATAGCCCATCCGAGCACTTGATGTCCACGAGCGACACCGTTGTCGTTCAGCACATCCGCCGCCGAGCGATCCGCCGGCACGCGAATTTCGCGCGCGGATCTTTCTGAGACGGAGGGTGAACGGAAAATTCTCGTAGTCCGGCAGCTCCGGCACGGAGAAATATTCGAGATGCCGTCGCCTCCTCTGGAAAGCCCTGACGCTCGGCTGCTGCCAGCACCGCCTGCATGTAGCGATCCGGCCCGCAGATGTAGACGTGCCAGTCCGTCCTGATAGTCACCCAGGATCCGGTGCAGGTCAGCGCGAGTCCCTTCGTCCGAACAGTGGAGATGGACGCGGTCGTTCCAGGGGACGGCGTCGAGGTCCTGCAGAAAGCCGGCCGTGTTGCGCGTGACTTGATCGAATAATGCAGGTCGAAATCGGCACCGATGCGTGCAGGCGTGCGCCATCGCGATCATCGGGGTGATGCCGATGCCGCCGCCCATCAAAAAGCTTCTGGTCGCGCGTCTCATCGAGCGGGAAATGGTTGATCGGCTTGCGAGATGAAGATTTTTCGCCCTTCGTCGAAGATCCGGTGCATCAGCTTCGAGCCGCCCTTCCCGCTATCTTCGCGCAGGACGCCGATCTGATAGGATAGAAGGATTGGCCGGATCGCCGGACAGCGAATACTGGCGGAGGAATTCAGGTGCGACGACGATGTCGATATGGGCGCCTGCGGTCCACGGCGGAAGGCGCCGACCGTCGAGGCGCGACCAGTTCGTATTTGGTGACGTCCGGCGCCATCGGCTCCGCCTTGGCGATCCGCACCCGGATGACCGGCGCGTCGCCCCAGATGCGGTATTCATGCGCGAGACCCTTGGTTTCGCCGCGGGCAAGCCGTCGCTTGGTACTCCTTCGCCGTGATCATCGCCTGATAGGCCTCGATGCCCTTTTCGCGGTCCATCGGAAACGGAAAGGGCCAGGGATGCGGCGCGAGATTGGCCGGATAGACCGCGAGCGTCTGGTCCTCGTATTTAAGATCGAGATCCTTCTGCAGCCCGCGCGCATTGACCGGATGCCGGGTCGGCCGATAGCCGCCGTCTTCCTCGATCTCGAGATCCCACCACCATTTCTTGACCGGGTTCAGGCCGCCGCGGCCGACCGCGTCGTCAAGTTTCGCCAGCAGCGGCGCCGCTGTCGGCAACGTTCATCGCCGCCCAGCGAAACGGGCGTCTCGGCGAACATGCCTTCGAGATTCCAGGGGCAGGTCTTCATGCAGCGCCCGCACATGGCGCCGCCCGTCGTGGTGATCCGGTAGGTGGCGCATTTCTGGCTGTCGGATTTCCAGATCTCGTAGCCGTTGAACATCAGCTTCGGACCGGCGGTGATCGCCCCGGACGGGCATTCGCGCGCGCATTTGTTGCAGCGCTCGCAAAACTTCTGCAGGCCGAAATCGATGGGCTTGTCGTGAGCCAGCGGCATGTCGGTGGTGACCACGCCGGACTTCAGCCGCGGCCCGAGAAACGGGTTCAGGATCACCTCGCCGATCCGGCTGACCTCGCCCAGGCCCGACAGCAGCAGCAGCGGCGGCTGCAGCACCTCGCCGTCCAGCACGGTGTGCGCCTTGGCCGAATAGCCGAGATTGCGGATCTGCTTGGCGATGACGCCGCCCAGCAGCGAAAACCGCAGATAGGCGCGCATGGATTGGGCGACCGAAATCCAGTCATCGCCGGACGCGCCCTCCATCGTCTCGTAGCCCTGATCGATGATCATCGAGATCGCCTGGTCATGCGGCGGGTCGATCGGCTCGCCGACCGCGTCGTGGGAATACCAGGTCCAGTCCGGGCAGCGGGAAATGCCGACGGCGTCGACGCCGAGAAAGTAACAGGCCGCCTTGATGTTCTCGGCGTTTCGCTGCGGCATCGCAGCGCTTGGCGACATCGCTGGCGCCGGCTCGCCGTCCTGCAACAGGACGAAGGCGCCGAGTGCTCGTCGCTGCGCCATCGACGGCGCCGCCTTTCGCGCATAATGCCCGTTCTTGGCGCCGTCCTGAACGGTCTTGCCCATGTCGCCGAACTGCGCGCGCGCGAACATGTCGGTGCGTTTCGGCACGCGCGCGACGCGCGCCTCGTCGATATAAGGTGGTCGGCTCGTCGACACGCTTCAGCGTCTCGAACGGATGCGCGCCGTCGACATAGCGGCGCTTGGCAAAGGGTTCGCGATTGAACGCGTTCTTGGCAAACCCCAAGCCCAGCCACCAGGCGGGCCCATGGGTTCTGCCAGCCGGTCTGCTCGCCGAGCGGAGCGAGCGGCTGGTCGGCGTCCAAGGCAAAATCCGTCGTCACCGCAGCCACCCCGAACCGCTCCCCCACATATGGATTGACCAGCCGCCCCGCCTCCACCGTCGAAAGTCCGGCGGCCGCCGCCAGGCGGTTCAGATCGACGTCGGCGGACGACCCGGTGTGGGCGCGGGCGTCAAAGCCGAGGAGCCGGATATAATTGGCGATGACCACCGCGGTTTCGGCGGCGCGCAGGCAGGCGCGCGCCTCTTGCGCCGCCATGATCCACTCGGTGCCGGGCTCGGCAGCATCGGGATCGCGCGGATACTCGTAGAGAAAGACGAGCGCATGGGTATGGCCATCGATGGTCCTCGGCGGTGCCTCCATGCTGTCCTTCAGGTCCGCCATGATCATGTCGATGCCCGACGCCAGCGTCTTGGTCTGCCGCGTGCGCAGGTCCTCCGCCAGACGATCGATGTCCGGGTTACGGAGCGATGCGCTCGAGCAGGCATCTCATCGTCGAGAATTCGGCAACACCGACCATGGAAGCATCGGAAAAATACCCGAACGCTTTCAGATGGTTGGCGCGTTCCATCGGATCATCCGGGCAGCCCGGCTTGCACGGTATTGACCAGCCCGTCACGGATCGCATCGAGCATCGCCTGATACTCACCCATCGCGTTCACAATCGACGACGGCGCGTCGTCCCGTTGGAAAGACATGGGCGTCATCGGCGGGACGGCGTTCAGGTTCGGCACGCGCTCGGTCCGACGAAGCCGCTCGAGGGGATACGGCCCCTGATGCACGGGGCGATGCTTGTCGGAAAAAAACCTGAGCGACATCGAAACGCAAACCCTCGCACGGCGGCAGATGCAAGATCAGGATGGCCGCATCGTTGCTCTCGATCAATGCTTATCGGCCGCTTGCCCTTTTGACCAGGAAGCCATCGATGTTAAGAACATCGTGATCGGGGAAAAAATTAGGAGGCGGTTAGGCGATGAGTGACAATAAACCGAACGTGTTGCTGGTGCTGGTCGACCAATGGCCGGGGCCGCTGCTCGGGGCCGCCGGCCATCCGGTGATCCAGACGCCGACCTTGGATCAACTCGCCCGCAACGGCGTGCGTTTCACCAACGCCTATTCCGAATGCCCGATCTGCATCCCGGCGCGCCGCACCCTGATGACCGGCACCACCACCCGCACCCACGGCGACCGGATCTTCGGCACCGTCAACCGCATGCCGAAGCTGCCGACCATCGCCCAGTGCTTTCGGGACGGCGGCTATCAGGCCTATGCGGTCGGCAAGCTCCACGTCTATCCGCCGCGCGACCGCATCGGCTTCGACGACGTGCTGCTCGCCGAGGAAGGCCGCCCGCACCTTGGCACGGTCGACGACCACGACCTCTACCTCGCGGACCGCGGTTTTCCCGGCAAGCAGTTCATGCACGGCATGAACAACAACAACTACATGTACCGGCCCTGGCACCTGCCGGAGGACTGCCATGTCACCAATTGGTCAACCGAGCAGTTCTGCCGCATCATCAAGCGTCGCGATCCGACCAGGCCCTCCTTCTGGACGCTGTCCTACACGCCGCCGCACCCACCGCTGGTGCCGCTTCAATGCTATCTCGACATGTACCGCCAGTTCGAGATCGAACCGGCACTGGAAGCGAAATGGGCCAAGGACCCGGCAAAGCTCCCTCATCCCTTGAAGATGATCCGCAACTTCTATCCAAGCTTCTCGCCGGAGATGGTTCGAGAGATCCGCTGCGCCTTTTATGCCCTTTGCACCCATATCGATCACCAGTTCCGGATCGTGCTCGGCACGCTGCGCGAAGAGGACCTGCTGGACGACACCATCATCCTGGTCGCCGCCGATCACGGCGACATGCTGGGCGATTTCGGCCTCTTTGCCAAACGCACCTATTTCCAGCGCTCGGCCAACGTGCCGATGATCCTGATGGGCGTTGCAGGCGACCGTCGCGTCGGCACCGACCGCGTCGACCATCGCCTGGTCGGTCTCCAGGACATCATGCCCACCCTTCTCGATCTCGCCGGCCTGCACGTGCCGCAAAGCTCCGACGGGGTGAGCATGGTGGACGACAAGATCCGCTCATCCCTCTATGGCGATTGCCTGGAAAACGCCGGTGCCGCACGCATGCTCCACGACGGCCGCCACAAGCTCATCTGGTATCCGGCCGGCAACAGCTTTCAGCTGTTCGACCTGGAGGTCGACCCGAATGAGCTGGTGAACCAGGCGGACAATCCGGACTACGCGGCGACCCGCAGGAAGATGGAGGAGCAACTCACCGAGCGTCTCTACGGTGCCGATATCGACCAGGGCTGGGTCGGCGGACGGCAAGCTTGCCGGTTTCACGCCGCCACCGTTCGAGGCCAAACCGGACCGCAGCTTCTCCGGCCAGCGCGGCGTCCACTACCCCGAACCGCCAGAGGCCGCCCAGGAAAAGTCAGTCGGTTTTCCTCAGTAAGGCCGGGGTCCGCCAGGCCCCAGATGTGCGCAGAAGGAACGCCACGGTCACTTCAACCAGCAAATGAACGCGTGGACACATCACTCGCATTCCGTTATTCAATTTTACGTGAAGCGTCAGCTCGCTCGCATCGATTTGGATGGCATTGTCGGCACATGATGCCGGGGCGAACCAAAGACTGCAAAGCGTTTCATCACACGATTAACCGTCATGCCACGGCATGATCGAGAAGACATTGGCCCTGTCCGGCAAAAGGATGAACGGCCGTTTTTGGGATTTGAGCAATGACGACGATTTCTGCACCTGGATCCAAGGACACCGATCTTACCGAAACGTCTATTGACCTCGGCCTGCTGGAAGAGGCCAAGGTCAAGGCCAAACCCCTGGGCACGCTCCGGATCGATGCTTCGAGGGGCCGGGGCGATGCCGCCAGAATCGATGAGGTCAAGCCGGATACGATCGTCGAGCTGGTTCTGGAAGGCGATCTCCGCTGGATCACCACGGTTGAGCGGCTGGAAGCCGATTTTCCGGAACGGTTTGACCGCGCCGCTGCCGCCGATGGCAGCAATGAGCTCCGACTGCCGACCCACCTCGGGCGGACGGCCCTGCGCGGCGGCGAAGGCGATGGCCTCAAGGTCACCGGCGCGCTCGTTTTCGACCTCGACATCGATATCGCCGATATCGTCAAGCAATTCGTCGACGATCCGGCCAACAAGGCGGGCGAAATTGCGGGTGATCTCGCGGGTCCGGCGATCGCGAACTGGGTCGACAAGAAACTGGTTCCCAATCCTGGGCTCTATCGACTCAAAGTTGCCGAAAATAAAGCAGAACTCACCGAGCAAAAGAAACCTCTAGAACCCTCAGACCTGCCCTATCTGTTGTTTCTCCACGGGACCATCTCGACGACCGAGGGCAGTTTCGGCGGGCTCTGGGAAGAGCACCTCACCCTCTGGAACAACATCGCCGATCGGTACAACGAGCGTGTCCTCGCGCTCGAGCATCGCACGCTTGCCGATAGTCCGATCGCCAATGCCGTGGCGCTCGTAAAGCAACTGCCTCCGGGCGCAAAGCTTCACCTCGTCAGTCATTCGCGCGGCGGCATGATCGGCGAATTGCTTTGCCGGTCGGGACGCAATCTCAAGAGTCAGAACGACAAGCTTTTCGACAAGCAAGATTTCGAACTGCTGGAAAAAAAAGGTTACGAAAAGCTGCACGCCGATCTCGATGAGCTTAACAAGGCTCTGATGGAAAAATCCATTAAGGTCGAGCGCTTCGTCCGCGTGGCCTGTCCTGCTGCCGGCACCACCTTGGCCGACGGCAAGCTCGATCGCTGGCTATCCGCCTTGATGAACGTCGTCGGCAAGATCGGTGCCGATGCGTCCAGCCTCTATCGCTTCGTGCGCGGCTTCACGCTCGCCGTGGTAAAAACACGCACTGAGCCCGAGACCATCCCGGGCCTTGAAGCGATGATGCCACGTTCGCCCCTGACCGCCATCCTCAATCGCCCCGATATCACCACCAATGCCGATCTCTCGGTGATTGCCGGGGACATCGAAGGTGGTGGCCTGCTGCAGCGCTTCGGCATCTGGCTCACCGATTTCTACTATCAGGGCGATCACGATCTTGTGGTCGACACCGCTTCCATGTATGGCGGCCAAAAGCGCTTGCCGGGCCAATCCAGACGTTTTTTCGATGAAGGCCCCAAGGTCTATCATTTCCGCTACTTCAAGAACGAAAAGACCGCCAACAAGCTCTGGGACGGCCTCGCCCGCGCAGACCTCGTGGAAGGCGAGGAACCGCCGAAGGAGCTCGCTGGCTTTACCACCACGCGCGGTGCACCAAGAGACATCGAGATCCGGCCAAAGCGCGCCGGTGAAGCTCGCCCGAGTGTCTTCATTCTGCCGGGCATCCTGGGCTCGGAGCTCGGCTATGGGAACAATCTTCTCTGGCTGGACCTCAAGGACGTGTTTCGCGGCCGCCTCGAGCGGCTAGATCTCCATCGGGAAAACCCGAAAGATATGAGACCGTTCCGCATGTTTCCTCGCTACTACAATGAGCTCGCCAGCTTTCTCGGCAGCAGCCATGACGTAGTGCCCTTTGCTTATGACTGGCGGATCAGCATGCAAGTCGAGGCCAAGCGGTTTGCCCTTGAACTCGCCCGGCAGCTCGACGGCAGCGCCCTGCCGGTGCGCATCCTCGCACACTCCATGGGCGGCCTGATCGCTCGCCTTGCGTTCGCCAGCAGCCCCGATCTCTGGGAGCGCTTCAAAGACAAGGAGGGCTGTCGCCTGGTGATGCTGGGCACGCCCCATCAGGGCTCGTTCAGCATCCCGCGCATGCTGATGGGCAAGGAAAAGACCACCGGCATGATCGCCGCCATCGACCTCGTCAATCTCGAAGAAGACCTGCTCAAGATGATCCGGCGCTTCCCCGGCATTCTCGAGCTGCTGCCGGTTGACGATCATCGGGATTTCTTCGATGAGCGGGTTTGGGCTGCCATGAAGAATGCCGAGCAACGCGGCTGGCACACACCGATCGACGACGATCTCGCCATGGCGCGCGACACCTGGCGCCTGTTGGGCAACGCGCCGATCGACAGCGCCAACATGATCTATGTCGCCGGCAAGGCGGAAAGGACCCCGATCGACCTCACCATCGACGGCAGCGAGGTGCGCTTTCAGGCGACCGCTGCAGGCGATGGCCGGGTCCCCTGGGCCAGCATCCCGAAGGCATTGCCGACCTTTTACGTCGCGGCGGAGCATGGCGATCTGCCCCGGCATGAGCAAGCCTTCGGCGGGTATCTCGATCTGCTTCAGCAGGGCACCACCAGGCTCCTCCGAGACGCACCGCCGCTTGATCGCGGCGCCGTCATCCCGTTCGATCTGCCGGATGACACCGTCCCCATCTATCCGGATGACGAAGCCCTCGAAGCGGCAGTCATGGGCGGCCGTGCCCGCTATGCGACACCCAAGCCCGAAACCGGTGCCATCGCCATCGAGCTTCGCCATGGCGACCTCGCCTTTTCGCCGTTCCCGGTCATGGTCGGTCACTATGCCCAGGACAGCCTTAACGGCACGGAACGCTATCTGGACAAGCGCCTCGATCAGCGTTTGAGCAAGCGCCATCGGCAGGGCCTTTATCCAGGCCTGACCGACACCGCCGAGGTGGTCCTCGATGACACGGCTTTTCCGCCAGGTGCCGTTGTCATCGGCCTTGGCGAGGTCGGCGGTCTCTCGCTCGGCCGGCTGAAACGCGCACTGCTGCATGGCCTTCGTCGCTATTGTCTGACCAGGGAAGAAGAAAGAACGTTTGGCACCACCGGCACCGAAGCCGATCAAGCCCAGGACACGGCAATTGCCGGTACGACGTCAACCTCCGACTTCGGGCTGAGTACGCTGATCATCGGCTCCGGTGACGACGGCATGCGCATGGAGGACGCCCTTGCCGCCCTTCTGGACGCCGTCCTCGACCTCAAGCGCGAGAACGAACTCGGTGGCTTGAAACGCATCGACATCGTCGAGCTGTTCGAGCACCGTGCGATCGACGCGATGAGAGAGCTCGCCACGCTCCGAAAAATACCTCGCTATGAGGGGCATCTCGATATCAGACTCGAGCTCAAAGAAGGCCAAGGCGGTATTCGCCGGCTCGTCCTGGAACAAAATCAGGACTGGTCGCAACGCATCGAAATCAAGGAACTGGCGACCGTCAATCAGCGCTACCACGGGCTTCACTTTGCCGTGCTTACCGGCAGAGCCCGGATCGAGGACAGCGTCGTCGCCGACACGCTGAAGCTTGCCGATGCCTTCATCCAGGCCGCGGTCGAGCAGACCACCTTCCACGGGCGCACCAGCCCCGGGCGAACCCTGTTCGAACTGCTTTTTCCGCTTCGCATTGAAATTGGTCAGCAACGACGATCGCGCATCTGGTGCTGATGCTCGATCGCTTCGCCGCGGCTACCCCTGGGAGCTTCTGGAGGATCAGTCTCGGGTGATCATGCCAAGCCGCCGGCGATCCGCGCCGGGCTGATTCGCCAACTCCATGATGAACGTTTCCGCGCCGATGTGATGACCACCAACCAACGGACCGCCCTCGTGGTGGGCGATCCCGATCCCATGCACCCCACCCGATTTTCCGGCCCTGGACGGTGCCGTCCACGAGGCAAGAACGGTCGTCGATCTGATCGGCCGCGCCGGCTACGCCGTCGATCGGGAAATTCGCACGCCGCCGACCTCGGCGATCGCCGCCTTGATGAGTGGCCAATATCGGATCGTTCATCTTGCCGGTCATGGCGTCTTCGACTACGCGATGAGCGAGAAGCGAAGGAGATCGACGAGAACGGCAACCCGGTCAAGCCTTGCCCGCAGACCGGCATGGTGTTCGGCGATGGACTGTTCCTGACCGTTGGCGCCGTCAACCAGCTCGGCCATGTGCCGGAGCTGGTGTTCCTGAACTGCTGCTATCTCGGCCAAATCAACGAGCGTGCCGAGCGGAGAGCGGCGATCCGCTTTCACGAGCTCGCGGCCAACCTTGCCACCCAGTTCATCAGAATAGGCGCCAAGGCGGTAATCGCCGCCGGCTGGGCGGTCGACGACGGGGCCGCCCATACTTTTGCCACAACCTTCTATCAGGCGATGCTGGAGGATCACGCCAATTTCATGGACGCGGTCAGGCGCGCGCGCGAGCAAACCCATATGGCGCACCCCCATACCAACACCTGGGGCGCCTATCAGGCTTACGGCGACCCGGCCTTCACGCTCGACGGCAAGAAGAGCAACGGCGATTCCGAAACCGCCCCTTGGTATCAGCCTTACGAAGCCGTGCTGGCCTTTGAAGAGATTTTCCAGAAATGCAAACGATCGTGCGAAGTGATCGAGCGCTTTCCTGCGACGACGTTCAACGAGCTCTGGGCCAGCACTCCCGTCGCGTGGCAGGACAACTCCGATATACTTGCGGCGAAGGCGATGACCGCGGGCGAGCTTGGGCTCCTGGCGGAGGCGATCGATGCCTATGACCACGCGATCGCTGCGGAACAATCCGATGCCCCCATCAAGGCCATTCAGCAACGCGCCAACCTCCGCGCCCGCTACGCCGTCTATCTCGGCAAGGGCAAGGTCGAGCAGGACGGGGACAAGCCCGTCGATCCCCTTGCCCTGATCATCGCATCGCTGAACGAGCTGGAAACGTTGACCAAGCTGCAGGCGCTGGAAACGCCCGAAGATCAACCAGACCCGGAAGACCAGAAAAAGAAAAAAATCGAGCAGCTGAATTTCCTCGGCAGTGCCGCCAAGCGGGCAGCGCAACTGTTCGAAAAAGCCAGCAAGACCAGAACCGATATCCAGCGCGAGACGGCGTCGAAAAGCGGCGAAACGACATCCCTGCCGCCCAAACCCGACCTGAAAGGTTGGCCGAAGACGCAGCTCGATTGGCTGAAGACGCTCCGCCGACCATTACCACGAAGCTCATGATCTCGATCCCGAAAAAGCCTATGCGCTGACCAACTGGCTGACGGCCTCCGCCCTCATCGTCCTGCGTGGCGGCGAGCTGGAAGGTCTTGCGGCCCGCCTTCCAGCGTCAGTGCGAGGCCCTGTTCAAGCAGGCGGAAGGCAACGAACAGCTATCCGACCTCGAAAAACCCGATTTCTGGGCGCTTGCCACCAAGGGCGACATCGCCTTGACGACGTTGCTGATCCGGAGCCTGGATCGGCCGGATGATGAGAAAGCTTTCGATGCGTTTGCAGAAAAACATGAAGAAACCATTTCAACCGCCTATATCAACGCCTGGAAACGCGGTGGCTCGGTCTTGAAAATGAACGCCGTTCTGGAACATCTCGATTTTCTTATCGATGCCTTGAGAAACGGCAACAAAGCGGCCTTCGAACGCCGGCGGCTCATCCAGGCCGTCAACAGCATCGAGAACGCGATCGCGAAAGCGATCGATGCGTCCGAGGAAACGCCCGCCTAGCAAGCACGCTGCCAACAATCCGCGACTGCCGCCGGCAGCGCATTGACATTGGCGCACGCACCGTTTGAGTTTGTGGCATCGAGCGCACCGCCCCAATCGGAGACCATTTAGATGAACGATATCGCCCTTCCCAGAGCGACCGAAGCTGCCGGTGTCGGCGCGGATCGGCCCAAGGGCCTGTCCGACGACGACCTGCTGGAACTGGTGCAGCGTCAGACCTTCCGCTTCTTCTGGGACGGCGCCCACCCGGTCTCCGGCCTCGCTCGCGACCGCACCAACGTCCAGGACAAATACGGCCCCGAAGCCATGGCGATCGGCGGCACCGGCTTCGGCGCGATCGCCATCATCGTCGCCACCGAACGCGGCTGGATCTCGCGGGCCGAGGCCGTTGACCAATTGCTAAAAATGGTCAAGTTCCTACACTTGGGCGCACATTTTCACGGTGTTCTGCCCCACTTCATGCACGGCACCACCGGTCAAGCCATCGCGTTCTCGCGAAAAGACGACGGCTCGGATGTGGTCGAGATGGCGTTCCTGATCGGCGGTCTGCTCTGCGTCCGTCAATATTTCGACGGCGACGGCAAGGAAGCCGAGCTCAGGGATCGCATCAACACCCTTTGGCAGCAGACCGAGTGGGACTGGCACACCCGAGGCGGCCGCCACATCATGTACTGGCACTGGAGCCCGAACCAGGGCTGGGGCATGGATTTCGAAATCCGCGGCTGGAACGAATGTCTTCTGACCTATGTGCTCGGCGCCGTCGTCGCCGACCTATCCGATCCACAAAGAAGCCTACCATCGCGGCTGGGCGATGGGCCGGGTGTTCAAGAACGAGCGCGAGTATTACGGCATCAAGCTGCCGCTCGGCCCCGATTTCGGCGGCCCGCTGTTCTGGACCCAATACTGCTTCATGATGCTCGATCCCAACGGCCTGAAAGACCGCTATGCCGATTATTGGGAGCAAAACACCGCCCACACCCTGATCAACCGTGAGCATTGCGTGCTCAACCCGAATGGTTTCGAAGGCTATGGCAAACATTGCTGGGGCCTGACCTCCTCCGACAACCACAAGGGTTACGCGGCTCACCAGCCACGTCGAGACCTCGGGGTGATCACGCCGACAGCCGCGCTGTCCGCCTTTCCCTACACGCCCGACTATTCGATGCAGGCGCTTCGCCATTTCTACGACGAGCGCGGCGACGAGCTCTGGCGGGAGTACGGCTTCGTCGATGCCTTCAACCCGGCGCGAAAACTGGGTCGCCGCGCACCTATCTCTCGATCGACCAGGGTCCCATCGTCGGCATGATCGAGAACTACCGGACCGGCCTGATCTGGAAACTGTTCATGAGCTGCCCGGAGGTGCAAGAGGGCCTGAAAAAGCTCGATTTCGACAGCCCCCACGGGGCACCCGCGGTAAGTTGAACAAGACCAGATAATAATTTCCTTGAAGGGGGAATAAACATCTTGCGCAGGCAAAACCAATCCGAGTATCAACGATCTTCTTATCTATCATAGGTTGTCTATTGCCATGAGAAGTCGCTGATGACGGGTGCGGTCGAGGCCCGGAATGCGCAAGGTGATGATGTTTCCCTCGATCGGAAACTCGTCTGTCTCAGCGCTTGGCTGGAGCGCACGACGCAAAAAGAGGCCCAGGCAGCCCAGGCACGATCCCTCTTGCCGGCAGGCGCGCTCACGGTCGGCACGGTGCTGGCCACTGCCTTTCTCGGCGTCGACCAGCGCTGGTTCGGCTTCGGCATCTTCACGTTTCTGGTCGGCTGTGCCCTCACCCTTTTTCTCTATCATCAGTGCCGCTGCGCCGTCTGGCAGAAGGTTGCCCTTCGGCTGGAGGATGAGCAGAAGATCCTGTTGACGGCGGAAAAATCAAAGATCTGGGCCAAGGTCGGCCGGCACACCCCTGACCAGCTCGCCGAGCTGTTCGAGCAAAAAGAACCGGTCCGGTTCTTCAGCGGCCCGGCGCTCGGCCTCTATCTGACGTCGATGGCTCTCGCCGTTCTGCTGATGCTGTTCACGCTCGCCAAAGACGACGATCTGCTCCAGCCGCCATCACCTGCAACCGGCAGCAGCACGACCAACACCGGTGCCCGGGCGATTTTCTAGAGCGATCTCCGACCAGGTTGCCGCGCTGGCAGCACAGCAAGGTTCCTCTTGACTTCCTCGCTCCCTATTGGACCCAGAGCGTGGGTGGGACAACCCGCGGTACAACGGGATCAGGCAGTGGCTTCGGTTGGCCGACATGCGCCAATTCACAGGCGTAGCCATGAACACCCAAGCAGCGCCCCGCCCCTTTTTTCCTCAATTAGGCACATCTTGAATTCGGTTCTATTGGTGTTAAGTTAGTGACTGATTGCTAACTGACGAGCATCTATCCATGCGCAAATCCGCCGAAGATCGAAAGGCTGAAATCGCCTCTGTGGTTCTCCGTCTGGCCGCCAAGGTCGGACCCGACCGCCTGACGACCGAGGATATCGCCCAGGCGGTGGGCCTGAGCCAGCCCGCCATTTTCCGCCATTTCCCGAGAAAGCAGGATATCTGGCAGGCCGTGGCCGCGCGCATCGGTGCCGACATGGCGACGTGCTGGACCAAGGCGGGCAACGGTTCCGGCACCCCGAGCGGCCGGCTGCGTGCCCTGGTCGAAGCGCAGCTCCGCCTGATCCAATCGACCCCCGCCTTGCCGGCAATCCTGTTTTCCCGCGAGCTGCATGCCGAGAACGAAGGGCTGCGACAGACCTTCGTCGAGATGATGGGCCGCTTTCACCAGGTCCTGCGTTCGGCGATCACCGACGGTATCCGCATGCAGGAGTTTCGGGACGATATCGATGCCGCGGACGCGGCCTGGCTGGTTCTGGGGCTGATCCAGGGGCTTGCCGTCCGCTGGTCGTTGAGCGCCCGTGCTTTTCCCTTGGTCGACGAAGGCCGCCGCCTGCTCGAGCTGCAGCTCCGGGGCATGATCGTCCGTGATGTCGAGCGGAGCCAGTCATGAGCAAGCGCCTCATTCGATACCTTCTCTTCATCCTGCTTCTTGGCGTCATTGCCGGTGGCGTGTTCCTCTACACGACCGTCCGGCCTCTCCCAGTTCAGGTGGTCCGCCAGAAGACCGACGTGCAGGTCCAGGTGTTCGGCCTCGGCACGGTCGAGGCCCGCGTGCTGTCGAAGGTCGGGTTCGAGGTTGGCGCCGCCTTGGTCGAACTGGATGCCGATCACGGCGATCTGGTGCAGAAGGGCGATCTCCTGGCCCGTCTGCACTCGGCCGAGCAGGAAGCCAAGGTCGCCAAGGCCAAGGCCGGTCTCGGCACCGCCGAAGCGAGGCTGCAGACCGCCGAAGCCGCCCAGGGCAAAGCGCGGGCGGTTCTGGCGCAACGGCAACAGTCCAACCGACGCAGGCAGGCCCTGCTCGCCCAGCGCACCGTCGCCGAGGAAATCGCCGAGGAAGCGCAGATGGAAGAGGAGGTCGCCCGCGCCGAGCTCGAGGTGGCGGCGAGCGAACTCGAGGTCGCCAAAGCGGGTCTCGAAGATGCCGAGGCGCAGCATGCCTATGAGCAGGTGCTCCTCGATCACCATGAGCTGCGCGCACCTTACGACGCGATCGTGGTGGCGCGGCATCAGGAGCTCGGCACCGTGCTGACGCCGGGTGAGCCGCTGTTCACCCTGGTCGATCCCGAGACCATCTGGACGCTCGCCTATGTCGACGAGGCGCGCGCCGGCGGCATCGACCTCGACCAGCCAGCCGAGGTCCGGCTGCGGTCCCTGCCGGGGCAGGTCTTTCGCGGTCATGTCGCCCGCATCGACATCGAGAGCGACCGGGTGAGCGAGGAGCGCCGCGTCTACGTCGCCTGCGATCAGTGTCCGGATCGCTTTCATCTGGGCGAGCAGGCCGAGATCACCGTGACCACCTCGGTGCTCGACCAGGCCCTCCTCGTCCCGGAAACCGCGATCACCGGCTTCGACGGCACCAAGGGGACGGTCTGGACCGTCGAGGAGGGCGAGCTTGCGGCAACGGGAGGTCGAGCTTGGCGCGCGAACCCTCGATGCCCGGGTCGAGATCGTCGACGGTCTGCCGGCCGGTGCCCTGGTGGTCACCGGCCAGCCGCGCGGCGTTGCGCGAAGGACGCCGGGCGACGGTCCGCGAGGACGGCTCGCCGTGAACCTCGCCTACCGCGACATCCGCCACAATCTCGGCCGGTTTCTCCTGACCTGCTTCGGGCTCAGCCTGCTGCTCGGCGTGGTGCTGTCGATGATCGGCATCTATCGGGGCCTGGTCGAGGATGCCCTGACCCTGGTCCGAGCGCCCGGCGGCCGATCTCTGGGTGGTCGAGTCCGGCACGCGCGGACCGTTCGCCGAAGTCCTCGCGCATTCCCGGCGACACGCGAGAAGCGATCGCGCGGCTGCATGGCGTGACCGCGGCAGGCTCGGTCACCTATCAGTCGGTCGAGACCGAGCATGCCGGCGACAAGCTTCGCCTCTATGTCGTCGGCTACGAGCCGGGCCGGCCGGGCGGCCCGGACGCGCATCGCGGCCGGCCGTGCCATCAGCCGGAGCCACTACGAGCTGATCGCCGATCAGCGGACCGGGCTCGCGCTCGGTGATCGGCTGCAGCTCGGCCGCAACATCTTCACCGTGGTCGGGCAGACCGAGGGCCAGGTCGCTTCGGGCGGCGATCCGGTGGTCTACATGACGCTCCTGGACTCGCAGAAGCTGCAGTTCGAGCTGGCGCCGCCGGCTGCGCGTCGCGAACGCGCCCGCGGCGCGGCGCCGACAGACGCGACACCGTCAACGCCGTGATCGCTCGCGTTGCCGCCGAATGTCGCGCGCGGATGACGTCGCGGAGGCGGTGCGCCGCTGGAAGCATCTGTCCGCCACTGACCCAGGCCGGACAGGAAGACGATCCTGACCCAGTCGGTGGTCGAGCGGGCGCGCAAGCAGATCGGCCTGTTCACCAGCATTCTCCTCCTGGTCTCGGCCGTGATCATCGCGCTGATCATCTACACCATGACCATGGACAAGCTGCGCGAGATCGCCACGCTCAAGCTGATCGGCGCACCGGATCGCACGATCATCGGGCTGATCGTGCAGCAGGCGCTCGCCATGGGCGTGATCGGCTTCGGCTTCGGCGCGCTCCTGATCACGACCATCAAGGATTATTTCCCGCGCCGCGTGGTCCTGCAGCCGGAGGACGGCCTGGCGCTGGCGGCCGTGGTGATCCTGGTCTGCCTGCTGGCGAGCGGTCTCGGCGTGCGGCTGGCGCTCAAGATCGATCCGGCGACGGCGCTGGGAGCTAGGCCGATGGCCGGACTGCCGCAACAGGACGCCGCTGGTCGAGCTCCGCGATGTCTCGAAGCATTTCGGCGAGGGCGAGACCCGGGTCGATGCGCTGCGCGAGGTCAGCCTCGAGGTCTATCCCGGTCAGGTCGTCGGGCTGCTCGGCCCGAGCGGCTCCGGCAAGACCACGCTGCTCAACGTGATCGGCTGCATTCTCGAGCCGAGCAGCGGCTGGATGTGCCTCGACGGTGAGGTCGTCTATGACGACCGCTGGCTGCGCGGTCGATCTGCGCCGGCTGCGCCTGGAGAAGATCGGCTTCATCTTCCAGTTCCACAACCTGCTGCCGTTCCTCGACAGCACCGACAACGTCGCGGTGGTTCTGGATCTGGCGGGCCTGGAGCCCGGTCCGGCACGGGAGCGCGCGATCGAGCTGCTCGACTATCTCGAGGTCGGCCAGCGCAGGAGCGCCATGCCGGCCAATCTCTCGGGCGGCGAGGCGCAGCGGGTCGCGATTGCCCGCGCGCTCGCCAACCGGCCGCGCATCATCCTGGCCGATGAGCCGACCGCCGCCCTCGACTCGCAGCGCGCCGGCATCGTCATGGACCTGCTGCGCAAGGTCGCGATCGAGCAGCAGGCGGCCATCCTCGCGGTCACGCACGACGAGAAGATCTTCGACCGCTTCGACCACATCTTTCATCTGCGAGATGGTCGGTTGGACGGCGCGCCTCAAGCGCCTCTGGCGGGCCCGGAACATCGGGAAAACCCGCCCTCGACGACCGGGTGACCGTTCCCTTGGTTTTGCCACCAGCGGTAGGCACTGCCGGACCGCTTGGCTGATCTCGGCTCCTTGGCGGCTAGCAGGAACCAGGGACCGGCAAGGCTGCCCCCGCCCAGCACCCGAAGCCGGTCGAGCGGTGGCGCCATCAGCAGAACGCCTGCAGGCCGGTCTGGGCGCGGCCGAGGATCAGAGCGTGAATGTCGTGGGTGCCCTCATAGGTATTGACGGTCTCGAGGTTCATCATGTGGCGGATCACCTGGTACTCCTCGGAGATGCCGTTGCCGCCATGCATGTCGCGGGCGAGGCGGGCGATGTCGAGCGCCTTGCCGCAATTGTTGCGCTTGACCAGCGAGATCATCTCCGGCGCCGCCCTGGCCTCGTCCATCAGGCGGCCGACCCTGAGCGAGGCCTGCAGGCCGAGGGTGATCTCGGTCTGCATGTCGGCGAGTTTCTTCTGGAACAGCTGCGTCTGCGCGAGCGGCCGGCCGAACTGCTTGCGATCAAGGCCGTATTGACGGGCGGCGTGCCAGCAGAACTCGGCCGCGCCGAGCACCCCCCAGGAGATGCCGTAGCGGGCGCGGTTGAGGCAGCCGAACGGGCCTTTCAGGCCTTCGACATTCGGCAGCAGCGCGTCCTCGCCGACCTCGACGCCGTCCATCACGATCTCGCCGGTGACCGAGGCGCGAAGGGACAGCTTGCCGCCGATCTTGGGGGCCGAAAGGCCGTCCAGTCCCTTCTCCAGAACAAAGCCCCGGAGCTTGCCGTCATGGGCGTCCGACTTCGCCCACACGACGAACACATCGGCGATCGGGCTGTTGGAGATCCACATCTTGGAGCCGGAGAGACGATAGCCGCCTTCGATCTTCTCCGCCCGGGTTTTCATGCTGCCGGGATCCGAGCCGGCGTCCGGCTCGGTCAGACCGAAACAGCCGATCCATTCGCCCGAGGCAAGCTTCGGCAGATAGCGGTCGCGCTGCGCCTCCGAGCCATAGGCGTAGATCGGGTACATCACCAGGGACGACTGCACCGACATCATCGAGCGGTAGCCGCTGTCGATCCGCTCGATTTCCCGCGCGATGAGCCCGTAGGAGACGTAGCCGGCGCCGACGCCGCCGTAAGCCTCGGGCACGGTCACGCCGAGCAGACCAAGCTCGCCCATCTCGGTGAAGATGGCGCGATCCGTGCTCTCCTTGGCAAAGGCCTCGATCACCCTGGGCTGCAGGTTTTCCTTCGCATAGGCGCTCGCCGAATCGCGGATCATCCGCTCCTCGTCGCTGAGCTGATCCTCGAGAAGAAACGGATCCTCCCAGTCGAAGGAGGCTAGGTTCGGGCGATCCTTGGCGGCGAGGCCGGTCATCGAGGTCTCCTCTAGGCAGCTTCTGCGGGCTGAGCAGCCATCACAGCTTCCAGCGATTGCTCGATGATATCAAGCCCCTCGTCGAGCACGTCGTCGGGGATGGTGAGCGGCGGCAGCAGCCGGATGACGTTGGCCCTCGTGCCGCAGGACAGGAGGATCAGACCGCGATTTTCCGCCTCCTGGACGACGGCCGCGGTCAGTGCCGGCGCCGGTTCCCGGCTCTGCCGGTCGCGCACCAGTTCGAACGCCATCATCGCGCCGAGGCCGCGCACCTCGCCGATCGCTTCCATGCCCTGGCGGCCGGCGATCTCGGTGAGCCGTGCGTGAATCCGCTCGCCGATCGACGTGGCGCGGGCGCAGAGGTCCTCGGCCTCGATCACGTCGAGCACGGCGTTCGAGGCGGCGATGGCGATCGGATTGCCGGCATAGGTGCCGCCGAGACCGCCCGCATGGGCCGCCTCCATGATCTCCTTTCGGCCGACCACCGCAGACAGGGGAAAGCCGCCGGCGAGGCCTTTGGCGAAGGTGACGAGATCCGGCGTCACGCCGGCATGCTCGATCGACAGCATCTTGCCGGTGCGCGCCATGCCCGCTTGGATCTCGTCGGAAATCAACAGGATGCCATGGTGGTCGGCGATCTCACGCAGCGCGCGCAGGAATTCGATCGGGGCGACGTTGAACCCGCCTTCGCCCTGCACCGGCTCGACGATGAAGGCAGCGACCCTGGCTGGGTCGACGTCGGCCGCGAACAGGCGATCCAGCCCTGCCAGGGCCTGGTCGACCGACATGCCATGATAGTCTTGCGGAAACGGCGCATGATAAATTTCCGCGGGAAACGGCCCGAAGTTCTTCTTGTAGGGCATGACCTTGCCGGTCAGCGCCATACCCATCAGGGTGCGGCCATGGAAGGCGCCGGAAAAGGCGATCACGGCCGGACGGCCGCTGTAAGCGCGCGCGATCTTGATCGCATTCTCGACCGCTTCGGCACCGGTGGTCGCCAGCATGGTCCGGTTGTCGCCGCCGGTCGGCACCAACGCGTTCAGGCGCTCGGCGAGGCGGATATAACCTTCATACGGAGCGACATGGAAGCAGGTGTGGGTGAACGCCGCCGCCTGCTCGGCGACCGCTGCCATCACCTTCGGGTGGCGATGGCCGGTATTGTTCACCGCGATGCCAACTGCAAAGTCGATGAACCGCCGGCCGTCGACGTCCCAAAGCTCGGCATTCTCCGCTCGGGCGGCATAGATGCTCTTGGTCGCCACGCCAGGCGCGACGGCGGCGGCCTGACGGGCTTTCAAGGATGCGGTGTTGGTCATGACCGGACTCCAGCCTTTCAGATTGGGGACAAACCATAGCATTGCTCAATATTTTGAGCAACCGGATGTTCAAAATATTGAACGCGTTTACAGATAAGGCGGGGTGCAGGCCGAGATCACCACGGCGATCTCGTCCGAGAGATTGCGAAAACGGTGGGGCACGCGACTGTCGAACAGATAGGATTCGCCCGCCTTCAGGGCACGGACCTCGCTACCGACCGTCACCTCGATCTCCCCGGCAACCACGATCCCGCCCTCGGTGGAGAGATGCTGCAGACAGGTCTCGCCGGTGTCGGCGCCGGGTTCGTAGGTCTCGTGCAGAATTTGCAGATTATGAGCCCGGGCGTCGCCGACCTGCTTCAAGGCGACCCGGCCCACGGGCCCATCGCCCGGTGATACCCAGAGTTTAGAGGTCAGGTCGACCAAGTCGTCCTCACCGAAGAACGGTCCCTCCTGCACCGAGCGCTCGGCCTCGAAGAAATCCGCCATGCTGACCCCCAGACCGCCGAGAATTTTTCTCAAGGTCGAGACCGACGGGCTCGATTTGTTCTGCTCCAGGATCGAAATCTGGGCGTGAGGCACGCTGGCTCGTTCCGCGAGTTGACGCTGGCTCATCTCCGCACCGAGACGCATCGCCTTCAGGCGAGCGCCGAGGTCGAAACCATCATCCAGGAATGCATCCAACGACAGGGTCTCCATAACATGATCCATCGACTGCTCATTATTCTATCCAATCTATCGCGGTAAAACCAGACCTGATCGGCAAGACCGCCTGAGCATGACCGATGTCCGATCGCGATCGCTGCCGCTGCCCGGTGTCGCTTTGGCTCTGAGCGAGTGCCGGCCGCGATGTTGCTATGGCGCAGGTCAGGAGAGCGCACCCTGCGCTTCGACGAAGTTTCTCAGCAGCCCTTCGCAGCCGATATGGCTGATGCCGTCTCGGATATCGGCCTCGATGGCGGCCCGCAGGGCCACGGAATCGCGCCGTCTCAGCGCCGCGATCGCTTCCTGATGGCGGTCAACGGGGTAGTGGTCCCTGAGGTTCAACGCCGCCAGACGCAGAAACGGTCCGAGCTGCAGCCAGACGCTCTCGATCATGGGCATGGCTTGCTGATCGGGGTTGGTCTCGTACATCCGGGCATGGAAAGCCTGATTGGCAATGATCGTATCGTCGTAGCGATGGCTCGCGAAGGCCTCGTCGACCAGGCTGTCGAGCGCTGCCAGCTCGCCGATAATCTTGTCGCTGATATAGGGCAGCGCCCGTTCGGCGGCATGAGTTTCGAGGGCGACGCGCAAGGCCAGAAGCTCCTCGAACTTCGGTACCGTCATCTCCGGGACCATCACGCGGCGATTGTCCAGCACCGCGAGCGCCCGCTCGGCGGAAAGCCGACGGAGCGCCTCGCGCACCGGCGTCGGGCTGACATCCAAGGTCTCGGCGAGCCCGCGGATGGTGAGGGCCACGCCGGGCCGCACCTCGCCGATCATGATCGAGCGCCTGAGCCGCTGATAGGCCCGCTCCTGCACGGTCTCGCCCGACCGCACCGGCGCATCCGACAGCTTCAAGCGTTCCGACATCGGCATGACGTTGCGTATCCTTTTTTTTCGAAGCATCAGACGAAGCAGCATAGCCGGGAAAAACGATATCACAAAGATAGAAACAAACGCTTGACATAAAAAATGTGATCACATTATGAATGAAAGTATAGCAAAAGGTGGGAGAAAAGCGTGGCAAAGTCAGGAACGTCCGGACAGGAGGCCACCGCCCGCTGGCTTGCGGACAACCCTGCGATCGGCCATGTCACCGCTGCGGTCGCCGACATCAACGGCGCGCTGCGCGGCAAGCGGCTGCCCCGCAGCCAGGTGGAGAAGGCCATGAAGGGTGGTCTGCGCATGCCGTTTTCCACCCTCGGCGTCGACGTCTGGGGCTGTGATGTCCTCGGCAATGCGCAAGTGTTCGAAACCGGCGATGGCGATGGCGTCCTGCAGCCGACCGAGCGCGGCATGCTTCCGGTCACCTGGGTCGAACCGTCGACCGCGTTGCTGCCGCTTTGGATGGCCAACGAGGACGGCAGTTCCTATGCCGGCGATCCGAGGCGGATGCTTTCGAATGTCGTCGAGCGTTTTCGCCATCACGGCCTGACCCCGGTCACGGCGACCGAGCTCGAATTCTATCTGGTCGATCCCCAGAAAAAGCATCCGCGGCCACCGAGATCGCCGGTCAGCGGTGAACGGCTGACCTTTGACGGCGTCCTCTCCGCCGACGAGCTCGACGCCTTCGGTGCCTTCATGGCCGACGTTTACGCGGCCTGCGCGGCACAGGACATTCCGGCGGACGCCGCCATCTCGGAGAACGGCTGCGGCCAGTTCGAGATCAATTTTCGACACGTCGCCGATCCGCTGCGAGCGGCCGACGACGCCCTGTTCTTCAAACGTCTGGTCAAGGGCATCGCCCGGCGCCACGACCTCAGGGCCTCCTTCATGGCCAAGCCCTATGGCGATCGAAGCGGCAGCGGCTTCCATGTGCATTTCAGCCTGCTCGACGAGACCGGCCGCAACGTCTTCGACAATGGCGGGGATGAGGGCAGCGAGATGCTCCGACACGCCGTGGGCGGCCTGCTCGCCGCCTTGAGCGAATCCACGCTGCTGTTCGCGCCCCATCTGAACTCCTATCGCCGCCTGCGCAAAGGCACCCATGCGCCGGTGGGGCTGGCCTGGGGGTATGAGAACCGGACGACCGCGATCCGCATTCCGGGCGGCCCGGTTGCCGCCCGGCGGATCGAGCATCGGGTCGCGGGCGCCGATGCCAACCCCTATCTGGTCATGGCCGCCGTTCTCGGCGCCGCGCTGCTCGGTATCGAGCGGCAGATGGCGCCGCCCGATCCGACGGCAGGCAATGCCTATGCGCAGGATCTGCCTTCCCTGCCGCCGGACTGGGCATCGGCGACCGCCGCATTCGAGGATGGCGATCTCATCGGCGACATTCTCAATCCGACGCTCCTCGGCATGATCGCCGCCTGCAAACGTCAGGAGATCGAGCGCTTTGCCGCCGAAATTGGCGAATTCGAATATCAAAGCTATCTGGACGTGGTTTGATGCCTCCGCAGCCCGCCCCCTATGCCGGCAACGGCGCCTATCCTCCAAGTTACTATGCGGCATCCGCGCATGCAGCACCTGAGCGTCCTGCCCTCGACGGCCGGGCTGAGACCGACGTCTGCATCGTCGGCGCCGGCTATAGCGGCCTCTCCGCCGGGCTGCATCTGGCAGAACAGGGCCACAAGGTCGCCATCATCGAAGGAGCCAAGGTCGGCTGGGGGGCATCCGGGCGCAATGGCGGCCAGATCGTCAACGGCCTGAACGCCAGTCTCGCCACGATCGAAAAGCGCTATGGCCGCGAGACCGCCGGCTATATCGGCAAGATGGTGCAGGAAGGTGCGGCCATCATTCGCGACCGCATCAAGACCTACAGCATTCAATGTGACCTCAAGGACGGCAATTTGTTCGCCGCCTGCAACGCCAAGCAGATGCGCGAGCTGGAAGACAAGCAGACGCTTTGGCGTCGTCACGGCATGGATGATCATGAGCTGCTCGACAAGAATGCGATCCGCGCCCATGTCGGCAGCGCGGTCTATGAAGGCGGCATGATCGATCGTTCCGGCGGCCACATGCACCCTTTGAACCTGGCCCTCGGCGAGGCGGGCGCGTTCGAGCAGAACGGCGGCGTCATCCATGAAATGTCGCCGGTGGTCGCGGTGGACGAAAGCGACACCACGCCGGTGGTCAAGACCGCCGGCGGGGAAATGCGCTGCCGGACGCTCTTGCTTTGCGGCAACGCCTATCTGGGCTCCGTGGTGCGCGCCTTGACGCCGCGCGTCATGCCGGTCTCCACCCAGATGATCGCCACCGAGCCGCTTGGCGATAACCGCGCCAAGGACATCCTGCCGACCGACCTTTGCGTCGAGGATCTCCGCTACATTCTCGACTATTTCCGCCTGTCGGCCGACAAGCGGCTGCTGTTCGGCGGCGGCTCGGTCTATGGCGGCACCGATCCCGCGGACATCGAAGCCAAGCTCAGGCCCAACCTCGAAAAAGTCTTTCCGCAGTTGAAGGGCGTTGCGATCGACTACGCCTGGAGCGGCAATTTCGCCCTGTCGTTCTCGCGGGTGCCGCAGCTTGGCAGGCTCGGCAACAACACCTATTTCGCCCATGGCTATAGCGGACACGGGGTGACCGGCTCCCACTTGTTCGGCCGTATCCTGGCCGAAGCCGTGCATGGCGATCTCACCCGGTTCGACGTGTTCGCGAGGTTACGCTGGTTTCCGTTTCCGGGCGGCCGACTTTTTCGCGTGCCATACTCGGTCATCGGCTCCTGGTGGTATGGCCTTCGTGATGCACTTGGGGTTTAACAGCAACAGCACAAAATTGGGAGACATCCATGAACAAGCATCTCTTGCTGGGCGCTGCTGCGATCATCGCGCTCGGTGCACAGCCGGCACTGGCTGAAGAAGAGCCGGTCCTCAACGTCTACAACTGGTCCGACTACATCGCCGAGGACACCATCCAGAAATTCGAGGCGGAAACCGGGATCAAGGTCAACTACGACGTGTTCGACAGCAACGAGGTGCTCGAAGCCAAGATGCTGACCGGCTCGTCGGGCTACGACATCGTGGTGCCGACCATCGAGTTCCTGGCACGCCAGATCCAGGCAGGCGCCTTTCAGCCGCTGAACAAGGAGGCGCTCAGCAACTACGGCAATCTCGATCCGGCAATCCTCGAGGATATCGCCGTGAACGACCCGGACAATACCCATGGCGTGCCCTACATGGCGTTGACCACCGGTCTCGGCTACAACGAGACCAAGATCGCCGAGCGTATTCCGGAGGACAAGATCGGCAGCTGGGACATGGTGTTCGATCCCGACACCGCGGCCAAGCTCGCCGATTGCGGCATCTCGCTGCTGGATGCGCCCTCCGAGGTGATCGCCATCGCGCTGAACTATCTGGGCCTGGATCCGAATTCCGAGGACAAAGGCGATCTCGAGAAGGTGGCCGAGCTTCTGACCGCGGCCCGCCCGCACATCCGCTACTTTCACTCGTCCCAATATATCAACGACCTTGCCAATGGTGACACCTGCGTAGCCCTTGGCTGGTCCGGCGACGTTGCCCAGGCGCGCGATCGTGCCGCCGAAGCCGGCCAGGGCGTTGTCGTCAAATACGTGATCCCCAAGGAAGGTGCGCCCGAAGGCTACGACATGATGGCGATCCCGGTGGATGCGCCCCATCCCGAGAACGCGCACAAGTTCATCGATTTCATCCTGAGACCCGAGATCGTGGCCGACATCACCAACTACGTCTACTTCGCCAACCCCAACACCGCGGCGACCGAGTTCGTGGCAGATGAGGTCAAGAACGACCCGGGCATCTATCCGCCGGAAGACGTCAAGGCGAAGCTCTTTCCGTTGAAGCCGCACACGCCGCGCTTCGACCGCAGCCTGACCCGCGCGTGGACCAAGATGAAAACCGGTCAATAGCGCCCGATAAAGCGGAGCCCTGCAGGGCTCCGCCGAGCTGGGGATGTCATGGGAGGTAAAAAATGAGCAGCAACCCATCGAACGTGCACGACAGCCGCCCGTGGAACAACCCCGGTGAAGCGCCGTTCATCCGCATCAAGAACGTTACGAAAAAATTCGGCGAACTTCATCGCGGTCGACAATGTCTCGCTCGACATCTTCAAGGGCGAGCTGTTTTGCCTGCTGGGCGGCTCCGGCTGCGGCAAGTCCACGCTGCTGCGGATGCTCTCGGGCTTCGAGGCCGTGACCGGCGGCACCATCGAGATCGACGGTCAGGACATGGCCGGCGTGCCGCCCTATGAGCGGCCGGTCAACATGATGTTCCAGTCCTACGCCCTGTTCCCGCACATGACGGTCGAGAACAATGTCGGCTACGGCCTGAAGCGAGACGGATTGCCGAAAAACGAGATCGCGGATCGGGTCGCCGACCTGTTGAAGCTGGTTCAGCTCGAATCGTTCGGCAAGCGAAAACCCCACCAGCTCTCCGGCGGCCAGCGCCAGCGGGTCGCCCTGGCGAGGGCGCTTGCCAAGCGGCCGAAGCTGCTGCTGCTGGACGAGCCGCTTGGTGCGCTCGACAAGAAGCTGCGCGAAGAAACTCAGTTCGAGCTGATGAAGATCCAGGAACAGCTCGGCGTCACCTTCGTCGTCGTGACCCACGACCAGGAGGAGGCGATGACGCTCGCCACCCGCATCGGCGTGATGAACTACGGCGAGATCGTTCAGATCGGCGAGCCGCGCGACATCTACGAATACCCGAACTCGCGCTTCGTCGCCGATTTCATCGGCTCGGTGAACATGTTCGAGGGCCGCGTCGTCGAGGATGCCGAGGACCACGTGCTGATCCGCTCCGATGAAGCCGGCTGCGACATTCATGTCGGCCATGGGGTGAGCTGCGCGCCCAACCAGACGCTCTGGTTCGCGCTTCGTCCCGAAAAGATCGGCCTAAGCCGCGAACGTCCGGACAACGGCGCCGCCAATGCCAATATCGCCAAAGGCGTGGTCGAGGAAGTCGCCTATATGGGCAATCTCTCGATCTACCGGGTGATGCTGGACAGCGGCAAGCGGCTTCGGGTCACCAAGTCGAACGCCGATCGCACCGAAGACGATGCCATCCGCTGGGACGAGACGGTTTATGCCCATTGGGGCGAGTCTGCCGGCGTCGTGTTGTCGTCATGAGTGCGGCCGCCGATATGATCGACCGGGTGCCGCCGCTCCGCTGGACGGCGAACCTGCTGCAGCGCCTCGGCCTGACCGGCCGCGGCCTGGTCATCGCGGTGCCGACCCTCTGGCTTCTGGTGTTCTTCCTGATCCCGTTCCTGGTGGTCGCCAAGATCTCGCTGTCGGAGGCGGCGATCGCGCGTCCTCCCTATCTCCCGCTCTATGAATGGCTGGAAGAGGGCGGCCTGCAGATCATCCTGAATTTCAGCAACTACCTGTTTCTCTGGGAGGACGATCTCTACATCCAAGCCTATCTGTCCTCGATCAAGATCGCAGTCGTCTCGACGATCTTTTGCCTGCTCATCGGCTATCCCATGGCCTACTACATTGCGCGGTCGGAGGAATCCACACGCAATATTCTGCTGATGCTGGTCATCCTGCCGTTCTGGACATCGTTTCTGCTGCGGGTCTATGCCTGGATCGGGTTCCTGAAGGGCAACGGCGTCATCAACAATGCCCTGATGTCGCTCGGCATCATCGACCAGCCGCTGACCATGCTGCAGACCGACTTCGCCGTCTATGTTGGCATCGTCTACACCTATCTGCCCTTCATGATCCTGCCGCTCTACACCAATCTGGTGAAGCTCGACGGCAACCTTCTGGAAGCCTCGTCCGATCTCGGCAGCCGGCCTTTTCAAACGTTCCTCGACGTCACCCTGCCGCTCTCGGTGCCGGGCATCGTCGCCGGCTCCATGCTGGTCATGATCCCGGCGATCGGCGAGTTCGTCATCCCGGCCCTGCTCGGCGGGCCCGACACCTTGATGATCGGACGCATTCTCTGGGACGAATTCTTCTCCAACCGGGACTGGCCGGTGGCGTCCGCCGTGGCGATCGCCATGCTGGTGCTGCTGGTCATCCCGATCATGCTGCTGCGCAGCGCCCAGAACGCTTCCGAGGAGCGCATGTGATGAAAGGACGTGGTTTTCTCCTCACAGTGGCAACAGTCCTGGGTTTTGTTTTCCTCTATGCCCCGATCGTGTCGCTGGTGGTCTATAGCTTCAACGCATCGAAGCTGGTCACCGTCTGGGGCGGCTTTTCGACCAAGTGGTATGGCGAGTTGCTGCGCGATCCGCAGATCCTGGGCGCCGCCTGGCTCAGTCTGAAGATCGCCTTCGTCAGCGCCAGTCTCGCTCTCGTGCTCGGCACCATCGCCGCCTTCGCGCTTACCCGCCTCGGCCGGTTCCGCACCAAGACCCTGCTGAACGGCATGGTGACCGCGCCCCTGGTCATGCCGGAGGTGATCACCGGCCTCTCCCTGCTGCTCCTGTTCGTCGCGATGGAATCCATGTTCGGCTGGCCGGCCGGACGCGGCCTGACCACGATCATCATCGCCCACACCACCTTTTGCATGGCGTTCGTCGCGGTCGTCGTGCAGTCGCGCCTGGTGGATATGGACGAATCGGTTGAGGAGGCAGCCCTGGATCTTGGGCGCGAGGCCGCTTCGCATGTTCTTCGACGTCACGCTGCCGGCCATCGCGCCCGCGCTGGTCTCGGGCTGGCTCCTCGCCTTCACCCTCTCCCTCGACGATCTGGTGATCGCAAGCTTCGTCTCCGGCCCCGGCGCCTCGACCCTGCCGATGGTGATCTTCTCCAAGGTCCGGCTCGGCGTCAGTCCCGACATCAACGCGCTGGCCACCATCATCATCGGGGTGGTTGCGCTCGGCATTCTGATCGCGATGATCATGATGCGCCGCCAAGCCAGTGCCCGCCTGCGCGACGCCCAGGCCGCGCAGTGACGAGGGATGACGTGATATGACCATGGATCAGGGCGACCGCGCCTTCCGCGCCGACACGCTTCGCGGCCGCTGGCCGGAAATGACCTATGGCGGTGCCATGAGTTTCCTGCGTCGCCGTTACAGCCGCGATCTCGCCGGCGCCGAGGTCGTCGTCAGCGGCGTGCCCTACGACGCCTCGGTCACCTTTCGCCCCGGCTGCCGGCTCGGGCCGCAGGCGATCCGGGGTGCATCCGTGCAGCTTGCCGAGCTCAAGGCCTTCCCCTTCGGCTTCGATCCCTTCGATCATCTGTCGGTGATCGACTTTGGCGACTGCTTCATCGATCCCCATCACCCGGAAACCGTGCCGAGCGCCATCGAGGCCCATGCCGACCATATCCTCGCGGGCGGCGCGCGCATGCTGACCTTCGGCGGCGACCATTTCGTCGCCTATCCGCTGATCAAGGCCCACGCCCGGAAATACGGCCCCGTCGCCCTGGTGCAATTCGATGCCCATTGCGACACCTGGCCCGATGACGGCAGCCGGCTTGATCACGGCACCATGTTCGCCCGCGCCGCCGTCGAAGGCGTGATCGACGTCGAGAAATCGACCCAGATCGGCCTTCGTACCCACAACGACAGCGACCACGGCTTCGAGATCCTCACCAGCCCCTGGGTCCACCGCCACGGCATCGATGCCGCCCTCGACGTGATCGTCGAGCGCGCCGGCGGCGCCCCCGTCTATATCTCGTTCGACGTCGACGGCCTCGATCCCGCCTTCGCCCCCGGGACCGGGACGCCGGTCAGCGGTGGTCTGGCCAGCTGGCAGGCGCTGGAATTGATTCGGGGGCTGGGTGGCTTGAACCTGGTCGGCATGGACGTGGTCGAGGTGTCGCCGCCGTTCGACCACGCCGAGATCACCGCCATCACCGCCGCCACCGTCGCCCATGACTGGCTCTGCCTGATCGCCGAAAAAAATGGCGCGAAACGCCATGCGGTCGGCCGGCTTTAGGAGACGTACATGAAAATCGGCATCCTGCAGACCGGCAAGGTCCCCGATGAGCTGTACGAGAAGCACGGCGACTACCCCTCCATGTTCGAGCGCCTGCTCGCCGATCCCGACTTCGAGTTCGCAACATTTGCGGTGGTCGACGGCCGCTTCCCCGAGGGGCCTGATGCGTGCGCCGGCTGGGTGATCACCGGCTCGAAATACGGGGCCTATGAGGACCACGCCTGGATCCCGCCGCTGGAGGACTTTCTTCGTAGGGTCTATGCCGCCGGCATACCGATCGTTGGCATCTGTTTCGGCCACCAGATCCTGGCCCAGGCACTCGGCGGCAAGGTCGAAAAATTCGACGGCGGCTGGTCCGTCGGGGTCGAGGACTATGCCATCGACGGCGTCGGCGACGATGTCCAGGTCGTCGCCTGGCACCAGGACCAGGTCACCGAGCCGCCCGAGGCCGCCGAGGTTGTCGGATCATCGCCGTTCTGTCGCTATGCGGCGCTGGCCTACGGCGATCGTGCGTGGTCGATCCAGCCTCACCCGGAGTTCAGCGGCGAGTTCATGGCCGATCTGATCAAGGCCCGCGGGAGCATCCTGCCCAAGGCGATTGCGGAACGAGGAGCTGCGAGCCGGGATCGAGCGACCTCATCCGAGCGCGTTGCCGAGTACATCAAGGCATTCCTGAAGCGCGAGCGACCCTGATCTCCTCATCGTCATCCGACCCGTGCAGATCAGGAAAAACAGATGGCGACCCTTGCCGGATCGAGCCGTCCCTTCCGCCTTGGCCGCACCGCCACATCGCCGACCCAGGCGCCGATCAGCGCTTGGGGAGCGGTGAGAGGGGCGCGATCACGCCGCGCACCGGGTCCGTCCCAGCCTCGCCGACGATCCACCACCGAAGGTACAAACCGGCGGTCTAGTCGAGGAACTGCAGAACCTGCACCGTCGCTGTCGTCAAGCCGAAGGCAATCCCCATGAGCAGGCCTGCCAAGGTCATCGAGAAGCCGAAAACCTGCAGAATCTGCTTATCCCGACCGCTCAGGACATGCGGCCTGAAATCGAACAGCGTCGGCGCTCTGTCCGATCTTGAACGCGCCTCAAACCGGTCATAAGGTCGTCCTCCGAACGCGGTACGATCCGCTGACGCATCACGGAGCAAAGGGGGTGCTTGGGCCAAGCGATCATCCAGTCTCGCAGAAAAATCAACTATATTCTCGTATTTTTCTGCCTCAAAATCAACCATCAGTATATCCACCTCCCTTTGTCGTCGGCGCCGACATCTTGCGCGAAACGAATGAAGCCTTCATTGACAACACTGATTGATCCAAGCTGCGAGAAGCCTAGCTGATGGAACATCCCTGGTGGCAAAGCGCCGTCGTCTACGAGATCTACCCGCGCTCCTTTCAGGACAGCGACGGCGACGGCATCGGCGATCTCGAGGGCATCATCGAGCGCATCGACTATCTCGCCTGGCTGGGCATCGATGCCGTCTGGCTGACCCCGATCTACCCCTCGCCCATGGTGGATTTCGGCTACGACGTCGCCGACTACACCGGCATCCACCCCCTGTTCGGTGATTTGTCGACGTTCGACCGGCTGGTGGACGCCCTGCATGCACGGAACATCAGGCTCATCCTCGACCTCGTCCCCAACCACACCTCCGACCAGCATCCCTGGTTCATCGATGCCATCTCGTCCAAGGACAGCCCCAAGCGCGACTGGTACATCTTCCGCAACCCGGCCGCCGGCGGCGGCGCGCCGAACAATTGGGTCAGCATCGCCGGCGGTTCCGCCTGGACCCTGGACGAGGCGAGCGGCCAGTATTATTGCCATCGTTTCCTGAAGGAACAGCCGGATCTGAACTGGCGCAACGCCGACGTTCGGGCCGCGATGTACGACGCCATGCGCTTTTGGCTGGAGCGCGGGGTCGACGGGTTCAGGCTCGACGTGTTCTGGCTCCTGATCAAGGACGATCGATTCCGAAGCGAGCCGCTCAGCCCGGTCTACGTCGAGGGCGAACCGGATTTTCGCCGCACCCTCGAGATCTACAGCGCCGACCGGCCGGAAATCCACGAGATCGCCCGGGAAATGCGCGCCGTCACCGCCGAATTCGGAGAGGACAAGGTCCTGATCGGCGAAATCTATCTTCCCGCCGAAAAGCTCGTCACCTATTACGGCAAGAACGGCGACGGCCTCCATCTCCCCTTCAACTTCAACCTGATGTGGCAGGCCTGGCGGCCCGAGGCCCTACTTGCCTATGTCCAACGTTACGAGTCCGTGCTGGCAGCTCACGGTACGCCGCCGTCGCACGGAACGCTGCCCTCGCAGGGCCCGTCGTGCGGCTGGCCGAGCTGGGTGCTGGGCAATCACGATCAGAAACGCATCGCGAGCCGGGTCGGTCCGGCCCAGGCGCGGGTCGCGATGCTGATCCTTCTTACGCTTCGCGGCACGCCCACGCTTTATTACGGCGACGAACTCGGCCTCGAAAACGTGCCCGTCCCGGCAGGCCAGGGCCAGGACCCCTTCGGCCACGCCCACCCGGATCAGGGTCGCGATCCGGTCCGCTCCCCCATGCCCTGGTCCGCCAGCGGCGGAGGCTTCACAACAGGCAGACCCTGGCTGCCGCTGGCGGCCGATTATGCCGAGAAGTGCGTCGAGACGAGCAAGGCCGATCCGGCTTCCCTGCTCAATCTCACGCGCGAGATCCTCGCCCTTCGCCATCGCGAGCCCGCGCTGTCCCTGGGCGCTTGGTCCGAGGTCGCGGTCGAGGGCGATGTCCTGGCCTATGCCCGGGGCGATGGCAACCCGTGCTTCGTCATCCTCGCGAACCTGGATGCGGTGCCCAAATCCGTGCGTCTGCGCGAACCTTTCCACGGCATCATCGAACTCTCCACTGTGAACCGCCCGCATCGGACCGAAATCGGCGCCGAGACCGATCTCGGGCCGGACGAAGCGATCATCATCCGCACGCGGCAAGCAGCGACCTCATAGCAAGAACCGGGTGGCCAGCAGGAAAATTTCATGGCTCTGATCATGCCTTCGGAAAAATGGGAGAGCATGATGCGTGATCCGATGCCTACCGAGAAAACCATGACGCTCGGCACCTGGGTCATGCTCATCACGCTGTCGCTGGTCTGGGGCGGGTCGTTCTTCTTTCAGGGCGTCGCGGTCAAGGAGCTGCCCACCTTCACGATCGTCGTTGCCAGGGTGGCTCTCGCGGCCGTCGCCCTCCTGGTCATCCTCAAGGTCCTCGGTATCGGCCTGCCGAACTCCGGCCGTGTCTGGGCGGCGTTCTTCGGCATGGGTGCGCTCAACAACGCCATTCCCTTTACCCTCATCGTCTGGGGACAGTCGAGCATCGCCTCCGGACTAGCCTCGATTCTCAACGCCACGACGCCGCTCTTCGGCGTCCTGGTCGCCCATTTTCTGACCAGCGACGAAAAGCTGACACCAAGAAAGATGACGGGTGTCATCCTCGGCTTCGCCGGCGTTGCGCTCATGCTCGGCCCCGATCTCCTGCGCGATCTCGGCGGCAATGCTCTGGCGCAGTTGGCCGTTCTCGGCGCTGCCCTTTCCTATGCCTTGGCCGGCATCTTCGGTCGCCGGTTCAAAGCCCTGGGCGTCCCGCCGGTCGCCGTCGCCACCGGCCAGGTTGCGGCGTCAAGCGCCCTCCTCATCCCCATCATGCTGCTGGTGGACAAACCCTGGACGCTTTTGGCACCAGGCCTCGGCACGATCCTGGCGCTGATCGCCCTTGCGACCGTATCGACAGCGTTCGCCTATATTCTGTATTTCCGCATCCTGGAAAACGCCGGTGCCACCAATCTGCTGCTGGTCACCTTCCTCATTCCGGCAAGCGCCATCGTCCTCGGCATCCTGTTCCTGGGCGAACACCTCTTGGCCAAGCATCTTCTCGGCATGCTGGTGATCGGCCTCGGCCTGGCTGCCATCGACGGCCGACTGCTCACGATGTTCCGGGGACGCAAAGCCCCCCTGAGCACCTGAAGCACCCGGATCAAACCTGGACAGTTGCTGGAAGATCTGTAGAAGGAAAATGGTGCCGCCACAAAGATTTGAACTTTGGACCTCACCCTTACCAAGGGTGCGCTCTACCCCTGAGCTATGGCGGCACGGGGTCTTTGCTACATGCCATATCAACCCGGCCGGCGCAAGCCTGTGTCTTGGGTTAGCAGCGGATGAAACGGCCAATGTCGCCTGAAGATGGATCACCCAAAGATATCGCCCCGGATCAGTCCCCGAAAAAGCGCGGAAAACCGAGCGAACCCAGCCTCACGCCGCGCGCCGCCGCCGGCAAGGCGGAACGCGCCGAACGGGTCGCTGCCGAAATGCGCAAGAACCTGATGAAACGAAAGCAGCAGCAGCGGGCCAAGCCGAGCGATCTTTAGGTTCGGGCTGGACCCGGTCTGATCCAAAGGGCGTGAGAGGGCCGGACCGGTCCCAACGAGCTTGAGCAAGCTGCGTCGATCCCTTAAGACAGCGCTAATCTCTCGTTCATCTCTCAGCCGATAAAGTCCCCGGCCAGCGTCACGCCAGGGAGATCCGGAGCCTCATGGACAAGATAAGAATACAAGGTGGACGACCTTTGAACGGTTCAATCCAGATCGGCGGCGCCAAGAACGCCGTCCTGCCGATCCTGGCCGCCGGGCTTTTGACCGACACCCCTTTGGCGCTCGCCAACGTGCCCGATCTCGCCGATGTCCGCTCCATGCAGGCCTTGCTGCTTACCCACGGCATGTCGATCGAGGCAGACGGCGCCGACGACCACAATCTGACGGTCAGCACCAGGGAAATTACCAGCCGAACGGCCGAGTACGACCTGGTGCGCAAGATGCGTGCGTCCGTGCTGGTCCTCGGGCCCCTGCTGGCACGGGTCGGCGAGGCCAAGGTGTCGCTTCCAGGCGGCTGCGCCATCGGCCAGCGGCCGGTCGACCTGCATCTGAAGGGCCTCGAAGACCTCGGCGCCGAGATCGAGCTCGAAGGCGGCTACATTCACGCCCGCGCGCCCAAAGGCCTGAAAGGCGGGGCCGTGGCGCTTGCCATGCCGTCGGTCGGCGCCACCGAAAATCTGCTGATGGCGGCCTCCCTTGCCAAGGGCGAAACCGTGATCACCAACGCTGCCCGTGAGCCGGAGGTGGTGGATCTGGCCCACTGCCTGATCGCCATGGGAGCCAACATCGAGGGCGCCGGCAGTGCCACGATTACCGTCCAGGGCGTGCCGGCGCTGGGGGGCACCGAGTACCGCGTGGTCGCGGACCGGATCGAGCTCGGCACCTACGCGATTGCCGCCGCGATCACCGGGGGCGAGCTTCGTCTGATCGGCGGCCAGGCGGATCTGATCGGCTCCCTTGCCGAGAAGCTCGATGAGGCCGGCGTCTCGATCGCCAACGATGGCGACGATCTGATCGTCGCCTGCCCGGGCCGGCGCCCGGTCGGCGTCGATGCCATGACCCAGCCCTATCCAGGGTTTCCCACCGATTTGCAGGCCCAGTTCATGGCGCTGATGTGCATGGCCGACGGGGCGGCGATGATCACCGAGACGATCTTCGAGAACCGCTTCATGCATGTCTCCGAGCTCACCAGGATGGGTGCCACGATCACGGTCCATGGCGGTTCGGCCCTGGTGCGCGGCAGCGAAACCCTGAACGGCGCCCCGGTGATGGCGACCGACCTTCGCGCCTCGGTCTGCCTCATCCTGGCGGGCCTTGCCGCGGCGGGTGAGACAGAAATTTCCCGGGTGTATCATCTCGATCGGGGCTATGAACGCCTGGACGAGAAATTACGGGCTTGCGGCGCGGAGATCGAACGAGTTTCCACATGAATCACCGACTACGTCTGAAAGCCGTCGATCAGGATGATCTCCAGATCATGGCGGCCTGCCTTCAAGATGCCCTGATCCCCCTTCGCGAGATGGCGTTCATGGCTCGGGACCGCCGGTTCATGGCTGCGTTCAACCGCTTTCAATGGGAACGTTCGACAACACCCGAAAGCGATGATGACCTGATGATCAGTCAAGCGGCTCTCACCATCGACCATGTGCGGGAGGTCAAATATCGAGGGCTGGATCAGGATCTCGAAGGGGTCAAATTCGAATTGCTGACCATTCTTGCGCAACCGGCTGGCGAGCACGGCTTCGACATCGCGCTGCTTTTTGCAGGCGATGTCGCCATCAAGCTCCGGGTGAGCGAGCTTTGTTTGACCTTGGCGGATTTTGGTGATCCTTGGGCAGCCAACGTCACGCCAAAGCATGATCTTCTCGATCTGCAGAAGACACCTGATATGCCCGGTGACGATGGCGAGCGCTGACACCAACGGCTCGACATCGCATGATGTGATCACGCCGAATCTGAGGCGGCCTCACCACGCCACATTCAACCTCTTGCGGAAATATGCCAGCCCATGCCCGTTCGACTGCATGACAACGCCCACGATTTCGAAGCCCGCTTCAACGCGCTGATCGAAACCAAACGGGACGAAGAAAACGACGTCGGCACCGACGTGCGCATGATCCTGGCTCGGGTGGCGGCATCCGGCGATCGCGCCCTGGTCGAGATCACCGAACGCTTTGATCACCATCGGCCGGACCCGGCAGCCCTTCGTCTCGATGCTGCCGAGATGGATCGTGCCTATGACGCTTGTGATCCTGATCTGCGCGGCGCCCTGGAGCATGCGGCAACGCGTATCACCGCCTTCCACCGCCGCCAGCGCCCGGAAGACCTCAGCTACCAGGATGTGCTGGGCGTCCACCTCGGCCAGCGCTGGCGTCCGCTCGATGCCGCCGGTCTCTATGTGCCCGGCGGCAAGGCGGCTTATCCAAGCTCCGTTCTGATGAATGCCCTGCCGGCCAAGGTCGCGGGCGTCGAGCGCCTGGTGATCGCCGTGCCGGCACCTCATGGCGTGGTCGCCCCGCTGGTGCTGGTCGCGGCCAAGATCGCCGGCATCGATGAGATCTATCCGATCGGCGGGGCACAAGCGATCGCCGCCTTGGCCTTCGGCACCGAAACCATCCGCCCGGTGGACAAGATCGTCGGCCCCGGCAATTCTTATGTCGCCGAGGCCAAACGCCAGGTCTTCGGCCGTGTCGGCATCGACATGATCGCCGGTCCCTCTGAGATCGTGGTGGTCGCGGACGGTGATCAGAATCCAGCATGGATTGCCGCCGACCTCCTGAGCCAGGCCGAGCATGACGAGGTCGCCCAATCGATCCTGATCACCGACAGCGAGCCCCTCGCCTCAGCGGTCGAAGCCGCGGTCGCCGAGCAGCTTCAAACCCTGCCCAGGCGGGCGATCGCCGATCCCAGCTGGCAGCAGCTGGGTGCTGTCATCGTCGTCTCCACCATGGAGCGCGCCATCGACCTCGTCGACAAGCTCGCGCCTGAACATCTCGAGCTGATGGTGGCCGAACCGGAAGCGCTGGCCGAGAGGGTCAACCATGCCGGTTCGATTTTTCTCGGCCCCTATACACCTGAGGTTGTTGGTGATTATATCGGCGGTCCGAACCATGTCCTGCCGACCAATCGAACCGCCAGGTTTGCATCCGGGCTTTCGGTTTATGATTTCATGAAGCGCACGACCCTTCTCGGCTGCAGCGCCCAAAACTTCCAGTCCCTCGCCCCGACGGCCGCGCGACTAGCCCATGCCGAAGGGCTGGCCGGTCACGCCCGCGCCATCGAAATCAGGATGCGCGCCGAAAGTGCCGTCTCATGAGCGACGAGCAGCCGTCCCGGATCATCGACATCCAGCTGGATGCCGGCTCCATCATCCGATGGAGCCGCGAGGTCGATCACGAGCGTCAAGTCGCCATTTTCGATCTTCTGGAAAAAAACCACTTCGAGCTGGTCGATGGCTTTGCAGGCCCCTACCGCATCACCATGTCTTTGCGCGAAGCCAATCTGGTGATGACCATCACCTCGGACGATGCTGGCGAAACCCATGAACAATCCTTGTCAATGCGACCCTTCAGGAAGCTGATCAAGGACTACTTCATGATCTGCGAGAGCTATTTCGAGGCCATTCGACTGGCGACGCCGAGCCGTATCGAGGCGATCGACATGGGCAGACGCGGCCTGCACAACGAAGGGGCCACCCTCCTGGTCGACGCCCTCAATGGCAAAATCGAGGTGGATGCAGAGACCGCAAGGCGGCTCTTCACCTTGATCTGTGTCCTTCACATCCGTGCCTGAACAACCGGCGGATCTTCCGGGAAGCGTGCTGTTCGCCTGCACCCACAATTCAATTCGATCCCCCGTTGCCGCCGCCTTGATGCGCTATCTCCACGGCAAACGCGTCTATGTCAACTCCGTCGGTCTGCGCGCCCAGCCGGTCGACCCCTTCGCTGTCGCCGCCCTCGACGAGATCGGCATCGACATCGCCGATCATCAGCCCAAGACCTTCGAGGAGCTGGAAGACGATTTTTTCGACCTGGTCATCTCCCTCTCGCCCGAAGCGCAGCATCGCGCCGTGGAACTGACCCGCACCAGCTCCTGCGAGATCGAATTCTGGCCCACCATGGATCCCAGCATCATCACCGGCAATCGCGAAACCCGCCTGGAGGCCTACCGCACGCTGCGCGACCAGCTCCAGGCGCGCATTCAGGCCCGCTTCCCCATGCCGGGCGGACCTGTGATGATCTGACCGGCACCGCCGGACGGTTTGCGTTTTTCGGCCACTGTTCCGGCGCATTGCATCGATTTCGTTGCAGCCCGCTCCCCCGTCCAACCACCGGGCGGCGTGCCGGAACAATATCGAAGGGCTCTGCGGGGGAGCGGCTGCAACGGCATCATACCGAGAAAACGGCCCAGCACCGGCCCAAGTTAAAAAACCAACCCTTGACCTTAACCGGTCGAACCGTCATCTACAGCGTGGATAAAATCCATTAAAGTCGTCGCTTAAGGAGTTTGAATGGCTAAGGAAGAGCTCATCGAGTTCAGTGGTACCGTGACGGAAGTCCTACCGAATGCGATGTTTCGCGTTCAGCTTGAGAACGATCATGAGATTCTCGCGCATACGTCGGGCCGTATGCGCAAAAACCGTATCCGCGTCCTCACCGGTGACAAGGTCACCGTCGAAATGACGCCCTATGATTTGAGCCGGGGGCGGATTACCTACCGCTTCAAATAACAGGTGACCGATGCTTCCCTGATCCTTGCGTCGTCCTCCCCGCGACGACTGGATCTCCTGCGCCAGCTTGGGATCGAACCCGCGCGCATAGAAAAACCGGACATCGACGAAACTCCGGGTGACAAGGAACGGCCCCGCGATTACGCGCTGCGTCTCGCCATCGACAAGCGCGATGCGGTCGCGGCAAGACCGGGTAACGAGGACGGTTTCGTGCTCGCCGCTGATACGGTGGTCGCCTGCGGGCGTCGGATTCTCCCGAAAACCAAGGACATCGATGAGGCGTTACGCTGCCTCAGGCTCTTGTCGGGCCGACGTCATCGAGTCTATACCGGTGTCGCCATCAAGGCACCTGACGGGCAGGAGAAGGCCCGCGTGGTCATGACGATGGTTCGGTTCAAGCGCCTCGGCAACGATCAGCTGCTGCGTTATCTGGACGGCGGTGAGTGGCGAGGCAAAGCTGGCGGCTATGCGATTCAAGGCCGGGCAGAGGCCTTCGTCACGTCGATCAACGGCAGCTATTCCAACGTCGTCGGTCTCCCGCTGCAGGTCAGCGCCGATCTGTTGACCGGCCTTGGATTTCGAGGACTACCCTAGAGGTTTACCATGAGCAAAGAGCTCTTCGTCGAGCTGACACCATTCGGGGCGCGTGCCGCTATCATGCGTCATGGCGAGCTGCAGGAAATTCGTTTCGCCGATACGGAAATCAGCGACATCCGCGGCCATATCTTCCAAGGCCGCGTGCGCAGCATCGACAAGAACCTGGATGCCGCCTTCGTCGATTGCGGCCATGGCGTGCTGGCCTACCTCGCCGGCCGCGACGGCCGCTTTGCCACGGGCCAACGTCGGGACGAGCCGCTGTCCACGCAATTGACCGAGGGCCAGACCGTGGTGGTCCAGGGAACCGGCGTCGGCCGTGACGGCAAGAAGCCGCGGGTGACCACCGATATCCAGATCGCCGGCATGTTCTCGATCTTCCGTCCGAGGCGGCGAAGCGTCAAACTCTCGAGCAAGCTCTCGGAAACCGGCCAGTCGGATCGCCTCAGAGCGCTCGCCAAGGACATCTTCCCCGATGGCGGCGCCATCTTCCGCGGGGCGGCGAGCGAGGCGGGCGACGACGATCTCCGCACCGAAAGCGAACGCCTGCGCGCCCTTTGGTCCGAGGTCGAAGCCAAGGCCGATACGGTGAAAGCCCCCGCCAGCCTGTTCGAGCGCAAAGACCCGCTGCATCGCGTCCTCCATGACGCCATCCAGCCGGACATCGGCCGGATCGTCACCAGCGACCGGATCGCCCTTGCCCGCGCCCGCACCTATCTCGAAATCTGGATGCCCGCGATGGCCAAGCGCCTGGAATGCGTGCCCGGCGCCTTCGTGGTCAACGGCATCAACGAGCAGCTCGACCAAGTGCTCGACCATAAGATCGAGCTCGAAGGCGGCGGCAATATCATCATCGAGACGACAGCGGCACTCACCGCCATCGACGTCAACAGCGCCGGCCGCCCTGCCCTCGAGACCAATGTCGATGCCGCCAAGGCGATCGCCCGCCAGCTTCGCCTGCAGCGGATCGGCGGCACCATCGTCGTCGACTTCATCGATCTCGAAGGCAGAAGCGAGCGCGAAGCCTTGATGACCGCCCTTAAAGGCGCCTTTGCCGACGATCCCGCTGCCGTGCAAATTCTCCCGCCGACACCCTTTGGCCTTGTCCAGATCAGCCGCCAGCGCCTCGGCAAGAGCCTGCGCGAACGGCTGCAGCGCCCCTGCCCCAGCTGCACCGGCAACGGCACCATCATCAGCCTGTCCGCCAGCACCGAGCGCATGCTGGGCCAGCTCAGCGAACGCGGCGTCAAGCCGGAACCGGCCAAACTCCGAACATCCGTCGACCTCTACAGCTACCTCGCGACCGAAGCCGCCGAACCCTTCCGTGACTTCATCGCCAATCAAGGCATGCCACCCCCAACCTTGGAACCCGACGAAACCCTCGCCCCCGGCACCTACCGCCTGCTCGGAGCCTGACCCATGCCCGACCAAGAGTCCGACCAAAAGCCCACCCTCGCTTCGTCGCAAAAAACCCCCAAATGCCCTCAATGCGGCCAACCCCGCCAACAAGCCTACCGCCCCTTCTGCTCCCCCCGCTGCCGTGACATCGACCTCAACAAATGGTTCAGCGGCAACTACAGCATCCCCATCAAAGACGACGACTACGACGACCAAGCTCCGCCTGGACGGGTGACTTGAGGGTGGTGCCTGGCTGGAGCTTGGCCGCCAAGCCGTCTACCTTCGCTACATGAGCCAACTTAAAGCTCAATGGTTAATTTTCGCTTAATCCTAAGTCACTTATGACGTTTGGCATTCGTTCCCACTTCGCGTAAGGTCCCGCTGATTTTTTAGATGACCTAGCCTGGCGGGAGTGCTGTTGTGAGCAAGCTGCATTCGATTTCCAAACCTGACGGTGCCAAGGCGGATGTCGTCTTCATCCATGGCCTTGATGGTGACTCCTTTTCCACCTGGCAGCATGACCCGAAAAACCAAGAGGATTCCTGGCCATTCTGGCTCGCTGAAGAGCTGCAAGATGTCGCCGTCCATTGCCTCAGCTATGCGGCAGCTCCCCATGTCTGGCTGGGACCTTCGATGCCGCTTGCTGAGACAGCCGAAAATCTCCTTGCTGTGCTTCTCAGCGAAAAAAAGATCGGTGATCAGCCCCTTATTTTGGTCGGACACAGCATGGGTGGCTTGGTTATCAAGCAGATCCTTCGCAAAACGCAGGATCGAAAGGGCATTGCTTCCTGGCAAGAGATAGGTGCTGCCACCAAAGCCGTTGTTTTTCTAGGCACGCCGCATAGAGGCGCCAAACTGGCCACCTATTTGGAACGCATCGGTCAACATTTTGGGATCACGCACGCAGTCGATGATCTCGCGCGACATGGCCAATTGCTCATCGAGCTTAACGATTGGTACGGCGCAAACGCCAAGAGTATGGGAATCGAGACGCATTGCTTTTATGAGACCGAAGGCGCAGGCGGTGTATACCTGCCGAATGGTGTTCTTATTGTCGAAAAGGACTCCGGTGATATCGATGTTCCAGATATCCCAAGCTATCCAGTCACTGTGGATCATATCGCCATCGCCAAACCGGTGGATCGAGATGACTTTCGACATGGCTATCTGATCAGAGTTGTCGAGAGTGCGATCGCGGAACCACCATCCGATCTCTTCGACATCAAGGCCCCGAAGACCGACTTTGTTGGCCGTAAGAACGACATTCAGCGAATCCGTGATGTGCTAGAGAATGAAAACGGAGTAACGCTTACGGGTATGCCCGGGATTGGCAAGACTACGACCGGCGTCGAGGTGGCACAGCAGCTTCGAAAGGACGGTGCTTACCCTGGCGGCGTGCATTTCATCGATCTGAACGGTTTTAGCGAAAGAGCCGAGCCCAAAACTGTCGAAGCCGCACTGGTCGAACTATTGGGACCTTTGGTCGGTGCCGAGGCGCGACTTCCGAACGACCTTTCTGGGCTGCAGTTGCTTTGGCATCAGCGGACGGTTGGTTTGGCGATGCTCCTCTTTCTGGACAATGCGCGTGACGAACAACAGATCCAGCCCTTGCTGCCGGGACATGCGACCTGCCGAGTGTTAGCGACCTCTCGCAACACACTCCGGCTCAAGAATCCACCGGCCACCTCGATCGAGCTTGGTAGGCTGGCCCCTGACGACGCCATCGCCTTAGCGTTGAAGCTCGGCAATCGCGGCGTCGATGAATCGCCGAGGCTGACCAACGCCGAAGCCGAACGCCTTGCCAAGATCTGCGCCTGCCTGCCGCTTGCCATCGACGTGACGGCGACGGCCTTGAACGAAGAGAGCCTCTTCGAGGTGACATCCTATCTCGACCGGCTGGAGAAGGCCGTGCTGTCAGTCGAGGCGATGGACAAGGTCAAGGCCGCTATACGCTGCAGTCTGGAACTCCTGTCGGGCGAGATCCACCAGCGATGGCAGCAGCTCAGCGTGTTCGAAGGCGATTTCGCAGCTGATGCCGCTGGCATCATTTGGCAAACTGACAACCCCGAAGACACACTTGCTGCGCTCAACCACCGCTCCCTCATAACTGTCGACAAGCAGTGCCGCTGCCATCTACACGATATCTTGCGAGCGGTAGCCTTAGAGGCATTAAGCACTAACGAGTTCAAGGCCGCCGAGGTCAAGCACGCTCAGCACTTTTGTGGGAAGCTTGCTGAGGTCAGCAACCTTCGCCAAACGGAAGATTTCGTTCGAAAATTAAATGTTTACGGTCGAGATCTTCATAACATTCTGGCTACTGAAAATTGGATAGCTAGTTTCCGTCCATAAACGGCAAGAGATTGAAATAATTAACAGAATCGCGTTGTTTTTTTGAATAAGCCCCGGTGGTTGCGGGTTGGCCTTGGCAACAAGCCACTGAAACCAAAGCCAATCCATGAACCACCGGAGCTGATCATGCGTCAGGAACGCATCATCCAAGCCAGTATATTCGATATGTTCGGATCGCACGAGATCGGCCGTGAACTCGAAGCGATGTCGTCACGGCTGGACCAGCATCGGGCCGTGTTACGCCTGGTGGCGGATGATTTGCGACGCCAAGGGGTCAAGGATACCGGACGCCAAGGGTTGCCGGCGGAGGCGGTATTGCGCGCTGCGTTGCTGAAGCAATATCGACAGCTGAGTTATCAGGAGCTGGCGTTTCACTTGGAGGACTCGGCGTCGTTTCGCGCCTTTGCCCGATTGCCCCATGGTTGGAGCCCGAAGAAGTCGGTCCTGCAAAAGACGATCAGCGCCATCCGGGCGGCGACCTGGGAGGACATCAATCAGGCGGTGCTTGGCAGCGCCCGGGAAGAGAAACTGGAGCGTGGCCGGGTGATCCGGATCGACAGCACGGCGACGGCGGCCCTGATGCATGAGCCGAGCGACAGCAGCCTGCTTTGGGACGCGGTACGGGTGATGGTGCGTCTGCTGCAGGAGGCGGAGATGCTGAGCGCAAAGACAGCCATTTCCTGGCGGAATCATCGACGGGTGGCGAAGAAGCGGGCGCAGGCGATCGCGTTTGGTCGCAACAAAGCCAAGCGAGCCCAGCTGTATCAGGACCTGATCACCACGACCAAAGCGACCTTGGGGTATTTAGAGGCCGCCGCGGCAAAGCTGGCAACGCTGTCCAGCTTTTCATTCGTCGTCTGGCAGACCCAGGTCCAGCACTATTTACCCCTCATCGTCCGGATCATCGACCAGAGTGAGCGGCGGGTGCTTAAGGGTGAAACGGTGCCGGCTCAGGAGAAGCTGGTGAGCCTGTTCGAGACCCACGCCGACATCATCGTCAAGGGCGGACGCGCCCCGTGTTATGGCCATAAGCTCAACCTCACCAGCGGCCAAAGCGGCCTGATCCTCGATGTCGTGGTGGAAGCCGGCAACCCCGCCGACAGTGCGCGCTTTCTCCCCATGCTCGACCGTCACATGGCGTTCTACGGCGAGCCGCCGCGTCAGACTGCGGCCGATGGCGGCTTTGCCAGCCGTGACAATCTCGATCAAGCCAAGGCCAGGGGTGTTGCTGACGTGGCGTTCCACAAGAAATCAGGCCTCAAGATCGAGGCCATGGTCAAAAGCCGCTGGGTCTACCGCAAGCTGCGCAACTTCCGCGCCGGCATCGAAGCCGGCATTTCCTGTCTCAAGCGCGCTTATGGTCTGGCGCGCGTCACCTGGCGAGGCCTTGAACACTTCGAGACTTACATCTGGTCATCGGTCGTGGCCTACAACCTGGTGCTTCTGGCCCGGCTCAAACCAGGCTAAACCAAGTCCAAAATCACCGGCCCCCTTGCCACGCCGGCAGTCGCTGGGGCCTTAGTCATGACTTCTCAATGAAGTCTTGCCGCAACTCATCAAATATCACGTCGTTCGACATGACAAACCGTTCAAAACACGTCCAAACAACTCCATCTTAACTCGATCTCGATAGTCGCATGGGGTGGGGATCTTCGAAAAATACCTGTTTATGGACGGAAACTAGCTAGAAACTTCTCTACAAATGATACCGCGCGGGATTTAGCAAGCCGAATCGCCGATCTTGATCTCTCACTCTTTTTTGTTCGACCACGACGGCAACAGATCGAGCGAACACTGCGGGGCCTGAAAGCTGGCAACAAGGTGGGCTTGGCGGTCGCTGCATTTGAATATGCTTCTAGGCTATCGCTTCCCAGGTCCGGCAACCAAGAGGAAGTGATACGCTGGTATCAGCGAAGCCGGGTTTTGTTTGGACAGCTGGATCTAAACGAAGGTTTGGCCGAAGCCAGTGGCCGCCTCGGCTCATTTTTGATACCAAATGCTCGAGAATATAGAGGAGAACTCACCAATGCGCTCAAAGATGCAGAAGATCTAGTCACGGAAGCAACCCGATTATATCAAGAACTTGGCTGGAACAGCTATCTTGGAACGCAGCTCTTACACCTTGCCGAAATTAAATACGACCTCGGCAAAATCGAAGAAGGTCAGCGACTAATTGCTGAAGGAGACGCTGCACTGGAAGCATTTCACGGACCAAATAGGCTGGCCATGGCTCAGGCGCAGTATGATCTCATGCCGAAGGAAGAAACAAAGCACACTCGATTAATCAATCACTGGAAATATCAGCTCCATGACATCCGATCCATGACTCCCGAGATTTGGGATAAGGAAATTCATGCTTTGTCTTGCTGGCCGGAAATAGATCGTCTTCTCCCAGTTGCTGATTCAATTCTTGAGCATCAAGAATAACACTCCAACATTGGCTGCACGATCAGCAACAATGCGAACTTCAACGGGAATCTGGAATTTGTTCCTTCGTTGATGTAAGATCACCGCAAGCAAAAAAACCGCCGTGGCCGCGCCACCCACCTCGGAAAAACCAAACGAACCCGAGACCCGCAGCCAGCCTCAAAAATCAGCCATTCCTGCTAGGAATTGAGGTCTTCGAGCTTGGCTTTGGCGTTGGCATCCTTGGGGTTCAGGCTCAACACCTTCCTATCGTCATCGCGCGCCGCGTCGGCGTTGCCGGCCTGGTGGTGGGCTTCGGCGCGTTTGGTGTAGACTTGAGGGTCGTTGGGGTAGACGAGGAGGGTGCGGTTGAGGTCTTCGATGGCTTTGGCGGGGGCACCCTTTTCGAGGTAGGCGACGGCGCGGCCGAAAAAAGCGGTGACCAGGCCTTGCTGGAGGTCGAGGGCCTTGTCGTAATCGGCGATCGCCCGGTCGTACTGCTTTTGGTTCAAAAAAGCGAGACCGCGGTCTTTGTAGGTGGGGGCGTAGTCGGGATCGAGCTCGATCGCCTGGTCGAAGTCGGCGATCGCCTGTTTCAGATCGCCAAGGCCGCCATGGGCGCTGCCGCGATTGCGATAGGCGAGCGCGAAGCTTTCGTCCAGCTCGATGGCCTTGTCATAGTCGCTAAGCGCCCGTTCCAGATCGCCTTTTGCGAAATACGCCAGGCCGCGATCGTTATAGGCATAGGCGAAGTTGGGCAGCCGCTTGATCGCCTCGTCCTGATCGGCAATCGCGCCGTCGATATCGTCCAGCATCATCTTGGCGACCCCTCGATGATGGTAGGCGGGCGCGAAATCGGGGTCGAGCTTCAGCGCCTCGTTCTGATCCGCCAGCGCCTGGTCGATCTCGCCAAGCTCGCCGTGAGCCGCCCCTCGATAATGATAGGCAAGCGGCAATGTCGGATCCAGCCGGACGGCCTTTTCCGCATCCGCCAGCGCCTGGCTGAAATCGCCAGCCCCACGATGGGCCGCCGCCCGATAAGCCAGAACCTTGGCCCGCTCCGGATCGTCCAGCGTCAGCGTCTCCAGAATGAAGGAGCAGCTATCCGCCGCCTTCCGATAATCCACCTCCCCGCCAAGCGCCGCGGCCACCTCACACCCCTCGACCCCATGCAACTCCGCCGCCGCTGCCAGCGGCTGGGTTACCAAGATAGAGCCAAGAACCAGCGGAGCGGTCAGTCTCGATATCATCAGGTATTTCCTCGGTCGTTCGTCACAAGCACAGGCAAGTCGAGCGTCCAGCTGCTAGCTGGGCTGGAGCCGGAAGAGGGCGCCGTTGGTGTCGTCGGTCAGGATGTAGAGAAAACCGTCGGGGCCGGTCTTGACGTCACGGATGCGGCCGAGCTGGCCCTCGAGCAGGCGTTCCTCGGCGACGATCTTGTCACCCTCCATTTCGAGGCGGGCGATGAGCTGGAACTTGAGCGCGCCGACGAACAGGTCGCCCTGCCATTCGGGGAAGGCGTCGCCGTCATAGAAGGTCATGCCGGAGGGGGCGATCGAGGGGTCCCAATAGTAGACCGGCTGGGCCATGCCATCGAGCTCGCGCAGGCCCTTGCCGATCGGCTCGCCACCATAATTGAGCCCCCAGCTGACCACCGGCCAGCCATAGTTTAGGCCCGCCTCGATCAGATTGACTTCATCGCCGCCTTGCGGGCCATGTTCCTGGGTCCAGATGCGCCCGGTCTCGGGATGGACCGCCATCCCCTGGGGGTTGCGATGACCGTAGCTGTAGATTTCAGGACGTGCGCCGTTCTGGCCGACGAAGGGGTTATCGTCCGGCACGCTGCCGTCCGGCTTGATGCGAAGGACACTGCCGCCATGGCGCTCCAGGTTCTGCGCATTGTCGCCGTCGCCGCGCTCACCGACGGAGACGTAGAGATCTCCCGCCGTATCAAACGCCAGGCGCGAGCCCCAATGGACTCCGCCCGACGACGCCGAGTTGGACCGAAAAATCACCTCCGCATCAACCAACGCACCACCCACCAACCGCCCGCGGGCGACCCGCGTGCTGGAGCGGCCGTCGTCGTCGATGCCGGCATAGGAAAGGTAGACCAGGCTGTTATCGGCGAAGGCAGGATCGATCGCCACGTCGAGGAGGCCGCCCTGCCCTCTCGCAAAGACATCGGGCACACCGCCGACAGGTTCGGGGTTCAGCGCCCCGCTGGTCACCAGGCGAAGGCGGCCGGGGCGCTCGGTGATCAGCATGTCGCCGCCGGGCAGAAATGCCATGCCCCAGGGCGTGTCCAGGCCATCGACCAGAAGTTCGACCCTGAACGTCGCCTGATCGGAGATGATCGGCTCGGAGGCGGGCTGCGCTGTTTCTCCGGTGCAGCCAAGCATGAGAAAGACGGCGATGCTGCCGATCGTCGTCATGCAGAGCCTGTCGCGTTGATGCATGTTCCTTCCCCAATCTGATGTCGACATTCGACTAACGCGAAAACGAGCCCAATATGCCGCGAAGGAGCGAACGCCCGATCGAACGGCCGACCTGGCTGCCCAGACTGCGCACCACGCTCTTGGCTGCAGCCTCCAAAACGGTCTGCCGGTTGCCCCGTCTGGGGCTTGCCGCACGTGCTGCCTTCGCCTGTTCCTTTTCCGAGCGCTCCATTCGGGCCTGTTCTCGGCAGTTTCCTCTGCTGCTGTCTCCTCAGCCCGCTTGGTCAGAATTTCGTAGGCGGACTCGCGATCCAGCGACTGGTTGTAGCGGTCCCCGACAGGACTTGCAGCACGGGTCTCGGCGCGCTCTTCCGGTGTGATCGGACCGATCCTGGAGGCGGGCGGGCAAATCAGTGTCTGCTCGACGATGCTGGGCACACCTTTGTCCTGCAGGGTCGAGACCAGCGCCTCGCCGACGCCGAGCTGGGTGATCGCCTGCTCGGTATCGATCTTCGGGTTCTGCCGAAACGTGCTGGCCGCAGCCTTCACCGCTTTTTGATCACGCGGCGTGAAGGCACGCAGCGCATGCTGGACGCGGTTGCCGAGCTGGCCGAGCACGCTGTCCGGCACATCCAGCGGGTTCTGGGTGATAAAGTAAACGCCGACCCCTTTGGAGCGGATCAGCCTGACCACCTGTTCGACTTTTTCCAGGAGCGCTTTGGGCGCCTCGTCGAACAGGAGATGCGCCTCATCGAAGAAAAAGACGAGCTTCGGCTTTTCGGGATCGCCGACCTCGGGCAGTTCCTCGAACAATTCCGACAACAACCAGAGCAGAAAGGTCGCGTAGAGCTTGGGTGACTGCATCAGCTGATCGGCCGCCAGAATGTTGACGATACCGCGGCCAGAGAGATCACTGCGCATCAGATCGGCGATCGCCAGCGCCGGCTCGCCAAAGAAGTGCTCGCCGCCCTGCTGCTCCAGAGTGAGCAACGATCGCTGAATCGCCCCGACCGAAGCGGTGCTGACATTGCCGTATTGCAGCGAAAACTCCTTGGCGTTCCCGCCGACGAAAGTCAGTAGGGAACGGAGGTCCTTCAGATCCAGAAGCAGCAGGCCCTGCTCGTCCGCGACCCTGAAGACGATGCTGAGCACACCTTCCTGCGTGTCGTTGAGATCGAGCAGGCGGGCCAGAAGCAAGGGACCCATCTCGGAAATCGTGGTGCGGATCGGATGCCCCTGCTCGCCGAACAAATCCCAAAATACGACCGGAACAGGGTGTTGCTGGTAGTTTTCGATGCCGATTTTGGCGACCCGCTCGTCGACTTTGGGGTGCGGGCTGCCAGGCCGCGACAACCCCGAGAGATCACCTTTCACATCCGCCAGAAATACCGGCACGCCGTTGCTTGAAAACCCCTCGGCCAGAACCTGCAGGGAAACAGTCTTACCGGTGCCGGTGGCGCCCGCGATCAGGCCGTGGCGGTTGGCGAGCTTCAGGTTGAGATATTGGAGCGTTTCGCCCTTACCCAGCAAAATAGCGTTGTCTTCAGGCATCCTCGACCCCTCTTTGGTCCCTTTGCTATCAAGATCTGCCTGTTTTGCCCGCTTTTTTCCTTGCGGTCGAGCTTGCGATGGGATTTTTCGAAGCCACCTATGCGATATCGCCAATCAGAAGGGGCACATTGTCATGAAATTCTTTGCCGATACCGCCGATGTCAGCGAGATCAGCGATCTTGCCGCCACCGGTCTCCTGGACGGGGTCACCACCAACCCCTCGCTGATTGCGAAATCCGGGCGTAATTTTTTCGACGTCATTGCCGAAATCTGTTCCATCGTCCCAGGCCCGGTCAGCGCCGAGGTCGCGGCCATTGAGCATGAAAAAATGCTGGCCGAGGGCAGAAAGCTTGCTGAAATTGCCCCCAATGTCTGCGTGAAAGTGCCCTTGACCATTGACGGGCTCAAGACTTGCAAGGCGCTTTCGGATGAAGGCACCAAGGTCAACGTCACCCTTTGCTTCTCGCCTGCCCAGGCCCTGCTCGCCGCCAAGGCCGGCGCCACCTTCATTTCCCCCTTCGTCGGCCGCCTCGACGATATCGGCCATGACGGCATGGGCCTGATCGCCGACATTGTGCAGATCTACCAAAACTACGACAGCATTCAGACCGAAGTCCTGGTCGCCTCGATCCGTGGCACCAACCACCTTGTGGAAAGCGCCCGGCTCGGCGCCGACGTCGCCACCATGCCCCCCGAGGTCATCAAGAAACTCTTCCAGCACCCGCTCACCGACAAAGGTCTTGCGGCCTTCCTCAAAGACTGGGAAGCCACCGGCCAATCCATCCTGGGCTAGCAGCCCAGGCTTGACTTGGGGCCTGGTGATCTTCTGTCACAAGTCGGCGAGCCAATGGTGCGGCGGCGGCTTCTTCGGTTATAGTGAATTCGTCCATGATCCGCTTCGGTGAGAAAAGCCTATGAAACCAAGAACACCGCTACTGGCCGTCCTGGCGATGCTAAGTCCAGCGACCGCCGCCGGCGGAGCGGGCGGGGAGTCGCTTGAGGCGCTGATTCAGAAGTTTCAGAGCGATGCGCCCAAGGTCGAGGCGGAGGTCAAGATCGATGCCTGGGTTGAACCTGGCGATGGTAACGGTCAGCCGGACGAGATGGTCATCACCATCCTGCCCGAGGGCCAAACCAAGCTGAATGCCGATCCCGGCATCACCATCACGCCCGCCGATCAGGTCGGCATCGAATGGCAGGTGACCTTGCCGCACCGGCATCAGGACCAGACGATTACCTATTTCGAGCCGCCGGCGATGATCCGCATGCCCTTCACCGCGAGCGATAATCAGCCGGCCGAAATTCTGGTGGAATACGCCTATTGCGTGGTCGACTATCAGTGCTTTTTCGGCGAAGAGACGCTCACCGTCGCCATGCCCGAGAAAGGCAGCTCGAGCTGACCCGTTACTGAGATATCAGGAGATCCATGCGACCGATCACCCGCATTCTCGAAACCATCCTCTACGTCGACGATCTCGATGCGGCCGAGGCTTTCTATCGCCACGTTCTTCGCCTCGAGCTCCACAGCAGGAAAGAAGGTCTTTTCGTTTTCTTCAAAGGCGAGGACAGCATGGTCCTCTTGTTCGATCCCGACGCCTCGGCCAGCAACACGTCAATTCCACCTCATGGCGCCCATGGCCCCGGTCATGTCTGCTTTGCCATGGCCGAGGCCGAACAAGAAAACTGGAAAAAGCATCTCATGGCCCACGGCATCGAGATCGAACAGGACGTCACCTGGCCGAACGGCGCCAAGTCCTTCTATTTCCGTGACCCCGCCGGCAACAGCCTGGAACTGGCGACCCCAAAGATCTGGGGATTTTCGGAAGTTGACGTCTAGCGCATGTTCCGATCATATGGAACCAGCTCGCACCCCCTCCCCGACCACCCAATGCGAGGGTACCCTGTTGGTGGTCGGGCTGGAGCCGACGTCGTTTGGTCAGAAAACGCTCTAGCCTTCCCGCGTCATCGCGGCCACCATCTGCATAATACCGGAAAAGTCCTTGCCCCTGCCGCCTTCCGCCACGAACTGCCGGTAAAGCTCGGCTGCATGCGCGCCCAGCGGGGTCGCAGCACCGACGGCGGCGGCGGCTTGCTGGCTTAGGCCTGTGTCCTTCACCATCAATTCTGCGGCAAAGCCCGGTCTGTAGTCGCTGTCAGCCGGGCTGAGCGGACCGACGCCTGGGACCGGACAGTAGCCGTTGATCGCCCAGCATTGGCCCGACGAGGTCGAGACCACGTCAAACAGTTTTTGCGGATCGAGCCCGAGTTTCTGGCCGAGCGAGAATCCTTCGCAGGCACCGATCATCGAAATGGCGAGGATCATGTTGTTGCAGATCTTGGCCGCCTGTCCCTGCCCCTGCCGCACCACAATGTACCACCTTTTTGCCCATGACCTCGAACAGCGGCGACGCCTTGGCGAACGCGTCCTCGGTGCCGCCAGCCATGAAGGTCGAGCGTGCCCGCAATCGCCCCGCCGACCCCGCCGGAAACCGGTGCGTCGACCGAGAGGAGACTGGCATCGGCAGCCATCCCATGGCCGGCCCTGGCACTGTCGACATCCACGGTCGAGCAATCGATCATGCAGCTGCCGGGTGCGGTGGCCGGTACGATCTCCTGGTACACCGAGCGGAGGATCGGTCCGTCGGGCAGCATGGTGATGACAGCATCCCGTCCGGTCACGGCCGCCTTGGCCGAGGCCGCCATGGCGACACCTTCCACCGTGACGGCGGCAAGGTCGAAGCCGGTCACCTCGTGACCCGCCTTCGCCAGATTGGCAGCCATGGGTGCTCCCATATTGCCGAGACCGATAAAGCCGACTTTGCTCATGGAAGCGCCTCCTTAAAAGGTCAGTTCATTCTCGTTCAAGCTTGCCAGCATCGCGTCGACGCGGCCGACATCGATATCAGGCTTTGCCCAGCGCGGCGCGCGATCCTTGTCGATCACCGCGGCGCGAATGCCTTCCATGAAGTCGCCCTGCTCAAGCGAGCGCCAGGTGAAGCGATACTCCATCGCCAAGGCTTCTTCGAGGGTCGCCATACCCCTCGCCGACCGGATCATCGAAAGGGTGCAGTGGAGGGACAGCGGGCAGTTCCGGCCGAGGGCTTTGGATGCCTTGGCGCCCCAGTCCGTCTCGGCCCGATCCGCCAAAGCCGTGGCGATCAATGACAGATCCGGCTGCGCAAAAACGTCATCAATTAAGGCTTGGTTCTTTGCCAAATCGCCACATGGCGGCGTTTGCGCGAACCGGCCGATCACCGCCGGATCCGGTTCCTTGATCAGCGCCTGAACAAGGTCGGGCAGGCGCCCTGCGGCGACAAAAGAATTGGCGAAGCCCGCGAGAATCGCATCGGCTGTCCCCATGCGGGCCCCGGTCAGTCCTAGATATTCGCCGAGATGGCCAGGGGCCCGGCTCAGGAGAAAAGTGCCGCCGACATCGGGAATCAGGCCGATGGCGCATTCGGGCATGGCGACCATCGAGCGCTCCGTGACGATCCGGTGCGCACCATGGGCGGAAAGCCCGACCCCGCCGCCCATCACAATCCCATCCATCAGCGCAATGTAGGGCTTAGGATAGCTGGCGATCCGGGCGTTCATCCGGTACTCGTCACGCCAAAAGTCACGGCCGAAAGCAAGATCGCCATTCTTGGTCCTGCGGTAAAGCTCGGCGATATCGCCGCCGGCGCAAAAGGATCGGTCGCCGGTCGCGTCGATGATCACCATCGCAATGGCGTCGTCATCGGCCCAACGCTTGAGCGCACCGTCGATCGTGTCCATCATGGGGCGGTTGAGGGCATTCAGGGCATCGGGCCGATTGAGGGTCAGCCGGCCGACGGCGCCTTCGATGCGGACGTCAACCTCCGCCATCAACCACGCTCCGCAAGCATGGCTCGAGCAATGATGACCCGCATGATTTCGTTGGTTCCTTCCAGGATTTGATGGACGCGCAGATCGCGCACGATCTTCTCGATGCCGTAATCGGCGAGATAGCCATAGCCGCCATGGAGCTGCAGCGCATCATTGGCAACCTTGAAGGCCGTGTCGGTGACGAAACGCTTGGCCATGGCGCAATATTTGGTGGCATCCTCGGCCCGGTCGTCCAGCTTCGACGCTGCCTGTCGCAAAAAAATCCGGGCCGCCTGCAGCTCGGTTTCCATGTCGGCGAGCTTGAACTGCAGCCCCTGGAACTGATCGATGGTCTTGCCGAACGCCTTCCGCTCGCCCATGTAGACCAATGACTTATCAAGAGCCGTTTGGGCAGCGCCCAACGAGCAGGCGGCGATATTGAGACGTCCGCCATCCAGACCAGCCATTGCATAGCTGAATCCTCGTCCTTCCTCGCCCAGGAGATTGTCCGCCGGAATCCGGCAGTCATCGAATTGCACCTCGGTCGTGGGCTGGCAGCCCCAGCCCATTTTCTTTTCACGAGCACCGAAGCTGAGCCCATCCGTGCCCTTGTCCACCAGCACCGCCGACACGCCCTTCGGCCCGCCCTCTCCAGTCCGGCACATCACGATGTAGGTATCAGAAAACCCGCCGCCCGAGATAAATGCCTTGTTGCCGGAGAGCGCATACCCCTCATTCGTCCGTTCCGCCTGCGTCCGGAGCGCGGCCGCATCGGACCCTGAGCCAGGCTCAGTGAGACAATAGCTGGCGATCCGTTCCATCGAAATTAACGCTGGAAGCCGCGCTTCTCGCATCGTGTCGGAGCCAAACTGGTCGATCATCCAGGCGCACATATTATGGATCGAGACGAAGGCGGCGAAGGACGGGCAGCCGGAGGCGAGACCCTCGAAGATCAGGGTTGCGTCGAGGCGCGAAAGGCCGGAACCGCCGGACTCCTCCCTCACATAAATAGCGGCCATGCCAAGTTCGGCCACGGCCTGCAAGGCCGAGCGCGGCATGTCGCCGGCAGCTTCCCAGGCTTCGGCGTTGGGCGCGATGTGCTCGGCAGCGAAGCCTCTGGCCATCGTGAGAATGGCTTGTTGTTCCTCGGTGAGCTCGAAGGTCATGCCAGCTGGTCCAACAAAAATACCATCAGAAAAAGAGACGTCCGTCGGCCGTCAACGGGCACCAGATAGATCGTGAAAACATGATAGCCAAAAGCTTGCTCTCACGCCAACAACGGAGCCTTGGCAGCGCTCACCGGTTTTTTTCGCGGAACCATTGGCTTCCACGAGAGAAAATGAGCTGGTGCGCAAGAATCGGGTCGCTGTTGCCAACATCGGATGCCACGCTGAGTGGCAAGAAAACCGGAGGGAAGATCATGGCATTTCAAATTTCCGCCCTGCCAAGCGAACCATTCGCCCATCTTTTCGGCGCCCCTGATGAGGTGCTGAGCGCCCACGGCGTCAAGCGTGTGGTGGTCGATAAACACCCAGGCTTTCCCTGCAGAATCTCGTTGGAAGACGCTGCGCTCGGCGACCATGTCCTGCTGTTGAACTACGAGCATCAACCCGTTGCCTCCCCCTATCGAGCAAGCCATGCCATCTTCCTTCGCGAAGGGGCCGTCCAGGCGCAGCTTCGGCCGAATGAGGTTCCCGATCAATTGCGCCGCCGCCTGCTCTCGGTCCGCGCCTTCGATGAGGAGGGCATGATGATCAATGCCGATGTCGTCGAAGGAAGTGATTTGGACCAGGTCGCAGAAGCGATGCTGGCTCAGCCGCTGGCAAGCTACTTGCACATCCACAATGCCAAAATGGGGTGTTTCGCAGCACGGGTGGATCGCGTTTAACTGCTGGAAATAGGTCAAGGCCCGCCCAGAACGCTGGCAACCGCTTCGTTGAACAGCTTTGCCAGGGAGGTCTCGCGCTCTGTATCGATCTCGATGCTGGCGGTCATGCCGGCGCGAAGGGGGGGCAGCTCGGCGCTGGGATCGACCTCGATTCTAACCGGTAGGCGCTGCACCACCTTCACCCAGTTGCCGCTGGCGTTTTGCGGCGGAATGAGGGCGAATTCTGCGCCGGTCGCCGCACTTATGCTGGCGACCTTGCCGGTCCATGCACGATCGGGATAGCTGTCGATACCGATCGACACGGACTGGCCGACAGCGACGTGGGTGAGCTGGGTTTCCTTGAGGTTGGCCTCGATCCAGCTGCTCTCGGGATTGACGATCGTGAAGACCGGCTGGCCCTCCTCCACCCATTCGCCGCGCTCCAGGCGCATGCGGCTGATGATGCCGGCGATCGGCGCGCTGATCGTTGCTTTCTTCAGCTGCAGCGCTGCGCGTTCACGCTCGGTCACGGCTTCGCGATAGGCCGGATGAAGCTCCGTTGCAATGTCCGGATCACCACCGAGTTTGGCCAGTACCGAGCGCAGCTTTTCCTGCAGCGCGGCCACCCTCTTACCCGCTGCGGTCAGCTCCAGTTCCGCTTCTTCGAGCCGGACGGCGGCGGCGATGCCTTGCCGTTCCAGGGCCCGTTGACGCTCGGCTTGCTGATTGTAATAGGCGACCCGCTCCTCCGCTTCTTCGATCTCGGCCTGCACTTCGCGAAACTCGGCGCGCCAGCCCTCGATCTGATACTTCACCGAGACCATGCGCGCAGCAGCGCGGTCGCGTTCGATCTCCAACGTTTTCGCATCGAGCTGGAAAAGCTCATCGCCGCGATCGACCCGTTGATCATCATCGACATTGACAGCGACAACCCGACCATCGAGGTCGGCGCTGATCGCCACGATGCTCGCTTTGACATAGGCATTCTCGGTCGAGACATAGCGACCACTGGTCGCCCACCAGCTCAAGCCGAGCGAGAACGGCGATCATCGGCAACAGAACCAACAACACAAACTGACGCCCGACATACTGCCAGCGCGGCACGCTCTGCTCTTTTTTTTCAGACAAGGTCGTTGCGACGCCTTGAGCCCATCCTATCGCCCTTTCCAAGCAATCGGCGTTCGGAAGAATGAAAGGGCAGCAATGGGCTCTGGTTGTTCAATGGGCTCGGCTTGTTCATTGACGGATACGGCTCATTTCCTCGTTTTTACCCGGTTATGCTACCGGGCTTGACGGGCTACGCCAAGTTTGGTGATCGGGTCTTCGAGGCGCGATTAAAAAAAGTCGTCCAAAAGTACCTTTGCTCCTGGTATCGAGCCTGGCACGCGCCATTTTTTATGATAGAACCGAGATCCTTCTCCACGCGTTCAATCCGGATGGCAGCATTGAAGCGTAGTCCACTGATATTCAAAAACAAAAAAAAGGAAACCAGCAGCCGAGGGACGCTCTACGCCAAGAAGACGCTGCAGCCCGAAGAAGAGATCATCTACATCTCCAAATTTCATTGGATCTATACGCTTAGATCGATTGCCCCGCTGCTGGCGTCCTTGTTCGTCGTTTTTGCAGCCTGGTCCGTTGGGCGTGATCATGCCCTTCCTTCTCGTCCTCTGTTTGCCCATTCTGTTTGCCCTGGCGCATTTCATGAAGAAAATGGCTTATAAATGGACCAATCAGGTTGTCATCACCAACAAAAGGTTGATCGTGCAAAGGGGCTGGACCAACAAGAACACCATGGATCTCGGCCTCGATCGCATCCTCGGCCACAAGATCGCCGAGGATGCCTGGGGTCAGACATTAGGCTACGGCAAGTTCGTCCTGGTCGGTGCCGGTGTCGGCGAGATCGATCTTCCGGGCTTCATGTCCAACCCCGCTCGCTTTCGCGTCGCCCTTACCGGCAAGAAGGAGGAGGAAGCGCCCAAAGGGCAGAAAAAAGCATAGGCGCAACCATGCGGCCATCGATCGCTCGGGACTTGTAACCTTCGGAGTCTTCATTATTTTGTCATCTGATAGCTCTTCTCGAGAGATGCTTTTGTTCGCAATACGCTGAAGTCACCAGCATCAGCTAATGCCGGATCAAGAGGATGCGTGCGTTAGACCCCAAGATGATCTTCGACGGCGAGTACATCGTCTATACGACGGGCTATCACTGGGTCTATGTCTTCAGAGCCCTTTTCCCGCTCCTGCTCGTCATGATCTTCGGTTCGATCATCTGGTCATTCGTGCCGAGCAAGCTGACATCGGCAGTCATTGTCCTTGCTATGCTCGCATCGATCGCTTGGGTGATCATCAAGGTCGTCGAGACGATCGTCAAGAAAGCCTATGTCACCAATCGCCGTCTGATTTACCGGGTCGGCTGGACCTATCGCGACACGATCGATGTCACGCTCGACCGTATCGGCGGCATCAAGATGGATCAGGACGTCTGGCAGCGATTTTTCGGCTATGGGACAGTGCAGGTCATCGTCCCGGTGGTCGAGATCATTCTGCCACGCTTTTTGCGCAATCCGATCAGCTTCCGCAACGCGCTCTATATCCAGCAGCCGGCTAAAGAAAAACCGGATGACGACGACATGGCGGCAGAGGAAGATGCACGTCTCGCGCGCGAACGCGAAGAAGAGAAAGAGACTATCGAGACAGCGCCCTTGAGCGAACTAGAAGCGATCACCGCCGAGACAGAGCTGGGCAGCGATCTAGGCGCGGACCTTGGCGCCGATGTCAGCTCCGATCACGATACCGCCGCTTTCGACGTTGCCGTTGATTCCGGCGATGACGGATCGAGCGATACCTGACCCGACGAGACCAGACTTCTATCCACATGAAAACGCCCGGACCGAAGCCCGGGCGTGCTCGTCGATATTCACTTCCCGTCGCCGATGGTCAGATGTCGTTCTTGCCCATCTGCTCGGCGATGTAGTCGGCCTGGCGAAGAGCCAGGGTCACGATGGTCAAGGTTGGGTTTTCGGCAGCACCGGTGGTGAACTGGCTGCCATCCGAAACGAAGAGATTCTTGATGTCGTGGGTCTGCCCCCATTTGTTGACCACGCCGTCCTCAGGCTTTTCGCTCATCCGATTGGTGCCGAGATTGTGGGTCGAGGGATAAGGCGGCGTGCGGTGGGTCCACTTGGCGCCGACCGCGTCATAAATCGCACTGCCCTGCTGGTAGGCGTGGTTGCGCATGGCGATGTCGTTCTCATGGTCGCTGAACGTAACCTTCGCCACCGGCAGGCCGTGAGAGTCCTTCATCTTGGGATCGAGCTCGACCCGGTTGCTCTCCTGCGGCATATCTTCGCCGACGATCCACATGCCCGCGGTGTTGGCATAGTCATCGAGTTTGGCGGCATAATCCCGGCCCCAAGACCCTGGATCAAGAAACGCCGGCATGAAGGGGAGACCGAGCGACAAGGTCTCGAGTTCATAACCACCGACAAAGCCACGGGACGGATCGTTTCTGGCCTCGTCCTGGATAATACCGGCCATAGTGGTACCACGATACATATGAACCGGCTCCTCGAAGCCTGCATAAACCGAGCCGGTCATATGACGCATATAGTTGAGCCCGACCTTACCCGATGAGTTGGCAAGGCCGTCCGGAAATTTGGACGAAGCCGAATTGAGCAGAAGCCTCGGGCTTTCGATCGAATTGCCGGCGATCGCCACCACCCGCGCCCGCTGGAACTGCTGTTTACCGTCGGCATCCGCATAGAGAACACCGGTGACCTTGCCGGTCTCGTCATGTTGTATCTGCAGCGCCTGGCATTCTGGACGAAGTTCGAAATGATCGGTTGCCTCGGCCTTCGGGATTTCCGAATAGAGGGTGGACCATTTCGCCCCCATCTTGCAGCCCTGGAAACAGAAACCGAGCTGCTGGCACTGGTTGCGGTCGTCGCGATCGCGCGAATTGATCGCCATGCGGCCGGTATGGCACTCCTTGTAGCCGACCTTCATCGCGCCGTTATACATGACCTTGAAGTTGTTGTTGCCCGGCAACCCGGGAATGCCGTGGGTGCGCGTCACCCCGAGCTTGTCCTCGGCCTTGTCATAGTAAGGCTCCAGATCGGCAAGGGTGATCGGCCAATCAAGCAGGCTGGCGCCTGCGACCTCGCCATAGACCGACCTGGCCTTGAACTCGTGCTCCTGGATACGGAGGGATGCGCCTGCCCAATGGGTGGTGCTGCCGCCAACCGTCTTGCAGATCCAGGCAGGCAAGCCCGGGAAATCCTTGGCGACACGCCAGTCGCCGGCGGTCGTCCGCGGGTCCAGCCAGGCAAGCTGTCCGAACAATTCCCACTCGTCGTTGACATAACTATCGGTGCTTTGCCGCGCGCCTGCCTCCAGCATCACCACATCGATACCGCGTTCGGCAAGCTCGTGACCGAGCGAGCCGCCACCAGCTCCTGAGCCGATGATGACCACCACGCTGTCGTCATTCAGTTCATAAGTCTTAGCCATGATCCGATCCCTTCCCGTTACGCATCTTGTGCCGGCGGACTAGCCTCTTTGGGCGGCGCCGGCAGCCAGGAAAGATCATCGAAGCCTCGGAAAAGGTAACCGCCTTCTTCGAAGGAAGCGCCCTCATAGCCGAAGATCTTCCAGACCTCATGGGAGTTGTACAAGACGTTGACCACCTGGCCACGCACCGCCTGGAAGAAACTGGGATCCTCGGAGTCTGCTTCGGCCTGAAGAGCGGCTTCCTTGGCATCGGCGTCGAGATCGGCGAACGACCCGCCGGCAGCTTCGTTCAAGCGGACAACACCCTCGGTGTAGAGGCGAAGACCGGCAGCCGGATCATCGGAGCCGGCAACTGCACCATCCAGTGATTTGACCACCTCGGCATAATGAACGTCACCTACCTTCTCATGGGGATAAAGGGCGCGGGTCATGTGCAGAAGCGTACCGGCGACATCCTTGTCGAACGCTTCGAACTCCATGGCCCAAGCACGCCCGGGGCCGACCAGCCAAGTGATGCCGGATGCGGTGACGGCGTAGGCACCGATGGCGCCAAACACGGTTTTCAACATGGCGCGTCGGTCGACGACCAGGTGCGATGTCTCCGCTTGCCGAAGCGGCGGCGCCTTGTCCCTCCGCCGCTCAAGAATAGTTTGGGTCATCTCTAACCTCCCTTTACGCTTCTGCGATCAAACGCTTGATGTTCGACGACGGCGCCAAAGCCCCCTAGGATAATGGCCGGCCTATCAGTAATAATAATAGGTCGAGCAGCACAAAAATTTAGGTGTAGCGGCCATGGCGCTGCAGCATTTCGATCTTGTAGCCGTCCGGGTCCTGCACGAAGAAGAACCTTGCCATCAGACTGCCTTCGCGAAAGAATTCCTTGATGTCGGCGGGCTCCAAACCGGCGTTCCGGAACCGCGCATGTTCGCTGTCCAAATCGTCGACGGCGAAGGCGATATGGCCGTAAGCGTCGCCATGGGCATAAGGCTCGGTTCGCCCCTGGTTCCAGGTGAGCTCGACTTCAAAATCGATCTCGGCATTGCGCAGGTAGACCAGTGTAAACCCGTCAAACTCGAACCGATCGGCAACGTCCAGATCAAAGGCCGTCTTATAGAACGCGATCGATTTCTCAAGGTCCAGCACCCGGACCATCATGTGGATGGCCTTCGCCATACTTTCACCCCCTTGATCAGCTTCCGCAGCACACCGTTTCAATCTTCTTGAATTCAAGCTAACCGAGGAGCGAAAACTCGTCCAGATGAATGTTTATTGTTCGAAACATGTCCGATTTGCAGGGCAGACAAGCGCGCAGGCAGCTCGCATCAAGGGCATCAAATAGCGGGATTTGACGGTTTCTCGCCGGACAGGTGATGGGCCGCAGAACCAAAGACTAATGCAGGCTCAACGTCACCCTTCGGTTGTTCGTTTCACCACGCTGATGCCGACCGGCAGCGCTAAAACAATGCTTCCTTCCCGATGGCCCCGACAGGCTCCAGGCCAAAAACCTTACTGCCCCCAGGTTTTCTTCAGCACGCGCAGCCAGTTGCGATAACAGATCTTCTCGATCAACACCTCACCGTAGCCGTGGGTGCGCATGGCCGTAACCAGCCTTGGCAAGCCGTCCGCTGACTTGATATCCTTCGGGATCATCGCCCCGTCGAAATCGGAGCCGAGCCCGACCCGGTCTTCGCCGAGATGTTCGAGCAGCGAGTCGAGATGACGCAACATCACCTCGAAGGGCGTATCGGCGTTGTTGTCGCCGTCTTCTCGCAAAAAACAGACCGCATAATTCAGGCCCACCATGCCATCGCTCTCACGAATGGCGTGCAGCTGCTTGTCGGTCAGATTTCTGGAGACCGGGCAAAGGCTATGTACGTTGGAGTGGGTGGCTACGAGCGGGGCATTGGAGAGTTGCTGGATCTCCCAAAAACCTTTTTCGTTCATATGCGAAAGATCGATCAGGATGTTGAGGCGATTGCAGGCCTTGATCAGCTCAACACCTGCAGCCGTGAGCCCAGGCCCGATATCGGGGCTGCTCGGAAATTTAAACGGCACACCGCAGGCAAACGCATTGGGCCTGCTCCAAACCGGCCCGAGCGATCTCAGGCCTGCCTGATGAAAGATTTCGAGGGCATTGAGATCCGTATCAATTGCTTCAGCGCCCTCGATATGCAGCGAGGCGGCAATCACACCCTTGGCGATGCAGTCTTCGATCTCGGCCGCCGTGCGCACCACCTTGAATTGCCCTCGAGAAGCGGCTTCGATGCGGAAGAGATCGGCGGCAAGGCTGAGCGTCATCGCCTGGGCCTCGGCCAGCGCCGGTGTCGGCGGGAACTGCTCTTCATAGCCGTCAATGGTCCGCTTGACCTGCTGCTTTTCACCTTTCTTAGACGGTACGAAACAGGCGAACATGCCTCCGGCGAAACCGCCCGCCTTGGCTCTGGGCAGATCGAGATGACCGCGCTCGGATCCGGCGACAAAGGTTTCGACATTCTCATCGGCATTGAGGCACAGACGAAGCAGAGCATCATTGTGCCCGTCGAAAACCGGGATGATCGGGTCCTTTTCCATGGCGCTCATTCCTTCTCTTGCTTGGGCACAATCGTCGCCCCGGTGAACGCCTCGTAGACCTTGACGAACGCTGCATCGTCGATCTTTCCAAGGCCGCTGGCAACCGCCATCATGACCACCTGGTGGGCGGCCGCGGTCATCGGTACGGGCATGCCCATCGCCCTGGCGGAATCGAGGACCAGCCCCAAATCCTTGGCCCAGATATTGACGGCGCTCCTTGGCGTGTAGTCGTCCGCCAGCATATGCGGCACGCGATCGCCGAACATCCAGGACCCGCCGGCGGCATCCTTGATGATCTCGAACAAGAGCTTCGGATCGGCGCCCTGAGCGACCCCGAAGGCCATGCCTTCGGCGGCGGTCACCAGATTGACGCCCGCCAGAAGCTGGTTGACGGCTTTGACCGAGGAACCGGTGCCGACCTGATCGCCCAGGCGAAACACCCTTTTGGCGCAGGCATCGAGGGCAGCGCCGGCCGCCTCGAACGCTTTGGCCGAACCTGATGCCATGACGGTCAGCGTCCCCTGTTCCGCACCAATCGCACCGCCGCTGACCGGCGCATCCAAGAGCTCGATGCCGCGATCAAGAAGGCGCTGGCCAAGATCCTTCGCGAAGGCCGCAGGCACGGTACTGCACATGATGACCGTCGCTCCGCCGGGCAAGGTCGAAAGGGCACCGTCGTCGCCGAACAGCACGGTCTCGACCTGGGCGTCATTGACCACCATGAGAAAAAGGAGGTCGGCGCCAGTCGCAGCATCGGCCGGGCTTCCAGCCGGTCTGCCGCCTCGTCGCTTCAACCAGAGAAGGGCTTCTTCTCGAAGATCAAACCCGGCAACTGCGAAGCCTGCGCCCAACAGATTGTCGACCATTCCCGCCCCCATGGCACCAAGGCCGATAAAGCCGATGGCGGGTGACGTAACCTTGCTCGCTTCGGTCATAAACGCTCCTGATCGATGACTGGCGCCTAAAGCAGTTGAAAGCCGTGGCCGTAGGGGTCTCTCGAGTCGACAAAGATCGTATTCAACCCTGTCAGCCTTGCCCAGCCGGCAACACTCGGCACGATCGCCACCTGATCGCCAATGATGGCAGTGCGCTCGACCCTGCCCTCGAAGAGACTGCCGATGATGCTTTCATGGATAAAATCATCACCCACCGCAAGCTTGCCTTTGGCCGCCAACTGCGCCATGCGCGCCGACGTCCCGGTGCCGCAGGGGCTGCGGTCGATCGCCTTTTCCCCGTAGAAGACGGCATTCCGACCATGGGCCTTCGGATCGCGCGCTGCACCGGTCCATTGAATATGGCTCACCCCTCGGATGGTCGGGTCTTCGGGGTGTACAACATCGGTGACCTCGTTCAGGTGTTTTCGAAGAATTGGGCTAAGGCGCTGAATATCGCCTGCCGTCATGCTTTCCAAGCCCGAAAAGTTCGGTTGCGGATCAACGATCGCATAAAAATTGCCGCCGTAAGCGATATCGACCACCAAGTCACCGAGCTCGGCGCAAGGAACCGAGACCTCGGTCAGCGCGAGATAGCTGGGTACGTTGGTCAGGCGAACACGCGAAACATAGGCCCCGTCTCGCTGATAGCGGGCCAGCACGAGCCCTGCCGGCGTATCGAGCTTGAGCATGCCTTCTTCGGCGGGTGTCACCAATCCTTGTTCGAGCGCGAAGGTGACCGTGCCGATCGTGCCGTGGCCGCACATCGGCAGGCAGCCGCTGACCTCGATGTAGATGACCCCGATATCGCAGTCGTCACGGCAGGGCGGGTAGAGAATCGTGCCGGACATGACATCATGGCCGCGCGGCTCGAACATCAAGGCCGTTCTGATCCAGTCATGATGCTCCATGAAATCCTGACGGCGGGCACTCATGGTCGTGCCGGACAAGAGAGGCGCGCCGCCGGCGACGAGGCGCACAGGATTGCCGCAAGTGTGACCGTCGATGCAAAAGAATGTCTTTCGTTGCACACCCTCGTCCATATCCGCGACCCTCCCGCGCCGTGATCTCGTTCGCCCCGCATCAACTTGGCAAACATTGCCGATCGATAGGATCGGGGTCGATGCCTCGAAGATGATCGCCACAGTGAACCAAGGAAAGCCCCATCGGGGCAAGCCTCGATCTGAAACGGCGCAGCGTTCTGCCGGGCATCAGAGACACGCATCTCCAGGAAGGACCACATCAAGGTCTTGGGAAAATTTATAGTTGATTTGGAAATTCATAGGAATATAAACTTTTGTGCTAAGACAGACAAATGAAAATCTATCAAACAACATTAAAAAAAATTACTAATAATATGTTTTTATTAGATTTATATTTTTATCTCTAAATCAAAGCTTTCTTAAACCGAAGGACGAAGAGATTTCTCTTTTCACCTATAAATTAATTTAGTAAGAGGTGTTTATTGCTCATTGGGCGAAGATAAGATCGTTTAGGTTGAGGTGCTGATGTCGATACTTGGTTATCACTTCCACCGTCTGGGCCTGATCCTTTCGTCGATCGAGGCTTTGATCTTTTGCTTCATCTTCTTCCTGTCCGGACGGTTTCTTCTGATCGGCACGGGTCAGGTCGACTTTGAGGTGTTCGGCACCGTCCTATTGCCGAGCGGGCTTCTCCTTCTCTGCCTGATCGTGCTCGGCAGTTACCATCTGGATGCCTGGCGCTCTGTCCAGGTCATGGCCAAACGCTTGTTTGCCAGCGCGGTCTGCGGCTCGCTGCTGATTATCGTGACGCAATATGCGATCATCGGTTATCGGCCTTCGGTGACCAAGATCGCTTTTTGCGCCTGCTGCAGCTGCCTGGTCGCGCTTGGCGCCAGGCTGATCGGCAGGCGCTTGACAAAGCTCCGCTCCAGGATCAAGCCTCGAGCATTGATCCTCGGTGCCGGCGAACGGGCAGAGGTGCTTTGGCAAACGCTTGGCAGTGGATTCATGGGCCCGAATGTGGACGGTTTCGTTGCACTGGAGGGGGCCGACGGATCGTCGACACGGTCGTCAAAACTCCCGAGCCAACGCGTTGTCGGCATGCCAGGCAATCTTGCTGCCTATGCCAAGGAGCACCGTATCCAGGAGATCGTGGTTGCGCTTGATCATGCGAAGACGGCCTTGCCGGAGCAGGATCTCATTCTTTGCCGGATGAGCGGGATCCTGGTCACGGATAGCGCCTCCTTCCTCGAGCGGGTGACCGGACAGGTCAAGCTGGACTTCCTGGAGTCTCACTGGCTCATCTTTTCGCCTGGCTTTCGGCGCGGCAAGCTGCGCGGTCTCGCCAAGCGCTGCACCGACATTGTCTACGGCGCGACAGGACTCCTGCTCACCGTTTCGGTCCTGCCCTTCCTCGCACTCCTGATCAAACTTGATTCGAGAGGCCCGGTCTTCTACCGCCAGCGCCGGGTCGGCCTGGATGGCAAGATCTTCGAGATCTATAAATTCCGGACCATGCGCCAGGACGCCGAAGCGGATGGCCAGGCACGCTGGGCGATGAAAGATGACGATCGCGTCACCAAATTCGGTCATTTCCTGCGCCAAAGCCGGCTCGACGAGCTACCGCAGTTTTTCAACGTGCTCAAGGGCGACATGAGCCTGGTCGGTCCGAGGCCGGAGCGACCGGAGTTCACGGCCGATTTGTCCGAGAAGCTGCCGCATTATCTGAACCGGCATAGCGTGCGCCCTGGCATCACCGGCTGGGCGCAGGTTCATTATCCCTATGCAGCCACCTTGAAGGATGCCCGCTGCAAGCTCGAATATGATCTGTACTACGTGAAGAACCACTCGCTCTTTCTCGATCTGATCACGTTGCTTTTGACGGTAAGGGTTGCCGCAGGCGGTGTCGGCGCAAGGTAGTTTCGCCTGTCCCTCTCAGCCCCCGGAGACGACTCAGTGCCCGAGCGCAGCGATAAGGCATTCCGCCGACGTCAACGAGAGATCGCTTTCGTTGACGTCCGCATCCTTTGGCCGAAAGTCGGCAACAGCTCAGCCGTCCAGATAGTAGCTCTTGATCGGCTTTAATTCGTCATCCAGTTCATAGACCAGCGGAACACCTGTCGGAATTTCGATCGATAGGATGTCGTCGTCGCTGACATTGTCGAGATATTTGACCAGGCCGCGCAGGCTGTTGCCGTGGGCTGCGATGATGACGCGCTGGCCCCGCTTGATGGCCGGCGCGATGCTATCATGCCAATAGGGCAATACGCGATCGACCGTGTCTTTCAAACATTCCGCACTTGGAATGTCGGCGGGATCGAGAGCGGCGTAGCGCGGATCGGCACCTGGATGGCGTTCATCACCGGGCTCCAAAGGCGGGGGTGGCGTGGTGTAGCTTCGACGCCAGATATGAACTTGCTCGTCACCGTATTTCGCAGCGGTTTCGGCTTTGTTCAACCCCTGCAGGGCACCGTAATGGCGCTCATTGAGGCGCCAGCTCTTGTGCACCGGCAGCCAAAGACGGTCCATGCCTTCCAGGACGATATGCAGTGTTTTGATGGCTCGTTTCAGTACGGACGTATGGCAGACGTCGAAGTCATAGCCTCTGGCCTGCAAGCGCCGACCTGCGGTTTCCGCCTCGACGATGCCCTGTTCGGAGAGATCGACATCCTTCCAGCCGGTGAATAAATTGGCCTTGTTCCAAACGCTCTGGCCATGCCGGATCAACACCAGCTTTGTCATGATCATCCTTTCCATCGCAATGCCAGCGCCTCTCTTAACAAGAGCGTCGAGACGACGGCAAGGCCGAATATGCCGAAAGCGCTGCGAAGGCGGATCGGAGCATTACCCCTAAAGTTCGGGATGAGTTGGTTGACGGAGCTGTGGTCGGATTTGGGCAGGCAAGTCGGGTAACCTGCCTGCACGACGACGAAATGATCACGGCCGGAAGATCATGGGAGCAAGATCGGAGGCGCCACCCGGTTCCCGGGGAAAGATCAGGACGTGCGGGGCAGCTTTCGCTCTTCGATCTTGACTGCGTCTGCGGAAGCGAGGGATACCCTCCCCTCCAGACCCGCCCCGCCGGGGTGAACCGATCCCGACCAGGCTGGATGCAAGCTCGGCCGCCCGCCGAGGCCGGGTAAGCCCGAGCGCACTTCGCGCGTGGTTTCCGGCGCACTCATCAACCAGCCCGCTTCAAGATTTAGATCCTGTTTCGTCATATCTATCACTATCCAAGCCTTTGAAGCCAACATGACCTGCGCCGCATCAGAAAGAGCGCTGGATTACGCTCACATTTTGGATGCGTCAAGGCATGTCATCGACGCGATGCCATCATGATTTTCTTCTGGTGAAGAATTCACTAACGCCAGCGACAATTCTGCAACAGACGTTGCCGCTCATGGCTCCTCATCGGGCTGACTTCAGGTTGTGCCGGCGCTTGGTCGTCCAGCTTCGGCGCTCATAGCACCGAAGAAGGAGTTGGCTGGTACCGGCCCCGAGGACGTTGGGACCAAGCATGACCAGCCGATCAATCAAGGCGCTCCCCTAGCCATCCTTTCCGCTTTGGTTCGTCTATCTCAGCCAAAGCGGCCTTTGTTCCTTTTGAGAATTGGACCATATCGTCACTGCCATCCATCGATTCTCGGTCTTGGCATTCTTTAACTATAAGGTCTGATTGACATAAAACCTGTGATCTTGATCACCAAATGCGTTATTTTTAAGGAAGTGGCAACACAGTCACGTGATCTCCTCGTTTTTCCTCTGTGAGATCTCGCCGTCAGCCCCCGATGTCGATACCGCCGCGTTCGAGGCCGCGTAAAGCCGACTAAAAGTCGGTGTGTTCAAGACCCGGTCGAAACTGCCGAACACGTTCCAGAGGCTGCCGACCGGGCAACCGACACCCAGAGCGAGCTTGCGAGCATTCAACGCGCCGAGATGATGCTCCCGGCCACGTCCAGCGCCTTTGCGGATAAGCGCTCGCGATCGAGCGGTTTTCGCCCGGCCAGGGTACTCCAGTCTCTTGAGAGCGACGGGAAGGTTCCGGTGGAAGGCCCGCACCATAAGTGATGGCCGCCTTTTAGTGCACTCTCCAAGCTCTGGGGCGTAAAGCGCGGAAGATGGCATGGCGCATCATCATGAATTGAAGGCGCCTCCAAGCAACTTTACTTCGCTCGAACGCAGGTCGCTCTTTGGTTCACCGCCTACATAGGAACGAACTGGGCAAGGATCGCCCTGCTCAACCTGCGCCTTTCGTCGGGAGGTTCGTACATGCAGCAACATCTGGTCGATCAAAACGACCTTGATGATCGATACCATGATGCCAGCCCGTCAACGGGGGCAGGCACGACGACGATCATGTTCGGCCCGAGGGTAAGAAAATCTCCGTTCTTCGACGCGACGAAGCGTTGGGGCTGCAAGGCTTATTCTGTCTATAATCATATGTATCTGCCGCTTTATTACGAGGATCCGATCACCGATTACTGGCGCTTGATCAACGATGTCACCCTTTGGGATGTCGCCGTCCAGCGCCAGGTCGAGATCACCGGGAAGGACGCTGCGGCATTCATCCAGTTGCTGACGCCGCGCAATCTCGCCAATTGCGCGATCGGTCAGTGCAGATACGTACCGATCACCGCCGAGGACGGTGGCGTGTTGAACGATCCGGTGCTCTTGAAAATCGCCGACAATCACTTCTGGCTCTCCCTTGCCGACAGCGACATTCTGCTTTGGGCGAAGGCTGTTGCCTGGCGCTCGGGCCTGGAGGTGACGATCATCGAGCCGGACGTCTCGCCGCTTCAGCTGCAAGGCCCGAAGGCGGCGGCGGTGATGAATGCCCTCTTCGGCCCCGACATATTGCAGCTGCGCTATTTCCGCTGCATCGAGGCCAAACTCGACAAAATTCCGCTGGTCATCTCGCGGACCGGCTGGAGCAATGAGCTGGGCTATGAGCTTTATCTTCGGGATGGCAGCAAGGGGGACGATCTCTGGGAACGGATCATGGCAGCAGGCCAAGCCTTCGGCATCAAGCCCGGTGCACCCTCGACGATCCGGCGGATCGAAGCCGGAATTTTCTCTTACGGTTCGGATATCACGCCTGATGTCAATCCGTTCGAACTCGGCCTTGGCCGCTTCGTCGATCTCGAGATGGAGACCGACTATATCGGCAAGGACGCCCTTCGGCAGATCGCCAGGAACGGCGTCCAACGCCAGATCATCGGCCTTGTTCTCGATCCGGAGGCCGGCCCGCTCTCGAACGAGCATCCCTGGCCGATCGAGGCGAATACCCGGCATGTCGGCAAGCTCACCAGCGCCACGTTCTCGCCGAGGCTGCAGCAGACCATCGCGCTTGGCCTGATCGCAACCAATAGCGCCGCCCCTGATACGGAGCTTGAGGTCAGAACGCCACGGGGGCTGGTCAGCGCGAGGACAGCGCCCCTGCCCTTCATCGACCCACCGGCCGATCTCAAGGCCAAAGATCTCCAGATCGGCGCTCAGATCACGTCGGTTGCCTGAGATCGGTTGCCTGAGGCCACAAGAGGATACCAAATGCGCAGGGGCGCACCCTGCGCATCCTGCCCTCTTGGTCATCCCCCGCTTCCGGCCTAGATTGATAGGTGAAAGCCGCTGCCGATAGCAGGGAAACTGGAGAGACGATGCGCGCCAAAGAACCTCTTGCCTCGAAGGCCGATGCGGTATTGGAGCCTATTCGCGCTTTGGTAGGAGAGCGCATGTCGACCGCCCTTCCTATCCGCCAGCAGCATGGCGATGATCAGACCTACAATGCCGGCGCGGCGCCTGATGCGGTGGTTTTCCCCCATACCACCGAGGAGGTGCGGGACATCGTCACGCTATGTGCGACGCACGGCGTCCCCGTTATTCCGTACGGGACCGGGACATCGCTGGAGGGACATATCAGTGCCCTTGAAGGCGGCATTACCCTCGACCTTTCCGGAATGAACCAGATCCTCGAGGTCAATCCCGAAGATCTGGACTGCCGCGTCCAGGCAGGCGTGACTCGAAAGCAGCTGGACAGCCATCTACGTGATACCGGGCTGTTTTTTCCGGTCGATCCCGGCGCCGATGCCAGCATCGGCGGCATGTGCGCGACGCGCGCCTCGGGTACCAATGCTGTTCGATACGGGACCATGCGCGAAAACGTGCTCGGGCTCACTGTGGTGATGGCGGACGGCACCGTCATCAAGACCGGTGGCCGTGCCAGAAAATCCTCCGCCGGCTACGATCTTACCCGCCTGTTCGTCGGCTCGGAGGGGACGCTTGGCGTCATCACCGAGATCGGGCTTCGGCTCTATGGCGTGCCTGAGGCGATTTCCGCGGCGGTTTGCGCCTTTCCGACGGTTGATGATGCCGTGAAGACGGTGATCCAGACCATCCAGATGGGTGTTCCGGTCGCCCGTATCGAGCTGTTGGATGCGCTGCAGATGAAGGCCTGCATCGGCTACTCGAAGCTCGAAGGTTATAAAGAGGCGCCGACGCTTTTTTTCGAATTCCATGGCAGCAAAGCAGGTGTCGAGGAACAGGCGACCACGGTTGGCGAGATTGCCACCGAGTTCGGGGGCGACAATTTTAATTGGGCCACCAAGGCCGAGGATCGAAACCGGCTTTGGGAAGCACGCCACAATGCCTTCTATGCCGTCATGGCCACCTGGCCCAACACCTCAGCCGTGGTGACCGACGTCTGCGTGCCGATCTCCAACCTCGCCGAATGCATTGCAAGAACCCAAGCGGACCTGAAGGAAAGCAAGCTGATCTCACCGCTGGTCGGCCATGTCGGCGACGGCAATTTCCATCTCTCGATCATGGTCAACATGGACGATCCCGACGAACTGACGCGGGCCAAGGCGCTGAGCCGGCGCATGGTCGAACAAGCGCTTGCCCTCGGCGGCACCTGCACCGGCGAGCATGGTGTGGGCATGGGCAAGATGGGCTATCTCGAAGCCGAACATGGTGAGGCCATGAGCACCATGCGCTTGTTGAAACGGGCTCTTGACCCACAAAACATCATGAACCCCGGCAAGATCGTCCGGCTCTAGAGCATGTTCCGATCATACGGAACCAACCCGCATCGGATCGCAGGTTGCCACTGAAAAGCTGCGGCCAATGGGCGCTTTGAGCCCGTTACTGGCTGCAGGTGATACCATGATGGAAACGATGCGGCCTCCGCGCGTATCGGCGATTTCCTCATGGTCTTCTTCAATCAGAAAAAGCCATTCTCGAGCGGGTAATGTGACAAGAGCTCCGCGCCATTCTCGGTGATCAGCAGCTGCTGTTCCAGCTTGATACCATCGGGGCCATCTTCCTCGCCGATATAGGATTCAACACAGACGGTCATGCCGGCTTCGAAGACGCCTTCATAAGCATCCTTGGCATCTTCGGCGTAGACAATCGCAGGATACTCGTCGCAGAGGCCAACGCCATGCAGGATCACCGAATAGCGGTTGGCGCGATAGCGCTCGGGAAGCGCGAAGCTTCGGCTGGCGTAGTCAAGAAAGCCTAGGCCCGGCCGCAACAGAACGGTATTCTCCTCAAGCTGCTCGACCGCAAGCTGGTACATTGCCTTTTGTCTGGAGGTCGGTCGGCCATCGCCGCAGAGCCAGGTCCTTGAGATATCGGCGCAATAGCCGTAAGGGCCGATGAGGTCGGTGTCGAAGGCAACGATATCGCCAGCTTCGATCACTTTCGATGAGCACTCGTTGAACCAGGGATTGGTGCGCTGGCCCGAGGCGAGCAGGCGCGTTTCGATCCATTCACCACCGCGCTTGATATTCTCGGCATGAAGATGCGCCCAGAGTTCCTGCTCGGTAAGCCCTGGCTGGAGATGTGCTTGCATGGCAGCCATGCCGACGTCGCAGGTCGCGATCGCACAACGCATGGCGTTGATCTCGTCGATTGATTTGACCTTGCGAGCGAGTTCCATGACCTCCTGGCCGTCGCACAATGCGAGGCCTCGGGTCTCGAGAGCGTTCGACCCCAAGCGATCGACTTTGTCGACGGCAAGACGCCGGTTATCGCCGCCATGAACCCTGACCATATCCACGATCTCGGCGGCCCAGCGTCCAGCTGCGGCACCGGTGCCGTCGCCGGTGAGGAAATACGACCAAGCTTGACCAGGCCGGATTTCATCAACCAAGGGAAGATGTCGGGACAGATGCGATGAGCCGTGAAAATCGAACACGATGACCGGCCCGTCACAGGCCACGAAGGCGTAGCGGACCTGATTATGGCTGCACCAGACCTGCATATTGGTACTGTCAGTGGCATAGCGCACATTGATCGGGTCGGTCAAAAGGATGCCGGCATAGTCCAGGGTTTGGAGTTGTTCGCGAACGCGCATGAGCCGATAGGCGCGAAGCGCTTCGGCATCCGGAAGTTCGAGACCAAGGTCGTGCCATTCGTCGACCGCGAGCGCACCAGGCCCGAGATCCCCGAAGGACCCCAGCCCTCTCTGCCGTGCCGCGGCCCGGCTGATTTTCGACGCGTAATGGTAAACCATGGTCGAATGATCGCACCGGCCTTGGGCGTCACAAAGCGGATTTGCGGCATCGATGTCGCATCTTCTAGCTTTCAGCGCTGCAAAAGACGCAGCCGCGAGATCGAGGTGGCTTGGTTCTCCCGAGCACGGGTTCGCGTCGGGCGCCAATCCGTTTCCTGAGCGAGACGCAGGGATGCGCATGGCTCGGGTTTGCGGTGCCTAAAAAGCGGATTGGAATCACATAGCGAAAACAGGATGTTACGAGACGTCCTGCGGTTTCGGGCCGAATTTGTGTGGCCTGAACAATTGTCCTATTTTCGCTGATGTATGCCTTGAGCGGTGCCAGGATGGTGGTGAGCCGCTTCCAGGGAAGCTCGGTGGCAAGCTCAACAGCCCGCCGGATCATGAGAGACAGCACGCAGAGCTTTACATGGGCGGTGATGCGTTGGGGCATGTAGTGGAACATGGGCCGGACGTTGAGCCCGGTGGTCCTTCTTCAAGCTTTTGAGCGTGGCCTCGAGGGTTTTCAGGATCTCGGCGCGCCGCCACTTCTGTCGATTGGCCTCGTCCTTGTTCAAACACAGGATGTAGCGGCCAGCGCCCATGGATAGCTTCTCGAGGTTGGCGGCGGCGTGCGTGCCGGCATCGCCGACGAACAGCGTCCGGCCCAATTTCATCCCGCGCAAATCGTCCTTGATCTTGGTGACGGTGGTGACATCGGCGGTGTTGCCGGGAAAGATCCAGGACCGAACGGGGGTCCCTTCGCGCGTAACCGCGAGCGCGATGATCACCTGCGGATCGTTGTCCCGACCTTCCTTGCTGTGGCCGCGCTTTCTCAGCGGCTCGAATTCCAAACCACGCCACTTGTGGCTGGCGACATCTTCATCGTCCGTCTCGAACCAGGCCGTGCCACCAAGCAACATTCAGCATACAGTTTTCAGTCTGTCAGGATCGAATATCCATGGCATCCGTTACAAGGACAGCGTTTTCGTGCTCATCGGAACACGCCACAGGATGATGGCATGGAATGTTTCTGGTCGAGGATCGGCCGGGCGTTGCCCGCGAGCTTCCTGCCCGGATGTGTGACGCGGCATTCTGCTCGAGATTGACGATCGGTCCGCCGCTGGTCGCGGTCGACGCTCTGGTTGAGCTATCGCTGATCCTGGCATTCCTGTCGCACGGGGCGGTGGATCAAGCATCATCGGGTCTTCCCATAGACGAGGAGACCGTCAATGAGCCAGCAGACAGTACAACCACGGCTTCCCTTGACCCTGAAACGCAAGACAGCAGAACCGCCGATGATACCGGGATCGAAAGAGGTACGCGAGGCCCTGGCCGATCTGCTGCTCGCTGCTCTGAACCTGCAAGAAGCCAAGCTCGACGGGAAGGAGGGCGGCGATGACGCCTAAAATCACGCCTGATCATCAAAGCCGCGGTGCTGTCGTCTATGTCCGCCAATCGAGCATGACCCAGATCATGGACAATACCGAGAGCCAACGGCGGCAGTATGCCTTAGCTGACGTGGCCAAGGCAGCCGGGTTCGCGTCGGTCATGGTGCTCGATGACGATCTGGGCCGTTCGGGTTCCGGCCTGATCGAGCGGCCGGGGTTCAAGAAATTGGTAACGGCGGTCTGCACAGATAAGATTGGCGCGGCGTACTGCATCGAGGCTTCAAGGCTGGCCCGCAATGGTCGGGACTGGCATCATCTGATTGATCTTTCTGTTAACGGGCTTGGTGCGTTGTGGGCGGATGATGCAGGTCTTCCATAGGACGCAGTCCACCCACGGCCATCGCTACCAATGCCGGGGAAAGGACAATCAGGCTGCCGATGAACTGTGCATCGGCATCGGCGGTATGCGCATCGACCGTGCGGTTGCCGCTCAGATCCTGGATGCGGTATCAGACCACGCCGTCAACGCAGCTATCCTCGCTGCCGACCATGTCACCATGGCTGCTGCCGATGTGCGAAAATCGGTAGAGGGCGAGCTCGAAGAAGCCCATTACGAAGTCTCCTTGGCGTCACGGCGTTACGATTTGGTCGATCCTGCCAAACGCGCCATGTTGCACGCACGTTGGAGGCGCGATGGAACGCAGCCTTGGAGCGCGTTGCAAAACTTGAGCAGCGGATCGCCGATTTGGAGGCGGAAGCCGCCTCACGTCCGGAGATCGATCGTGCCGCCTTAATGCAGCTGGCCTATGACCTGCCAGCGGCTTGGAACCCGCCGACAGCCGACGCCCGGACCAAGCAACGGCTGACCCATATCCTGATCCAGAAAGCCGTCATCGATCTCGATGACACCGCCAACGAGGTGGTGGTCGTCATTCATGGGGTTGGCGGTCGGCATACCGAGATTAGGGTCGCACGGGTCAAGAACGTCCATGCCCCTGCAACTGACCAGCATAGCCCTGTCGAGGTCATGCATAAGCTCGGAGGGCAATGGCCTGATCGCGAGCTTGCCGTGACCAAGAACAGGATGAGCTGCAAATCGCAACAAGGCGAAACGTGGACGACAATGCGCGTGCGCGAACTCCGCGAGCGTTTGGGCATGGCCGCATTCGACCCGACTGCTGCTCCGGAGACGATCGGTATCGCCGCCACAGCGCAGCGCCTCAAGATCTCTGTTGATTCGGTTCGCCAGCTCATCCGAGAGGGCGTGCTTCCGGCCACGCAACTCATGCTTTTGGCGCCGTGGAAAATACCTGTCGCTGCACTCGATAGTGAGGCCGTTCGGATAGGCATCCGAGAAATCATCTCCCGACGGCCAAGAAATATGTCGAAGTTTCAGGATGATGAGACGTTGCAGCTGCCGGGAATCTAAGAGAAGGATGCACTATGTCACGCGACCGTGGTCGCATCGTAAAAAATAAGATCAACATCGAGCTTGAACAGATCAGCGCTGTTCCAGAAGACCTCCTCCTCGATCATGTCGCCATGCTCGGCCAAAATATCCGTGGCTCGGTACAGCTGATGGAGCCCGAGATCCTTGGCCTCGGGCAACCACACCCGATCGAGCCAGCGCTCATGGCAGGCAAGCTTGGAGCCTGGCCGATCCAGGCGCTGCGCCGCCATCGCCAGCAAGGCGGCTTGATGAGGGGCCTTGAGCTTCTTCTCCTGCACATGCTTTTGGATCGCCTCACCAATGCCGAGCTTTTGCCACAACGCTTTGGCGACATGGACAACGCCGAGATCGAAGCTGTCCTCGATCTCAACATCCGATCCGGGGCGGAACATTGATGGCCACGCCGTCCGCGTCATCCAAGACCCGGCGAATACTATTGATCAAACGCTCGAGCGCGGCCTTGTCGATCCGATCGGCCCGGCCGAAACTGTGCACAACCCTGGCCTCGACATAGCCCTTCTCGAGATGACGGACATTCTCGGCGAGCGCGTAGTACTTGACGGTCGAGCCGTCCTTGTTCCGCCGTTTGGTGACCCGAAGATACATGCCCACTCAATAGCATGTAAAGACAGCAAAGGATACGAAAAAAAGCCAATTCGTGTGCCCACAGGTCTTTGCGCCGAAATCGGCTCCTGCTAATATACAAACCCATTTATATCAATGAGATGCGTTGTCTTTAGGCAGGAAAATCAGCTGAAATATACTCATCGACCGCAAACTAAAGCATGGGTTTTCACCGTGAGCTCTTCGTGCAGCAGTCCGGACGACTTCCCGTTTCTATGCCAGACGATGGCAGGTCGAAGAGCTGTGGCTCGATGGTCAGTTGCAGACCTGGCGATAAGCCCTTGCTGAAATGGGCATCACTCTCGGTGTCGGTGTTGAAGGTGCTCTCCGCGAATTCGTGGTGTCGATGAGATGTGCCATGACCTTTTTCCTTGACCAAGTCCGTGGCGACCCGTCCGCCGGATCCCTCCCCGATGGGCATTCTGGTTGCGTGATCTGAAGCGATGGCGCTGCGATTGCCGTTGCGATCTGGGTTACATGCCTGAGGTCGGAGCCGTTGTTCACCAGGCGACGTTCACTTGCCCGTCGGTAAAGTCTTGCTCAGTGAATTATTGGTTTCATCAATTTCCCGTATAATATTGCCATCGTCGACGGAACAGGTGAACAGTCGCCGCGAATTGAAGTAGCAGTCGCCAATATCGAGCGGCGATTTTTCGCCAAGTGTGACTTGGCCGCGGCTGGGAATACCATTTTGAACTTTCATGCCGCCAATATATTTTTGACTGTGACCACGACAGGAAAAGCTACAGACAACCGAAACTTTACCACGAAAATTCGCGCCCTCGTTACTAATCACCGTGCCAAAAAAGATGACATCTTCATTTTCATAGCCGGGTAGACTTGGCGCCAGGAATATATCGTTTACCTTCAAGTCGGGTAGATCCGCGCCCAGCGTCCTGTTGAGCAAAAACATAAGAATACCAAAGACGATACCTATTATCCTCAACGTAATAGGCTCCTCATTGAGTTCCGGTGAACGACATTCAAACGAACTTGTCGAAATGCGGGCGTCTCTTTAACTCTGGTTCAGTATCCCGCATGCTTGCATCGTTCCCAAGCGCTCGCTGTTAGTTCTTGATCGCGACTGGTGCGCTGCCAGGTTCTACCAGAATCTCCACCCGCCGATTGCGTTTCTCAAGAGTTTGATCTGCGGTCACGACCCAGGGAGATCGTTCGCCAAAGGCAGTGACGTCCATCTCGCGTGCGTCGATACTCCTGGAACGAAGCTCATCCAACACGGCATCAGCGCGACGCTCGGCCAGACCAAGATTATAATCGGCGCTACCGGTGGTGTCCGTATAACCCGCGATCCACACCGTAGGACCTTCCAGATCTTGAGCAAAGGCTTCGGCCTCATCAAGAACGCTTGATCCATCATCGGTGATGGTGGCTTTGTTCAAGTCGAAATAGACGACAAACGTCCGAGCCTCCTGCAGCGCCGCCACACCCTGACTGCCATCGATTGCAGAGTCCGGAACCTCTGCAGGAACCACCTCTGCCGACAGTACGCCCTTCTCTTCGAAATACCGACGAGCACCCGGATGAAGCGGCAAACTGATGTCGGCAAGGACATTGTCCAGCGACATCGATTTCAGTGAGTCATCGACATTTTTGAGGTACGGCGTGTTTTCGAGGATCACCTTGACGATCTCGTAGACGACGCGTTCGTCGACATCGCGACGAACGACGAGCTGGGTTGATCGGTCGCCTTCTTGCGTCAATGTCGCGATCGCCTGCACGGCGTGACCAAAGGCGGCATCATCTTTTGGACGACCTTCGGTGGGCACCAGATCGCTCCAAACCGCGCTCAGCACCGCGAAGTCTGCCTCACCCTCATTCAAGAGTGCAAAGCTCTCCAAGAAGCCTGACGTGACAACGGGATCCAAATCGATCCCTGCCTCGGGAGTTAGCTCGACTTTGACCAGCGTCGAGATTCCCACACCAGCGGTATAGATACTGCTTCCGGGCTGGCCGGTGACAAGACGATAAGATTGCACGTCCTGGGCGGTTGCTGAGCCGGACGGCATCGACATGACAGTCCAAAGGGCAAGGTAAAAGGCGAACAAAGCGGACCGCCCTATCCTCCTCCCAGATGCCGCCGCAACGATCGAGCCATAACCAAGCATACGAATAATCCCCCGATATTCGAACGTAGGTATTCTACAATGAGCTCTTGTTCCCCGATGGCGCAATGATATAGTCCGATGCTGATTTAAGGCAACAATCTCTTTTGCGTCACGGATTATTCTCTTTAAGCCAACGACAATGTCTCGCGCGAAGGATAGGGAATGCAACGACGCCGATTCATAGCTACCTCACTTACAGGCGGCTTGGCTGCAGCGAGCACATTGCCAGCGCCGGCAATTGCCCAGGGGCGTCGCCAACTTCGCATGGTCACGGCTTGGCCGAAGAATTTCCCCGGACTGGGCGTTGGCGCGCAGCGGCTCGCCGATCGCATCGGCCAGGTGACGGGGGGAAGGATTACCGTCGAGGTCTTTGGTGCTGGCGAAATGGTGCCGGCCTTCGAAGCCTTCGACGCCGTCGCAACCGGAAAAGCCGATATGTACCACGCCGTTGAGCAATATTGGGAGAAGAAGAGCAGAGCTTTTCATTTCTTCGCCACGGTCCCGCTGGGTTTCACGGCCAACGAGATCAACGCTTGGATTCATCATGGTGGCGGGCAGGCGCTCTGGGACGAATTGTCGGCAGAGTTTAATGTCAAAGCTTTTCTTTGCGGCAATACCGGCGTGCAGATGGCCGGGTGGTTTCGCCGCGAGCTCAACTCACTGGCTGACTTCCAGGGATTGAAGATGCGAATCCCCGGGCTCGGCGGGGACGTCATTCGGCAAATTGGCGGGATTCCGGTGAACATGCCCGGCGGCAAGATCATCGAAGCGCTTCAATCAGGCGAGATTGATGCCACCGAATGGATCGGACCGTTCAACGATCTGGCCTTCGGCTTCTACAAATATGCCGACTACTATTACTACCCGGGTGTCCATGAGCCCGGCACCTCACAATCCCTAGGCATCAATCTCGGGCTTTGGAATCAGTTGCCTCCAGAAGATCAAGCGCTGATAGCTGCCGTTGCCAACGATGAGAACAATCGTCTGTTCGCAGAATTCAACGCAGAGAACGGTAAAGCCCTGCAAACGCTGATCAGTGAACACAACGTGGAAGTCAGACGTTTGGATCCCGCCATCTTTCGCAGCATGGCATTAGCGGCTCGTGACGTGGTAGCAAGTATCGGCAACGAGGGCGGTCTGACCAAGCGCATCTTTGAAAGCTATGACAGCTTTCAGAAGACAGTCTCGCGCTGGACCGAACTCTCCGACCAGGCTTACGTCGAAGGGCGCGCGCGTTATCTTTGATTGCCGGTGGTGCGACCACTAGGGTTGCAAAGGTCGAGGCCGCAAGGCCTGACCTCGCGGACCGCTTGTCCGGCATTGTCCGGACGGAGACCGCCTGCAAGAAAAGCCGGACAATGCCAGACAGCAACAATGTCCCGGCTGAACGACCATTCGTGGGTGCGCCCGGTGCCGCCCAGTTCCTTGATCGGCTGCGGGAGGCGGCCCGAGTCCAGAAGCAAGGCATCGGCGACCTGTCCCATCCGCTCGGCTTCATCGACAAATTCCGATCCCTCCAGGTGAATGACCTGGACCAGCCTGATCCCGGACAGACCTCGACGCAATGCGGGATAATCGCCAAGCACCGCACGATCGACCAATGGCACCGCGTTGGCCCCGCACGCCACGGCATGGGCGGTCCTCGCATCGGGTTTCGCCTCGCTGGTCAGCAAAAAGATGGCAACGAAGGCCGCAAAGTACCCTATTTTCGCCATCGAGACCATCGATCGGTGGATCGAGTTCCTGACCGACGTCCCCACCGGCAAACACGACGCCGATGGACAGTTTCCTTAAGGCAGCATCAACGATAAGGTCGAACAACGCCTGAGAGGCTTTACCGAAGCCCGACGGCCGTGCGACCACAGCCGTGCGACGGTTGCGTAGACTTGACGGTCAAAGGGGGGGAAGGTTGTTGCCATGGTTGCCAAGCGTCGTATGACTGCGAGCCGTTCGAAAACGGCAACCCCGGAAACAGTCGCTGAAGCCTATCTCTGCCTTTTGAAATCGCGCGGGATCGACTGGCTGTTTGCCAATGCAGGCACCGATTTCGCACCGATCATCGAAGGCCTCACCCGCGGTAACGCCGCCGGCCTCGACATGCCGGAAGCCGTCGCCATCACCCATGAAAACGTCGCCGTCGGCATGGCCCACGGCTATTATCTCGTTACCGGCCGGCCCCAGGCCGTGATGTTTCATGTGAATGTCGGCACGGCCAATGCGCTGATGGGGCTGATCAACGCCGCACGCGACAACGTCCCGATCTTCTTCACGTCCGGCCGAACGCCGATCACCGAGGCCGGCCGCACCGGCTCGCGCGATCTGCCGATCCATTGGGGTCAGGAGATGTTCGATCAGGCCGGCATGCTGCGCGAGGTCGTGAAGTGGGATTACGAGCTTCGCTATGGCGAACAAACCGAGGCGATCGTGGATCGCGCGCTTGCGGCCGCGATGAGCGAGCCCAAGGGCCCGGTCTATCTCAGCCTGCCGCGCGAGGCTCTGGCAGAGCCATGCGATGACCATCTGACCAGCGCAACAACACGGATGCCGGTGCCCGCGGCACCATCGCCAAACCGGGCCGCGACCGATGAAGCCGCCGCCCTCCTTTCCAAGGCCGAGAGGCCGCTGATCATCGTCGGTCGTGGTTCGGCGACGACCTTCGAACCTCTGGCAAGCCTTGCCCAAAAGCTTGCAGCACCTGTCGTCCACTTCTGGGCATCGCGCCTCGGGATGGCGACCGACCATCCCTACCACGCGGGCCACGACGTCAAAGGCTGGATCGAAGACGCCGACGTCATCCTAGCCGTCGACGCCATGGTCCCCTACATCCCCTCCCGCCACCGGCCGGCGGCCGGTTGCGTTACCATACAGATCGGGCCTGATCCCTACTTCCTTGACCTGCCGATGAGGAGCTATCCGGCCGCCCTCGCGGTTCAGGGCGACACGGCGCAGGCGCTGCAGAACATTCTGGCAGCGGTGAAACCGCGCACAAGCACCGTCACGTCGAGAAAAACAGCCCTGCTGTCAAACCTTGAGTCGGCTCGGACCGAGCGGCTAAGAACCGCCAAGGCCGGCAAGCGTTCGCCGATGACGGCTGCCTGGATCAGCCATTGTCTCGATCGGGCGAAGCCCGACGATGCGATCGTCGTCAGCGAACTTGGGATATTGCCGGGTTTCATGACCTTCAAACGACCGGACAGCCTGCTCAGCCATTCGCTGGCGGGCGGTCTCGGCTGGGGTTTGCCGGCGGCGCTCGGGGCCAAGCTTGCAGCCCCGGACAGATTGGTGATCGCTGCCGTTGGCGATGGTTCCTACATGTTCGCCAACCCCATTGCCTGCCACCAGGTTGCCGAAGCGCTCGACATTCCCTTGCTGACGGTGGTGTTCAACAACGAGGTCTGGAACGCGGTTCGTAAATCGACCCGGGCGGTCTATCCCAAGGGCCATGCCAGCCGCGCCAACCGTATGCCGCTGTCCTCGCTCACCCCCTCGCCCGCTTATGAAAAGATCGTGGAGGCGAGCAACGGCCACGGTGAGCGGATCGAGGATCCGAATGCGCTGCCCGAGGCGCTGGAACGCGCCATCAAGATGGTGATGGAGGAACAGAGGCAGGTGCTGTTGAACGTAATCTGCGCGATCGACGACTAGGGAATCATCCGCTGATCCCTTAACCCCTGAAGCAGTCGGAGATACATGGCTTCAGAATCGTTGGCACCCGTCCAGCCGGCATTTCTGATTTTGGTAAGGTCGGACATCTGGTCATAGCCGCAGCCGAAAACGAAATCGGCGAAGGCCCAGTTGGTCAATTGCGCCAAGGTATAATCGCGAAGACCGTGCTCGGTCCGGATTTTCTGCCATAGCGGTTCTTTGTCGGCCATCATCGACTGCAGGGAGACGCTCTGAACGCCATCCGCTTCCATCTCGAAGAAACACGCGACTTTCGGCCATAGATGGCACCAGCGGAGATAATCGCCGTTGGTAAAGTTGAAGGCGCTGTTGGCGCAGCTCTCACTGGTCGCGGCCCAAACCATGCCGGTTGCGAGATAGTTCGCCTCAGTCATTTGATAGACGGCATTGAAAAAGCCGGGAGTGCCTGGAAAGCGAAGCGGGCGGCCAAGATGTTTCATGATCGTTGCATAGAGTGCCATCGCGGTCAGCTGGTTCATGGAACTGCCGATCGCCAGACCGCAGATGCCGTGGGGGCGAAACGCCGACCAGGTCCAGCTCTTGCCCTTTTGCCGCTCGGCAATCCAGGCTTGCTGATCGAAATAGAAGTTGGGCGGAAGATGACCTGGATCGTCCTCCTTGGCAGGTGTTTTGTAAGGACCGAGATGGTTGCCATACCACTTGCTGCCATGCATCAGATGAACATGTTGAAGCGAAGGCGCACCGTTGTTTTCCAAGGCCCCGATCAGATTTTCCAGCATGGCGGCATTATGCGCCGCCTCTTCGGCCAGCGTCGCGCCAGGGGCAAAAGCGGTGAAGAAGACGTGGGTGACTTGATCGAGCGCACCAAGTTTTTTCGCGCAATCAGCCGGATCACCGAGATCGGTCGGGATGAAGCGGGCGCGGGTCGGAAAATCCGGCGAACGCCTGGAGAGTGCAATGATTTCCCAATCCTGCTCCTGCTCGAGAAAATTGAGCAAGGCACGCCCAACCACGCCAAGCGCACCGGCAATGAGGGCTGTCTTGGTCATTTTTGCTCCCCTGATCGATCAAGCCTTCGGGCGATCTATCATATCTCGCTAAGGACGAAAGGAATAATCAACATTGCGTTCTGTACATGAAGAGGGCAGACCGGGTAACAACACCGGCTTGGTCATGTTTTTGCGATGTCTTCGATCAAGGGTGAATTCGAACGATGAGCACGATGGCACGACATAAGTCAACTCGAAGTGGCAAAACGAACAAATCGGCCGGCTACCGGGGCCAGCAGCCGCACGGTTCGGTAACCTGTCCGTCTTGCGCAAGCCGTATCCAGGAGAATGCCCGATACTGTCAGAACTGCGGCAAATCGCTCAACGGCACCAGATGGCTGACCCCTCAGACGATGACGGTTCTGGCGTCTGCCGTCATTGTCCTGGTCGCGCTCTCGCTCCTTTTCGCCTCCGTCATCGATATGGATCGCCTATCATCAACCGCACCAACAGCCTCGGCGCCACCGCAGACGACATCGACAGGCCAACCACCTGATCTGTCGACAATGACACCAAGAGAGGCGGCGGACCGCCTGTTCAATCGCGTGATGATGGCGGACGAGCAAGGAAATGCTGCCGAAGTCGACCAGTTCGCCCCGATGGCGGTTTCGGCTTATGAGATGCTGGACGATCTGGACACCGATGCGCTTTTTCACGTGGGCCTCATCCAGGCGGCCGCTGGTAAAATCGACGACGCGAAGAATTATGCCGAACGCTTGAAAGCCGTGGTGCCGAACCATCTGCTCGCGGCCCTTCTCGAGCATCGCCTCGCCGAGGTCGAGAACAAGCCGGAAGTGGCAGCAAGTGCTGCCAAGAGATTTCATGACCACTACGATGAAGAGATCTCGATCGGCCGCCCCGAATATGAGCATCATCGCGCTTCGATCGAGCGGTTCCGGGCAAGCACAGGCGAAGGCGGCTAAGCGGCGGTTCCATGGAAGATTGAAGACGCGCGCCATCGGAAACGGACATGATCTGACGATGCGCTCCGATCAGGTGTGTCCATTTTGCGCGTCTTGCACCGGATCGGTCTCAGCTACTCGTGACGTCTCGTCGCCATCGTCAGCTACGATGTGATGGCTTTGAAGATCGAACGCGGCATTGGGATCGCCGTTCACCAGCACCAGCCTGCCTGTCGCCAGAACATACAGGCCGACGGGCCAAGCGATGATCGTGCCGATGGTCCAAAGCGTTCGAGCGTAACTCAGCGATATGCCGAGCCGTGTTGCGACGGTTGCCATGGGCCTGCACAGAGCCGGCACAGCCAATGTGCCGCCCGCAAGAGCGGTACCAAAGCCGATATAAAGAAGAACGAACGGCAACACGAGCCAACTCACACTATTTAAAGTAGAAAAACTAATAGTTCTTTATCACCTAAAAGGAAAGTTTTCGCTCATGCCGCGGCTTGTCGATATCCCCATTGATTGACCTTGCTCAAGAGACGGGCACGATCGATGGGTTTGGTGACATAGTCATCCATGCCGGCTTCAAGGCACCGCTGATCGTCACCATGCATCGCGTTGGCCGTCACGGCGATAATCGGTACGGGAACGTCGCCGCCATAGGCCAGTTCACGAATGCGCCGGGTCGCTTCCAGGCCATCCATGTCCGGCATCTGGACATCCATGAGGACAAGATCATAAGGCTTCTGAGCGAGCGCTTCGACCGCGGCAGCCCCATCGGTCACGGTATCAATTCGATGGCCCGCCTTCTCGAGCATGATCATCGCAATCTTGCAATTCACCGGATTATCATCGGCCAAGAGAATATCAAGGCCAGCCGGCTGGTTCTCGGACAGGCTGTGGATGGTGATCAGATCGCCGGGTGATCTGGCCTGATCATCTCGAAGGCGCAGCAGGCAATTCAAGAAATCCATAGGCGTCACCGGCTTCGGGAGATAGGCGGCAAAGCCAATATCGGCAGCGCGCGCCGCATCCCCCCGAAGGCCCGACGATGTCATCATGACGAGGGCTGCCTGCCCAAGCCGATGATCGGCTCGGATCGCCCGGCCCAGATCCTCCCCGCTCATATCGGGAAGAGCGCTGTCGATGAGCACGATGTCGATGGAGGTTCCCTGGGCCTCCGCGCGCTCCAAAGCCTTGAGGGCTCCGGTGCCGTCTTCGACCAGCTGGGTTACAGCGCCCCAGCTCAACGCCTGCTGGTCAAGCATCATTCGCGTGACGTCGTTAGAATCGACGACCAGGAGATGCAAACCAGCGACCTGGCCGCTGGGCGGCATTCGGAGGCGGCCCGTTACGGCTTTGTCAAAACCCAGCCGCAGTGAAAAGGTCGTCCCTGATCCTTCCTCGCTTTCCACCTCGATCTGGCCGTTCATGAGCGTGACCAGGCGTTTGCAGATGGTGAGCCCCAAGCCACTGCCGCCATAAAGACGAGGGATCGACGGATCGGCTTGCGCGTAGGGGGTAAAGAGCCGATGTCGCAGATGATCCGGAATACCGATACCGGTGTCTTCAACCCGAATGGCAAGCATTTGATGATCGCCCTCGTCGTGGAGACTGTTGATGACCAAACGCACGGAGCCGGTTTCGGTGAACTTCACGGCATTGCCGAGCAAGTTCATCAAGAGTTGACGAAGCCGGCCGGGATCGCCAGAGAGCACTTTGGGAAGATCGGGATCAAGCAGAAGCTCGAGCGTCAGTCCTTTTTTTTCTGCTCGCGGTTTCAAGATTTCGACGGTGCGTTCAGCGACATTCTTGAGGTCGAAGTCAATCACGTCGAGCTTGAGCTGGCCTGCCTCCATGCGTGACAGATCGAGAATATCATTGATGATCGTCAGCAAGGCCTGCCCAGAGAAATGAACGGCGTCGACATAGCCTTTTTGCTCATCGCTCAGCGGGGTTTCCAAAAGCAGGCGCGCCATGCCGAGAACGCCGTTCATCGGCTCTCTGATCTCATGGCTCATGGTGGCGAAGAACATCGACTTCGCTTGATTCGCACGCTCGACCTCTTCGAGGTTTCGGCGCAAAGCTTCGAGCTCCGCCGTCAAGATTGCCATTTCAGGCAGGCGATAGCTTTGATCTCGATCAGACGTCATCGGCGCAATTCTCCTACCCCCTTGCCCCGACCTGCCTCCCATCATTTTGTCCGATGCTATCCGTCCAAGGTTAACTTTCCGTAAAGCGACGACATCTTGACTATATGATTAAATTCCTATATGACAATAAACACTCTGTCCGCCATCCGCGCAGAGCTTTTCAGATCATTGCGAGAGAGATGCTATGAGCTCAAATGGTGAGCGGCTGATGAAGGCCGATACACTCAAGCCCGTCGTCGATTGGCGCAGGGGTGCCGAACTGCTGGCCCAAGGCGTGAAGATTGTCGAAGCAGCCCGGCAAATCGGCTGTTCGAGAAGCCAGCTATCCCGTCGGCGCAACCATGACCAGCTATTCAGAGACTGGATCAAGGCGTTCGAGACCAATCGTCCTTCCATGTCCGAGCAGCGCATCGATCTGCTTCGGCGACGCTTGCACGACGCCATCGATGCCGAGGTTCAAAGCGGCAATGTTCGGGTCATCTTGTGGTTGGCGGATCGCTTGAAGCTGGTCAACCCGCCGGAAAAGGCGGAACAGCAATCACCGCTTGACGACCTGCTGCAAGGCATGACCGACGAGGATCTCAAGGAGTTTGAAAGCTTGAAACAGCTTTGAGGAGAGCGCCAGAGACAGGTTGAAATCAACGACGATCCGGGGTTCAGCTTTGCGGAACGTGCAAATCCAATCCTTCTTCGAAATAAAGGGTGACGCCGTTATCGAAGGTGACAAAGTTGAAGCCGCTGACATCTTCCCCACCGGCGGTCGAATGCTCGTTCGCCTGTCCGTTCGAGACAATCGATGATTCGGTCCTGATCGATAAAGTGCGAAAGCCCGAGTCGTTGAAGAAGACGATCTCGCCATTGTCGTCGGAGATCAGGTCGTCCAACGCGATCTCGACTTCGGACGTTGCCGTGACGATGGGCTGCCGAGCACTGGACGGCGTGGCCTCATCGAGGCCGACAATATCTCTTGCAAGGTCCGCCAGGCTCGACAAATTCTCGGTTGGGTTCGCATTCAATGTCTGATCCTCATTAGCGCTAACGAACCAGTCTTAGCCATCTTTCGTCAAGCCGCCAAGTTAGCCAGCGAAAAACCGTGCGTACCTCTTGGTGGTAAAAGTACCGGTTTTCAGCAACTTCCGGCCGTCAGGGGCGAATTCTTCATCATGGCTTTAATTCTCTACGCTATCGTCGTATCGAACCTCTTGTCGAGGAGGTAATCGATAATAGCTCTAATTCCACTGTCACGCGATCGACATGAAGTTTTGATATGGAATTCTTTTGAACGCTGACGTCGTCAACAGTCATGAACCTTGGAAATTAACGATGCTATTCACCTTGTCCGGGAAGACATTAAATTGACCAGGCCCGGCGTTCTCTTCCTGGTGGTCGGGCCAAGCGGCGTTGGCAAGGACAGCTTGATCGACCGTGCCCGTCAGTTGCTGGACCAGGATGTCAGCTTTTGGTTTCCGACCCGTTACATCACACGTCCGGCCGATGCGGGTGGCGAAAAGCATCGTGCGATGACACCGGCGGAGTTCGATCGTTTGAAGGCAGAAGGGGCGTTCATGCTGAGCTGGCGCGCCCATGGCCATGGCTATGGAATTCCGATTGCCGCCAAAGAGGCACTGGCCCGCGGGCGCTCGATCATCATCAATGTCTCAAGAGAGGTGATCGATGAAGCACGGCGCCAATGGTCGCCGGTGCGAGTGATGCTGATAACGGCCCCGCAAGAGGTTCTTCGCGAACGCCTGATCAAACGGGGACGCGAAACGATCGATGACATCGAGAAGCGTCTCAATCGCATGGATGCGTACCGGGTTGAGGGCGACGACGTTCGAGAGGTGATCAATGCCGATCGACTGGAGCGGGCAACGGATCGTTTCGTTGCGATGCTCGAGCATGAAGTGCTCAGCTCGATTGTCGCTCGCCGAAAGGTAACCGAACTGTCTGGATGAAGGGCTGATCGCGGGTCGACTGCTCGTAGATCGCGATGGCATCCACGATGAATGGAACGTGGCCAAGGGTTGGGGCAGTTGCCTTTAGCATGCCAAGGACCCGCTCTTGCTGCGCTTTCTCCAGCGGACCTGCCAGGGTCATGTGGAAATAAAAATCCTCGAAGATATGCGGGTAGCCAAAGGCGAGCAGCTGCCCATCCTGGCGGGCTGAGAGACCGCTCTTCCGGCGCCGCTCGATATCGGTTTTCGATAATGGCGCGCGGAAATCCTCGAAATCGCGCACGCAATCGGCGGCGAGCCGGCTCATGGCACCAGAAGGGGCGGAAAGCGTGAAGGCGATCCATTTCGATAGCTTGGCAATCTGCAACGGCGGCGCTTCGAATGTTTCACGCGCTGATGCAAAATCTTGGGCTTTTGCATAGAGATCGTCCGCGTGTTGACCTGCCGCGAGCTCGAAGGGTGCCTTGAGCGTGGCATGGAAGCCGTAATGCCGAGCTGATTCGGTGATCGCCGCCTGCTCGGCAGAATTGAGGCCGTCGAGCTTCGGCCGCTCGACCGGTTCGCCGGTGATGTGGTCGCGTCCGAGCCAACGGCGGCCGAAGGCTTCGAGGTCGGACCCTGGCGATGGGGCGTAGTAGAGGGCGTAACGCCGGCTCATGCGACCCGCTCCCCTTGCTGCCAGACCCCACGGATCAGAGGGCGACCCTCGACCATGCGGACCCGCACCAGATCACCGCGCTTGCCGACCGCGATCTCGCCCCGATCGTCAAGCCGAGCAGCTTTTGCTGGTTCATGGGTCACACTGCCGATCGCGGCACTCATGTCGATGTTGAACGGTTGTTCCGTAAGCCTGAAGGCGGCAGGCAGCAGGCTGGAGGGGATGTAGTCCGATGACAGAATATCGAGCTTGCCGTGTCGTGCGAGCTCGCCTGCTGCGACATTGCCGCTGTGGGATTCTCCGCGGATCAGATTGGGCGACCCCATCAGAACCTTGAGGCCGAGATCACCGGCTCTTGCCGCTGCAGCCACCGTGGTCGGAAATTCGCTGATGGTGGCCGCGAGATCGGCGGCCTCTTCGATATGGGCGGGCGTGGCATCGTCATGGCTTGCCAGCGGTAACGCCTTGGCCGAAGCGATCTCACCGAGCTTTCGCCGATGGTGGGGCGAAAGGCTTTTGGAGTTCTGAATGAGCTCGACCTGGTAGCGATCGAGGGCGGCTTCATCCATATCGAACAGCTGCAGATGGAATTTGCGCCAAACCTCGATGTCCGGGCTCTGGCGGTCGCCAGGCGCATGATCCATCAGCGACATCATGCTGAGCAAGGGATGATCGAGATACTCTTCAATTGATTGAACGATATGGGGATGGTTGACCTCGCAGCGGAGATGCAGCCGGTGATCGGCTTTCACCATCGCCTGGCGGTCGGCGAAGGTCAGCGCCTCGCAAAGCGGCGCCATCATCGCCATCCGCTGGTCCGAGCCCCGGCTGACACCGATGGTCAGGCTGTCGAACACCGTGGTGATGCCGGCGCCGATCACCTGGGCGTCGTGGGCGAGCACCGCGTTGACAGGGTCCCAGAAGACACCGCCGCGCGGCTGGTAATGGCGCTCGAGATTGTCGGTATGCAGGTCGATCAGGCCGGGGATCAGATAGTCGCCGTCCAAATCAACCGAGTTGATGGGCGACGCCCGCTTCATGGCGCTGTATTCATCGATCTCGGCGATCATGCCATCGGCAACCCGGACACTGCCGAAGACCGTTTGGTCCGCCATGACAATTCTTGCGTTGAAAAGACCGCTCTCGTCCAACCTGCCACCTCGTCGGTTCCGGACCGCCATCACGCGATGCGTTCGCCCTCGCGCCAGACCGACATCACGGCCGGCGTGTCGCCCACCTTGCGTACCCGAACCAGATCGGCCCGCTTGCCGGGTGCCAGTTCACCGCGATCGGTGAATCCCCCCATCGCCGCTGGGTTCTTCGTGACCTTGGCAGCGGCATCGGGGAGCGAGAGGCCGACCTGATCGACCAGGCGAAAGACCGCATGCAGCAGGCTGACCGGCACATAGTCCGAAGAGAGCGCATCCAGATGGCCTGATTTGGCGAGGTCGAGGGCGGAAACATTGCCGGAATGGGAGCCGCCCAGAATGACGTTGGGTGCCCCCATCACGATCGTCATGGCGTGGGCATGAGCGGCGGTGGCGGCTTCCCTGGTGGTAGGAAACTCGGCGATTGAGATCCCCTCGGCAACCGCCTCATGAATGTGATCAACCGTGGTATCGTCATGGCTGGCGAGCGTCACGTTCATGCCATCGATACGGTCCAGCAACGCGCGGCGGTGTTTTTCGGCATAGAGCTGTTGCTCCTCCAGTCGCTTTTCTACCAGTGCGTCCAGATCCGCCTCGCTGCGCCGGCCGCCGCTTCGGTGAAAGTTGCGGTATTTGTCGAGATCGTGCCATTGGCGCTGGCCGGGCGTGTGGTCCATGAAGGAAATCAGGCGTACACCCTCATGATTGCGGAGAGGCTCGAACATGTCGACCACATGGGGCGATGAGACCTCGCAGCGAAGATGGAGATAATGATCCGCCTTGAGGCTGCCGGCCTCCTTGGCATGTTCCAGAACATCGATCGACCGTTTCAGGAACTCGTTGCGTTCTTCCTTGCCCTCATGAAAGCCGACGGCCACCGCATCGAGCACGGTGGTGATGCCGGCAGACGCCATCTGCTGATCATGGGCGAGCATGGCGGCATCGGGCGGCCAGCGCACGGCAGGGCGCGGCTGGAACTGACGCTCCAGATTGTCGGTGTGCAATTCCACAAGGCCAGGAAAAAGATAATCGCCGCCGGCATCGATGGCGCCCTCGATCGAGCGACCTCTAGGCAGGATCTCCTGAATCATGCCATCTGCAGCGATCAGCCCGCCTTCGACGATCTCATCCGCGGTCACGATCCTGACATTTTCAAGGGCGAGCCGCCCGTTCATGCCGCCATCCGCATATGCTCGATGTCGATCTCACGGTCGGTCACCACGTTGCGCACGTCCTTGTCGTGAAATATTCCAATAATCGCCGTTCCCCTTTGTTTCGCCTCATGGATCAGGTCGATCACCCGATCGCGGTTGGCCGCATCGAGCGAGGCGGTGGGCTCGTCCAGTAAGAGAATAGGATAATGATGGACAAAACCTTGGGCAATGTTAACCCGCTGCTGCTCGCCGCCGGAAAATGTCGCGGGCGGTAGATCCTGCAGCCGCTCAGGCAGCCGAAGGCGCGTCATCAGTTCGCTAGCCTCGCGGCGGGCAGTGTGTCGCGAGGTGCCAAGTGCAATCAAGGGCTCCGCGACAACATCCTTAGCCGGTACGCGCGGCACGCAGCGGAGAAACTGACTGACATAGCCGAGGGTCCGCCTGCGAACGCTCAAGACCTGCCTGGGAGACGCCTTGACCAGATCGATCAGCCGGCCTTGATGCTCGACGATGATTTTCCCGCCGAGGGCTCGGTAGTTGCCGTAGATCAGGCGAAGCAGTGTCGACTTACCAACGCCCGATTCGCCAGTGAGTGCCACACATTCACCCTTCTCCACGGCAAGCTCCGCCCCTTCGAAGACAGGGATAGAGGCGCCATCTTGAAGATGAAGCGTGAAGCCTTTTTTTACGTTCTCAACGCGAAGGATCGGCATGGCCCTATCCGAATTTAGTATCATCATGCTCGTAACGGACCGTTCCTGCATAGAGGCTGAGTTGGTTACGCATGCACCAGCCTGATGCTATCAGGTCTGCAGGATCGACGAGACCAGTAGCTGGCTGTAAGGATGCTGCGGATCGTCCAGGATCTGATCGGTGAGGCCGAGTTCCACGGCTTTCCCTCCTTGCATCACCATCATCCGGTGGGACAAGAGCCGGGCGACGGCGAGGTCGTGAGTGACGATAATCACCGAGAGCGACAATTCGGTGACGAGTTGACGCAGCAGATCGAGCAGCCTCGCCTGCACCGAAACGTCGAGGCCGCCGGTGGGCTCGTCCATCAAAATGAGCCGCGGCCTGGTGACGAGATTACGCGCGATCTGCAGACGCTGCTGCATGCCGCCGGAAAAGGTAAGCGGACGATCGTCGATGCGCTCAAGATCCAGCTCGACCCGCGCCATCCAGTCCAGCGCTTCACGCCGGATGTTACCATAATGACGGGCGCCCACCGCCATCAGACGCTCGCCGATATTCGCACCGGCACTGACCCTCAGGCGAAGGCCGTCGCGCGGGTTTTGATGAACAAACCCCCAATCAGTGCGAGTCAAAAGGCGCCGCGCCGGCTCCGACATGGTCCGGACGTCGAGCAACCCTTCATGACGCGTTTCATAAAGAACACGCCCCCGATCCGCCGGAAGGTGGCCGGAAAGGCAGTTCAACAGCGTGGTCTTGCCCGACCCGCTCTCGCCGACCACCGCCAGGACTTCGCCGGGCCAAAGCTCGAAGGTGATCGCATCACAGGCCACGGTTGGTCCGAAGCGCTTCGCAAGGCCCTCGACCCGGAGAAGCGGCGGAAAGTCCTCATCATCGATCATCATCAGCTCCCCCACCCTCACCCGAGCTCGCCGCATCCAAGCTCGCACCAATTCCATCCCGTGCCGGCCCGGCACAGTGGTCGGTGTCGGAACAGCAGAACAGGCGGCCGCCCTGGTCGTCGATCACCACCTCGTCGAGATAGCTGTCGGCGGAACCACAGATCTCGCAAACCTGGTTCCAGGCCTGGATCTCGAACGGATGGTCCTCGAAGTCGAGGCTCACGACGTTGGTGTAAGGCGGGATGGCGTAGATCCGCTTTTCGCGCCCGGCGCCGAACAACTGCAAGGCCGGGCAGTCATGCATTTTCGGGTTGTCGAACTTCGGCGTCGGCGAGGGCGCCATGACATAACGGTTGTTGACCATCACCGGATAATCATAGCTTGTCGAGATGCGTCCGTAGCGCGCGATATCCTCGTAAAGCTTGACGTGCATCAGCCCGTAATCCGCCAGCGCATGCATTTTTCGGGTTTCGGTCTCGCGCGGCTCGAGGCGGCGAAGCGGCTCGGGCATGGGCACCTGATAAACGAAGATCTGCCCTTCCCGAAGCGGCGTCTCCGGAATGCGATGCCGCGTCTGGATGATGGTCGCCAGAACCGTGCGCTCCGTCACCGCCACCCTAGCCATTTTTTGAAAGAACGCCCGGATCGACACCGCATTGGTGGTATCGTCAGCGCCTTGATCAATCACCTTCAGAACATCATCCGGCCCGATACAAGACGCCGTCACCTGAATGCCCCCGGTCCCCCAGCCATAAGGCAGCGGCATATCGCGCGACGCGAACGGCACCTGATACCCAGGCACCGCCACCGCTTTCAAAATAGCCCGCCGGATCATCCGCTTAGTCTGCTCGTCAAGGTAAGCAAAGTTATATCCGGCCGCGGGCCGGCGCGCGGACTCGAGTTTGGTGTCTGGCAGGGTTGGTATGCGGGCAGGTCTTGTCATGCCGGTGGCTCGGAAAAGGCGGTGATTAAGAGGCGCCGGCGGCCCGCAGCCTTGATGCCACCTAAGCGTCTCGGCGGTGCCTCGACCAACCGGATCACTCCGCCGCCTCGACGTCACCGCGGGCGGCGTCCGCCCGGAGCCGCCGGATGTTGTCGAGTTCGCCTTGGAAGTCGACATAGTGGGGGAGCTTCAGGTGCTCGACGAAGCCTGAGGCCTGGATGTTGTCGGAGTGGTAGAGGACGAATTCTTCGTCCTGGGCGGGGGCGTCGGCTTCCTCGCCCAGTTCTTTGGCGCGCAGAGCCCGGTCGACCAGGGCCATGGCCATGGCCTTGCGTTCGCTGTGGCCGAACACCAGGCCGTAGCCGCGGGTGAATTGGGCAGGTTCGGTTTTGGAGCCTTCGAACTGATTGACCATCTGGCATTCGGTGATCTCGATCTCACCGATCTGAACTGCAAAGCCCAGCTCTTCCGGCGCGAACTCGACCGCAACCTCGCCGAGCCGTATCTCGCCGACGAAGGGATGGTTGTTGCCGAAGCCGCGCTGGGTCGAATAGCCCAAAGCCAGGAGGAACCCCTCGTCGCCGCGTGCCAGATTCTGCAGGCGAATGTCGCGGTCGGCCGGAAACAATAGCGGCTCGCGGGTCAGATCACCGATCGGCGCGGCCGGTCCGGTATCAATTTCCTCTTGGATGAGTCCTTCGTGGTTGAGGATATCCGTAACCCTCGGATGGCTATCGCCACTCGATAACGCCTCCCGCGCTGCGGGCACCGCGTCTTCTCCTTCGGCCGCTAGCTTGAACTCGAGGAGACGGTGGGTGTAATCGAAAGTCGGCCCTAGGACCTGCCCGCCGGGCAGGTCCTTGTAGGTTGCCGAGATCCGGCGCTTGATGGTCATCTCCGCCGTATCCAGCGGCTCGCCATAGCCGAAGCGTGGCAAGGTCGTGCGGTAGGCGCGCAGCAGAAAAGCGGCCTCGATCAAATCGCCGCGCGCCTGCTTGATCGCCAGCGCAGCTAGGTCCCGATCGAACAGGGAGCCTTCATTCATCACCCGATCGACCGCGATCGTAAGCTGCTCCTTGATCTGGGCGATCGAAAGCTCGGCGACGTCCCGATCACCCCTGCGCTCATCGGCAAGCCAGTGATGAGCGTTCTCGATCGCCTTTTCTCCGCCTTTGACCGCAACATACATGATCAGACCTTCGCTGCGATGCTGCGCGGCAGGGCAACAAGCCAGCTGCCGGCGGTGAGGATGAGATCGACGCCAAGCGGAAATTGCCGTTGATTGACGAACCATTGCTGCCAAAGGTCGGGCGGCATACCGTCGATGGCAAGCCGGGCCTCGGTTTTGATGCCCGGACCGTTGAGCCGGGCACCTTGCGTATCGTCTAATCCGTCGACCTGCATCAGAACGGTCGTGGACCGATCGGGGTATTCCGGCGTTCCCTGATGAAAGGCGGACAAGGCGGGGGCGTCCATGGGCGCGCCGATAAAAGCAAAATCGGCGAGGCCCGGCTTCTCGATGATCGGACAGCCGCAATGGAACCGCAGCGCATCGACCACGGCATGATCGGCCGCAAGCACGGGATCAAGCCAGACCGGCGTTTCGAAGTCCAGCAAGGTCAGGGCAAGGACAAAGGCCGCTTGATCAAGCCGCCCCGGTGCTGTCGGCATGGCCGAGCCGCTTTTGCCGTTGCCTCCGGCAACCGTTCTGATCCGGCCCGGATGAGCCATGGCGCCGAGCACGATGCGGAAAACCGCCTGGGCATCGAGCGACGGGTCGTCAAACCCCTTGATCATCTCAGCGCTCATCATCCTTCGCCCCGGACCAGGGTGAAGAACTCCACCCGCGTCGCCTCGGCCTTGCGCCGGATGCTCTCCTTGCGCTTGCTGGCAACGTTGGCGAGCGGTTCGATCACCTCGGCCAAGAGGAAAGCCTGATGCTCCCGATCCTGCAGCAGGGCATCCATGGTCGCGACAAGCTCGGCATGCCGTTTATCCCGGCCTTGGACATAGCCGAGACCAATCCGACCTCGCGGACTCTGCACGGCGCAGCGGGTCACCGGGATCTCGCCGAGATTGAAGCGTTGACCGCTGCCACCGGCCCGACCGCGGGCCATCACCAGCCCGGTTTCGGGCCGGCGCAGCATGATACAGGGCGGGAGATCGCCGAGCTTTTGAACGGCAGCCTGCAAGTCGCCGAACCGGGCCTTGGCCAGAACCCCTAGCCAGCCTTGTCGCCCGGTCACCTCAGTTTCAACCATAGTTGAACGATCTCCAGCAGAGTTACATAGATATAGATGTCTATACAAATCAGTGTCAATACGCTAAGTGTTCTCATCAACAAGCACGCCTATCCATCAACAGAATTTCGTGACCCTTTCATGACCGATTTACCATCGTTGAAGGCGCCACCAATCAAACGCGACGCCGGTATCACCGTCTGGAAGCAGCTGGAAATCAAGCTGGCGGATGACATCAGCAAGGGCGAGATCGACAACAACGGTCGCCTGCCGACCGAGGCAGCGTTGGCCACGCGCTTCGGCGTCAATCGCCACACGATCCGTCGGGCGATCTCGGCACTTGCCGATCGCGGTCTGGTGCGCATCGAGCGCGGACGCGGCATGTTCGTCCAGGATGTCGTGATCGACTATCCGTTGATGCGACGAACCAGCTTCAGCGCCAACCTGCTCGGCCAGGGCAGAGCACCGACCAGTGATGTCGTCTCGATCAAGACGATCCCGGCCGATCGACATGTGGCGACAGCACTCGCGCTGCGCACCGGTTCTCTTGTCATCTGCCGGCAAGCCATCGGCTTTGCCGATGATGTGCCCATCACGGCCAGTCTGACCTATTTCCCAAGTCGCCGTTTTCCAGGGTTGGCCGAGCAGTTCAAGGACGGCATGTCGATCAGTTCAGCCCTTCAAACCTGCGGGCTTACCGACTATCATCGCCTATCGACCCGGATTGTTGCCCGTCTCCCGACATCGGCTGAGGCAAGCGCGCTCCGGCAACCGGCGACCCATCCCGTCTTGGTCACAGAGGCGGTCGACGGCGATCGGAAGGACCGGCCGATCAGCTTCGGCGTCAGCTGCTTTGCAGGAGCGAGGGTCCAGATCACGGTCGAACAGAACTGAAAAGGCGCTTGGTCGGACCTGTCGGCATGCGGCCTCTTCGACCTGTTAATCCATTGTTAATCTTGCTTATGGTTTTATCTCGCCAAATGTCCTCGGTTGGGGGTATCAGAGACCCATGCTTCCCTTACTAGGAGACTAGATCATGATCAGAAAGGCCTGCGTCGCGCTCTGCTGCCTCTTGTTCGCGAGCTGCACGACAAATCCTGACGGCACACAGTCCGTGAATAGAGCAGCTGTCGGTGGCGCGATCGGTGCCGTGGCCGGTGGCGTTATCGGCAATAGGCTGGACAAGAAGGGAAGCCGTACCGGTGGTACGATCGCCGGTGCTGTCGCTGGTGCTGCCGTGGGTGGAGGTGTCGGATACGCTTTGGACAGCCAGCAAAAAGCTTTTGAAGACGAATTGGAGAAAGAACGCGCTGCCAATGAAATTGAAGTCGAACGTGTTCGTGACGATCTCTTGAAATTGACCCTCGATAGCGAGGTGTCCTTCGACTATGACAGCGCTGCGATTAAACCCTCCTTTCAGCAAAGCCTGACCAAGCTTGCCAATGTGCTGGCGAAATACGATCGCAACCGCGTGACGGTGGTTGGCCATACCGATTCAACGGGCTCCGACGCTTATAATCAGGGGCTTTCAGAGCGGCGTGCCGATTCCGTTGTAGAGGAATTGATCGATCGCGGCGTTCCCGACCGGATCCTGTCAGCGGAAGGCCGTGGCGAACGGGAGCCCCGCGCCGACAACAGCACCGAGGCCGGCCGGCAGTTGAACCGGCGTGTCGAAATCCTGATCCAGCCTGATCCTTCGACGGTCTGAGCCGACACCGGCGAACGATAACGGGAACCCTGCGCCCAAAGAGCCATTCCCGGACGTTGCCCGGACGTTGGTCCCTGTCGCTTGTTGGGCGACGCTTGCAGTCGTGCTAGAGACAATGTTCTAGTATATTATGTGCACCGGGTGCCTCGCACCCGGTGCACATAATTTTTATTGATGCATCAACGCTCCTCGGTCCGCCGCATCAATCGGCCTGGAGTGATGCACGAATGATTCCGGAAAACATGACCCCACCTCTCCTCACCTTACGCGACGCGCATCTGCAAATCGGCAGCCAGGTCCTGTTTGCCAATTTGAATGTCGTCATCAACCGCGATGATCGTATTTGCCTGGTCGGGCGAAACGGCGCCGGCAAGTCGACGCTTTTGAAGGTGATCGCCGACCTGATCGAGCTGGATGCCGGCGAGCGCTTCCTGCAGCCGAGGACGACGGTCGCCTACCTGCCGCAGGAACCTGATTTGCCAGCGAATGGCACCGCCCTCGAAGCCACGCTCTCAGGCCTTTCGGCAGATCACGGTGACGAAAGTTCCCACTATCTCGGCGAGGCGATGCTGGCGCGGTTCGGCATCGAGCCCCATCGTCGTATCGACGGATTTTCCGGTGGTGAAGCCAGGCGGGTGGCCTTGGCAAGGGCGATGGTCAAAGCCCCCGAGATCCTGCTTCTCGATGAGCCGACCAACCATCTCGATATCACCGCCATCGAGCAACTCGAGCAGGACGTCAAAGATTTTCGCGGCGCCATTGTCATGATCAGCCATGACCGCCGGTTTCTTTCGACGCTTTCAAAACAGACCTGGTGGCTTGACCGCGGCAAGGTTCGCGCCATCGATCAGGGGTTCGATCGCTTTGACAGTTGGTCGGCCGAGGTGCTGCAAAACGAGGAAACCGAGCTCAACCGGCTCTCCAAGGCGATCGAGGCCGAGACCGATTGGCTGCATTTCGGCGTGACGGCCAGACGAAAACGCAACCAGGGTAGGCTCCGTCGCTTAAAAGCGATGCGCCAGGAGCGGGCCGAGCAGATCCGACCGGAAGGCCGAGCCAAGCTGGAGGCAGGCCTTGCGAACAAGAGCGGCCGTCTGGTGATCGAAGCCAAAGAGATCGCCAAGTGCTTCGGTGATCAAGTTATCATCGATGGCTTTTCGACTCGCATCATGCGCGGCGATCGTGTCGGCATCATCGGCCCAAATGGCGCCGGCAAAACCACGCTTATTCGCCTGCTTACCGGCAGCATGTCGCCGGATCGAGGCTCGATCCGGCTCGGCACGCAGCTCGATATCGCGGTGATCGACCAGCGTCGCGACGGGCTCGATCTGAACGCCACGCCCTGGCAGACCCTTTGCCCCGATGGTGGTGATCAGGTCGAGGTCCAGGGGCGTTGGAAACATGTGGTCGGTTACCTGAAGGACTTTTTGTTTCGCCCGGAACAGCTGCGCACGCCAGTCAAGGCGCTTTCCGGCGGCGAGCGCAACCGGCTCTTGCTTGCCAAGCAGCTGGCGCAGCCGGCCAATCTCCTGGTCCTGGATGAACCGACCAACGATCTGGATATGGAAACCCTCGATCTGCTTCAGGAAATGCTCGCCGATTTCGAAGGCACGCTTCTTCTGGTGAGCCATGACCGAGATTTCCTCGACCGGCTGGTGACCAGCACGATCGTCTTCGAAGGCAAAGGCCGGCTTTCCGAGTATGCCGGAGGCTACAGCGACTACTTGGACCAGCGTCCGCCAGCGGCGGCGGGTGCTGAGCCCTCAGCGCCGGATAGGACCAACAAAGATGCGAAACAATCGAAGCCGGACCGCAGTCGTGAACGAGCGGCCAGGCAGCAGGAACGGGCTCTTGTCCGAGTCATGAAAGAAATGGACGATCTGCAGGCTGAAAAGGCCAAGCTCGAGGCTGCTTTGGCGGACGCCACTCTTTACGTCCGCGACCCCGCCGCCTTCCAGGCAAAAACCGATCAGCTCGCACGGGTCCAGAAAAAGCTCGATGACGCCGAGGAACGCTGGCTTGCCCTCGAGATGGTAGTCGAGGCAGCGGCATCGTGAGTGATCTTGGCTCGAGCCCGCCTCTGCTCACTGCCAGCGGCAGGCCCGCCAGGGTTGCGCTGGTTCATGAGTGGTTCGATCATTTTTATGGATCGGAGCGGGTTGCCGCCGAAATCCTCGCTTGTTTTCCGGAAGCTGACGTCTTCACCCTGGTCGACATCATGTCGAGAGACGAGCGCGGCTTCCTTACCGGCAAGCGGATCACGACATCCTTCATCCAGCGCCTGCCGTTCGGTAAATCTCCGCGCTTTCGACATTATCTGCCGCTGTTCCCGCTGGCGATCGAGCAGTTCGATCTCAGTGGCTACGATCTGGTGCTCTCCAGCAGTCATGCCGTTGCCAAAGGGGTGCTGACCGGCGCCAATCAGGTTCATGTTGCCTATGTGCATACACCGATGCGCTATGCCTGGGAGATGAGCCACGATTATCTGCGCCAAAGCGGCCTCGATCGCGGGTTGAAGGGCATGATGACCCGATATCTCCTCCATAAGCTCCGCCTTTGGGACCTGCGGACGGTCAATGGCGTCGATCGCTTCATCGCCAATTCCGCCTATGTCAGCAGACGGATCCAGAAAACCTACCGTCGCGAGAGCGAGGTAGTCCATCCGCCGGTGGACGTTGATCGTTTCGAAGGTCGATCCGACGATAAGCAGGATTACTATCTCGCCGTCTCCCGTTTCGTTCCCTACAAACATACCGAGACCACTGTGGACGCCTTTGTCGGCCTGCCTGACAAGAAACTCGTGGTGATCGGCGATGGCCCGGGCCTGAATGCCGCCAGGAGGCTTGCAACCCCGAATGTCACGATCCTGCCGCCTCAGCCCTTCGAGGTCCTGGCGCAGCATATGCGCAATGCCAAGGCCTTGATTTTCGCACCCGAAGAAGATTTTGGGATCACCCCGGTTGAGGCGCAGGCCGCTGGAACGCCTGTGATCGCCTATGGCGCCGGCGGCGTTCTCGAAACGGTGCGAAACCTAGAGCAACGAAAACCGACCGGCCTCTTTTTCGATGCGCAGACGCCTGAAGCGATCCGCACCGCGGTTCAACGTTTCGAGCAGCAGGGCCATGTCATCAAGCCAGAGCACTGTCGGGAAAATGCGCAACGCTTCGCTGCCAGCCGTTTCGCGCGGGGCTATGTTGATGCCGTGACCGATGCCTGGCTTCATCATGGCGGCAAGATTGACACGCCGGCATCTCCCAGGGTCGCTTGAAACAGACACCTCACCAGCTACCCAAAGCCTCGACTAGCGTGGCCTGCCCAGCGGACAGTTTCGATCAACAGACCCGACCATGAAAAAGAATTCATCTGTGCGACAGGCGGTGTTCACGCAACCCTTCCATATTGCATTGCGTGAGCCCCCTAACTCGCGACCGAGCCGGGCTAATCAAATCAATCGGCCCGGCTCGGTGAACGAATGGAGACATCAGTGAACAGTTTGAAGCCCCAGACAATAAAAACGCGCAGGCCTCGCCTGCCTTCAATTGCGCTTGCTTTGTCCTCTGCGGCTGCCATCGGCCTTATGGTCGGTGTGAACGCGGTGCCAATGAGCCACGCCGAGACCCCCGCCCCCCTCACAGCAGCCCCTTGGGCCGGTTATGCCGATCTTATTGAGGAGATCATGCCGAGCGTGGTCACCGTGACCACCGAGATCGATCGCACGAGTGATCCCGCTGTCGCCGACGATCCGCGCTCCTTTAGAGATTTCGGCGAACGCGGCATGACCGAAGAAGACATGAGGCGTTATATGGAGCGCTTCTTCGGCGTACCCGGTCAGCCGAATATGCCCGGCCCCCACGGGCAAGGGCCGGTCGCCGGAAGCGGTTCCGGCTTCATCATCGGCGAAGATGGGCTGATCGTCACCAACAACCACGTGATCCAGTCGGCCGACAAGGTCACCGTCGCCTTGAACGACGGCCGGACGTTTGATGCCGAGGTCGTTGGTGCTGATCCCGACACGGATCTTGCCCTTCTCCGGATTAGCACGGACGAGAAGCTGCCCGTTGCCAAATTCGCCGATGCGGAGAGCGTCCGCGTCGGCGATGCGGTGATCGCCATCGGCAATCCGTTTGGCCTTGGCGGCACGGTCACGGCTGGCATTGTCTCAGCGAAAGCCCGGGAAATCGGCGCTGGCCGTTATGACGACTTCCTGCAAATCGATGCGCCGATCAACCGCGGCAATTCAGGTGGCCCGACCTTCAACCTTCAGGGCGAAGTGATCGGTGTCAACACGGCGATCCATAGTCCGAGCGGCGGCAATGTCGGTATCGGTTTCGCAATTCCAGCCGATCTTACTCAAAAGATTGTCGCCGATCTTGAAGATGACGGCATGGTCGAGCGTGGCTGGCTTGGCGTGCATATCCAAGCTCTGGATAAGGACCTCGCCGACGGCCTTGGTCTTGAGGATGATAAGGGTGCCCTGGTCGCACGGGTCACCGAAGATAGCCCCGCCGCGTCCTTCGGAATCGAACAGGGCGATGTCATCTTGAGCTTTGCCGGCAAGCCTGTCGAGAGCGTCCGGGATCTCACGCGGGCGGTTGCCGACACCAACCCCGGCAGCAAGGCTGATGTCCGCGTCTTTCGAGATGGCGCCGAGAAAGTCCTAGCAGTCGAGATCGCCCAGATGCCGTCCGATCAGCAGATGGCGAATGTCAATTCTTCCAACGATGCTGACGATCCGACGACGCCGAAGCTCGGCCTCGCTCTGGCTACGCTGGACGATGAAGCCCGCGCGGCGATGGATCTGCCGGTCGATATCGAAGGTGCCGTGGTCACGAGGGTCCTTCCCGGCAGTCCTGCCGCGGAAAAGGGGGTCCGCGAAGGCGATGTCATCATCGAGGCGGATCACCAGGCGGTCGCTGATCCGAAAACGGTAGCCGATGCTGTGCGCACGGCAACCGAGCGCGGCGACAAAGCCATTCTTCTTCTGATCAAACGCGGTGATCAGGATCGGTTCGTTGCCGTCCGCATCGATCAGGCCTAGTCCGGGCCAGCACGACCGGCAGCATTGAAAGTCGACGGCTGTTGAGACGGGTCTGTCTCAACAGAATGCCATAATGAGGGACCGGTGGCTTGCCGCCGGTCTCTTCATGTCTAAGATGACAGCTATGCATATTCTCGTAATCGAAGATGATAGTGAGGCAGCCGACTACCTGGCCAAAGGGCTTCGGGAGAGCGGCCATCGTGTTGACGTGGCGGTAGATGGCAGGTCCGGACTGATCAAAGCCGCCGCCGAGACCTTCGATATCCTGATCGTCGATCGCATGCTGCCGGGTCTGGACGGATTGAGCCTGGTCCAGCATTTGCGAGCCACCGACAATGCTACGCCGGTCTTGTTCCTCTCAGCCCTCGGCGAGGTCGATGACCGGGTAAAGGGCTTGCGCGCCGGCGGCGATGACTATCTTGTCAAGCCCTATGCCTTCGCCGAGCTTCTGGCAAGAGTCGAGACCCTCGGACGGCGGCCACAGGCAACACCGGTATCGACATTGCTGAAGATCGAGGATCTGGAGCTTGATCTGCTCGGACGAAAAGCCAGCCGCGGCGGGCAGCCCATCGATCTGCAGGCCAAGGAATTCCAACTCCTCGAAGTGTTGATGCGCCATGCAGGGCAAGTCATGACCCGAACGATGCTGCTGGAGAAAGTCTGGGACTACCATTTCGACCCGCAGACCAATGTCATCGACGTCCATATCAGCCGTCTTCGCCAGAAGATCGATCGTGATTTCGACATACCGCTGATCCATACGATCCGTGGTGCCGGATATTGCCTGCGTGCTCCCAACTCGTCTTCTTGACACCACCACCTTTCGCCTGGCGCTGATTTATCTGGGTCTTTTCGGCACCTCCGCGCTGGCCTTGCTCGGCTATCTTTACGTCGCAACCGCCGGCTTCATGGAGAGACAGACCACCGAGACCATTCAGGCGGAAATCGCCGGGCTTGCTGAGCAATATCGAACCCAGGGTCTGCCGAGGCTGAAGCAGGTGATCGAGCAGCGAGGTGCAGCCCATCCCCATCGCGCCAGCATCTATCTGCTAACGGAACCGAACGGCGGTTGGGTCGCCGGCAACATCGACCGCTGGCCTGATACTCAGCCCAGCGATGCAGGCTGGCTTACCTTCCCGGTCACGGTTCAACCTGATGGCGAAACTTCGGAAAACCGGCGTGCCATTGCGCAGAGCTTCAGATTGGCCGGTCAATACCGGCTGCTGGTTGGTCGTGAGGTTGAGGATCGACTGCAAGTCGAAGCCAGCATCAAGCGGGCGCTCAGCTGGGGCGTCGGTCTGACCTTGTTGCTCGGCCTCGCGGGCGGCCTCCTGATGAGCCGCGGCCTGCTCAACCGTGTCGATGCCATCAATCGAACCACGGAGCAGATCATGGCAGGCAATCTCAGCCAGCGAATCGCCATCAAGGGCGCTCGCGACGAGTTCGATCAGCTGGCATCCAACCTTAACGCGATGCTCGATCAGATCGAGCGGCTCCTGGATGGCATGCGCCGCGTTACCGACAATATTGCTCATGATCTGCGGACGCCTCTCAATCGCATGCGCTCGCGCATCGAAGTCGCGCTGCTTGGCGACCCGGACAAGGAGACGATGCGTCCCCTGCTTGAGCAGACACTGGCAGATGCTGAAACCATGATCGGCACGTTCAACGCCCTCCTGGACATCGCGCGGGCGGAAGCCGGGAGCGAACGGGCCGAGTTCGAAGAAATATCGCTAAATGACCTTGTCGGCGACATGGCCGATTTTTATCGACCGCTTGCTGAGGAGAAAAAACAGACGATGACGGTCGACGCCGTTGCCGGCATGAACGTCAAGGCCAATCGCCATCTTCTTTCCCAAGCGCTTGCCAATCTGCTCGACAATGCGATCAAATACACACCGGAAGGTGGCGAGATTGCGCTCAGTCTGAACGAAGGACCGGTGATCACAGTTGCCGATTCCGGCCCTGGCATTCCAGCGGAGGATCACGAACACGTGCTGGAACGCTTCGTCCGGCTCGATGAGACCCGCACCTTGCCTGGAAATGGCCTAGGCTTAAGCTTGGTCAACGCGGTGTCGAAGCTTCACGGCGCCGTGCTGAGGTTCGACGACAATGGGCCGGGTCTTCGTGTCAGTCTGGATTTCCAACAGCGCTCGGCCCAGCGCCGGGAAACGAAGAGCCATGCCTATACCCGCAACAAAAACGTGAACAAAAAATCGCACGCCGCGCCAGCCTCTACCAACGAGTTGATCAAAACCCAGCGACCGTTGACCTAGTCCCTCTGGTTGTCACCAGGGACACGGCAACGATGGAAACAGGTGTTCTTCGGTCCTCATTCAGGCGGCATCGACTTTCTTGTCGTTGGGCTTCTCGGCATCCTTGGCATCGTCGCTATCTACGGGCCGGGGGCGGGCGGGGGCAACAGAAAGTTCATTCTCAGGATTGATCGGCGGCACGTTTCTCGTCGTGTTTGGCAGGATGAGTTCGGCTGGAGCGTCCTCATGCAACATCGGAATAAGTGTTGGTGGCGACCCCCAGCGAAGGCTGTCGAATTTACCGTCCGGTCCGAAGGGCGCCCACGTGACTTGAGCCTCTCCGGTCGACTTGCAAAGCCAAGCAGGGTCCGATGGCGCATCGACCGCATGGGCGAGCCAGGACTGAATCGTCTCGGCACTGCCATCCGTCGCACGTTCGACATCGGCAAGCATCCGATAGACCGATGCCGTTGGTCCGAGAGCGACCGCCCGCTCCAGGGCCTCACGCGCCGCCGGCCATTGCTCAGCGCTGATCGCTTGTTCGGCCAACGCTATTTCGCCCTCCAAGCTCTCGGGCTTCAGTTGATGCAAGCGCTGGAACATTTTGAACCGATCTGCCGGAGACTGATCGGCATTCAGCGCTGTCAACGCTCTTGCCAAAGAGGGATGCGGCTGCGCTTTCCAAGAGGTCTCCAGGATCTTCCTGGCGATGCGATATTTCTCGATTTTCTCGGCAAGCTCTGCAGCCTTGACAGCGATCGGGGCAAGACCGGGCAGCATTTTATGGGCCTTCTTCGCAAGGTCGAAGGCTTCTTGGTATCGGCCTTCCTTACCCTTCTCCGTTGCCTGAAGATGCAGCAAGATGGCGCGATGCCGATTGGCGGTCGGCGGATCCAGGAGCTTTTGCCGAGCCATATCGTTGACCGAACCGAGCGCCTCATACCACCGGTTATCTTCGGTCTGCAGCTCGAAAAGCGTGCTCAATACCCAAGGTGCGTTGGGGCGACGAAGATAGGCTTTCTTCGCGAGCGCGAGCGCTGCCTCACGGTCTCCATCCTTGATGGCCTGGGCAAGCAGACCACGAAGGCCGACCAGCTCGGTATCTTTATGTTTGAGCATCTCCTTGAACTTGACCCGGGCCTCGCCATCATTGCCCTCAAGCTGCGCCGACCGTGCGCCGAGCAACAAGGTGGTCGGTGCCCTATCCAGCAGTTTTTCTGCGCGCTTGGTGGCTTGCCTGGCCACGGCGACATCACCTGCAGCGGCGGCCACCATGCCTCCCGCAAGTTCTTCGTAGCCGCGCTCTTTTCGACGTTGTCGACGATAACGGCCAATCTTCTTAGGCGCCGTGACAACGACACGATAGAGCTCGAACAACGCGGTGATGGCCGCACCCAACAACAGCACACCGAGCACTAGAATACCGAAAGGCGGACTAAATGAATTGCCGAAGAACGGTTCTGTAATCTGAACCTCACCTGGATTTTCGGCAAACCAAATCGCCAGCCAGGCGACAGCAATCGCAACGACTAAGAAAATGATGAGCCGGATCATGGCCTACTCACTCTGCTCGACCGCGCAGCAAGCGCAGCTCGTTTCACCAGACGCTATCCCCGAGAAGCTTTTTCCGAAGGCCGCCGTCACGTCAGGACCCCGTTGCCAGAAGGCTCTGGGCGTGCGCGCGAAGCTTGGCAGTGGCCGCATCAGCTGAGAGCCTGGCCTTGGCATCGGCGATCCAGTCACCGGCACTCTCGAGGGCGGGGGCCTTCGAGAGTCGAAAGTTCGGCAAGGGTTCCTTCAAGATCGTTCGCGTCGAGCCTGGCCTGAGCTCTGGCGACAATCGCGTGGCTATCGTCACCTTCGACCTTGGCGCCTGCCGGCCGCATGTTGATGATCCCGAAAAGGTTGTCGCTGACCTGATCCACCAGCGTCTCGCCGCCATCGGCAGCCAGGAGAATTCGACTGCCGACCTCGCCGAAGGAAGCCTTCAACCCTATAAGCGTCGGCACGCCATCAGCGGCCATGGGTTCGAGCGTTGCAAGGGCTTCATTCACGCTCGGGTCATCCTTGCCAAGAGCACGAAGCGATTGCAATGCTGCCTGATAAGGTTCTGCCTTGGCGATCGAGCGGTCGACGTCACCGATGGCCACCACCATCGCAGCTGCCCGCTGGTACTCACCGCCGATATAGTCGAGCTTGTCCTCCGCTTGACCGACCCGATCGGATAAAGCGCTAATATCTGCTGTCAAACGCTCTGTCGTCTCACCGACGGCTGCGGCCTGCTGCCCCGTCTCTTGGACGGCTGCGCCCGTTGCGGAAAGGGTGGCTTCAAGCGCTGGCAGGGCGCCTTGCAAAGCGACGACGGTTTCATTGGTGGATTGCTGGACTTCGGAAGAAGAAGCCAACTTGCTGCCCAGATCGGCGAGCTGTTGCTCCAAGGCAGCCAGACGTTCATCGAGATCGGCTCCGACGCCGGCAGCGTCTGACAACGCAGCAGAGCTGCCACCAGCAAGCGTATCAAGCCGCTGCTCGAGATCGGCAAGGCGGTCGCCAAGCTCGGGACCTGAGACCGCATCGTCGCCGCTTCCGCTTAACGCAGGCGCTGCTTCGACAGCGCTGACACGGTCCGCAAGTGAACCGACTTGCTCGACCTGGCTTTCGGCGGATTGGAGCCGGCTTTCGAGTTCGGTCGCGGTCACTCGGAGCTGGTTCACAGCATCTTCTTCGCCGCCTACCCAGAAGAGCGGTATCGCAAAGGCCATGGCGGCACCACCGATCAGGCCACCCAGGAGACCTGGCCAAAAACTTCCGGTCCCGCTCGATTCCGCTTTCGCCGTTGGTGAGGTCGACGCTGCCGACACCGACGCGCCCGCCGCCCGATTCTTGGCAGTGTCGGCCTTCAGGTCTGGCCCTGCCCCCGCACCACCGGCTGGCTTGCTGTCGGTCTTGGCCGGTGATGTCGCTTTGGCGGATTCCATGGCGCTCGTGCTCGCGGATACAGTTGAAGTCGCTACCGGTGATGGCTTGGATGAACCGCTGGCTGATGGGTCATCAACCGGGCTTGTCTTGGAGACGGGGGTCGACACCGGCGGCACCGCGTTTTCGGCTGGTTGGCCGCTTGTCTCACTTGTTACTTCACCGGTTTTCCGGGCTTGATCGGAATTTGGGGACGCAGTTCCCGACGAAGTGCCCGGCCGCTTGCCTCGATTGCGCGCCATCACAACCTCACTCTTTGAACTTGATATGGTAGAACCGATGCGCTGCATGAACCGCTCAGCATCTGGTCCGGATGATCTAGCATATCGTGCTGATGCCTACCAATGCCTTCAAAAGCGCTTGGCGATTAGGCCGCGCTGCAGGAAGGATCGCTTTCCAAACAAGACCTTTGCATGGCGTGGCAGTTTCGTCACTCAGGCATATCGCCGCCGTGCTGTCAACCTGCCGTTCAAGCCCATGAGACTTCAAAAGACGCACTAAAACCTCAGCAGTTCGAGGAGAAAACAATAAAACTGCAGCGATCATACGGCGCTGCCAGGCATCAATCGCCTTCTCGGAGAAACCTGTTGTTGCAACCGCTCGATAAACCATTTGCCGCCGATAATGAAAACCGTACGCATTCAGTACCTCAGCCAACCCTTGACGGATAACGTCACCGGATAGATGTAGGACGGTTCCGTCCCGAGATCGACAATTTTTCACGATGAGCCGAGAAAGATCTTGAACATCACCCTTGGCAATATGAACGTCTCGACAGCCTGCAGCCGCCGCCGCTGCTGCCGTGGCTTCACCGACAGCATAAAGGGGGTATTGCTTGGCTTGATCAGTGAGCGCTGGAACCGCATGCGCACTCGTCAAGACCAGGAGTTGCACGCCTTCCAGCGCCGGTTGTTGCGGCGCGATCTGCTCGATCGAGAGTAGAGGTTCGATCATCACGGAATAGCCCAAAGCCTCGACCTCGGCTTTAAGGGCTAGAGAGTTTGCCTCGGGCCTGGTGATAAGCACGTTCAGTGACTGGTTCTCCATCCGCCATCAATTGCTTAAAGCGTGGCATTAAGACGAGGCGGCGCGACGTCCGGCGCGATCAGGTCAAGCAAACAGCTCTGCACCACCACGAGAACGCAATTCTTCCCCTGCATCCCGGCCAAGCCTGATCCCATCGCCCACCGAACCAAAACGCTCCGTCTCAAAACATTCAGTTCCATCAGCCCTCGCAACAAGTCCGCGAAGATGCATCTTGCCACCATCGAGCAACGCATAGGCACCGATCGGGGTGTGGCATGATCCATCGAGCACATCCAGCATCGCCCGCTCAGCAAGAACGCAGTCACTGCTCGGCTCATGGTTAATCTCGGCCAACAACGTTAACAATTCGTTATCATCGCCTCTCGTTTCGATGCCGACGACGCCTTGACCGACCGCCGGTAGCATTTCTTCCGGCGACAGCACGGCTTGAGGGACGTTCTTCAGAGCCAATCGATCGAGGCCTGCGCGAGCCAGCATCGTGGCATCGACCTCGCCGTTGTCCAGCTTCTGCAACCTTGTACCCACACTGCCGCGAAAATTGATCACCTTAAGATCCGGGCGTTTTGCCAAAATCTGTGCCTGGCGACGAAGGGATGCCGTCCCGACAATCGCTCCTTTCGGCAAGCTCTTGATGCTGTCGGCCTTGCGCGAAATCAGGACGTCTCTGGGATCGGCTCTCGGCAACATGGCGGCGATCACGAGGCCTTTCGGCAACCAGGTCGGCATATCCTTCATCGAGTGCACACCGCAATCGATACGCCCATCAAAAAGCGCCATTTCGATCTCTTTGCAAAAGAGCCCCTTGCCGCCGATATCCGCAAGCGGCCGATCCGCGACCTGATCGCCGGTGGTGCTGATCACCACGACCTCGAGGGCACCGGGTTCTTTCAGCGCTTCGTGGGCTTCCATCAAGGCTGTTTTGACCATATCGGTCTGTATTCGAGCGAGCGGCGAACCTCTGGTGCCAAGGCGGATCGGCTTTTTCATGGCAAGGGACATCCCCAAACAACGAAGCGGAACTGAGAAGATAGACGCTTGTGCAATTCTGACCAGCTCGTGGTATGACCGCAACGATTGCTTCACCAGCGGAAGAAAAACGATCGTTAAAGTTCAAGCGGCTGATTTCGCGCCCAAGGAATTGTCCGTTGTGATCGCACCACTAGCCAGGCCAGGCGCATCGCGCTATGTGGTCTGATCATGTCGGATTTGTCCAGTCCAGCCGGTCGAAAAGTCGTGCTCGGCATCGAAAGCAGCTGCGATGAGACCGGTGTTGCACTGGTGCGCGCCGATCGACGTATCCTGACAGAGAGACTATCAAGTCAGCTGGATCACCATGCCCCCTTCGGCGGCGTGGTGCCGGAGATTGCAGCCCGCGCTCATCTCGAAACTCTGGACCGTTTGATAGCCGAGGTCATGCGCGAAGCAAAATTTGGGTTTGACGATCTGAACGGGATCGCCGTCACTGCGGGCCCGGGCCTTGTCGGCGGACTGATCACCGGTCTGATCACGGCGAAAGCGATCGCCGCCGTCCATCGGCTTCCCTTGCTCGGGATCAACCATCTCGAAGCGCATGCCCTGACCGCCAGGATGACCGAGCCCACACTTGCTTTTCCCTATCTTCTCCTGCTCGTCTCCGGCGGTCATTGCCAGCTTCTGATGGTCCAGGCTGTCGGGCATTATCAGCGCCTTGGAACGACCCTCGATGACGCCCTCGGCGAGGCCTATGACAAGGCCGCCAAGATGCTGAACCTCGGCTATCCGGGCGGTCCAGCCGTCGAGAAGGCGGCAGCAGCCGGTAATCCGGCCCGGTTCCCTTTCCCCCGCCCCATGATCGGCAAGCCGAATTCCCATTTTTCCTTCTCGGGCTTGAAGACGGCGCTACGCAAAGCCATTCAGGAACTAGGCCCGGCAAGCCTTGAAGCGCCGCACCTCAACGATCTGACCGCTAGCTTTCAGGCAGCGGCCATCGACAGCCTGATCGATCGAACCAGGCGTGCCGCAAGAATGGCTCGAGGATCGGCAGAGCCACCGACCGCCCTCGTGGTCGCAGGCGGTGTTGCCTGCAATCAGTATCTGCGCGGGCATCTGGACGCTTTGGCGACATCGGAAGCCCTGCCGCTGATCCTGCCGCCCGCCAGACTTTGCACCGACAATGGTGTCATGATCGCGTGGGCAGGGCTCGAACGCCTGGCCCTCGGCCTCCAGGACCCGCTCGACATCACTTCAAGAGCCCGCTGGCCGCTCGATCCTGAGGCCGAACCTGCGATCGGTGCAGGCGTCAAGGCTTGATGAGATTGCGACCATAACCACCCGGAACGTCAGCGAAGACATCACGATTTTGCTGTTTGACACCGAGCCAAGTCGAAAAATCAGAGGCCAAATTCGCTGAACGGGATAAAAGGCACCGGATCACCGGGCAGAACGGCGACCACGTCTTCTCCGATATTGACCAAACCATCGGCCTCGGTGAGGGAGGTGAGAATGCCGGAGCCTTCACGCTCGATCTTCTGAACGATTCGAGTCCCCTGGTCATCACGCAGCAGCCGGGCACGGAGGAATTCGCGACGCCCCGGTTTCTTCTTCATCGAAAAACCGGAAGGCACCAAGAATGCCTCCGGTTCAGGCCAGACCCCACCGGCAAGCGCCGTCAGCATCGGTCGTGCAAACAACAAAAAACAGATGACGGCAGCGACAGGGTTGCCGGGAAGGCCGATAAAGACCGTATCGCTCCGCTTCCCTTGCAGCTGACCGAAGGCAAGAGGGCGCCCCGGCTTGACGGCGATCTGCCAAAAATGCAGCCGACCCAGCTTTCGAATGGCATCGACCATATGGTCTTCATCGCCCCTGGATGCCCCGCCCGACGTGATGATCGCATGGTGATCAGCGGCAAGCTCAGCCATCCTCGCCTGAACGACATCGGCACGGTCCGGCCATATTCCCTGATCCGAAACGGCGACGCCAAGGCTCTCCAGCAGGCCTCTCAAGATGATGCGATTGCTGTCATAGGTCATGCCGTGAGGCAGCGGCTCACCGGGTTCGCGCAGCTCATCACCGCTGGAAACCAGGGCGACGCGCAACGGGCAATGGACGGCAAGCGACGTTCGCCCGACGGTCGCTGCCACCCCGACCTCTTGCGGACGAAGCCTCCGGCCAGCGCTGAGCACCGTTTGCCCATCCCGCATATCTTCCCCGGCAAGGCGGCAATTCGCACCTCGCCTCACCCCCTTTGGAATAAGCACGTGGTTGCCATCGATCGTGACATCTTCCTGCATCAAAGCGGTATCGGTGCCGTCTGGCAAAGCACCACCTGTCAGGACTTCGAACGGCTTGGCCGGGTGCCACCCTGCCATCGAAAGGATGCCCGGCAGCCGAACGGCCTTCGAGCAGGAGAAGCCGGCTTGGTCCCTCAGATCCAGGCTCGGCCGCCTGCAATGAGCCATGCGCGAAGGCGAAGCCGTCAACGGCGACATTATCAAAGCTTGGGACATCTCGAGCGCTGATGACTTCTTCTGCGAGAAAGCGCCCATAAGCCTCTCTAAGCGGGACGTTTTCTCTGTCGACCACCACCGCAACCCGCGCGCGCAGCATGGCCAAAGCGTCAGCTGCGGGCATCCGCTTCGGGTCATGGGCGAAGCAATCATCAAGAAGCGGTTTTGCCTCGGCTACGCTCTGGCTTGAGCTCTTCATCCGCTCGATCTCTCAACGCCGAACCCCGGCATCAACGCACGCGCAGCAGCCCCAAGACTGCCCCGCTCTAGGTAACGTACACCGAAAACACCCCCCACCAGGATCGCGGCCAGCGTCATCAGGGATCCGATAGCGAGGGTCGAGATGCCCGTCATCCCCTGCCCTATCGTGCAGCCGAGACCGAGCACGCCGCCGGCTCCCATCATTGCGGCACCGATCAAATGGCGGGAGAGGTCCGAAAGGTTGGCAAATCCTTCGACGCGAAAATCACCGGTCCATTTGGCCGCAAGAAAGGCACCGACCAAGACACCGCCAACCCCGGCAATACCGAAGCTGATGGTCATGCTCGGAAAAGTCATGAGATATACCAGCCCGCGACTGACGGGGGCGACAAAGGAAAACGAGGCAAGAGGGACCGGCTCGAAGTCATCGGCGCCAAGAACGCCGGTGACCAGCCAGCCAAAGGGAATAAGAACGCCTAGAACCAGACCTGCCACAATATCTCTTGGCGAGCGCCTGAATTTCTCATCCTTGAAGCAGAAAAAAAGCAGGGCCGCGCCCACCAGAACAACCAGGGCTATGGCCCCCGTTTTGTCCAAGCCCAACCAAGGGGCGACACCTTGATCCGAACTCGCGATTCCGCCGATCCTCTCAAGCACCAGGCGCGGCAAGGCAAGGAGACCGTTCATGGTCATGTAGCCGACCACCGCCATCACCAGCAAAACGATCAACGATTTCAAGTTGCCGGCACCGAAACGAACGACATTTCGGGAACTGCATCCTCCCGTCAGCGTCATGCCAAAGCCGAAGAGCAGGCCACCGAGCAGCGCCCCGAGCCATAAAATGTCGCTTGCCCGGTAGAACGAACCGCTGAGGTCGACGATCCCACTCGCCTCCAAAGCCTGGCTGCCGAGGATTGCCACCGCCATCGCCAATAGCCAGGCGCGCATACGCCGCCAGTCCTGGAACAGCACCAGATCGGCAATCGCACCCATGGTGCAAAAATGGGTTCGCTGCACCACGGCACCAAAAAGCAGCCCGCCCGCAAAGGCGGCGAGGGAAACCATGCTGGAGACCGCCATGCCGTCCATCATCTCTCACTCTTGCGGCCGGAGCCCCGGGCATCCCGCCAAAAAACCACCGCCCAGCATAGGCCAGCCCATGGCCTGCGCTCAATGATTACTGAAGAACCATTCATGCACAGATGCGTCATGCGGCGCTCAATGTCATCATGGCATTGACATAAAGTGAACAACGATCTGGAGAACCGTGGATGTCGTCATTGCAAGGTCGGACCGCCATCATCACCGGCGCCAGCCGCGGTATCGGCCGCGCCACCGCCTTTGAACTCGCAAAGCAGGGTGTCGCTGTCATCCTTGCGGCAAGAACGGCGGATCAGATCGGCGCCGCGGCCGATGAGATTTGACAAGCCGGCGGCCAGGCCCTGCCAATCACTGCAGATGTCAGCCGCTACGAGGATGTCGCCGGCCTTGTCGAAAAGGGCAAGAGCCGTTTCGGCCGGATCGATATCCTGGTCAACAATGCAGGGATGATCGAGCCGATCGCCAAGCTTGCCTCGTCCGATCCGGAAAAATGGGTGGCAAGCGCCGACATCAATTACAAAGGCATCTATTACGGCCTGCGTGCAGCCATTCCGGTCATGATCGAGCAAGGCGGCGGCATTATCGTCAATATCAGCTCAGGCGCGGCGACCGGCGTTCTTGAAGGCTGGAGTCATTATTGCTCGAGCAAGGCCGCGGCGTTGTCGCTCACCCGCTGCGCCGATCTCGAATACCGGGACCAGAACATCCGCGTGGTTGGTCTGAGCCCCGGCACGGTGGCGACCGACATGCAGGTCTCGATCAAGACCTCCGGCATCAACCCCGTGAGCAAGCTTGATCCGTCGATACATATCTCGCCGGAATGGGCAGCCAAGGCCGTCGCCTGGCTCTGCACGGACGAAGCCGCCAGCTTCGCCGGGACAGATTTCCCGCTCAAGACCGAAGACGCCCGCCGATTGGTCGGCCTGATCGACTGAACGATGAAGGAAGCTGATGCGCCGTCCTCTAAACTTCTGACCTACTACCCTGCTTGCTTGGCTACCTGCCAATTGGGCACGCGGTTCCAGGCATGGGGCTCGATGCCCGGCTCTTCGGGTGGAAGAAAATCCTGTACCAGCGCCTTGGCGCCATCAGGCCAATCATCGAGGGTCATCGCCAGGGTGCCACCGGGATCGGTGTCAACACCTTGGCGATCGAAGACTTCCCGGATACGCGCCCGCATGCCGGCGGGCAGTGCTTGAAAATTCGGGTGGAACCAAAGCGTGATCAAACTCCGCTCCTGATCGGAACGGTTGGCATAGGCCGAATGCAGAAGACGCGCGTCACCAATCACCAGATCGCCGGCCTTCACTGAAACCGGCACCTCGCCTTCGATCTCACCGTAAAGCGGATGGTTGGGATCATCGACACGGGATAAACCTTCATTATGGGCCTCATCCGCATCATGCAGAGCATGCCGGCGCCGATGACTGCCGGGCAGAACCCGAAGACAGCCATTTTCCGGGCTCGTGTCCGTCAGATAGTACATGAAAAAGACCTGCGCGATCTCGTCGGTGTAGGAGATCGGATCGTCCCAGCCCCACCAATCCTGATGCCAGAACAAGGGCGGGCCTGCAGGTGGCTTACTGATGAGGTAACCGGAGCTGAACCTGGGATCGGCAAATGCCAGATCGTTCAACACTTGTCGTGCAGCTGCATGTCCGATCAAGCGGGCATAGCCCGGATAGTCGGCAATATTGATCAGGCTTCCCTGGGAACGGTTCTGGGACCGATGCTCCAATGAGACCGCATCAAGCGCCTCGCTCGAAACACGCCTGACCTCATCGAGCAAAGTCGGATCGAGAACGCCCTCGATCACACAATAGCCATCCGCCAGTAATTGCCGCCGCGCTTCATGATCCATCACGCTGCCTCCCGCTCATTTTTTACCTGGCTGCCTTGCCGTCAAGCGCTAATCCTCGCCCGCCGCGATCCGTGCTTCCCAGGCGTCATAGTCGAAATCAGGTTCATGGACGGCGCGCATCTGGCTTTGCTCTCGCCCCTTCAACAGCGCTACGAGCGCTTCGTTGTAAGGCGTTGCAATACCGAAAACTCGCGCTTCCTCGATAAGCGCGCCGTTGATCGAATCGATCTCGGTCTTCCGGCCGGCCAACACGTGCTGAAGCATGGAGGGCTTGTTCATTTTCTTGCGGTGAACGCTCTTGAGCTTGGTCACCGTGTCCGGATCGGGCAGCGTGATGTTCTTGGCCTTGGTCACCGCCATGACTTCGTCGATGATCTTGTCCTGGAGTGCAGCCATCTCCGGCACGCGCAGCATCTCGCCGGAGCGCAGCCCCGTGGTCGCACAAAGCGCATTGAAGGCGCAGTTGACGATGAACTTTTGCCAGATTTTCGCCATGATGTCCGGCACGACCGCCGTGGGCAGACCAGCGTCGCTCAGCATGTTGGCAAGCGTCTCGGTACGTCCGTGTTCGACGCCATCGACCTCGCCGATCGATGTCGTCGCCAGATGGGTGAGCGTCACATGACCTGGGCCTGGGCGTGCAGCGCTGCACATGCTGGAGCCGCCGAGCACCCGCTCCTTGCCGATGACTTCCTGCAAGATCTCGACATTACCGATCCCGTTCTGGCAGGTGATCGCATAGCCGTCCTCGCTCAGGGCTGCCTTGGCGGCCTTTGCTCCCTCTCTTGTATTGTTGGTGTCGACGAAGATGATCGCCAGATCGGTATTCAAGCCGGAAGGCGGCGCGGTAAAGGCATCAAGCCGGACGCGATGATCGCCGAGCGCGCCGTCGGCATGCAGCCCGTCCCGATGGATCGCCTCGACATGCTCCTGCCAGCTGTCGATCAGCGCCACCTCATGCCCTGCTCTCGCCAAAGCGGCCCCATAGCTGCCGCCCATGGCGCCAGCCCCGATCATGGCAATTTTCATCGTTATTTTCTCCCGGTTTTGACGATCGATCTAACCATGTTCACCCTCGGTCGACCAGAGGCCATGACCCGAAACTGCAAGAGGCCTTCAAGCTCGCCCAGCGCCTGCCGATTGTCGTGTTGCCTTGAAGCCCGAACGCGAACACTATCGATTGCAGGCGGTCCATTGCGCAAAGGAGGGGATAGACCATGGCCAAGAGAAAAATCGCCATCGTCGGGCTCGGCAAAATCTCGCTGGATCAGCATTTGCCGGTCATCGAGGCCGGTGATGATTTCGAGCTCGCTGCCGTGGTCAGCCAGCGGGGTCTATCCCACCGGGGTGTACCGAGCTTCAAGACGCCGGCTGAGCTTTATCGAGCCTTGCCCGAGATCGACGTGATCGCCGTCAACACGCCCCCCGCCGTTCGCCCTGCCCTTGCCCGGCAAGCGCTCGATGAAGGCAAAGACGTGCTCTTGGAAAAGCCGCCGGCAGCGACCCTCACCGAGTTGGCCGACCTCGAAACCCATGCCTGGGCCAAGGGCCGCGTTCTCTTCGCCACCTGGCATTCGCAATTCAACCCTGCCGTCGAGCGGGCACGAACGCTTCTTTCGGAAAACGGGGTGCGTTCCTTGCACATCGAATGGCGGGAAGATGTCCGAAAATGGCATCCAGGCCAGGACTGGGTCTGGCAGGCAGGCGGCTTCGGCGTGTTCGATCCCGGCATCAATGCGTTCTCGATCCTGGTGCGCATCCTCCCCTTTCAGCCTTCGTCGGACAGGCGGAGCTGACCTACCCCGCCAATCGGCAAACCCCCATCGCTGCGAAAATCGCTTTCTCCAGCACCCTGCCCTCGAGCACCCCGCCTCAGCGCCGACTTCGATTGGCGCGAACAGGGTCGGGAGATTTGGCAGATGCTGATCGAGACCGCCGACGGTCAGCATGTCCAGGCTTTTCAATGGCGGCAGCGCCCTTTCGCTCGATGACCAGCTCGTCATCGAAGCACCCAACGAAGAATACCAGCGCATCTACACCCACTTCTCGGCATTGCTGGACCAACGTCAAAGCGATGTCGATGGAGCCCCGCTTCGACTGGTTGCCGACGCCATGCTGATCGGCGCGCGCCGCGTGACCGATTCCTTCGCCTGGTGAAAGGTCAAGGCTTCTCGACACCGATGGATGTCTGGCGAAGAATGCCACGGTAAATTTCATCATCACCGACAATGCCGATCATCTGGTCGTCATGCATCAAGATGACGGGATAACCGGTCCGATGACGCAGCTCCAAGGCCGTCTTCAAGGTGATCCCGGCCGGTGCCATGGCAATCCGGCCTTGGGGGATGTCATCGATGTTGATCTCGGACGTCCACGAGAACATCGAGACGACACGGCCGCCAACGGTGGCATCGGCGGGTTTGGCAGCCTCCTCCATCGACAGACGAATACGACCGCTCGGGTCGAGAGCAATATGACCATTAAGGTGAGCAAGCTTGGCGAGCGGCGTCATCACCGAGTGGCCGCGCAGCACATTCAAGGGGTTCATATGGGCAACGAAGTCCGCGACATAGGCATTGGCCGGCTTGAGCACGATGGCTTCGGGTTCGCCTTCCTGCACGATCCGCCCATCTTCCATGATCACGATCCGGTTGCCCAGCTTCATCGCTTCATCGAGGTCATGGCTGACGAAGATGATGGTTTTCCTGTACTTTTTTTGCAGCTCCAGCAATTCGTCCTGCAGCCGGGCGCGAATCAGCGGATCGAGGGCTGAGAACGGCTCGTCCATCAAGAGAATGTCGGCATCGGTCGCAAAGGCCCGCGCCAGACCGACCCGCTGCTGCATGCCGCCGGACAGCTCATGGGCATATTTGTCTGCCCATTGCTCCAGACCAACCGTTTTCAAGGTGTTTGCGATCACCAGATCACGCTGCTTTCGCTTCATGCCGCGAATTTCCAGGCCGAACCCGACATTCTCCTTGACGGTCCGCCAGGGCAGGAGTGCGAATTGCTGAAAAACCATGGCAATGCGCCGGGTGCGAAGGAGCCGTAGCGTGGTCGCATCACAACCACCGACATCGACAAAGGCATCTTTATCCCGGACCAGGATATTGCCGCGGGTTGCCTTGTTCAGGCCATTCACACAACGGAGCAAGGTGGATTTCCCGGAACCCGACAGCCCCATCAGGACGCAGATTTCACCCTGCTCGATGCCGAAGTCGGCACCGGCAACGCCGATGACATGGCCCGTCGCTTCGAGAATGGCCGCTCGGTCCGCCCCCTCGTCAAGAAGGCGCAGCGCTTCTCCTGGCCCATCGCCGAAGACGATATCGACAGCTTGAAACGTGACTTCAGTCACCTTCAGCTTCCATCGCGCGGCTGGCTGGCGCGGCAGAGGCGATCGAGCAGGATGGCGACGAGCACGATCGAGAGCCCGGCTTCGAACCCCTGAGCGATGTTCACGGTATTGAGCGCCCGGACCACGGGCTTGCCGAGCCCGCCCGCACCCACCAGAGCTGCGATCACCACCATCGAAAGCGACAGCATGATGCATTGGGTAAGGCCGGCCATGATCGTCGGCATGGCGTGGGGCAGCTCCACCTTCCAAAGCTGCTGCCGGCGGGTCGCGCCGAACGCCTCGCCGGCCTCCAGCAAGGGCTTGGGCACGCTGGAAATACCAAGATGGGTCAAACGCACAGGGGCCGGGATCGCAAAGATGACGGTCGAGATCAACCCCGGCACCACGCCGAGGCCGAACAGGATCAGCGTCGGGATCAGATAGACGAAGGTCGGGATGGTCTGCATCAGATCCAGGATGGGCCGGATCATCGCATAAAGCCAGGGACGGTGGGCAGCGGCAATGCCGATCGGCACGCCGACGATCATGCAGACAAAGGCGGCGAACACCACCAAGGCCAGCGTCTCGATCGTTTCCTCCCAATAGCCGAGATTGATGACCAGGAGAAGGGCCAGAACCACAAAGGTTGAGAGCACAAAGGACCGATGCAGAATGAAAGCCAGGAGTGCAAACAAGGCGACCAGGAGAAGCGGCGGACACCATTGCAGCCCGTCGATCAGCCCATCGATCACAAAACCGACGGTGGTCGCAAAAGCATCGAACAGCCAGGCTGCGTGGGTGTTCAAAAAATCCACCAGCAGCTTGATCCCTTTGCCTAACGGAATCTTGTTGTCGGTAAGCCACTCCATCAATGCTTCGCTCCTAATACCCCAACGTTATTTTACAACCTGGCAACCCTGTTCGATAAGCCTTTCAAGGAAAAGGAGCCGGCCAGCATCGCCCGACTCCTTGCCGCTGAGTTCATGGGCAGCATAGTGCCGGAGCCGGTTGCAGAACGCTCGCCTAAAGGCCGAGATTGGAGCTAACCGCAGCCAGACCGTCTTCGCCGTCAAACGTGGTCACGCCATCCAGCCAGCCGTCGAGCACCGCGGGATTGGCGATCAGCCACGTCTTGGCGGCGGCATTGGGCTCCTCGCCGTCATTCAAGATGGCGCCCATGATCTCATTCTCCATCTCCAGGGAGAACACCAGATTGTTCAGGAGCTGGCCGACATTGGGGCAGGCTTCCAGATAGCCGGCGCGGACATTGGTGTAGACCGTGGCACCGCCAAAATCAGGCCCGAACCAGTCATCGCCGCCGGAAAGATAGGTCAGCTCGAAATTGCTGTTCATTGGATGGGGTGCCCAGCCCAGAAAGACGATCGGCTGGTCACTGCCCGCGGCACGGCTCACCTGGCTCAGCATGCCCTGTTCGGAGGATTCCACCACCTCGAACCCGCCGAGGCCGAAAGCATCCTCCTCGATCATCTGCAAAATCAGACGGTTACCATCATTTCCTGGCTCGATACCGTAGATCTTACCGTCAAGCTCCTCCTTGAACTTGGCAATGTCCGCAAAATCCTTAAGACCTTTCTCGGCGAGGTCGCTGGGCACGGCAAGGGTATATTTGGCCCCCTCCAGATTGGCCCGAACCTGCTCGACCGAGCCGTCGTCGAGATAAGGCCGGATGTCGGCTTCCATGGTCGGCATCCAATTGCCGAGAAAGATGTCGATATCCTGGTTCTTGAGGCTGGTATAGGTGACCGGCACCGAAAGGATCTCGACTTCCGGCTCGTAGCCCAGAGCTTCGAGCACGACGGAGGTCGCAGCCGTCGTCGAGGTGATATCGGTCCAGCCGACGTCCGAAAGACGAACCGCTTTGCATTCTTCCGGATCAGCCGCACTGGCGGCCCCCGCCGTCAGCAAAACCGCCGCCCAACCGGCGGCTCTCCACATTACGCTCATCTTCAAAAACCTCCCTTTATTTTGTATCATCATACCGATGCGCCCGTGGCGCCTGCAAACCACTCTAGTCGACATGGAGAATGCGGCAAAGGGGAAGCAGCTTGGTGCGCAGCGCGATCTTGAAGCCCAAGACCGGACGGCGAAGCACGAGGTGTCAATGGCCATCACGGCCTTGGCGCTTTCAATATACGCGCAAGGGCAACCGCGCCACATGGACGACAGTCTGGTCAGCGTCATGAAACGGGTTCGCTGTGGCCAATGCGGCGGCAGCGGCGCCGCCAACTGGAATATCCGGCAGATTGACCGGAACGCTTGACCCGATGATAACCATGGCTTGGCTATACCACGAGCTTTCATCAACACCAAACCCGCCTGGTCTGACGTTGCGCTCGACGTTCAATCCCGATCCGGTGCAGGAAACAGTTCTCGCGCGGCGGTCTGCAGCAATTCGACGAATTTCGGATCGTCGGGGCCGCTCACCTTGGGTGCTCGCCCCTTGATCGACGATAAGGCGCGCTCGCCCTGGCAAAAGGCGAGCGCTGCCCGGGTTTCGTCATCGCCGTTGCTGCCCGCTCCCTCGCCCCGGCAGATAGCGGGGCCGGTCATCGCCCTCGGACCGTTCAGCACCACCCGCACGGTCGAGGCGGACTGCCCGGCGCCAGCTTCGTCCAGGGTATAGCTCGGGTTGACGCTGCCCGGTCTACCCTGCACGGCCGCTTGCACCGCCATCTCGAACGGGCTCCGCTGAACCGACGCTGTCGGCCCCGTCCACCACAAGCAAGATATCGCCGGCACCTCGCGCTTGCGTCGCAACCGCCCGGACATCTGTGTGAAAACTGTTGGCCTTCTCGACCGTCACCTGGTCCTCGCAGGCAGTCAGCAGCAACACTGCCGAGAGGGCAATCACCGGTCCTGATGACCGGCACCAACCCGGAAAAGCTTCAGACATCGAGGTCTTTGACCAGTGCGGCATTTTCCTGGATGAACGTGAGCCGGCGTTCCGGCTTTCGGCCCATCAGCCCCTCCACCAGATCCCGAACGATCTGGCCGGTCTCGGGATCGATGCGGATCTGTTCCAGAACCCGCGTCTTCGGGTCCATCGTGGTTTCCTTGAGCTGCTTTGCCGACATCTCACCCAAGCCCTTGAAACGGCCGATCTCGACTTTCCTGTTCTTGAAATGCTTGGCGATGATCCGGTCCCGGTCGGCCTCGTCCTTGGCATAATGAACATCGGCGCCGGCGCTAACCCTGAACAAAGGCGGCTGGGCCAGGTATAAATGACCGTTTTCGATCAGCTTCGGCATTTCACGATAGAAATAGGTCATCAGCAGAGCGGCGATATGGGCACCGTCGACATCGGCATCGGTCATGATCACCACCTTGTCGTAGCGAAGATCATCCTCCCGGTAATGCCGCCCGGTGCCGCAGCCAAGGGCCGTCAGCAGATCGGATAAGTTCTTTATTACCTCTGAGTTTGTCAGCGGTGGCGCTGGCGACATTCAGGATCTTGCCACGGAGCGGCAGGATCGCCTGGTTTTCGCGCGAACGCGCCTGCTTGGCCGAACCACCGGCACTGTCGCCCTCCACCAGAAAAATCTCGGTGCCCTCACGGCCGCCGGCCGAGCAGTCCGCGAGCTTGCCGGGCAAGCGCAGCTTCCTGGTAGCGGTCTTTCGCGCGACATCCTTCGCTTTCCGGCGCGCCAGCCGCTCGTCAGCCCGATTGGTCACATAATCAAGCAGCGCGCGCCCGGCCTCGGGCTGGGCGGAAAGCCAGTTGTCGAAACGGTCTTTTAGGGCCTGCTCCACCAGCTTTCCGGCTTCAGGCGCCAGGAGCTTGTCCTTGGTCTGACCCTGGAACTGCGGGTCCGGGATAAACAGGGAAAGGAGGATGCAGGCGCTGCTCAAGAGATCATCGGCGGTCACCTGGGCCATCTTCTTCTGGCCGGTGAGTTCGCCGTAACTGCGCAGCGCCCGGATCATTGCTCCGCGCAACGCCTGCTCGTGGGAGCCGCCCTGAGGTGTGGGCACGGTGTTGCAATAGAGCCCGACATAGGGCTCCTCGTCCTCCGGCCAGGCGATCGCCCACTCCACTCGGCTTTTTCCTTTGCCGAGATCGGTCTGGCCGCTGAACGCCACCTCGGTGACGCAGTCCCGATCTGCAAGCGTTGCATGAAGAAAATCTTCCAACCCTTTGGGAAAATGAAAAACATCCCGCTCGGGAATGTCACTTTCCTTCTCCAGAAGGCTCGGATCGCACTGCCAGCGGATTTCGACGCCCCGGAACAGATAGGCTTTGCTGCGCGCCATGCGGTGCAGGATCGAGGGCTTGAAGCGGGGCGATTTGCCGAAAATTTCAGGATCGGGCCTGAATGTCACCAGGGTGCCGCGGCGGTTGGCGGCACTGCCGACCACCTCGAGCTCGGTTTGCGGCTTGCCCTTGGCATAGAGCTGACGCCAAAGCGTCTTGTTGCGCGCCACCTCGACGATCAGCTCTTCAGCCAGCGCATTGACCACGGAAACGCCGACACCGTGCAACCCTCCCGCCGTCTCGTAGGCCTTGTTGGTAAACTTGCCGCCGGAATGCAGCGTGGTCAGGATCACCTCAAGGGCGGATTTATCGGGGAATTTGGGATGCGGGTCGGTGGGAATGCCACGGCCATTGTCCCGAACCGTGACGCCGCCGTCCGCCTCCAGCTTCAGCTCGATCCAATCGGCATGGCCGGCCACCGCCTCATCCATCGAATTGTCGAGAAGCTCGGCAACCAGATGATGAAGCGCACGCTCGTCGGTGCCGCCGATGAACATGCCCGGACGTCGCCGGACAGGCTCCAGACCTTCGAGAACTTCGATGTCCTTGGCCGAATAGCCGGTACTCGACGCGTCCGGCGAAGAGCTTGTATCAAAGAGGTCGTGCATGACAGCTCATATGCAGTGGCATTTGGACCAACACAAGAGTATCGAAGTGCTGAAAAGTCAATATACAGTAGGGTTTTTGTTCAATGACGCAAGATATAGAGAAAATGGATAAGGGTTCCCCGAACCACGAGGACGACCGCGGCGAGCCTGCAATCCGCACGGTCGCCATGCCCGCCGACACCAATTCCAACGGCGATATTTTCGGCGGATGGGTTCTGGCCCAGATGGACCTTGCCGCCGGCATCATTGCGGCCAGGCGCGCCAAGGGCCGGGTCGCCACGGTGGCCGTCGACGGCATGACCTTTCACCGCCCGGTCAATGTCGGCGATGTGGTCAGCTGCTATGCCAAGGTCACCCGCATCGGGCGAACATCGCTCACCGTTCAAGTCGACACCTACGTCATCCGCGGCCGCATCAACGATGAGGTCAAGGTCACCGACGGCCACTTCACCATGGTGGCGCTCGACGATCAGGGCAAACCAAGACCCGTCGACCCAGCTGGCACTGCCAGCGCGGTTGGTTCGACCAAGGCGGTTGGTTCGACCAAGGCGGCGGGCGCGGCTGCGTCGGATGAGGCTTGAAGCTTGCCGCCTCGATCGAAGGTCTCCGAGCATCGGCAAGGCTACCTTTGCCTGAACGCCTGGCTTCTGCCTTTGCCTTCACACCGGGCTCCTGCGCTGCCGAGCAGCAGGTCCATGCCATCCTGGCAGACCGAGCCTCACCCCTCCTCGTTGCCGGACGGACGGATTCCCAGGATCGCATGGACCATCAAGATGATCCTGCCAGGAATTGACAAGCAAATGGTTAAAGCCGTTCTGCCAGCGCCGGATTTCCTGTTTGAATCTCCGGCAAGCCACAAAACGATTCAGACACTGTAGTAGAGCTGATATTCGACCGGATGGGGCACGGCCTCGACCGCGTCGATCTCGGTCCTTTTCAAGGTGATATAGGCGTCGATCAGATCATCGGTGAACACCCCGCCCATGGTGAGAAAATCACGGTCCCGATCGAGGGCGGTCAAGGCTTGATCCAGCGTCCGGCAAACCGCCGGCAATTCTTGAATTTCCTCCGGCGGCAAATCATAGAGATTGCGATCCATCGGTTCGCCCGGATCGAGCTTCCTGGACATGCCGTCCATGCCGGCCATCAGCAACGCAGCGAACGCCAGATAGACATTGGCGGCAGGATCAGGAAAGCGCATCTCGACACGTTTATTCTCGGATCTGGCGGCAAACGGCAGCCGGACCGCTGCCGAACGGTTGACCGCGGCATAAGCCAGGTGGCGCGGCGCGCCCTGGCCCGGTGCCAGACGGCGATAGCTGTTGGTTGCTGGATTGGTAAAGGCGTTGAGCGCATGAGCATGGGTCAGAATGCCGCCGATGAAGTGAAGGCATCTGTCCGAAAGATCGGCATAGCCCTGCCCCGCGAAAACCGGCTTCCCATCGCGCCAGAGCGATTGCTGGATCTCAAAGCCCTGGCCCGGTTCATAGGCCATCGGCTTGGGCATGAAACTTGCGGTCTTGCCGTAGGAATGCGCGACGTTCTGGACGACATATTTATAGATTTGGACACTATCGGCAGCCACCAGGAGAGGCTTGGCCGCAAGATTGATCTCACCCTGATTCGCTGCTGCGTTATGCTGTTGATGCTGGGTCGTCAATCCCATCGTCTGCAGCATCGTGACGATTTCGGCGCGAAGATCGGACAGGTGATCGGCGGGCGGGACGGCAAACGGCGCTTCCTTGGCAAAACGATGACCGGAGTTCCCGACATCATAACGGGTGCGGCCGTTGTAGCTGCCTTCTTCGGAATCCACCCGCCAGAAGGCTTCATGGGAGGTGACGTCGCTGCGCACGTCGTCAAAGATGGAGAACGCCATCTCAACCGCGACCATCGCCTGCTCGGCCATGCCCGTGCTGATCAGCTGGGTCGAAGCGCGCTTGGCCAACGAGCGCGGGCAGCGGTCATAGTCGAGCGTGCTTCCGGGTTCGGCGACATCGGCGATCAGAATGAGCGTAGGCTGGGCGCTGAACGGATCCATCACGGGCGTTGAAAAATCCGGGATCAGCATCATGTCGGACTGGCTGACATCGCGCCAGCCGGGGATCGCCGAGCCATCGAACATCACCCCTTCTTCGAGGATGGACTCACTGATGCTGGAGGCAGCAAAGCCGATATGCTGCCAGCGCCCGCGCAGATCCGTGAAACGGAAATCGATGCTTTGGATATCGTCCTGCTCGATGCGCTCAAGGATCGATCGTGGATCCATCGTCTTTGCCGTCTCCGCCATATCAACCATACGAGGTCCCTTTGGTCCATCACCCGGCCAACCACCTGTTTACGCGAGCAAAGCGGTGACGAAAAGGTTTCCTATCGCCAAAAGCGACGGCGCTACGCTGATGATCGACTTTCGAGTGTTTTTTGCGCGGGAAGGGCTACCAGCAGATAACAGCTCAGTAAGGTAAAGCAGGTGCCGAGGGCTACGGTAAGACCGATCACCCTAAGCACCGAGATCGAAGACATTGCCAAGAGCGCAAAAACGATCGTTGTCGACACGGCACAGATAGCGATGCCGTGAAAGGCCCGCCGCCGTTCCTCCGGCAAGTCTGGTTTCCAGCTGAAAAACAGCCCGTAATCCAGACCTATGCCGATCACGACCAAGCTTGCCAGAATATGAAAGAGCGAAAATTTCTCGCCCAAAAGAAGCAGCACGGCAGCGGTCAAGGCAAGAGCACTGATCATCGCCAGCAGAATGCGGGCCGTGACCAAAACCTCGCGGCGCACCACCAAGAGCAGCGCGGCGATGACGACGATCCCGCCGATGAGACGGAACAACGCTTGATTTTTAAAGGATTCGATCGACCCCGCTGAAACCTCCTTCAAATCGACAAACTCAACGCCTTCATTGGACGCCGCCGTCGCTTCAAGGGCCTTGATATCTTTAACGGCACTCAACGGTACAAAGCCGAACCAATGCCCGTCACGCTCGGCGACCAGATTCAACAGCTTGGGCCAAAGCGGCGTGTCTCTGAAGATCGAAAACCCTTCATCCAACGTCAATGGCGGCAGGGTTCTGGTGGCGTCGACGGCCGCCAAAAAGGGGGCGAACAGCGACGCATCCAGCTCCAAATCCTCTGCAATGCCGCGAAAGTCGCCATCGAGAACGGCTTCGGACGGCAGGGCTTCTCGACGCTCAAGCTGCAGAGCCTGGCTTGGCAGATAGCGATGAATGGCATCGAAACTGCCGATCGCGCCTTCTTCCTTCAGCACCGCTAGGCTCGCTTCCAGCGCTTCGCTTCGCTGCAGCATGGTCTCCGCATCATTGCCCGACACCAGGAAGAGATAGCGAAGATCGGGCGCTCCAAGATCCGCGCGAAGCGTGCCGTCCAGCATTTTCGCCGATTGCGGCACTGGACTGAGTGCTGAAAGATCGCGTTCCCAGATCGTGTCGCCACGACTGAGGAGCAGAAAAAGCGCCACCATACTGAGCCCGACGAAGAGCGGCGTCAGCCAGCCGGGAGGGGCCCAGTTCGCGTTACCGAGCGAACTGGCAGAGGCAAACAGCCTTCGATCACCCGCAATCGCCGGAAGAACCCAAAGAGCCGCAACCACGGCTGCAACCAGACCGGCCCCGATAAACACGGCAAGTTGGGCAAGCCCGGCAAATCCTCCCGTACCAAGCATGATGAAGGCAGCAACGGTGGTCAGTGCCCCCAGCAGCATCGGCGGAAGGATACGCCTGGCGGTGTCCTGTAGCTGCTCATCTCGGTGGGTATGAGAGAAAAGGTGAAGCGGATAGTCGATCGCCACCCCCAAAAGCGTAATGCCGAAGGCGAGCGTTATCCGATGGATCGAGCCAAAGGCCAGAAGTGTCACCATCAGTCCCAACAAGATGCCGGTCACAATCGGTAACGCACCAAGCGCAACGATGAGGAATGAGCGATAGACCCAGAACAGAAAGCCGACGATCATCACCAGGGCAATCATCGTCCCGATCGACATTTCCCGGGCAACGGATTGCCTGGCCTGGACTGTGCTGATCGGCGTTCCCGCCAACATCAGATTGACGTCATGATCCGCGGCCACCATGCCGAGCCTTCGCTCCAGCTTTTTCACCGTCTCGATCTGACGATCGAGGGAGTAACCGGGATTGGCGGTCTCCAGCAGCAACAGAGCCCGGCTGCCATCAGGCGAGACCCAGACGCCTCCCTCCTGGGACGGCGGTCTGTTGCCGTCGCGCCACGAGACCAGGAGATCGCGGAATTGCCCCGTTGGATCGAGCGCGGCCTCCTTCTCGTAGATCTTGGCAAAAGGTGAAGCCAGCTGACGCTTTCGGACTGTCAGAGCCGCCTCCAGCGTGTCCTGATCGAATGCGCCGCCGTCCGCCAGAAGATAGCGATAGCCGAAAAGCTCACCGAAGCTGCCGGGCGCGATGGCCTGTTCACCATTGTTCACCCGGACCAGCTCAGGCCAGGTCGCAAGTTCAGCAGCAGCGGCGCGGCTCGCGGCTTGGCGCCCTTCCGCCGTGCCGCCATCGAAAGCGACGAGAATCAACCTTGCCGCCGGCCCCTCGCGCAACCGCGTGAAGAGCAGGTCCTCGACCGGCGCACCGTCACTCGGCAGGAAAACGGTGAGGTCGTCGTCAATGCGAAGCATCGTGGCCAGCACGATGCCCGCCAACACGAGAAAGACGGCCCAAATGGCGATGATGAGCTGGTTCGAGGTCAAGAGTTTCGAAACGATCGGCTGGACTTAAGGACAAAGGTTTGGGCTGGGGATGACAACGGATCAGCGACGACACCATGATGGCGCCCGACCGGGTTGGCAAGGGTCGATCCCGCGAGACAATTCACCCCGGCGCGCTATTCTGACGTCATCGTGGTCCTGAAGACATGCTTAGGCCCTGATATCGACCGACCGGATGGCGCGAAAAGCCCCCCAAAGCTCAAGCATTTGGTACAGCCAGGGTGCTTTGTCGCAATTCGAAGAGAGTGAGTCGCGCGAGAAAAAGGCAGGGCGCGTCAGAAAAATTACTTCAGAACGATAGCTTGAGCTCGGTGCATCAAGAATAGGTGGATGGTGCCATGGCGGATAATGACGATCTGGATCTACGCTCCCTTGACGACGACGAACTGGTCAAGCAGATGCAGGACGACCTCTACGACGGTCTCAGGGAGGAGATCGAAGAGGGCGTCAATATTCTGCTGGAGCGTGGCTGGACACCCTACGACGTTCTGACCATACCGCTGGTCGGCGGCATGACCATTGTCGGCGTCGATTTCCGCGACGGCATCCTGTTCGTTCCGGAAGTGCTGCTGGCCGCCAACGCGATGAAAGGCGGCATGAAGATCCTCCGCCCGCTTCTTGCCGAGACCGGTGCCCCGCCCATGGGCAAGATGGTGATCGGCACGGTTAAGGGCGACATTCACGACATCGGCAAGAACCTGGTCTCCATGATGATGGAAGGTGCCGGCTTCGACGTGATCGACCTCGGCATCAATTGCGATGTGGACAAATATCTGGCAGCCCTGGAAGAGCACAAACCCGATATCCTGGGCCTGTCAGCGCTGCTGACCACCACCATGCCCTACATGAAGGTCGTGATCGACACACTGAAGGAAAAGAACCTTCGAGACGACTATGTGGTTCTGGTCGGCGGTGCCCCTTTGAACGAAACCTTTGCCAACGCCATCGGCGCCGATGCCTATTGCCGCGATGCCGCGGTTGCCGTCGAGACCGCCAAAGAATATATATCGCGGCGCCATAACCAGCGTCCGGGCAACCCGGCAACCGCCGTCGCCTGATTTTTGTTACATCATTAATTCCAAGCCGAGCCTGACAGCCAGTCAACGCTGCCGGGCGTCCCCGGCCGGAGTGTGTTCATGACCGATACCATCATCAGCTCCGCGACCAAGGAGATCGCAATCGGCTTCGAGCGGCCGTTCTGCGTGATCGGGGAGCGCATCAACCCCACCGGCCGGAAGAAGCTCGCGGCCGAGATGGCCGCCGGCGACTACGGCACCGTGGAAGCGGACACGCTGGCTCAGGTCGCCGCCGGCGCCAACATGCTGGACGTCAATGCCGGTATTCCGCTCGCCGACGAGCCGGCGATCCTGGCCGAGACCATCAAGCTGGTGCAGTCCTTGACCGATTTGCCGCTCTCGATCGACAGCTCGATCGTCGCCGCCCTCGAAGCCGGTCTCGCCGTCTATCAGGGACGTCCGCTGGTCAACTCGGTCACGGGCGAGGAGGACCGGCTTGAGGTCGTGCTCCCCTTGATCAAGAAATACGATGCCGCCGTGGTCGCCATCTCGAACGACGAGACCGGCATTTCCGAGGACCCGGATGTCCGTTTCGAAGTCGCCAGAAAAATCGTCGAGCGCGCCCAGGATTTTGGCATCAAGCCAGCCGATATCGTGGTCGACCCGCTGGTGATGCCGATCGGCGCGCTTTCATCCGCCGGACGCGCTGCCTTCCATCTGATCCGCCGTCTGCGCGAAGAGCTCAAGGTCAACACCACCTGCGGCGCCTCCAATGTCAGCTTCGGCCTGCCCAACCGCCACGGCATGAACGCCGCCTTTCTGTCCATGGCGATTGGCGCCGGCATGACCTCGGCTATCATGAACCCGCTGCACGCCGAAGAGATGACCGGCGTCAAAGGCGCCGACGTGCTCATGGGCCACGATCCGGATTGCCGCACATGGCTCAAAACCTTCCGCGAGCCGACCGCCGCTGGTGACGAGCGCAGCGGTCGCCGCCGTCGCCGACTGGCTTGAGCCAGCAGCGCTGGCCGGCTTGACTTGGACCTCGTTTAGCCCTGAAACAGATGTGCCCCGGCATGTAGCGGGGTTTCATCGAGGAAAGCCCGCCAAGTGACCGACACCGCGCTTATCGTTTTCACCCCGTCCGGCAAACGCGGCCGGTTTCCGATTGGCACGCCGGTATTGCAGGCGGCACAGAAACTCGGCGTCGATCTGGATTCGATTTGCGGCGGGCGGGGGCTTTGCGGTCGCTGTCAGGTAAGCCTTGGTGAGGGTGAGTTCGCCAAGCACGGCATCACCTCCAGGGCCGACCACGCCTCGGCGCGCGGCGCCGTCGAACACCGCTATGACGATCGAAAGGGCCTGAAGAAGGATCGAAGGCTGGGCTGCCAGGCGCAGCTTGAAGGCGATCTGGTCGTCGACGTGCCGGCGGAAAGCCAGGTGCACCGCCAACTCGTCCGAAAGCGCGCCGAGGTTCGGGATATCGAGCTGGATCCTGTCGTTACCCTCTACTACGTCGAAGTCGATCAGCCCGATATGCACGCCCAGGCGGGCGATCTCAGGCGACTGGAACGCGCCCTTGAACAGCAGTGGAATCTCACTGGCTTGAGCGCCGATCTTCGAGTGATCCAAAATCTCCAGAAAAACCTGCGCGAAGGCGAATGGGGCGTCACTGCCGCCGTCCATGCCGACGAGCGCATCATCGCTGTCTGGCCCGGTCTGAAGGAACATGCCTACGGCGTCGCCTTCGATGTCGGCTCGACCACCATCGCCGGCCATCTGATCGAGCTGCGCACCGGCGAAGTCGTCGCTTCGGCCGGGCTGATGAACCCGCAGATCCGCTTCGGCGAGGATCTGATGAGCCGGGTCAGTTATGTGATGATGAACCCGGGCGGCGAGCAGGAGATGACGCTTGCCGTGCGCGAAGCGATCACCGCGATGATCGGCCAGCTTGCCGCCGAAGCGCTTATCGATCCGAACGACATTCTCGATCTTACCTTCGTCGGCAACCCGGTGATGCATCACCTGCTTGCTCGGCATCGACCCGACCGAACTCGGCGGCGCCCCCTTCGCACTGGCGACCGACGAAGCCCTGTTCCTTCTGGGCAAGCGAGCTTTCGCTCCACGTGATCAACCCGACAGCCCGCGCCTACATCCTCCCCTGCATCGCCGGCCATGTCGGCGCCGACGCCGCCGGCGTGATCTTGAGCGAAACGCCCCACCTGAACGATGAGATGACGCTCATTGTCGATGTCGGCACCAATGCCGAGATCATCCTCGGCAACAGGCACCGCCTATTGGCTGCTTCCTCCCCAACCGGCCCGGCCTTCGAGGGCGCCCAGATCTCCTGCGGGCAGCGGGCAGCGCCCGGGGCGATCGAAAGGGTGCGCATCGATCCCGAAACCCTGGAACCCCGCTTCCGCGTCATCGGCTCGAACGACTGGATCGATGGACGCGGACCGAACGACCAGGAGCGTGACAGCGTCAACGGGCCGGCGTCCGGCATTTGTGGGTCGGGGATTATCGAGGTGATTGCCGAGATGTACCTTGCCGGCATTATTCGCCAGGATGGGATGATCGACGGAGCGAAGGCGGCGATCAACCCGCGCATCCAGGCGGACGGGCGCACCTTTTCCTACCTGATCCAGGCGGGCGAGCCCGAGATTCGCATCACTCAGAACGACATCCGCGCGATCCAGCTCGCCAAGGCCGCGCTTTACGCAGGTGCCCGCCTGCTGATGGACCACATGGGTGTCGAGACGGTCGACCGGATCACCCTTGCCGGCGCCTTCGGCAGCCATATCGACGTCAAATACGCGATGGTGCTCGGTCTCGATCCCCGACTGTGATCTCGACAAGGTCGCCTCCGCCGGCAATGCCGCCGGCACCGGGGCGAGGATCGCCCTTCTCAATCGAAAGGCCAGGCGTGAGATCGAGGAGTTGGTCGGCCGCATCGAAAAGATCGAAACCGCGGTCGAGCCGCGCTTTCAGGAACATTTCATCGACGCCATGGCCTTTCCGCATGCGAGCGCCCCTTTTCCGCACCTCAGCAAGGTCGTTGCGCTGCCAGCGCCGGTTGACGCGCCTGAAAACCCGGGAAAGCGGGAGCGCAGAAGGCGGCGAGCCTGAAACCGCTATCTGCTCGGTTGCCGAGCTAGCTCTGGCCGTCAGCGCGCAGGACCCCAAAGACCGAAGCAGCGGCCTGGACTCCCCACCGTCTGCTGCAACCTTGCCCGCCCCGCATCCGCTTTCCATCGGAGAGCCGCCGCGCCGTTTAATCCCCGATCGGCACATTCTGACCCTGACCGGACCTCAGCATTCCTACAATCCAAGAGATCTTGGGATGTCTCTCGAACGCATTGCCCTAGCGTGAATATCTATCTCGAAATAGCGTTGCGCCTATCGCTGCTGCCGTCACGCAGCCAATGGCGAAGACTGCCTCAATATCGAGTACTTCGCCCAGCAGAACGGCGGCAACCAAGGCTGCGACCGCCGGCTCTAGAGTGACAAGCATACTATAGGTGCGCGCCGGCAGGCGTCTGAGAGCCTCGAATTCCAGATAGAACGGTACCGTGGTCGACAGCACGGCAACTGCTGCCACACTTAACAGAAGCCAAAAGCTGGAAAAAACAGGCGCGGCTGCGCCGACCCCGAAAGGGAGGAGGAACAAAGCTGCAATCACCATGCCGTAGGCTAAGCCGCTGTTGCCAGGAAGGACTTGTCCAACACGCTTGCTGAGCAAAATGAAGGCCGCCCAGCCGACTGCAGCGATAACAGCAAAGGACACGCCCACACGATCAAGTTCGTCGCCAAAATCGGGAGTCAATAACACCAGACCCAAAATCGCGATCACAACCCATAGAAGATCAATTCGTCGCCGTGACGTCGCTACAGCAATGCCTAGCGGCCCCATGAATTCAATCGTAACGGCAATGCCCAACGGAATCCGCGCGATCGCCTCGTAAAAGCACCAATTCATCGCTCCCAGCGTAAAGCCGTAAAGCAACAACAAATGGCCATGCTTGAAAACCGTATTGTCGAGCCGAGGGCGGATAAGGCCCAAGAGGAGGATTGCCGAGAGGCCGACGCGACAGAAGACGGTGCCAATCGGCCCTAAGACCGGAAACAGCTTGATGGCAAGCGCAGCACCCACCTGAATGGAAAAAATCGAGAACAGCACTAACCCTGGTGGAGGAACAGCTTCGAGAACCCGTACATAGAGCTTAGGTAGCGGGCGACCGCTGTGAAGCGGCTCGGTAGGACCGAGATGTAGGCCGTCGACGGCCGCAAATTTCGGATACTTCATGGCCGGATCGTTGATTCCCTTTCTAGATGGAGTGCTATCCGTTGCCGGCCCTCGCAGCAAGTCGCTAAACCTTAGTTCACGTTTGGCAAGCAGCCAAAATACGGATCGCAAGCTGATCACTGCTCATTGCCAATCTCAGCGTTACCTCGTGGGTCGTAAACTTCAGCTGAAATGGCGGCTGTTGACACCCAACCGACGAAAAGCGTGGGGCTGTTTTCGTGGGAAGAGCGGCCCCGCCGCGTCACATATCAGAGGCTCAAACGTTCCTCCTCCGCACCTCGGCCATGAAACGCTCGCGGATCATGATGGGGTTCATCTCGATCACCGGGACCGGGATATTGCCCGACTCGCATTTGCAGACGATGATCGTCATCTGGTTGGAGGCAAGTGCTGCCTGCATCGTTTCAGCCGCCTTATCAGCCTCGCATTCGACCACGTTCTCACAGCCGCAGGCCTTGGCGACCGCCGCAAGCGACGTCTTCTTGCCAGCATAGGTCGGCTGATCGCCGGTCGAGCCGTAGCTGCCGTTGTCGATGATCAGGAGGATGAAATTGTCGGCGGCGTTGTTGGCGATGGTCGGCAAGGTTCCGAAATTGGTCAGCACCGAGCCGTCGCCGTCGATGGCGATCACGTTGCCCTTCTGCGCCAAAGCCAGGCCAAGGCCGATCGACGAGGAGAGGCCCATGGTGCCGAGCATGTAGAAGTTGCTCGGCTGATCGTCCATCATATGCAGTTCCTGCGACGGCAGGCCGATATTGCAGATCACCAGCTGATCCGAGATCACCGGGATGAGGGATTTCAGGACGTCACTGCGGTTCATCTCAAGCCCCCTTCCAGAAGCTGGCATCGGTGAGAATGGCGGTCGGCTTCTTGCACATGAAGGTATGGTTCAAGATGCCGTCCAGCTCGTCCGCATCATCGGGCCGATGGAAATGATAGGTCGGGATGTTGAGCTGGGCGAGCAGCGCCTTGGTATGGACGGCCATCTCCACCTGGCATGCCACCTTCTCGCCAACCTCGCCGCGATAGCTGATCAGCATCGGCAGCGGGATCTGGTAATATTGGATCAGCGTCACGAGCGAGTTGATGGTCACCCCGATCGCGGTGTTCTGCATGATGATGCAGGCGCGCTTCCCCCCCATGAACGCGCCGGCGCAAAGGCCCATCCCCTCGTCTTCCTTGTTGGCGGGAACATGGATCATCCGATTATTGTTCTCGACCCTATCGATGACGCCTGCAAGCTGCTTGCAAGGGACAGTGGTGACGAACTCGATCTTGTTGTTCACAAGACCGTCCACGATGATGTCGTTGACCGACATGAACGATCATTCCTTTTCTGGAAGCCGATTGAAATTTCGCCGGAGCATGCGGCGTTTTTCAGTAAAATGCCAGCTGAGCCAGCACGAAATTGACGATGCCTCAGGAGGGTGATACTAGGGATGAGCAAGTTCTGGAAAAGGCCGCTTTAGCTCAGTTGGTAGAGCACGGCATTCGTAATGCCGGGGTCGCGTGTTCGAGTCACGCAAGCGGCACCATTTCTCTCCCGCCGATCACATGCCCCGGCCTCAGGCTGGCGACATGATGTGAACGGCACGATCGGCCAGCATGTCTTTGACCTTGGCACCGTAAGCTTTCATATGGGGCGCTGCCATATGGGCTTTGAGGGCCTCCAGGCTCGACCATTTTTCGACCACGACGAAGGTGTCATCGCCATATTTGGTCTGGACATCGCCGGCGTTCTCGACATCGACGGTCGCTCCATATTCGATACAGCCGTCTTCGGCGTGGACTGCCGGAACATTGGCGTTGAACGCCTCCAGCACGTTGCCACGCATACCGGGTTTCGTCGTGATGACGGCAATGACGTGAACCATGGACATCGTCAGGTCTCCAGGTGGGTTGGATCGGTTGTGGTTTCACAAGGCACGGCCCATGATGACAACAAACCACGTCGATCAGCAAGCCGGCTTTCGCGGAACTGTCGACGAACAGGATTGAAGACGTCAAGCAGCAACCCAGTTTCAATAAGGTGATCTTCCAATTTCGGAGGCGGTCATGGCGACGGTCCTTGACAACGACAGCTGGCAACCGCCGGCAGAGACATTGAATGAGGAAAACCTGCGCGCACTGATTGCCGGCAACATTCCGGCCATCCGTATCGCAGCCTTTGCAACCCAGGATGAATGCAGGGCCTGCTGCGCAGCGATCCGGCGCCAGGGCGATAACGCCGAAGCGGCCGAGACCTCGCGCATGAGCTTGCTGGGTGCCAATTTTTCCAACTATGCAGGCGCTAGCAAAGCCGGCTATTTCGACATGGTGCCTTCCTCCTACCAGACGGTCGGGACCATTTTCGAGGAAGCCGGCTTCGATCCGCTGGAACGGATGCTGAACCACCTGCAGAGCTTCTGGCCGGCAGACGTCGACATCGCCGAGGAGCCGGATTTCGGCCGCTACTTCGCTGGCGGTATCAAGACGCGTGCCACGAGCGGCCATCTCCACTACGACTTTGCGCCGCACACCGCAGAAGGCTATGCCATCGCCGGGATCACCGATCAGCTTGGCTGGAACCTCTATCTCGACATGCCGGGCAACACCGGCGAAACCACCGCCTACCGGCGGCCGGTGTCACGGGAAGGCGGCAAAGCAGGCCAAGGTCCGGCCCGCGCCCTGAACCTCGATCATGACTTCGTCAAAGGGGCCGAAGCGTTCACCTTCTGCCCGAAGGTCGGCGATGTCGCCATCATCAACACCCGCTATCCCCATGACATCACCGTCGAAAATGCCGGCCCCGACGAATGGCGAGCACAAACCAGTTCGTTCATCGGCCGCCTCCCCGACGACCGGCTGATATTATGGTCTTGACGGAAGGGGCCATTACCTGATTGAGGATCGAGCTTCCGCCCGCTAGGATACCATCACGAAACATGAAAAAATCAGGGAGACCTTCGGGGATGAGACATCATCACATGCTGGTCGCGGGCGCTCTGTCGGCCATGGCGATCGGGACTTCTGGAGCTTTGACGCCAGCTTTGGCCGAAGGCGAGGCCGACGTCACCATCGTGCTTTCGGAAGAGCTGGATCTGGTTGAGCCTTGTCAGGCAAGCCGCTCCAACATCGGCCGGGTGATCAAGCAGAACGTCGCTGAGACCATGACCGAGATCGACCCGGTCGACGGCAGCATCACCCCGCGGCTCGCCACCTCGTGGGAGCAGGTCGACGATCTGACCTGGCGTTTCAAGCTGCGCGAAGGCGTCAAGTTTCATGACGGCGCGGACTTGAATGCGGACGCCGTGGTCTATGCGATCAATCGGACCATGGACGAGACCCTCGACTGCGAGGTCCGCACCAAGTTCTTCGGCAATATCAGCCTTACGCCTACGGCCGTCGACGACCTCACCGTCGATATCGCGACCGACAGCCCGGTGCCGATCCTGCCGACCATGATGGGCACCTTCACCATCGTGTCGCCGAACACAGCCATGGGCGAGCCGACCCGCGAACCGACCGGCACCGGGCCTTACGTGTTCGAGAATTGGGCGCCCGGCGAGAGCATCACGCTGGTGCGCAATGCCGATTACTGGGGCGAGCAGCCGGCGGTCGCAAAAGCGACCTATGTCTGGCGGACCGAGAGCGCGGTGCGCGCCGCCATGGTCGCGACCGGCGAAGCCGATATCGCTGCCAACATTGCCGTGCAGGACGCCACCGACTCCGCAACCGACTTCAGCTACCCCAATTCGGAGACCTCGCGCCTGCGCATCGACACCACGCTGGCGCCGCTCGACGATGTGCGCGTCAGAAAAGCGCTCAACCTCGCTTTCGATCGCGAAGGCGTGCGCGGCACGATCCTGAGTCCGGACGTCATCCCCGCGACCCAGCTGGTGGTGCCCAGCATCAACGGCCACAACCCCGACTTAAAGGTCTGGCCCTATGATCCGGCCGAGGCGAAAAAACTGCTCGACGACGCGCGTGCCGATGGTGTCCCGGTGGACAACGAGATCCTGCTGCTCGGGCGGATCAACATCTACCCGAACGCCACCGAGATCATGGAAGCGATCCACGCGATGTATCTCGATCTCGGCCTGAACGTGAAGCTGCGGATGGTGGAGGTTGCCGAATGGGTCGACTACCTGACCAAGCCTTATGCCGAGGACCGGCCGCCGATCGTCCAGCAGAGCCAGCACGACAACAACAATGGCGATGCGGTGTTCACGGTGTACAACAAATACCATTCGGAAGGCGCTCAATCCACGACCGAAAATCCAGCGCTCGATGACGTCATCGTCCGCGCCGGCGAAGCAAGCGGCGATGAACGCAGGAAGCTGTTTCAGGAGGCCTTTCGAATCATCAACGACGAGATCGTAGCCGACGTCCCGATGTTCCACATGGTCGGCTACACCCGCGTCGGCCCAAGGGTGACGTTCACGCCGGACATCTCGACCAACAGCGAACTGCATATCGCTAAAATCGGCCTCAACTAACCATACCGACGGCGCGGCCCGGATCAAACCGGGCCGCGCTCGGTTTTTGAAAGTCGAGGTTCTTGGGACCCTATCTCAGGCGACGTACCCTTCACAGCGTCTTTTCCCTGATCGGGCTGATCGTCCTGGTCTTTTTTCTGGTTCGCCTGACCGGCGATCCGACCAATCTCTTCTTGCCCCTCGATGCCTCGCTCGAGACCCGCCAGGAATTTCGAGAGCGGCACGGCTTCGACGAGCCGCTGATCACGCAGTTCGGCCGTTACGTCCAAGGCTTGGCGCAACTCGATTTCGGTGAATCGATCCGGCAGCGGCGCCCCGCCGTCGACATCGCTCTCGAAGCCTTCCCGACCACGCTGAGGCTGGCCTTCGTGACCATGGTTATCGTCATCTCGCTGGCCCTGGTCATCGGTGCCCTCGCCGCGTACAAGCCGCGCGGCCTGTTCGATCGGGTATCCAGCGTCACCACGCTCGCCGGCGCCAGCGCGCCCGAGTTCTGGGTTGCCATCATGGCAATCCTGCTGTTTGCCGTCGCTCTCGGCTGGCTGCCGACCTCGGGCACGGGCACCGCCTGGCATTGGCTGATGCCGATCGCCGTCCTGGTTATCCGCCCCTTCGGCCTTCTGGTCCAGGTGGTGCGCGGCGCCATGATCACCGCCCTCTCCTCGGCGTACGTCAAGACTGCCCGTGCCAAAGGGGTGCGCGAACGCGCCGTGATCTTCGTCCATGCCTTGCGCAACGCCATGCTGCCGGTCATCACCGTTGCCGGCGATCAGGCAACCGGTATCGTCAATGGTGCCGTGGTTGTCGAAACCATCTTCGGCTTTCCCGGCATCGGCAAGCTGATGATCGACGCGGTGCTCCAGCGCGATTTCGCCGTGGTGCAGGCCGCGGTCCTGGTCACCGCCATTGCCATCTTCCTCATGAACATCCTGATCGACCTCGCCTACGCGATGCTCGATCCACGCATCCGCCACGCGTGATGGCAAGTGAACCCAGTATTGAGGCAGAGACGCTGCCGCCGATCGAGCGGCCGTGGCGACAGGTTTTTATGCTGCTTTGGCGCGATAAGTTCGCGTTCGCAGCAGCCCTCTTTCTGCTGCTTATGATCTTTTGCGCCCTCTTCGGCCCCTCCTTGCTCAACGACGTCGCCACCAAGATGGATCTGAAGCAGCGCAACGCACCGCCCTTCGATCTGGAGCGCGGCTGGCTGTTCATCCTCGGCGCCGACGCCCTCGGCCGCAGTATCCTCGCCCGCATCATCGTTGCCTCACAAAATACCCTGAGCGTCGCCGCGGCCGCCGTTGCCACCGCCATGATCATCGGCGGCACGCTCGGCCTGATCGCAGGCTATGCCGGCGGCTGGCTCGGCAACGTCATCATGCGCCTCGCCGATATCGTCATGAGTTTTCCCTCCCTCCTGATGGCCGTCGTGGTGCTCTACATGTTCGAGCCCAGGGTCGCCAACCTGATTCTCGTGCTGGCGCTGACCCGCATCCCCCTCTATCTCCGCACCTCGCGCGCCGAAGTGCTCGAAGTGCGCGAGCGCATGTTCGTAAGCGCCGCCCGGGTCATGGGCGCAAGCCGCACCCGGATCCTGCTTCGCCACATCGCCCCCATGGTGGTGCCGACCCTGATGACCGTCGCCACGCTCGATTTCGCCTTCGTCATGCTCGCCGAGTCCGCGCTGTCCTTTCTCGGCATCGGCATTCAGCCGCCGGAGATCACCTGGGGGCTGATGGTCGCCCAAGGCCGGAACTACCTCGCCACCGCCTGGTGGCTGGCCTTGTGGCCAGGCCTTGCGATCATGCTCACCACCATGGCGCTTAATCTGCTCGCAAGCTGGGTGCGCATCGCCGCCGACCCCGAGCAGCGCTGGCGTCTCGAAGTCCCGGCCGACCCCGCCGGGCGGCGGTCGCTGGACATTCGATGAGCGATCACCTGCTGAGCGTCCAGGATCTCGCCGTCGAGTTCCATACCGCCGCCGGCACCGTCAACGCCGTCAACGGCATCAGCTATCATCTCGATGCCGGCGAAACCCTGGCCATTCTCGGCGAAAGCGGCTCCGGCAAAAGCGTCTCCGCCGCCGCCATCATGAACCTGATCGACAGTCCGCCCGGCTATATCACGTCAGGCCAGGTTCTCTGGCGCGGCCAGAACCTGTTTGCCATGAAAGCTGACGAAAGACGGCAGATCAACGGCCAGAAAATCGCCATGATCTTCCAGGACACCCTCGCCCACCTCAACCCCGTCTACAGCGTCGGCTGGCAAATCGGTGAGACACTCACGGCGCATGACGCAGCCGGATCGACGGTCAAGCAGCAAGTCGTCGAGCTCCTCGACCGGGTCGGCATCCCCGAGCCCGAACGCCGGGTCGACGACTACCCGCATCAATTCTCCGGCGGCCAGCGCCAGCGCGTCATGATCGCCATGGCGCTCGCGTTTCGCCCCGATATCCTGATCGCCGACGAGCCGACCACCGCCCTCGACGTCACCGTGCAAGCGGAAATCCTCCGGCTCTTGAAGGAGCTCCAGACCGAAACCGGCATGGGCCTGATCCTGATCACCCACGATCTCGGCGTGGTCGCCGAGATCGCCGATCGCGTCGCCGTCATGAACAAAGGCAAAATCGTCGAGACCGGCCCCGTCGGCCAAATCTTTCATGCCCCCGAACACCCCTACACCCAACACCTCATCTCCTCCCTTCCAAACGCACGGGTGCGGGTGCGAAGCGCACCTACCTCGGCGCTGGGTTCGGTGAATGGCTCGGATGGTATCCCGCCTGTCCTTCTATCTGTTCGGGATCTGGCAAAGCATTATGCGATTACCAAGGGGCTCATGCGAAGGGCGACAGGCGACGTCGTGCGCGCGGTCGATGGGGTGAGTTTCGATCTTGCGGCCGGTGAAACGCTCGGTGTGGTGGGTGAGAGCGGCTCAGGAAAATCCACCCTCGCACGCACGCTCCTTCGGCTCGAAGAACCGACCTTCGGTCAGGCGACCTATCGCGGCAAGGATATTTTCGCGCTGCCACCTACCGACCTTCTGGCCCTTCGGCGGAAGGTTCAGATGGTCTTTCAAGATCCCTACGCCTCCCTCAACCCGCGCATGACCGTAGCGAAGATCATCGCCGAGCCCTGGGCCATTCACAAAGACGTTCTGCCGAAACGCGACTGGTCCTCGCGAACTGCCGACCTGCTCCAGCAGGTCGGCATGCACCCGGATCACGCCCGCCGCTACCCGCACCAATTTTCCGGCGGCCAGCGCCAGCGGATCGCCATCGCCCGCGCGCTCGCCCTCCAGCCCGAGATCATCATTTGCGACGAAGCCGTCTCGGCGCTCGACGTCTCGATCCAGGCCCAGGTCATCGATCTTCTAGGCAACCTCCGGGACAAATTCGGCCTCGCCTACCTCTTCATCGCCCACGACCTCCCGGTCGTCCGTCATTTCGCCGACCGCGTCCTGGTCATGCACCAGGGAAAAATCGTCGAGCAAGGACCGACGGATCAAATCTTCGAACGCCCGGAACATCCCTATACCCAAGCTCTTCTCGCCGCGAGCCCGATCCCCGACCCGGATCATCCTGGCATGGCAGCGAAGACACTCGCCGTCCGTGACGGCTGATAGAGCAACGTCGTCCGATACTGGAGCAAACTCGGACCAGCCTGGCCCATCCCGACGGCGCCGAGGTAAACTCTTCCTTTACGATTTTTTCGGATGATGGCTCTGCATGAAGATTGGGTTTATGCTTTTGGGGCTTTGAATAATCGCATCGGGGCTACCTCAACTGACACGCCCCCTACGCTTATCCCGACGAGATCGATCCGGCCCATTGCGGTGACGACGCGCCAAGCGGCCCCGCCGGATAGGACCAGCGCGGCGCCAATCCCTCAATGATCAGCGGAAAGCGCACGCGCCTGGCCGGCCCCCAGACCGTTTCCTCGATATGCGGATCGAGATCGTCATCGGTTGCCACGGGCAAAGCGCCGCTCGGCTGATCGCTTCGATGCCCCGCCAGAAGATGCGCGGTTCGCGCCAGCGACAAACGGGCGGAGAACACCCTGCCCTCTCTCTGCCTCAAGGCAAGCGCATGGAGCACGGCGGCTGCCATGAAATAACCGGTGGCATGATCGAGCGCCTGCACCGGCAGCGGAACAGGTTTGTCCGCCCCTGCCCTCTTCATGCCGAAATCGGCGATGCCGCTGCTCATCTGCACCAGGCTGTCGAAACCGCGGCGTCCGGACCAAGGCCCGGACCAGCCATAGGCATTCAAGGACACGTCGATCAGCCCCGGGTTCAGAGCACGGCGCTTCTCCGGACCATAGCCCAGCCTTGCCAGCGCTTCGGCACGATAACCATGAACGAGCACATCGGCGTCCGCCAAAAGCGTCTCGAAGGTCATGCGATCCTCACCGGATCGGAGATCCAGCCGCGCGCATCGTTTGCCCACAGTCATTTCCTGAACGGCCACCGCCTCGTCCCAGCCCGGCGGGTCGATGCGCAAGACATCGGCGCCGAAGCCGGCGAGAAAACGCGTCGCCGCAGGTCCAGCGAGCACACGAGTAAGGTCGAGCACGCGCAGGCCCGCGAGGGGACGCTGATCGCGCCCACGCAAAGGTTTCGCCGCCACGCTCTCGTGCTCCTCCCAGATCACGAGAGGCTCCTTGGCAACCGCCGTCCCCTGCGGGTGCTCTGCCCAGTTCTCGAAACGCCGCATGGCTGCGGCGGCGCCGCCAGCCTCGACGACCGCCGTTTCCAGCCTCTCGATATCCCATGCAGCAACGGCACGTGCCACGGCATCCCGATGCTCCTCGACGCCGAGTACGGCGATCGCGGCGGCGCGGTGATGGGGCGCATTGGTATGCAGCCGGATCCAGCCATCCTTGCCCTGATAGTCACCCGCAACCTCGTCCCAAATCGGCGGCAGCCGCCAGCCGATCGGGCGAAGGCTCAAGCCAAACCAGAGCGAGGCCAGATTCCGGTCGACGAAGACGACAGCCGGCGCAGCAGCACTGCCAGCCGCCAAACGCGAAACCATCACGCCTGCCATGCCGATCGACATCGCTGCCAAGGGTGTCACGTCGAAACAGGATGGAAGCGTGCCTTCGCCAACAATCCGGACCAGAGCGTCACGGTCGAGACCGAAGGCGTCGCCAATCTCGCGCAGCAAGGTGTCGGTCATCGCCCCGCTTTCCCCATAGGCTCGAAGCGGCATTCATATCACCAGGAAATGTTCAATCAAGTCAACGAGACCGCCGTGCGCCCTAAGGCTTGGTTTGGTGCATCAAGAGATCGCCGTCGGCATCCACCAGCATAATACCGGCAGGGCCGCCGTCGGCCTTGGCGCTGGACCAGCGATCCAGGAGGGTATTGAGGTAGCTTTTCTGGCCGATGGACGGCACCTCGAACCAATCGTCCGTGGTCTTCACTTGAACGACACCGCCGCCGATAGGCTCGATTTCCGAGAACAGCTTGATGCCAGCAACACTCCATGCGCGATTGTTGAGGTAGGAAACGCTGTCGCGGAAGGTTTCCATCGCCTCCGGGTCGACCATGTCTTGCAAGCTGCCCGAGGCGAGCACCAGCTCGGTCGGCACGCGGCTTTGATCACCCGGATTTCTGATCGGCACAGGGCCGATGATCTCACGTCCGCTTTGTCCGACTTTCGGCTTTACCGGCTCCCTCGGCAGCTTCTTTCGCCGTTTCACATAGTCCAGCATTTCATCGATGACGGCGTCTTCATCCGGCGCGATGAACGGGGCTTGCGGCTTGGCCCTGACCGCCTGCCACACTGCGAGGTCCGGCTGATCGCGCCCTGCCGGCATTGCCGCCGGCGTTACCTGGAAATCACGACGAAGCAAGGAACTCATGGACCCAACCCAGGAGACCGCCTTGGCCAATGATTTCAACCTCATACCATTCGTCTTGGCGGCGGCGCTCGATGACCTGTTGGCCGTCGCTCAGTTGCCGCTTGATCTCGGCGGACGTTGCCGGCGCTCTGCGCAGATTGACATGGTCGCCAGCGATTTCCCACGGATCCCCCGCCGCGGCAAACGCCGTTTCTCCTGACAAGAGCAGCAGCGCCGGACCTATCCGCAACCACCGCCCAACGCGCGACCACCACATCGCCACCTCATATCGTTCATCAGATCAACTGACCGTCGAGCTTAGCGGCAATGATTTCTATTTCAACTCTAAATTGTTTTTTACTGAAAGATTTAACTACCAAAAGAGTTGATGCCGGCACCGGATCGGCGACATAGCGGTCGCGCACGGCCATGTAATCGGCAAGATCGGCCTCATCGACGAGAAAGGTGCTGATCCTGACGATATCGCCGAAATCCATTGCTCCTTTCTGGAGAATGACGCCGATATTGCGAAAGCAGATATCCGCCTGGGCTGCCACTCCCTTTGGAATCTCCCCGTTGGCAGCAATGCCGAGCTGTCCCGACAGCACCAGCCACCTGGCCCCTGCCGGCACTTCGGTGGCGTGAGCATAATTGGCCAGCGGAGGATGGATTGTCGGTGGGGTGAGACGCTTGATCATCAGGACAACTCCATGTCATGCACTAACGTTCGTTCGGACCATCTCTTAACCCAAAAAAGCCGATATCGCGCTTAAAGCGAGAGACCATGACGATCAAGCCGGCACATCTTTGGCAAGCCTGCAAAAGCTCGGATATCGAGCGATTGGATGGTGAACGCGCCGTCGCGATCTTGCCGGTTGGCGCGATCGAACAGCATGGACCGCATTTGCCGCTCGGCGTCGATGCCATGATCAATCAAGGGATCATCGATCACGCCTTGGAAAACATACCGAAAAATCTGGAGGTCATGGTCCTTCCGATGCTGCCGGTCGGCAAGAGCGACGAGCATCAGGACTTTGCCGGAACGCTGACGCTCGGTGCAGAAACGCTGACACGGCTCTGGACTGAGATCGGCGCCTCGGTGGCAAGATCCGGCGTCAAGAAGCTTGTCCTGTTCAATAGCCACGGCGGCCAGGTTGCGATCATGGATGTGGTGGCCCGGGACCTCCGAATTCGCGAAAAAATGCTGGTCATGGCCTATAGCTGGTTTGCTGCCGGCATGCCGAGCGGCCTGTTTACGGACAACGAGATCAAAGTCGACATCCACGCCGGCGCCATTGAAACGTCGATGATGCTCCACCTCCACGCCGATCTGGTGGACATGAGCAAGGCCCGGAACTTCGAGCCGCTGATGGCTGATCTCGAGAAAGAGGGCTATCGCCGACTGACCCCGATCGGCGCCGGCCGCATGGGCTGGACGGCACAGGACCTGCAAAGCTCGGGCGCTTGCGGCAACGCGGCTGCGGCCGATGGCGAAAAAGGCCGCCTCCTGGTGGAACACGCGGCGGGCGCGTTGGTCGAACTCCTGATCGAGATGGCTCGCTACCCGCTCACACGCCTGGTCGAGCGCTGACAGCGGTTCTCGAACAGCGCGGGTGTCGATGTCAACCCGTCAGAACCGAAGCCGGGCTCACGCCGTGACCGAGCAACAGGCCGAACGGCCGCGCCGAATGCTGGATGAACGCTTTCCTTTGACGATTGATTGTCAGGGGATTTGCAGCTAAAACGTTAGCGATCTCAAAGCTCCTCTTTGGACGTGCGGGAGCAGCCGGCCGTCAATCCGCCGCGACAAATTTCGTGCTGGTGCGATGGAATAAGCTGCCGGAATTTGCATTTGTTCATCGAGGGGTTGGAAATTAAACAATAAGGCTCGGGACTGCGCGAACGCTGATTCCCAGTCGCTTACCAAAGTGAGCAAGCTGTTACGGAAACTCGAAACGACGATCAGCGGGTAACTTTATGGCCACAGCACTAAAGACACCGCCAGCCGGCATGACCGGTGCGGTTCGATCGCTCCAATGGACGATCCAGGATCTGAACAGTTCGGTCGAGCATCTGGGGCAATCCCACGATCATCTGCGCCGCGCGCAGAACATGATGGCCTGGACAACCGCGATCTTCGGCGCCTTGTTGCTCTCCGGTCTGGTCTGGATCGCCAACGATATCTTCCATCTGAAGGATCAGACATCGGAAACCGAACGGCGCTTTGACGGCATTGAAGCCCAGATGACGGCGCTCGGCACGCGGATGGAAGACCTCAACCTCACCATCGAGCAGGTCGGCGCCGAACTCCTGGCTGCCCGCGGCGCACCGGCGGATCGACCGCGACCGGTCCTGAAGTCAGTGTCTTGAGCACGCCGACCCAGTCAGCCGATCTCCAGGCGGCAACAGACGTCCCTTCGGAGGAGACGGCACCCGATGCCGCAGCCCAGCCCGCAGCGGTGCCCCCCGCTCCCGCGCCGGAGGCGCCTGCCGCAGCTGCGGTGGCGGCAGCAGCGCCTGACCCGGCAGGCGCGCCTGCCGCGCCGCCTGCCGATGTCGCCGCAGACCCCTCAGACCCCGCCGCCGTCGCGGCCATCGCCCCCTCGCCTCCGGCGCCACGCGAGGAGCTGACGCCGGAGGAACTGGCGCAGCCGTCACCGGTCATCGTCGCCGCCGCACCCGCCGCGGCATCGGCTCCCGCAGCCGCAGAACCGGCAGCAGCAGCACCCGCTCCGGCAGCACCTGCCGAAGCGGCGGTTGTCGCCGAAGCGCCAGCCGCCGAGGCACCTGCACCGGCCGCAGCGCCTGCACCAGCCGCCGCAGCACCGGCTGGCGATCTCTCCGACGATCAGCTGCTGTCCTATAATGACGACCAGCTCGATCCGAGCGACGAGTTGCTGCTTCTCGACGAGAACGGCAACCCGCAATAGCGGCGTGAGAGGTCGTCGATGGCAGCAGCGTTGTTCCGTTGACGCTTCTGCCTAGAGCCGGTCGAGACGGCGATCGATTTTATCGAGGAAGGCGCTTCGGCTCGTTTCCGTCGACCGATCCATTTCGTAATGCGCCAGCCAAAAGGTCCGGCAGCGGCTGGCGCAAAGGGATTTGATGCCGCGCATGATGATCCGTCTGCCTGGATCGCCGACCCAGCGCGTCCAGATCCAGGGCGCTCCATAGGTCGAGATGCCGCCGAGCAGCCGGATATGCTGCATCAGCGGCTTGACCGGCCCCGGGCCTTCGGGAAGTTCGAAAGTGATCTTGGGCAGCCAGACCCGATCCAGCCACCCCTTCAGGATCGCCGGCTGACCGTACCACCAGGTCGGGTAGACGAACACCAGCCCTTCGGCCCCTTTGATCAGCGCCACATGCGCTTCGATGACATTTCGATGGTCGCCCTCGACCTGGTAATCGATGCGCTCGGCGCGAGACAGCACCGGATCGAAGCCTTCCGCATAGAGATCGAGATTTTCGACCTCATGACCACGCGCAGCCAGCTTTTCCAGCACCTGCCGATGGATCGCCGCCGCGAAGCTGGTCTCGACCGGATGGGCGTAAACAACGAGGATTCGCATCAGCGCGCATCAAGCGACTTGTAGAGATAGGATCGGCGATCAGCAGGTTGATAGTCCGGATCATCCCAGCCTATCATCTTGCCGGGGTTCATCAGCCCCTTCGGATCGGCCTCCCGCTTGAACGCGAGCTGGGTTCGATCGACCTGCTTCATCCCCCCTTCCTCCAAAGTGTAGGCATGAGGGTTGAACACCGGACAGCCATGATCCTCGTGATACTCGAATGATCTCGTCCAGCCGCTCTTCGGTGGTGAACTGCACGATCGGCAAGCCGAAGCAGGCGACCTGCCCGCCGAAGCGCACGAACTCCAGATGCACCATCACCTCGTCGCCGAATTTTTCGTGCATGTGCCGCACCCGCTTCAGATGCTCGCCCGGCGGATACAGGATCTGCAGATAGGTGATAGCGGGATCAATCTTGAGCGCATGCAGCGTCGTGTGATTCCAGGAAAGCTCGTAGATCGGCAATCCTTTCCTCTTAGGGTCCGAGGCGAACCGCCGTAGCAGGACCTCTGCCCGGCCATCGTCAAGCAGGTCCAGCGAAATCCGTCATGCTCTGCTCGGCGACCATGAGAAGCACCAGATGTCTGCCGTCGGGGATGCGGTTTTTCAACGCGCGGAAATAGCGCTCGCCGATCGGAGCGGCAAGCGGCGTGATCAGCTTTTTCAGGATGCCGTCCTCGTGGGCCAGGGCATCGGCGAAACGCACGCTCTCCATGAAATCGTCGAAACCGACGATCAGATCGACCCACTCATAGGCGGGGGCCAGCGGCATCTCCAGTTCGGTCATCACGCCGTTGGTGCCGTAGGCGTGGTTGACCTTCTGGATATCGCTGCCGCGCAATTCAAGAATGCGCGGCTCCTCCTCCATGGTCACCACCCGCGTCATCAGGATGTTGCCGGGATCGCGCAGAAGGCCGTATGTGATCGAGCCGATGCCGGAGGACCCGCCGGCGACGAAGCCGCCGATCGTCCCCATCTTCAGGGTGCTGGGATGAAAGCGCAGCTCCTGCCTGGAGTGTTCCTGGCAGGCCTGATCGATCCGGTGCAGCTTGGTGCCGGCCTCGGCGCGCACCTTGCCGAACTCGATCGCCTTGATCCGGTGCAGCTTGGAGAGATCGAGCACGACGCCGCCCCTGAGCGGCATCGCCTGGCCGTAATTGCCCGTTCCCCCGCCGCGCACGGTCAGCGGTACGCCGCGCCCATGGCATGTCGCGAGGACCTTGATCACATCGGCCTCGCTGCGCGCTTCGACCACGAGATCGGCGACCACGTCATCGAGCTGGCGCTTGAGCACCGGGCTGTACCAATAAAAATCCCGGCTTTTCTGGCGCAGCCTGGTCGCGTCGGTGATCACCGGCATGTCGCCGAGGGCGTCGATCAGACCTTTGCGATCCATCATGTCCATCCCATCGCCTCGTCAGGACGATCATGCCCGCAAAGCCCATTTCGATGCCAGAGAGTGCATCGCAAAAAAAACCAGACCCGCAGTGTTATCCCCTGGCCCTCGACGAATCGCATGGTAAAGTTGTGAGATAATCGTCTCAAAAACAGGGAGGTATCCGCATGCTCGGACTACGGACGATGTTAGTGGCCGCAGGCTCGCTGGTGATCACCAGCGGTGTTGCGTCTGCCGAATGCAGCCCGGAAAACTGGAAGGACTGCGCCGGCAAGCCCTGGGTCGATGGCGACAAGATGGAAACCCCGCTGGGCTCCAAATGGTGGCCGAACGCACTCTGGGGCGAGGGTGACGAGGCCGGCTCGACCAACTGGTACACCAAGCCCGAGGTGGTCAAGCGCGCGCTTGCCGAAGCCACCGACGGCAAGGTCTACCGGCTCGGTCACGACTACACCGCGACCATGCCGATGTTCGGCGACCGCAAGTTCGTGCTGCGCATCCCGGGCGGCCCCGACCGGCGGCCCGTTCGGCGCCAACAAGATCGTCTACCATGACGATTTCCTGGCCACCGAAATCGGCCAGGTCGGCACCCAGTTCGACGGGCTCGGCCACATCGGCGTGCAGGTCGGACGGCGACGGCGATCGGTCCGAGATCAGCTAGTACAACGGCTTCACGGAATCCGAGATCGCGACGGCCTCCGGTCTGACGAAGCTCGGCATCGAGAAGCTGCATCCGATCGTCGCGCGCGGCATCCTGATCGACCTTGCCGGCGCGCAAGGGCGTCGACGTCGATGGAGAGCCGGCACTGCGCCACGATGGACGACGTCAACGCCGCGCTGGAGAAGCAGGGCATGGAGGACTTCAAGTTCATGCCCGGCGACGCGGTCCTGTTCCGCTATCGGCTGGGGAAGCACTGGATCAGGACAACGCCAAGTTCAACGCCGGCTAACCCGGCATCTGTGCTGGACGTGCGCGCTGGGTCTGTCCGACACGGTGCAGGCGGGCGTGACCGGCGGCGACACCTGGACGCCACCGAGCCGTGCCCTATCCGGGCGAGGACGGGCTGCGCGTTCTGCGTCCACTCGCATGCTCCAGACCCGCCACGGCATCGTCAACCAGGAGAACCTGCGTCTGACGCAGCTGGTGGACGACGGCACCTACGTCTTCACCTACATCTTCGCGCCGACGCCGATCGCCGGCGCCACCGGCTCGACCGGCACGCCGATCGCGATCAAGTAAGCTTCAGGCACCTGACCTGATCGGAGAGCCGGGCGCGAAAGCGTCCGGCTCTTTCTTTAACACGAAAAGCGCTATGGATTTGCCTGACGCACAAGGCTATGGTGACGCCGCGCAACGGTTCCTTTGCTGGATGAAAAGGGAACGCGGTGCGTCCGGGACGTTCGGACCAAGCCGCGGCTGCCCCCGCAACTGTAAACGGCAAGACCCCCGCTCATGCTGCATGCCACTGGATTTTTTCCGGCAAGTGGAGGAAAGATCCGGGAAGGTGGAGCGGTCGGGGCCGTGAGCCAGGAGACCTGCCGGCGCGACGTTGGTCATCTCCGATGACCAGGGAGCAACAATGGACGGGGTGTGCCATTGCGATCCGACAAGGTTTTGACCTTGTGATCATCGCACCGCCCGCCCGTATTTTTTGGGAATGGACCCATGGGCAAGATGTTGAATTCCAAGACCATCATAACAGCAGCACTCGGCATGATCGGCTCGATCACGCCGGCACTTGCCCACCATCCGATGGGCGGCGTCACCCCCAGGACCTTCACCGAGGGCCTGCTTTCCGGCATCGGCCATCCGATCATCGGCCTCGACCATTTCGCCTTCGTGATCGGCGTCGGCCTGCTCGCCCTGATCCTTGGTCGCCGCTTCACCCTGCCGCTTGCCTTCATCGGTGCGACGATCGCAGGGGTTGCCGTCCACCTCGCCTCGATCGGCCTGCCGGCCGTGGAAACGGTGATCGCTCTTTCCGTCGTGCTCGTCGGTGCCTTGGTGGTCAGCGGCAGCAAGCTGCCGGCGCTTGTCCTGGCATCACTCTTCGCTACAGCCGGCCTCTTCCATGGCTTTGCCTATGGCGAGGCGATTTTCGGCGCCGAGACCACGCCGCTCCTGGCCTATCTCTTCGGTTTCGCCGCCATCCAATATGCCCTCGCCGTCGGCGTCGGCTTCGCGATCCAGGGATTTGCCGACCTGACCGAAAGAGCCATGACCAAGATCCGCATCGCCGGCGGCGTGGTCGCCGGTGTCGGTCTGGTGTTCGTCACCGAAGCCTTCATGCCGTTCTAGTAGGTATGATCACGACCTTTGATGATCGGGCTCTGATCTTCAGTCTTGGTCACAGCGCCAGGTCAGCTGTCAGCCTCCGGCCGGCGTTTCCGGACTAACCAAGCCAGGCCTTGACCTGCTCGATCTGATCCTGAGCCATCAGCGCTGGCGCATGACCGACACCCTCAATCTCGGCCAGATCCGCCTTCGGACCTCGCCCGGTCATCTCCAACGCCGTGTCCTTCAGGAGCAGATCGCTTGCCGCACCGCGAATGAGCAGGGTCGGGCAGCTGATGTCGTCCCAGACGGGCCAGAGATCCACATCGTCGACCTCGGCGCCCCGGAAAGGGACCGCGATCTTCGGATCATAGCCAAGAACGATCTTGCCATCGTCCCGGGTCCTTGCGCTGAACCTCGCAAGATGCGCCCATTGTTCATCGGTCAGCGGTCCGAACGGGGCATAAATCTGGCGAAGATGCGTCTCCAGCTGGGCCAGGCTGTCGAAACTGAGATCGAGACCGAGATAGGCGCCGATCCGGGTCAGCGCCTCCTTGGGAAGGAAGGGGCCGACATCGTTCAGCACCAGCCGTTCGATCGGGCTGGTCTCCATCGAGGCGATCCCCATCCCGATCAGCCCGCCCATCGACGTCCCGATCCAGTCGACCTTGCCGGCACCGAGATGCTGGATGAGCTGCAGCATGTGGCCGGCGTAGGTCGGCACGGCATAGGCCTCGGGATCGTCCAGCCACTCGCTTTGCCCGCGCCCGACGACATCGGGACAAACCACGCGGGCATCGCTTGCAAGCGCCGTCGCCAGCATGTCGAAATCGCGGCCATTTCTGGTCAACCCGTGGACGCAGATGATGGTGCGCGCCGCGTTCTCCCGACCAAAGACGGTGTAGCTCATCCGATAGCGGCGATCCGGCCCCTCGACGTCGACAATGCGCACGTCCATTCCAGCTTCTCGCGAAAAATCACGTCATGCCAAACGTCGACCAAACGATAGGCTCAGGTCAACAGATGATCCTGATCGGGCAATCCGAGACGACGCCTTTTAATCCGCCCTTCACTGCCTACCTTCTCCTTCTCTGCGCGGACCGTGGCGCGATATCGTGACATGAGTTGCCCCACGGCGTGGCTGGCGGCATCGCTTGGTGAACCCTTGACCTGATGAACTTCTACTTCAGCACCGATCTGGCGGCCTGCCCCTACCTCGAGAACAGGTTGAAGCGCAGGCCTCGTCGATGTCGCTGGAGGATGAGGCGGCCGTCGACAGCCACGACCACCTCGTGCTTGCCGGCTTCCGACGGTCGCGAATCTGCCTATCGACCACCTGCCCGGCTGCGATGCTTGTGTTCCCATCCGCATTCCGGTCGATCGGTTCGTTCTCACGCGAAGCTGGCGACGGACGCTTCGCCATACGC